>DAHVLU010000024.1:0-90982 GCA_027320175.1 Nitrososphaerota archaeon
GATGCACAAAAATGTGCATTCTTACTTAAATGGGGCGTCGGAAGGGAGTGACTCGGTTCAAAGTTGATGTCCCGCCGACTTGTGGCGCCCTATGCGGGCTGGCGTTATAGCGGGACATTCTAGATTTCCAGGAATCTCAAGCTAATGTCAAAGGCAAACTCTCTAGGCACTTCATGCTCGTCCCCTAGCGTCGGTTACGCGACTTTCGTTCCGGTTCGGAGCTCGGCGCAGCGATGAGCATCGTGATGAAGCCGGGCGCAACAAGAGAACAGCTTAACGACGTGATACACAAGATCGAATCCAAGGGGCTGAAGGCCGACGTTTCGTCGGGAGAGTTCCAGACTGTCATCGGGGTCATTGGAGACGAGAAGCAGCTGGATTTCGACCAAATCAAAGCGATGCCGGGGGTCTCCGACGCTATCAGAATACAGGTGCCCTACAGGCTTGTCAGCCGCAGCTATATCCGTAAGGATGTGGTAGTGAAAGTCCGCGGGGTCTCGATCGGTGGGGATCACCCTCCTGTCTACATGTGCGGACCCTGTTCCATAGAAAGCTACGGTCAGATCTACCGCATCGCGAAGCAGGTGAAGGAGGCGGGCGCACAAGTCTTGCGAGGCGGCGCTTACAAGCCAAGGACGTCCGTCCACTCGTTCCAAGGACTGGGTCTGGAGGGCCTGAAGCACCTCCATGATGTCGGCGCCGACCTCGACCTTCCCACGGTGACAGAAGTGAGGAGCGAGATCGATGTCGAGAAGGTTGCGAAGTACGCAGACATCATCCAGATTGGAGCCAGGAACATGTTCAACCAGGACCTGATTGAAGCGGTTGCCAGGACCAACAAGCCGATTCTCTTCAAGCGGAGCTTCGGGGCCCAGATCGACGAATACCTCAGTTTCGCGGAGCGGATCGTAGCCAGTGGTAACAGGAACATCATCCTTTGCGAGCGCGGGATCACCCCCCTCGGCGGCAGCTTCAAGCCTCAGACCAGATTCACCCTGGACCTGAACTCGGTTCCAGTCGTCCGAAGGGAGACGCCGTTCCCTGTGATAGCCGACCCCAGCCACGGGACAGGAAAAAGGGAACTTGTTGCACCAATGTGCAGGGCTTCCATCGCGGCAGGCGCCCACGGCCTGATGATCGAGATACACGACAGGCCGCAGGAAGCGCTGAGCGACGGCGCCCAGGCCCTCCTTCCCAAGCAGCTAGGTAGCATCATCAGGACCTGCAACATGCTTTACAGGACCATAAACGAGAGTGAGACCCCCTTCTCCGGCGACCTTCGCAATGAGAACGGCCAGAATTGAAGTCGCGCTGACCTCTGAAGGCGACAGGAGCTACGAAGTACTGGTCCGCGACGGGATCCTAGGCGAGCTCGTCGAGCGGCTCCCCCGCCTCGAGGAGGCCAGTTCGTTGTTTATCGTGACTGACTCGACGGTGTCCCGCCTGTATGGGATGAGGCTGAAGGCCGAGCTCGCAGAAGTGTTCCGGCGCGTGGAGCTGGTGTCCTTCCCGCCAGGCGAGGCCAACAAGAACATCGAGACAGCGTGGGCCCTGGCCGCGAGGCTGAACAGGCTCGGGGCCGACAGGGAGAGCTCGGTCCTCGCGCTTGGGGGAGGAGTGGTGGGGGACCTCGCGGGGTTCGTCGCCTCGATCTACAAGAGGGGAATCGAGTACTATCAGCTCCCGACCACGTTGCTCTCCCAGGTCGACAGCAGCATCGGCGGGAAGACCGGGGTCGACGCCCCCTGGGGCAAGAACCAGATAGGCACGTTCCACCAGCCCAGGGGAGTTCTGACCGACCCCCTCGTCCTCAGGACTCTGCCTCGCCGGGAGATCATGAACGGGATCGCCGAGATCGTGAAGTGCGCTGTCGTCGCTGACAGGAGGATGTTCGACAGGCTTTCGACGCTCGCCGGTACGGAAACCAGGGTCCCGAACGAAATCATAGTCGACGCCTGCAGGATAAAGGCGGCCGTAGTTTCGAAGGATGAGACGGAAGCGGGCCTGAGGGCGGTTCTCAACTACGGGCACACCGTCGGCCACGCCATCGAAGGCGCCTCTGACTACAGGGTGGGGCACGGCGCCTGCGTGATCCTGGGCATGATCGCCGAGGGCTGGATTGCCCTCCGCCTCGGAATCCTCCGAAGGGATGACTTCGAGAGGCAGTCCGAGCTGCTGCTAAGGTTGTCCACGGGGGTCGAAGTCGGGGAGGCGAACCTCGACAAGAACAAGCTGCTCAGGTTCGCACTTGTCGACAAGAAGTCTTCGCCTTCTGGGATCAAGATGAGCCTTCCAGCTGAACTAGGACGGATGCACACGGCCAGGGACGGAAGCCACAGGAGTCCCGTCTCCAGCGAGACCTTCAAGGAGTCTATCGACTATCTCGCAGGCGTCCTCTCGTCAGCGAGCGCACCATCTGCGATTTGAGCCCACACATGTGGACTTGGATCCCGCCCAGGACCTATTTAGAACGGAGCCGGTTCGTTTGCCTGTTCGAAACATCTGGGTCGAAGCGGTTTCCGACTTCTAGACGGCGCAATGGCATGCGGAGCGGCCCGTGAGGCTGCGGCGCGCCTCCACTGCGCCCGGAGACATATCAGGTCAGGAAAGCGGTTATGGCAAGTATGACGAATATGATCAGCTGTCCCAGCAGCGCCCATCGAAGGATTTGTATTCCTTCGTAGGCAAGCTCCCCCCTTGCGTGACTCCTGGTGGCCATCCTGTAGAGGAGCCCGAACACGAGGAGGAGAGCCCCAGCGAAGATGATTATGGCGACGAGGGCACTGACGTTCATCTAATACACCGCGAGGTGGGCCATCACGAGGATGATCAGAATCTGGAAGGCCGCCTGGCTGGCAGCGAGGCGAACGTTCCTCATGGTTAGCTTCGATATTAGGGCGAGGTCCGGCTTGACCTTCGCCAGCTCCAGGAATATCCTTACGCCGTTGGGGAGGAATACCCCGAAGCCCTGTGCGATGAGTATGATGACAATGGCACCGGCCGCGAGTATCCAAGGGTCGCTCAGGTTGAACTTCTCGAGGTCCTGTGCGAGGTAGATGCCAGCGGTTATGGCCACCGCGGCTAGAGATGGGATGATGAAGAAGGTCGTCGGGGTGAGTCTCTTGGCGACCTCCACCCTGGCGGGAACCTCCAAGGACCTCAAAATGCGCGACAGAACCAGTCCGGTGTAGAGGTCGAAGCCGGTCCAAGCACCCCCCGTAAGCACGTGCACGTAGTCAAGCATGTAGAGGCTCTTCAGGGCAAGGGCGGCAACGAGAGCAATCGGCGGGATGACACCGACGGCGAAGCTCCACTTCAACAGGCTCTTCGTGTACGGAGGGAGGCCCGGGGGGGCGGTCTGGGAAGGTGGGACGGCTTGGGCCACGGCTGGCGAGTGAGAGGCGGGGCGTAAAAACACTGCCCAAATGTCAGGACTGAATCCTAGTGGAGCCTACCTGATTCGAGGACGACGGGACGAATGTTTGCCCTCTGGGAGCGGCTCCTCGTCTACGGTCGCATCGGAGTCGATGGGCACTACGTTCCTGTCATCACGTCTCTGACCTTCATTGTGACAGGCATTGGCATTCGGTGAGCCTGCCACCCCTGATTCTTCTTAACTCTGGTACCCGATCTCTCGGTTTGGGACCGAGGTCAGGCTACTGCACGTTGTAGTTGCACGAGAAGGAGTAGCCCTTGGAGATCTGGTAGAAGCCCGAGTACCCTGAACCGATCTGAGCGGCGATCTGCGAGTTGATGTAGGCGCCGCAGTGGAACACGTAGTAGGTGGGCGAGACGTCTGCTGTCCTCTGGTAGTGGGCGGCGAAGAACTGCCCCGAGGCCTGTGTCTGGGGGACGAACGGCACGAACAGCGCCACCAGTGCGACGAGCACTAGCGCTGCGACCCACACTCTCGCGCTCATGCGCATCGTATCGTGAAAAGCACGCAGATTCTATGAACCTACGGATTTGAACGTAGGCTAGGTCCCTTTGAAGCAGAAGTACGGGTACCCGCCGTTGACCATGCCAACCGCCATGTCCACTATCTTCTCGGAGACCTCCTTCCACCTGGCGTCCCAGTCGACGCCGTCCACCACGAACTCCTTCTCGTCGCCCCCCGACCTTGAGGATATCTGCTTCCATATCGCCCGACCGTGGAAGGGTTTCACGATGCGCACGTGCCACTTGTTGCAGGACATCTTCCTTCCCTCTGGTTTGAAGTAATGGCAGGAAGTACAGAAGTTCGACAGCCAGATGATCTCCTTCGTCGGCTTGACCAGCTTCCCTATCTCTTCGAGGAGGCGCTCCGACTCCTTGCGAATCATGTCCGCGAGCTCCTTCTGGCCCTCCTCCGTGTTGGTGTAGTAGTCGGGATCCCTCGAAAGGGCCAGCCACCAGCTGGCGTACTCCTCTCGTTCGTCGCTCAAGAAGCGCCTGCGAGGCGCTCGTCGTTAATAAAATCGAGCGGCTCGGCTGCGTCGTCCCAACAGCTAAATATCAAAGGGGACCACAAAGAGTGGTCCGGCGCGCAGCGTGCTACGACGGGCGATCTGGACTGGCTCGCAAGGTCAGGATGATGACATCACTGCTGCGCGCCGAATAATTCTGCGACGTCAGCCCCCTTCACGGTCGAAGCTCCCGCCCTCACCATCTCGTCGACGGCCGCAGCGGAGTCCCCCTTGTGGGCCTCGAGTCCTTTGACGCAGTCCGAGATCACGTGGACGGCGAACCCCCTGCTCAGCGCGTCCTCGGCAGTCGTCTTGACGCAGAATTCGATCGTCAGGCCCCCGATGAACACCTCCTTCACCCCCAGCTTCCTGAGCCTGTCGGTGAGGTCGGTGCCCTGGAACCCCGAGTATGCCTCTTCGCCAGGGTCCTCCCCTTTGCTGATGAGCACCGAGCCGGACGGCTGTTGGACTCCTCCGTGGATCTCCGCGCCGTGGGTCCCCTGCACGCAGTGCGGGGGCCATGTCCCTCCCTGGGCTTTGAATGAACAGTGGTTCGCCGGGTGCCAGTCCCTGGTGAAGAAGATCGGCAGCCTCGCTCCTGTGAACGCTGAGATGACCCTGTTCAAACCCGGGATTATCGAATCCCCGCTGGGCACCGCGAGCGTCCCGCCGGGGCAGAAGTCGTTCTGGACGTCCACGACCAGAAGGGCGGCCTTGGGCATGGCCTCACCTCCATGAAATCTTGGGCTGGGCAGTCGACAGTTCCTTCAGTTCCTTCGCGACCCTGGCCTTGATGGCTTCCAACCCTTCGTACTTTCGGATGATCTTGCCCCTCTTCATCAGGGGCTTGAGCAGAGATTCACCGGCCGCTGCCCCCCCTTCGAGCGTCACCACGTCGTTGTACCCCTTGCTGCGGTGGACCTGCTTTCTCCCCCCCAGGCCGCCTCTCTTCGCCCTGAACTCCGCCCCGCCCCTTCCAGCAACTTCGACTATCTTCGCGCTGAGGTCTATGACCGGCGGATACGCGACCGCGGTCCCCACCCCGAACCCGTCCACCACGTCTCTGAGGCCGGCGACCGCGTCCTCGTCGAGCCTCCCTGAAGCGATGATCTTCACCTTCTTCCCCCCGCGTATGTTCAGCTCCCAGCGGACTTCCTCGACTATCTGCCGGAAGTTCCCGCGGCGCGACGCCGGGGTGTCGAGGCGTACCCCCCAGAGCTTCTTGCCGAGCGCTTCGTAGGCCCTCACGGCTTCCGTCTTCTCGTCCCAGAAGGTGTCTACGAGGGCGATCCGGGCGGCCTCCTTCGGCGCGTCCCTGTCGAAGAGCTTCCAGGCCTTCTCCGGGTCCCCCACTATTTGGATGAGCGCGTGCGGCATCGTCCCTGCCGGCGCGACCCTGAGAAGCTTGGCACCGAGCACGTTGGAGACGCCGTCGAAACCTGCGATGTAGCAGGCGCGCTCCACCAGCGCCGAAAGCGCCGGGTGGACCCTGCGTGTCCCGAAGCTGAGAAGCGTACTGTCTCCAGCAGCCTGGCGGAACCTAGCCGCCCGGGTCGAGACGCTCGTCGACGAGCCGAGGAGGCCGAGGATGGCAGTCTCGTACCACAGGAAGTCGAGATAGCGCCCCTCGATAGTGAGGAGCGGCTCGTACATCGCCGTGGCGTCGTCGGCAAGGAAGACCGACCCCTCCTCCATCGCCCAGACGTCGACGGGGACGCCTTCCAGCAGCTTCGCGGCTTCGTAGACCCCGCTGAGGAGCCCCCAGTTCTGCTGGTACGGGACGTCGCGGGCGTACACTTCCATCACCACCTTCGGATTGTACCCGCTCTTGCGAAGGACCTTCTCGGCGTGGCTGAAGTAGACGTCGGTGGTGTCCCCCCTCTTGATCTCCCGCTCGCTTGCGAGCCAGAACGTCCTGTCGTCCAGGTCGAAACCGGGCATATGAGAGGGCGACGGGGCGCCTTCTTGAAAAGGTATTTCTGCCCGCAGTGGGCCGATTTCCAGGTTGGCGCACGGACAGCTCGACTTGGTGGGCACGAGGAAGAAGATAGTCTCCTTCATCAGGAGCAGGGCGGAGAAGGCAGAAGTGGAGGGGGCCGTCATCGGGCTCAGCGGAGGCGTCGACTCCGCGGTGGCGGCCTATCTTACGGTGGAGGCGCTGGGGAGCAGGCGCGTGGCCGCCCTGATCATGCCCGATTTCCGGGCGACCCCGGAAGGCGATGTCTCGGACGCCAAGCAGGTCGCCGAGGAGCTCTGCGTCGAGACGAGGGTCATCGACATCGCTCCGATTCACCGGGCGTTCATGAAGGGGCTCGGGCAGGACAGGCTGGCGGAAGGGAACCTCAGGGCGAGGATTAGGATGGCCTTCCTCTACTTCTACGCCAACTCCGCGAATCGGATGGTGGTGGGCACGGGGGACCGGTCGGAGGCGCTGCTCGGGTACTTTACCAAGTACGGCGACGGCGGGGTGGACATACTCCCCATCGGAGACCTGTACAAGACGGAGGTGAGGAAGATGGGCGAGATACTCGGGATCAGCAGGAAGATAATTTCGAAGAGGAGCAGCCCCAGGCTCTGGCCGGGCCAGACCGCAGAGGGGGAGCTCGGGATGAACTACGACGCCATCGACGAAGTGCTTCGGCTGCACGTCGACCAGAAGAAGGGCGTCGGCGAGGTCGCGGCCAGGCTCGGAGTGAAAGCCGCCGAAATCAGGAAGATTACTGCGAGGCTGGAGCGGACCGCCCACAAGCGCGAAACCCCTGAAGTCTGCAGGGTTCACTAACTCTTATACAAGGAACAGGGCGAGGCCGAAATCAAGGGCCGGTAGTTCAGCGGTATGAACGTCCGCCTCGCACGCGGAAGGTCGGGGGTTCAATTCCCCCCCGGTCCACTTTATCCAAGAGTCCTACCCGTCGTTGCTCGAGCGGGCAGCCCGCGTGAAAATGTACGGCGGCTAGTCTGTGGCAGCCCGGTTCTGGAGGACCGGGACGGCAGCCGCGGTCTCAGCTTCGGCGAGACCCAGCTGTTTGCCGAGGTCGGCCCTGAGTCCCTTGTACCTGTTGCGGACTGTGACCTCGGTGACCCCGGCGGCTTCGGCAATCTCCTTCTGCGTCTTGACTTCGCCTTCGATGACACCGGCGAGGTAGAGGGAGGCGGCGGCCAGCCCCATGGGGGACTTGCCTGCCGAGATCTCTTTCTCCTCGGTGATCCTGACGATCTCGATGGCCTTGCGGGCCACCCTCTCGGAGAGTCCTACCTGGGATGCGATCCTGTTGACGTTCCTGGCTGCGTCTGCCACCGGCATGGTCAGATCCATTTCTCTGACGAGGATCCTGTAGTCGCGTGCGACCGACTTCTTGTCGAGGTTCTCGGCGGCGGCTATGTCCTTCAGCGTCCTTGGAGTCTCCGTGTCCCGCATGGCCGCGTAGAGGGATGCGGCCGAAATCCCGATTATGGAGCGGCCCCTCAGAAGACCGCGGTCGAGCGCCTTCCTGTAGATGTAGGCTGCCCTCTCCCTGACTGCCTGAGAGACGCCGAGCTTGTCGGCCATCTTCTCCAGTTCGCGCAGCGCTATGCTGAGGTTCTTCTCCTGGTTGCCGAAGGCCGGGGACCGGTTGTCCCACTTCCTGAGCCGGTCGATGCTGCTCCGCATGGGGGAGTCGAACGACCTGCCGGAGGCGTCGCGGTTGGAGCGCCCTATCATAGTCGATAGTCCCATGTCCCTGTAGGTAATCGAGGTCGGGGCGCCGGTCCGTGCCCTGTCCTGGCCCTTCTCATCGCCGAACGACCGCCACTCAGGGCCCTGGTCGATGGCATGCTCGGTGACCACGAACCCGCAGTTGCTGCATGAAAGCTCGCCCGAGTTGGCGTCTTCCACCAGTGTCCTCTTGCCGCATTGGGGGCACCTGTCCGAAACCTGCAAAACGGATGTTCTAGGGTATCTCAATCTAATCGAAATTACTATACAACTAGTCGTATATAAGCGCAGTAGTATCCTAGGTATTAGTAGCAAAACCGTAGCATACCAACGCTAGCTGATTCTACCGAGGGAACAGCCGCTCGCCGGTATCCAGGTCCTCCAGGATTATCGCCCTGTAGGGGCACGACTGGGCGGCCCTGAAGATCTCCTCCGCCTTTGTGGTCTTGTCGTCCAGCATCTCCAGGGGGGCGGGGTCGAACCTCGACTTCTTCTTGCTCCAGTCCAGCTTGAACATCCCCGGCGCCAGTTCGGTGCAGCTCCCTGCTCCCATGCAGAGGTTCCAGTCGGTCCTCACTTTCACCCGCCTGTCCTGCAGCAGGGCGCTGGTCCACCATCCGTCGGGCTCCTTGGAAAGTTGGGTGAGCTTGTACATCGTCACCAGGAGGACCGCGCCTCCGACGGCGAAGACTGGGAGGACCCATTCCATGGGGAGGTCGGTTTTGGACGCTCTTCCGATATAAAGAAGCCTCGGTCAGACAGCCCCTCAGTAGCCGCTTCTGACCAGCCCGGCGTAGTCAAAGACCATGACCCCGTCGCTGTTGTTGAAGTCGTATTGGAGCTGGGACTGGTAGTCCTGCTGGCTGGTCGTCGCGAAGACCCCCACGCTGGCGACGGTTCCCTGCCTCACATACGGCCTCGCAGCGTCGCCGTAGGTCTCGAGTACGAGAAGGTCGGGCTTGAGAGTAGACGCCATGTCGGTCGTGGTGACCGCGGTCTGGCAGCCGCACGAGCTCGACAGGTCCTGAAGCAGGGCCCCCTGGACGGCTGAGGGGAGCCCCGACATGTCGAGGCTGACCCCGTCTTCCCCCTGATGCATTATGGCGCCGGGGATGGCCTGGGTCGAATTGGTGAGGTATAGGGCGAAGAAGATCTTCAGGTCCATCTGATGAGCCTGACTTGCGAACGAGGCCAGCTCCGTGCCGTTGAACAGAAGCACCCCCTCCCGGTAGACCTGGAAGAAGATCGTGTTGAAGCCGTGGCCTGATGCAAAGCTGAGCATCGGTTCGAAATTGGAGCCGTTCACCGCGCCGTTCCCCTGGTCCACGTAGAGGATGATCGGCTTCGGCTGGCGCGGGAGCAGATAGAAGACAGCAAGTGAGCCGACCACCAGCGCGCAGATCGCGAGGGCGACGATGGTTGCCCTCCGCTTTCGTCTCCTGGCCCTTCTCACGGACAACGAGTTCCCGACCGGGGTTGGCCCACTCGAACCTAACTGTTTGACGCCTTTCTGGCCAGTTGCGTCCCGCAGACGGGGCAGACGGTGAGCTTGGGGTTGGTGTACGTCTTCCCGCACCCCCTGCAGTAGATCTTCCAGGAGAGGTTCTTCCACTCCCCGCCCTTCATCGAGGTCGGTGCGAGGGGTATAGAAAGGACTTCGGCCACGTTTCGGACGGCGAAGTCGTCGGAGATGAGGCTCGCGCTCCCGTCGCTCCCCTTGAGGTCGAGGGCCAGAGCCAGCAGCGAGATGTCAGTCTGCGAAAGGGCCCCCAGATCCCCGGTCTTCGCAGCCGTAGTCTTCACCCTGGTCACCGAGTCCGGCGTCGGCTCCGTGACCATCACCCTCGTCTGGATGAACGACGCCCCGACGTTGTGGTGCTTGACCTCTTCAAGGACAAGGTAGGTCGTGTAGTAGCGGCCGCTCCCCTGGTAGGGGATCCCAGCGTAGAACGCCGTCGAGTCGAGGACGTATGCCGGCTCAGACAACTAGAGACGCCACCAAGGATTCATTCTTGCCTTGTCGAAGAAGCGGACGGCAGTCGCAACGTCATTTACTCGGACGGGACTTTCAGCCACTGAGACGTTTATTTAGCTTGTTCGGCGAGGCACCCCCGCTTATCATTGAGCAGACCTGCCGAACTCGGAAGCGTGAAGGAAGGGAGCTACATCATCATCGACGGAGAGCCGTGCAAAGTGGTGAGCCGAGAACACTTCAAGCCCGGGAAACATGGGAGCGCGAAGGTCAGGCTCGTCGCCATTTCGCTGTTCACGGGCTCGAAGAAGAGCTACGTCTCGCCTGCCGAGTCGAGGGTGGACATACCAATGATCGACAAGAGGTCGGGCCAGGTGACCTCGATCATGGACAACACCGTCCAAATCATGGATCTGGCCACGTTCGAAGTCCTTGAGACTACGAAGCCCACCCCGGAAGAAATGGCTGAGTTCAGCGGCAATCTTGCCCCAGGAGCCGAAGTGGAGTACTGGGCCATGATGGGCCGCAACAGAATAATGCGGGTCAAGGGCGGAAGCTAGGGCCACTCCGGCTCTAGTCCGTTGAAAATCCGTTCAAAATCGTAGGTTTAACCCCGAAACGACGGCCTTGCGGTTCATGAAGAAATTAGCAAAGAGCACAATCCCATTCACAGCATTGATACTCGTCCTGCTTTCGTCTGCGCCGCTTGCGAACGCCTCGACCCTCACCGTGAACCTGAACCCGTCGACTGGCATCGCCAAAGTCGACAGCGTCAGCACCACGAAGATCGTGTTCACCTACCCGGCCGGGTCCGCGGTCTCCAAGTACCTAGAGAACGTGAGCTCGTCGGTCAAGCTGAACTCGTCGTTCACGGGCGACTCGAGCGGAGCCATGGAGCTCCAAGGGAGCTTCGACAACGAAGACAGCCACCTGTCTGTGCAGAACATGACAGTGGCCCTCGACTACACGGTGACAGGCAACTCCACGGCGTTGGTCATCGACAAAGTCACCAACGTCACGGCTTGGGTCTCCGGGGTCTTCAAGGTGGTCAACGGCACCGTCGTGGCTAATCTGAGATGGCGGTCGTTCGTCATCCAGGGCGCCATGAACCTTGACATGGAAGACCACACAGTCGACATCAACATGGTAGGCTCGACCGTCCAAAGCTCGCTGGCTTCGCGCGCGACGGCGGCAAGCTTCCTGCTGGACTACTTCGGCGGGAAGAGCGTCTGGAACCAGCCCACCCTGAACTTCTCGCAGCTTGACACCCCCCTGAGCGCATGGACCAAGAACTACAACTCAGCCACCAACACGACGACGTTCACCAAGACCATCTCGGGTTCGTCCAAGTTCACTTCGTCCCTGGACTACAACGGACAGAACTACTCCCTGTCCGCCACGTCTGATCCCACGGGCGTCGTGGCCGTGCAAGGGTACGCGAGCCCCCAGGGCGACTCCCTTGTCATCACCCAGGCACCCGCATCCTCGGCGGGAATCATCGAGCTCGGAGTCGTAGTCATCCTGCTTGCGGCAGTGGCGGGGTACTTCGGCTTCAGGTCGCGGGCCAGGCACAGAGCCCCCGCTCAGACAAACACCACACTCCCAGTCTGAATGGAGAGCCGCGAGGCTCTCCGCCCCGTTTTCTTTTCTGGAATTTGACCGCGGACGAGGCGCTCCTCTAACGGGCGATCGCTTGCATGGCCCTAGGCCGAAAGTGGTCTATCGATGGCTTGAGCACGGTTATCGAAGCTCTATCTCGCGGTGGGAGGTCAATTTCAGTGTGCTAGCGGTCAGATTGAATTGAGTGTTAGTGTTTGGCGCCACCATTCGGCAGTGTGCACATTGTGTTCAATGGTGAAGACGCATCGAGTCCCATACACGATTAACGGGCCTTCTTCGCGAGAATGCTTTCCAACTCGTCGCGAGCCTTTCTCGCTCTGCTGAGCTCCTCGTCGGTGAGGTCCTTGGAGAGGACATAGGCCCATACCTGAGAGAGCGAGTTCAGCGCCTGCGCCACGAAGAAGAGTTCGTTGTCACTATGCTGTCCCGAGGTTTCGTACAGCGACTTCCTGCCTAGCTTGCGCTTCGAGAGCTTCCCCTTGTTTGCCAGCTTCTGGAGCGCCTGGCTAGCCCCGGGGAGGGAGATGTCCAGAGCCTTCGCGAGTTCGCTGGGAGTGTGTGCGCCTCCTCGGACGTGCTTGAGAATCTCCTCCTCCCTCTCAGTCAGGCCAGACATCGATGTTCAGTTAACAGTAAGTTAAAGAATATAAGCACCACTTAACTTAAGATTAAGTTGATTGGTTCCCATCAGAAGGCGGGGGGTACGTTTCAAGGCCAGGGACCTTGAGCGTGGCCGGAAGTACCTCTGGCCGGACGAGTTCATTCCTGTTCTCCTCAAGCGCCTCGAGATAGTGCCCGGACAGACGGTTGTCGATGTCGGTTCCGGTACGGGATTCCTGACGCGCTTGATCGCGAAGGGCCTGAACGGCGACGGAAGCGCGATCGGATTCGACCGCAACAGGCGCTTGACCGAGGTCGCGAAGAGGTTGGCGAAAGAAGATGGTGTGGATGGTGTCACATCCTTCCGCTTGGGGGACGCGGGAGCACTCCCACTGGCAGATGGGGTAGCCGACAGGGTGGTCTGCCAGACGCTGCTGTGGACCTCAAGGGACCCGGGTTCGGTTCTGCGCGAGATGATCAGGGTCTGCAAACCTGGAGGGATCGTGGGGGCCATGGAAGGCGCCTTCGACTACGTCATCTGGTACTCCCCCGACGACAGGCACCTGACTGAACTCCAGCAGAAGCGCGTCGTTGCCTACGCCAGAGGGCACGCCGAGCTTTACGGGAGTGATCGGGGGATTGGCTACAAACTCCCTGCCCTGTTCCACAGGTTCGGGCTCAGGCGCATCCGGATGGACCCCTTTCCTCATGTCTGGCTGGAAGCCGACGACCGAGTCCCCATCAAGTTCAAGTTGCAGGACCACAGGGACACCGTCCGACTCTTCGAGCACCCTGTGAAGAAGGAACACCAAGAAAGCACCCGCATACTAAAGCTGGGGGGCATGACGGCTAATGAGATAAGAGAGGTGAGAAGGTTGACTTGTCAACATTCGAAGAGAATCCTGCGCGACCCATCACTACTCGAGAAAGATTTCACGATGGACGGGGGCCTCTTCCTTCTTACGACAGGTGTGAAAGGTTGACGCTTTCAGATGGCTGCCATCAGGGCTTGGGAACATCAGGCCAGTTGATCATTCAGCCTGCTTAAGGTGATTAACGAGTCGTGCCTCTTCTTGGTTAGATAGAGCCACGATATCGAGGCTCTATTCGCTCTATCGATGGTTTGGCTCTTCATCGGTTGCCTCAGACGGCTCTTCCCTAAACCCCTTCATCTAGAGCGGAGATCATAGAGGTCGTTTCATAATATAGGTTTTTGTGCTTCTGGCGTCGCACCCTCTCAGAAATGCTAGTGCGCCGGGGGGTAGGAGCCGCCTACTGGGGGGTCGTGGTATTGGCTGTCGCGGTCACATTCCTTGTCACGCTCTCATTCGCCGCAAACCTGAACCCACCCGCTTCGAACTCCGACCGGGCCCTGATCGATTCTCTTCAGAGCCAAAACGCCCAGCTCCGGACCCAGCTCGCGGCGATAACGCAGTCAGCCAACGGCACTTCGGTCGGGCTGAACAGCGTCGCGATTTACCAGGCGGACTCGTCGGGGATCGTGACGGTCCAGGGAACGCAGTCGTCGAGCTTCTCGAACTCGACGGTGCTGGGCTCGGGCATCGTGGTGAACTACTCTGATGCCTACTACGTCGTCACGAACTTCCATGTGGTGGCAGGGGTGAGCGGCATCACTGTGACGTTCCAGAACGGCGACGCATACCCCGCGACAGTCCTCGGCACCGACGGCTACAGCGACCTTGCCGTGCTCAGGGTGGGCGCCCCATCGTACGAGTTCCATCCCCTGAAGCTGGTTAGTTCTGCGCTGCTCGTCGTTGGCCAGCCCGTGGCGGCCATCGGGAACCCCTTCGGGCTGTCCGGGTCGATGACGGTCGGGATAGTGAGCCAGCTCGGGCGGACGATCTCTGAGAGCCTGGCGGGCAACTATGCGATTGCGGGTGTGATCCAGTTCAGCGCGGCGATAAACCCCGGCAACTCGGGCGGGCCCCTCCTCGACGCCAACGGCGCAGTGGTGGGGATAACCACCGCCACGGTGGTAAGCTCGCAGGGCGTAGGCTTCGCGATCCCGTCAGACACAATCCTCGCTGAGCTTCCGTTCCTGATTGCCACCGGGAGCTACGACCTTCACCCGCTCATGGGGATCTCTTCCGTCGACATGAACTACCAGCTGGCGCAGCTGCAGAAGTCGAACGTCACCTACGGCGTTCTCATCGAGAACGTCACGGCCGGAGGGCCGGCTGCCATTGCCGGCCTCAGAGGGGGGACGCAGACCGCGACGGTGGCAGGCACGAGCTACCTGATAGGGGGCGACATCATCGTCTCCATCAACGGGACCAAGATCATCAACACCGACGCCCTTTCGTCGTATCTGGCAGAGCACGCCCTCGCTGGGCAGACCGTCGTCATTCAGATAGTGAGGAACGGTCAGACTATGACCGTGGACCTGGTCCTTGGCACTAGGCCCCCGGCGCCTTCCGGGTAGGCTTCGGCACCAGGGCAGCGTCTGTGATCTCGAGGTACCCCGAGTCCCCCTTCCAGTGTCTTGCGGCCGAGCGGACATCGATCTTGCGGGAGAACATGGGCGCGTCCAAGACGAACGTCTCGCCTTCGCCTCCCTCGAGTCCGACGTGGAACCTGTACTTCTTCCCAAGGGCCACCAGTTCATCGATGCTCCGTTCGTCCAGCATCCTCCCCAGCCAGCTCTCGTCCAGCCCGAGGGCGGACACGCTGACGACCATGACGGAGAACTCTTCGGCGGCCAGCCTTCGCAGGTGCGCCTCGGGCTCTACGCCCCAGAGGGGAGAGATGCATTCGAGGCCGAGGTCGCCGCATATTCTTTCCACCCGGGTCTTCTGGTAGACGCTGGCGAGCGCCCCGGTATAGAGCCCCTCCAGGCGGTACTCCGACTTCGCGCCTTCGATCGCCTTCCTGAGGTCGGCCAGCTCCTCTTCCTTCACCCCCTCGGTCACAGCGGTGAGCTGCGGGACCCCCATGGCTTCGGCTTGGAGGCGGGTCCACGTCAGGTTGGGGAAGTGGAACATGAAGGACATCTCTGACTTCGGTAACAGAGTGATCAGGCACCGCAGCTCGTCCTCCTTCGAGGCCGCCCAGGCAGCGTAGGTGGAGTCCTTGCCCCCGGAGAAGAGCGTAGCTACCCTCGTCTCAGTTCACCGGACGCAGTCAGCCTTTGAGGTATTAAATAGACGGAACTGGGTCGGCGGCTTTGATGCTAGATTCCCTGAGAGAAGGGCTCCAGGCGGCGGTGAAGCGCCTTGTCGGCTCGAACGTCGTCGATGAGAAGAGCGTCAAGGAGTTCGTCCGGGACCTGCAGCGTGCGCTCATCCAGTCAGACGTCAACGTCAGGATAGCCCTGGAGGTCACCGACCGGGTGCAGAAGAGGGCGCTGGAAGAGAAGCCGCCCCCCGGGGTGACAAAGAAGGACCAGATCGTCTCGATACTCTACGAAGAGCTCGCCAGGCTCCTGGGAGGAGAGGGGGGCCTGCAGCTCGACAAGGCCAAGGTCAACGTCCTCGTCATGCTGGGGGTCCAGGGGTCGGGGAAGACGACCACCACGGGGAAGCTGGCCAGGCTCTACTCGAAACGCGGGTTCAAGGTTGGAGTGGTGGCGGCTGACACGTTCAGGCCAGGCGCGGTAGCCCAGCTGAAAACCCTGGCCGCCTCGTCCGGGGCGGACGTATACAGCGACGAGAAGGAGAAGGACTCGGTGAAGATCGCGAGGGCGGGGAAGAAGCACTTCGAAGATACGAAGAACCTGATCATCATAGACACGGCGGGGAGGCACAAAGAAGAGAAGGGGCTCCTGCAGGAGATGAGGGAGGTCGTCAGCGGGGTCAAGCCAGACGCCACGGTGCTTGTGATAGACGGCACCATCGGACAGCAGTGCTACAACCAGGCCCTGGCGTTCCACCAAGCGGCGCCGGTCGGAGGGATCGTAGTGACCAAGCTGGACGGCGCGGCCAAGGGGGGCGGGGCCCTGGCTGCGTCTGCGGCCACCGGAGCCAAGATCTTCTTCATCGGGACCGGAGAGAGGATAGACGACCTCGAGGAGTTCGCCCCGACGAGGTTCGTCGGGCGGCTGCTCGGCATGGGGGACCTGAAGTCGCTGATGGAGATGGTCAGGGACGCCGACGTCGTCGTGGACGAGAAGATGACACAGCGGGTCATGACGGGGAAGATGACCATGAACGACCTCCTGGCCCAGTTCGAGCAGATGAAGAAGTTCGGGTCGCTGAAGAAGGTCCTGGAGCGGATACCCGGCTTCTCGGGCCAGGTAGACGCCAAGGAGCTCGACAAGGCTGAGGACAGGGTCAAGGTCTACAAGTCGATCATCCAGTCTATGACCGGGGACGAGAAGAACAACCCCGAGACCATCAATTCCAGCAGGCTGAAGCGCATCGCGAGGGGTTCAGGGCGGAGCGAGAAGGACGTGAGGGAGCTGCTCGCAAGATACAAGCAGATGAAGACCCTGGTGAAGACGAGCAAGGGCCGTGAGCTCCGTCAGATGATGCGGCGCATGGGTGAAGGATAGAGTGTCTGGGACGCTGCAGGCCTACGGGCTCTGCAGGTACTGCTCCGAAAGGGAGGGGGCGGACGCGCCCGGACTGGCTGTGGTGCCCGGCGCCGAATGCGCCGTCTGCTCAGGACTCATGGACAGGACGGAAGCCATGGGCGAGCAGGCAGCGAGGAAGCTGCGTTCCTTTGACTTCCGTACGTTCGCGGTCGGAGTCTCTCTCCCCGAAGGGGTCCAAGAGAAGGAGGACGAGCTGCGGTCCGACCTGAAGTTGAAGGGCAGGGAGACGATCAAGACGCAGGCAGCTAGGCTCGTCGCCTCGTTCGTATCCCGCTCCACCAGGAAGAGGCTGGACAAGAAGAACCCCGACGTCACCGTCCTGGCCAACTTCGAGGTGGGCGAAGTCTCGCTCTCGTCGAAGCCCCTGTTCTACTATGGCAGATACGCGAAGCCTGCAGGCATCGCACAGCGCAGGTCGTTCTGCGAGTGGTGTCGGGGGTCGGGGTGTGAGAAGTGCCGCGGCACCGGATACCAGCGGAAGCCTAGTGTTGAGGAAGTCCTCGGCAAGAAGCTCGGGGGACTCTGCGGAAGCACCAGGGTGGTGTTCACCTGGCTGGGAAGCGAGGACAGAGAGAGCAGGGTCTTCCCCCCTGGGCGGCCCTTCGTCGCCGAGATCAAGAACCCGAGGAAGAGGAGGCTGCCGAAGAAGCTCGGGGCGAGGCTCCGGAAGGGGACCCTGGCGGTTTCGGCGGGGAAGGTGCTGCCCTCCAAGCCTACTCGCCTTCCGCCGTTCAAGTTCATCACCGACATCCGGGCCCAGGCTGCGACGAAGGTGGATCAGGAGGCTCTGCGGGAGCTGAAATCGGCTTTCAAGGGAGCCTCGGTCACGTTCCAGCGGCCCAACAACAGGCCGGCCATGAAGACGGTCTACAGCGCCTCGGCCACCGCCAGGGGGAGGGCCCTTCTCATCAGGGCCGAGCTGGACGGCGGGCTCCCGGTCAAGAGGTTCGTAAGCGGAGAACTCGTCTCACCATCTGTGTCGGAAGTCTTAAAAACTGAAGTCGGTTGCCGCAGTTTCGACATCCGCAAAGTCAGAGAGATAGGGGAATTCGGATTTGCCGAAATCGCACGGAGCGAGGAGAAGAACTAGGTCCCTTCTGAGGTCGTCGGCCAAGAAGGGTCTGAGCAGCCTGCTCGTAGAATACTCTCCGAACGACAAAGTCGTCGTAAAGATCGACCCGGCCCAGGTGAAGGGGATGCCGCACAGGAGGTTCAACGGGCTCGTGGGCACAGTCACCGAGGTTGGGAGGAGGGCGGTTACCGTGGACGTCGCAGTGGGGAACAAGGTCAAGAAGCTCGTGGCCAGGAAGGAGCACGTGGTGCGCATGGAGGGGAGCTGATGTCAGAGAAGCCCGAGAAGAAACTGCTCACCATCGCCGAGGCGAACCAGATACTCCAGAAGATCGACGTCGAGAAGGCTGACCAGATTCAGAAGCGCACCCTCGACTACACCACGAAGTTTGCGAAGTCGGAGGCGGACAAGGCGAAGAAGCTGAGGAAGGAGCTGGAACACGAGGCAGGCCTTAGCGAGGAAGAGGCCGTCGAGCTGGTCAACATAGCGCCGAAGTCGGTCGAAGAGCTGAGGACGTTCACTTCAGGGTGGAGGAAGCTGCTCTCCACAGAGACCCTTGAGAAGATACTGAAGATCCTCCACTCGAAGTCCTAGCCCGACCAAGCGTTAAATAAGAAGGCGGCCGCTGAATTCCAACGGGGAAGCGCAGGGGATTTTAGATGACAGTCGTGGTTCTCTACCGTTCCGTGAGGTCCCCCTCAGAATAGGCAGCTCGAAGAGGTAGTCCTGGAACATGATGCCAGCTGACAAGAAGTACGAGGAGTTTGCGTTCGTATTGGACTTCATGCCTAGGGGGAAGTCCGTCGCGATAAAGGGGAGAGAGGGCCCCATGGTGCAGGCCATAGGGGAGGACAGGCTGACCCTGCTCGAGCTCCTCGCGATGGAGGACCGCGACTTCGACGCCGGGGAGAAGGTCAAGATCGGCAAGGAGGGACGGGAGAAGATAGTCAGCGTGCTGGGGAAGCTCACCTACGAGGATATGTCCCCCGAGGCCAGGGCGTCTCTCCCCCTCGTGGTCGAGGCCCTGGTGAAGGACAATGAGAAGAAGTACGTCGCCGCCTTCAACGACCTCCAGCCGCTGACGCCGAGGCTGCATGGACTGGAACTCATCCCGGGCATCGGGAAGACTTTCATGATGGAGATCGTGGCGATGAGGGAAAAGCAGCCGTTCGCCAGCTTCGACGACATCCAGAAGAGGGTCGGGCTCCGGGAGCCGGCGAAGATGATTGCGAAGAGGATCATCGAGGAGCTGGCAGGGGACTCGAGGGTCAGCATATTCGTCAAGAAGTAGATGAAGCGTCAGAGACTCGGGCAGCACTACCTCGTCGACGCGCAAGTGATCAGAGAAATCGTCGGATTCGCGCGCATTCAGCCCTCGGAGCGGGTCCTGGAGATCGGGACAGGCAGGGGAGCCCTTACTGGAGAGCTGGTCAGGCTGGGCGCCGCCTTCATTGGCTACGAAGTCGATGAGGACAACTACGAAGCAACGCGCGAAGCGGTACGAGGGACCAGGGCGGAGATGGTGCACGGCGACGCCTTCGCAGGCGAACCCAGCTTCGATGTGCTCGTGACCAGCCTCCCCTACTCCGAGTCGGCGACCTTCGTCCGGTGGCTGAGCTCGCGCGAGTTCTCGAGGGCGATAGCCGTCCTACAGCAGGACTTCGTGGAGAAGATAACTGCCGCGCCGGGGGACCGGGAGTACCGCGGCATCTCCGCCGTCGCTCAGATAGCGTTCGGAGTCAAGGTGCTGAGGAAGGTGGCCAGGGCTGCGTTCGACCCTCAGCCCCGGGTCGACTCGGTCATCGTTTCGTTCGTCCCGAAGAGGAAGATCGCACAAGACGAGGTCTCGGACGTCATCCGCCTGTTTTCGCTGAGGCGCAGACAGGTGGACGTGGCGCTCGCGAAGCTGGGGATGGAGCGGAAGAGGAGCTTCGGCAGAAGGCGGGTGGTCTCGCTGGCCCCCGAAGAAGTGCACGAAATCTGCCTGCAGTGATGGCTTTAACCGCCGAAGGCCGTGCCCGGCCATGCTCCCGCGTGGCGTGTCGGTCACCCTGGTCGAGCCCAAGGGGCCTGTCAACATCGGCCACGTGGCCAGGCTGATTCAGAACTTCGGGGTCGAAAAGCTGTACCTGGTCGAGCCCAAGGCGGACCTTTCCGTGGCGGCCATCTACGCTTCTCATGCCTCCGCCGTTCTGGACCGGGCGGTGATCACGACGTTCGAGCAGGTCAGGAAGGAGCACGAGCTGCTGGTTGCCACCACCGCGGTGCGGGCGACCAAGGGGTCCAACGTCGTCCGCAGGATGGCGAGGGTGGACCGCCTCCATGAGATCCTTTCGTCGTCGGCCTCGTCTTCACTGGTCTTCGGCAGGGACAGCACTGGACTGACCAACGAAGAAATCGGGATGTGCGATGCCACCATCACCATAGACACGGGCAAGGAGTACAGGTCGCTCAACATTGGGCATGCAGTCGCCATCTCGCTCTATCTCGCGTCGAGGGGGAGCAAGGGGCGGAAGTCTGCACAGGGACGCAAGGCGAGAGAAGTCTTCGCACGCAGCTTCTACGAACTGGCGGTGGCGTCGAGGATCCCCGGGCACAAGACCAGGAACGCGCTGGACGCCGCCAGGAGGATAGCGGCGACATCCAGCATGACCGACGCCCAGCTCAACATGCTATCAGGGGTGTTCAGGAAGGCAGTGAATACGATGGATTCGGCTCAGGACCGAGGCTCGAAGACGTAGACCGCCCTCCTGATCCACCGCGTGCTCTCGAACGAGAGCCTGACCGGGTAGTCGAAGCCCACCGGTCCGGGTTGATAGAGCCTCAGGCCCACCCTCCGGCCGTCGAGGGTGAGGGTGACCTCATCCCCGTCCATGGTCTGTACCGCGGGTACAACCACCACTATCCTCCCGTCAGGCTGGATGCACTCTGCCATCGATGCGAGGGCGTCGTTGTACACCCTGGCAGCGTCCTCGACCATGGCGCGGGCTGTGGCGGTCCTGGGCCTCGCGTCAAGCCTGGGCAGAAGGAGCGGCTCGGTGACGATGCCGTTCACCTTCGTCCCTCTGAGCATCCTCTGTAGGTCTCGGGCGTCTCCCTTCCTGATGTCGTAGCCCATGTCAGTCACGCCCCCGATGGACCATCGCAGGTTCTCCCTCGCTTCTTGGACGCGGCTGGCGCGCGAATCGACCCCCAGACAGCGCAGTGACTTCGCCAGTGCCTCGACCAGGATCGTTCCTGCGCCGCAGAATGGATCCAGCAGGGTCTGGCCCGGCGCGAGCCCGGCCAGGTTCACCAGGGTCCTGGCGAGGCGCGGAGAGAGCGCGATGTCAGGGTGGGGGGCCGGGCGCCGGGTCCCTCTATGACGCATCTTGGCCGAGTCGGGGACCCAGGCAGTCGGCGCGAGCGCGAAGCCTCCGTGGTATGGGAACGCGACCACGTCGGCCGACCCCCTCGCAAGCACCTGTTCGGAGAGCAGCTCGTTTCCGTCGGGCCTGAGCAGACGGACTTTCCTGAGCCCCTTCGCCCTGAGGCCGTCGAGCATCGACCTGACCAGGTCCTCATAGTCGTCCTCCGCGATGCCGTACCCGCTGAGGGATACGTTGGACTTCTCTTCGAGGTGCGAGGACAGGAGGTCGACCAGCTTGGGCTGGTCGGATGATGCGTTGTCAACCACTTCGGTTATCGGGCCGCACTTGTGCGCCCCGGACAGCTCCCCCAGGAACCGCGGCGCGAGGTGGTCGACGTGGAGCACAGACAAGCGCTCGACGGGCTCCTCTGCCCGCTGGATGTCCCGCCCGAAAAGCGCGCAGGCCTCGAGGACAGAGAGCTTCCCGAAGGCAAGCACGAGCGCCACCTCGTCAGACTCGAGCAGGGAGGGCGGAAGCGTGAAGGGCAAGCGGTCCCGCTCGACCTGGCCCACGGTATTAAGCGTGGGCCGCCCGACCACCGGATTGGAAGTGGGGTCCATGAAAGGCAGCCCATGGCGGGTTGGAAGACCGGGCGAGTGGAACCGACCCGCTGAAGCTTAATTAGGGGTCGCCGAAGCGCCTTTTTCGAAGGTCGTTTCGGTTGCACGGCTCGAACTATCGCCAGCAGAAGGGGATGTTCTACAACAAGAAGTTCGCCCCGGGCGCCCCGAACCCCAAAGTCGCGCGTTTCACAACCGGAAAGTACAGGCCTGACTACGACTTTCTGTTCAAACTGGTCTCCGAGGGCAAACTGCAGATCCGGCACAACGCCCTCGAAGCGGCCAGGGTCGCCGCAAGCAAGAAAGTGACGCTCGTTGGAGAGGAGAACTTCCTTCTCAGAGTAGTGACCTATCCGCACCTCGTGCTCAGGGAAAACAAGATGATTGCCACCGCCGGCGCAGACAGGCTGCAGGAAGGGATGAGGAAGGCCTTCGGCAAGCCGATCGGACTGGCGGCCAGGGTGGGCATAGGCAGCGTCGTGCTCGAGCTGAGCGTCAAGGCGGAGAACTTCGAGAAGGGGAAGGAAGCCATGTGGGCCGCCGCGACCAAGCTTCCGATGAAGACCCACACGGAGATAATCAAACTGAGAGAGGAAGCGGCGCCGACTCAGGAAGCGGTCTAGAAGACCCTCGGACCGGCTTCGCTAGATTCGTCTCCCAGAAGTATATAATGAACCCAAGTGTCACGCGCATGAAATCCGAGGCAAGACCCAGGGGAATAGCATGACGGTCAGGATAGACGAAGCGAAGGTGTTCGAGATAATCGAGTCGAAGAAGCCGAAGGTGGTGCTTGTCAACGCCCCGGGCGGGCTGCTCAGGCAGACCAAGGAGATGATGGAGCGGGTGAAAGCGAAGTACGGTGTGAATTCGATACTGTCGGGAGACAGCTGCTTCGGGATATGCGACACCGCTGACGACGACGTGGAGAAGCTCCAGGCCGACCTGGCGCTGCACATCGGCCACAACGCCGCGGTGACGGAGGTGGGCGACCACACCTATCTGATCGACGCCGTGGACGACGTCGACTTCGGCGAGGTCACGGAGTCCGCTGCCAGGGTCATGGCGCCGTACCGGCGCGTCGGGCTCGCCACATTCAGCCAGCACCTGCACCAGCTTGGTCCAGTGAAGAAGAAGCTCGAATCCAAGGGGTTCCAGGTGAAGGTCGGCGGAGGGAACAACCTGATGCTGGAAGGGCAGGTCTTCGGATGTGACTTTTCGACGCCCTACCCCATACGCGACGACGTCGACGCATTCGCCCTGCTCGGGGAAAGCGAGTTCCATGCTGTGGGGCTGGCCCTCGCCACAGGGAAGCCAACTTTCATGCTGGACCCGTACATGAACGAGGTGACCGACATGAAGGAGGCGGCCGAAGAGAGGAGGAAGAGGGCGATTCTCGCCGTGTACAAGGCGAGGGACGCCAGGGTCTTCGGCGTCATCACGGGCCTGAAAGAAGGCCAGAAGATGCTGGGGAGGAGCAAGTGGATAGCCAAGCGTCTGGAGATGAACGGGAGGAAGGTCGTCCAGCTTGCAATGAGAGAAGTGACCCCGGAGAGGCTAGCCCCCCACAGGGAGATCGAAGCCTTTGTCCAGACGGCCTGCCCGAGGATATCCATCGACGGCTTCACATTCGACAGACCGGTGCTCTCAATCCCCCAGGCCGACGCTTTAGTGGCACTTATTGAGGGGAGGGAACCGGGGGAGTTCCTTGAACGTGCGAAGTGGATCGAACTCACGGTGGGGCTGATTAAGAAATGAAAGAGACAAAGAAGGCAAGCGTCCTCCCAGGAGACAAGGTGGCCGTCTCAGAGGAGTTCCTCCCCGGCGTGCACACGTACGAAGCTTCGGGAGTGATCAGGGCCCTGACGGCCGGGTCAGTCATGCGGGACATGAGGACCATGGAGATCTCCGTGAAGCCCTCGGCCCAGCCGGAGCTGATCAAGGTGGACGACTGGGTGACAGGGCAGGTCGAGGGGTCCCAGGCCAACTCCGCCAACGTCCACATCTACTTCCACAACGGGAAGCCGACCTTCAAGGACTTCTCCGGGATGCTCTCGCTGAGGGGGCTCTCTGGAGGCGGGAGGGGCGCGCGAAGGACCACTCCTGTCAAGACAGGGGACGTCGTGCGGTGCAGGGTGTTCAGCCTGGTCAACGGCATCATCCACCTCAACATCGACGAGCCGGACATGGGGGTGGTGGCCGCCCTCTGCGGGAACTGCGGCAGGCACCTGCTCAAGGGGAACGCGACCAGGGTGAAGTGCGACGAATGCGGTAACGTGGAGGAGAGGAAGCTGGCCAGGGACTTCGGGACTACGCCCATAGAGCCCTAATCGAGTGAAAATCAGGCTATTTCCTTAAAAGCAAGAATCCGGCGGGCCGTCAAGCAAATTGCAAGTCCAGACCACAAGCGAAGAAGAGAAGGGCCTCACAGTGGAGATCACCGGAGAGGACTACTCCCTGGCAGAGATCGTCCACCATGAGCTGCTCGAGGAGAAGAGTGTGACGTTCGCAGGTGTGCTTCCGCCCCACCCCCTGATCAAGAAGCTCGTGTTGAAGGTCCGGGCACAGCGCATCAAGCCTGAGAAGGCCTTCACCAACAGCGTCGAAAGGGCCATGGAGACCACCAAGGACCTGTATGGCAGCGTCAAGAAGGCACTCGGCGGTGCTTCCAGCTGAAGTTCTGCCCGAAGTGCGGAACCCGCCTCAAGCTCAAGCAGATCAAGGGTCCCCGCGAAGTTTCGGTGACTTACATGTGCGACAACTGTGGCTATTCGAAGAAGGAAGGGAATGCTCTGGTCCAGAAGACCGAGGACGAGCTGGCCAACACCCCCCAGATCAAGGTCGTCGGCGAGAAGGAGGAGAAGCTGAATTCGCTGCCCACCACGAAGATCGACTGTCCAAAGTGCGGGAACGACGAGGCGTTCTGGTGGTTCCTCCAGACCAGGAGCGGAGACGAGCCGCCCACCCAGTTCTACAGGTGCGTGAAGTGCAACCACACCTGGCGAAGCTACAGCTGACACTGGTCAGGCTCGGCTGTCAGGGCCTACGTTTCGTCCCTCGTGTAGACCTCCACGGCGTCTCCGCCTGCGATGAGGATGTCTGCGCTCGCAGCCGGTATCGAAGCCACGTCCTCGGCTTCGAAGGGACCATAGTGCCTCAGGTCCAGCCCCACCTGTTCGTCTACCCTCCTGAGGAACCTGACCGTGATGTTCCTCCTTGCCTCGGTCAGGTGGGCGAACTCGACGAAGGACGGCTGGCCGCCTGACACCGCGTCCACCAGGGCCTCCAGCCTCCTCTGGAACCGCTGTTCAGCCGAGCAGACGTACCTCTCCTCCGGCAGCAGCTGCAGGACAGCGCCCTGCTGGACTGCCTTTCTCGCCCTGAGCTTCAGGAGCTGCCTCACCATGGACTCGAGCATCTTCTCCTGGGCACCGGTCAGTCTCGCGGACAGCTCGGACGCCCCTGAAGCCGCAGACCTCTTCAGTTTCTGGCTGTACGACGAGATGCTGGAGTAGAAGTCACTTGGGAGGGGGAGGAGCTCGGGAGAGCTGCCCTCCGAGTCGAGCCGCCTCTTCAGATATTCGAGCGTGGTTTCAGGCATCTAGGCTACCTCCCCTAGTCCCCTCGTTAAAATCGAAACTGCGGCGAAGGTTGGCAGCTCGACGGTCTCGGATCTGAAGGGACCGAAGTCTGCGTGCCTTAGCCTGAACCTGGGATAGAACGAGACCTGGACCTTCACGGGCTTGGAGCTGAGCACGACGGGCGCCTCCTGAGGGTCGAACTGCGCCATGGCCTTCACCCGTGCCTTCGCCATCCCCGTGTCTCCGTGAAGGGTGCCCGCGAGCCTGAACACCCTGTGGATGTCCGTGGTGACAGACGCGTCCACCATCGCGCGCTGAGAGGCGACGGCTTCCGATACCAGCTTCTGCAACGTGCCCCCGTAATTCTGGTTGTGCTCGGCGACATAGCCGGTGACCCTCCTCGTCCACCCGGCGCCCTGCGGGCCAGCAGGCATCTTTCTGCGCAGCGTGGCAGCCATGGTCTGGGAAGGCGGGAGGGTCGAGCCGCGCATGTAGTCTGATATCTCCGCCCGCGCCTGCTGATCAAGGCGGTCAAATCGCGCGTCGAAGATGTGGAGGTGGTACCCCCTGTTCCCTGAGAAGTAGACCCTGATAGCTTCAGGCGCCACCCCGAAGTCGTCGGTGAGGAAGCCGACCACGCGGACGGCGTGGTCCTTCGCGGCGTCCAGGCACTCCTCGCAGACCCCGTGGTATTCGACGGCAGACCCGCCGCATTTCGGGCACTTCGCCGGCCTGGGGAGCTTCCCCGACGCGTGGCACTTCTCGCAGTACCACAGGTCGTGCCCCTTCTTGCAGGGCGTGGAGATGTCAGTGGCGTCGATGTCGAAGATGAGCTCGGCACCGAGCCAGCCCTTCTCGTCTATCGGTCTGGCGGGGAATTCGTACCTGGCATTGGAGCAGTAGACAGATGAGGGCGACTGCCTGAGTATCTCGGCGAGCGCTTCGCCCTTGCTCCTGAACGACAGGTGCCTTACCATCCCCCCGCCGAAGGGGAAGTAGCCGAACTCCCTGGAACCCACGTCCTCCGGGAGCTCGATGGAGCCCTCGGCGCGGAAGTAGTATTCGCGATACGCCCCTTTCAGGAAGGCCGCCGTGCGCTCGTTCATCCAGTCATCTCGCAACGCCGGGAGATAAGAACGCTCGGTCCTCCAATCCGCTGTTTTGTTTCACTCCGACTTGGCGGAGGCGCATCGCCCTGGTTCTTGGGCGTTAAGTGAGGTCGGCGACGAGGAGTGTAGATGCGGGTCCCGCTTGACAGTTATCTGAAGTCGCCAGGAGCGAAAGTGTTCTCGTTGGTGGTACGGGTGCCCTTCGCCCCGCTGGACATTGACCTCGGCCACCTGGCAAGAGGAAAATGGAACTCCGCGGTGGACAGGTTCCGGGTGTGGTACCTGCCTGGCGGCGGCGGGCCCGTGTGCTATGTGATGGTCAGGAAGTTCGAGCCTGTGGAAGGGGTGCTGCTCTTCGGCCACATGGTCGTGAACCTCGCAGAAGAACAGGAGGTGAAGAGGGAGTGGAGCTTCACGGTCGGGATCCTGAGCAACGACGAAGTCAGGGCCAGAGCGATGCTAAACTCGATGCTTGACATTCCTCCGTCCTTCCACAAACGCAACGAGCTGAAGGTCGTAGAGAAGCGTTGGAGGAGCGATCCGGCGGCGGGCATGAGATTCCTGGCGAATGTGCACTCCGCCATGAACTCGGCCCCGGCTGCCAGTGGCAGGGCCTACAAGCTGGAGTTCGACCCGCCGCCTGAACTGATGGCGGAGCTGAAGCGAGGCTTGGGCGCCTGGTGGAAAGAATAGGGTCAGACAAGCCGAAGCGCCCTGGCGACGTGCTTGGCGGAGGCCTCTGCTGGCAGGACCGAAGAGTCGATCCTCAGCGCTCCTTGCGGAGCCTGGAAGCCGCGGGGCTCCCGCGATTGTAAGCCTGTGAGGGGCTGGCTACCTCTCGTAGGTGCCTACTATGCGCGCCTGCTCGAGGATATGGTCCGAGATGGCGCTCAGGAGGCCTGCCCGGTCGAGCCCCGGCTTGAGCCCTAGGTCGGCCCCGAGGGCGTAGACCCAGAAGTAGTAGTGATGGACCCCGTGGCCGTTCGGGGGATAGGGCCCCATGTAGCCCTCCTTGCCCGTGTCGTTGACGCCAGGGGTGAAGGCGGTCGGTTTCTGCCCTTCGGCCAGCTTCGTCACTTCCGCAGGGATGCCGTAGACGACCCAGTGGGTGAAGCCGTGCGGCAGCGGAGCATCAGGGTCGTGGCAGATCAGCGCGAACCCCTTGGTCCCCTTCGGGGCACCGCTCCACTCGAGCGGCGGGGATTGGTTGCCGACGTCGCCGCCGAACTTCTTGTCCATCCTCCCCGAGGGCCCGAACGCGGGGCTGGTCATCCTGAGGCTGCCTAGCTTCAGAGGCATGGACTCTGCTGGGCCGGCGGCCTTGGATAAGGGTTCCTTGGTCAGAGGGGGTGAATCCTCCATATGTTGGTCAGGCGGTCCAATTGCTGGCGGACCATGCGAAGGGCCCGGGACCAATGCTGTTGTTCCGGCCGGCTTCGACGCGTCAGAGATGGGCAGCCCGATGTCGGGAGCGTTTGCCTATGGAACTGCCGCAGTCGTGGAGCGTGACACCCCGAAAGCGGACCCGGTCTCGCTTCAATAGTGAAGGCAGGGAGACAATTTCGACCGAGTGTCCCAAAACGGTTTCCAAACTGCTCAACGCTTAATATCCGACCCCGCCGAGCCCGTCCCGTTGTTTCTGGCCAAGACTGCGACCGCCAACGAGTGGAAGGCGATTGCCGCTGCGGTCAAGACGCTCGTAGAGGAGGCGACGTTCGAAGCCAACAGTGAGGGCCTGTCCTTCAGGGCCATGGACCCTTCTCATGTGGCTTTGGTCGACCTGACCCTGCCAAATTCAAGCTGGCAAGCATATCAGTGCGACAAGCCATTCAAGTTCAGCGTGCGTGTAGAGGACCTTGTCAAGACCATGAATCGTTCAGACCCGAAGGATTCGGTAACCATTGCGGACAGTGATCCTGATTCGAAAGAGGATGCATCGGACGAGGGAATCTGGGTCGTCTTCGAGAACGGCTATAAACGCAAGTTCAACATCCATCTCATTGAGAGCACGGCCGGGGCCGCCCCAATTCCCAAACTCGACTTGCAGGCAAAAGCCACTCTTACGATGAAGATTTTCGAGAAAGTGCTTTCTGACGTAAATGTGGTCTCAGACCAGGTGACGATTCAGGCAACGGCGGACAAGCTATCGTTCTCCGGCAAATCGGATGTTGGCAAGGCCAGCATTACCCTCGCAAAGAACGACGCCGACGTGTTGGAACTGCACTCGGAAGTGGAGAACAAGGCTACATATTCGATCGACTATCTGAATTCTATTCTTCGCGCCCTTTCGGGGGTAGCAGACACGGTTCAGATTCAGTTCAGCACGAAGAAACCAATTCGAACTGAAATGTCCCTCAATTCGCAGGGAGCGGTGCTGGCACATTTTCTCGCTCCTAGGGTTTCTGATTAGTCTCAGAGACTAGCTTCGGGCCTCTTGTGAATGCACACACCTCCCCTTCCACCCCCTTTTGAGAAGTTGCAGTTCATGCACAACACGGCATACCCTGCCGGAAAGCCGTTTCGTATCAGCCAAGAGTTAAGGCGGAAGCTCCCCCTCGGCAACCCTAGTGCTTTGACCTGCTTGTTATCGACGCCGTCGACATGATCGATGGTCAGAAAATCCACTTCAGATTCCCCGCAACAAGCGCATCTGTAGGCGCCGGTAGAATAGTGGCCAAGTACCATCTTCCTGGCTTCGGCCCTTTGCCTTCGGGCGCTTTCCCGTGCCATTCTTCTCACTTGTTCGGGCCTTTCTGACATTCTCCTCAGATACGCACGGCGTTGCCACTCGGCGTTCTTCTTTCTGAAACAAGAAAGGCAGTATTTCTGAGGCCAGCTGAGCACCTCATACGGCTGGCCGCACAATATGCACAGTCTGGCGACACCATGTGGTCGTGGTGGAGGAGCGTGGCTACTCGTGTGCGTCCCCTCCTGAAGGAACCTCTCCTCCCGAAGTAGCATGGCCTCGCGCCCGAGTCTTGTGCACGCATTCCCCATGCTTGGCTTTGCTCATGTTGCAGTTCTGGCACAGCACCTGGTACCCGGCCGGGAGTCCCTTCTTGACGAGTAGATAGTAGAAACTGCTCCCCAGCCGCCTGACTATCTTGCGTTCCGCGGATCCGTCGTTGTTGATGTGGTCCAAAGCAAGGAACTCCGGCTGCATTTCGCCGCAGCAGGCGCATGCCATGGTCCCGTACGAGTAGTGCGAAAACACCTGCTGCCAAATCTTCGCCCGGAACCGTACGGAAGTCGCTCTTCCCTTTGCCCTGTAGTGCTCTATGTTCCTGCGACGAGACCTTGTCGCACTTTCCAATATGACTGTCGGCAGACACCTCTGACAGTACTTGGCGTGGCCACTTCTAGACCTGAACTGCTGTCCACAGACCGCGCACTTGAACGGGTTCTTCGGAGGCGCGTATCCACCCATCAACAGTCGACCTTGCCGGTCCCCTTAACGTCCAATCCCCCCCACGAACATCCCCAGCTCTTCCATTGTATAACACACCACGTCCGCGTGCTCCATCACAGGCCCCACGTACTCCTTCACCTTCGCCGCGGCGGCCTGGGCCACCTCTGCCAGCGCCACGCACCTGACCGATGGGTTCACCTCCTTGACCCTTCTGAACTTCCAGTCCACGTAGGCCGCATTCTTCTCCATCCAGGTGAGCGCAATCCCCCTCCTGCTGGTGCTCTGCCAGCACTCTATGACCATCTGAGAGTTTGGGAGATAGAAGTCGACCACATACGACCTGCCGCCCACTGGGAAGACGGCGTGGGTCATTCTCGTAATGCCGTACTGGAGGAGGACCCCCTCCACCCGCTCCTCCTGCTCAGTCAGAGGGACGAGAGCATGCATCCTGTTCATCCATCGAGTTGACATGGTTGGCCACAGATAGTATGGAAATGAGCTATATAACTACCACAAAGGTTTTATCATGCGCATCTGACGAAATGGAGCTTGAATCTTGCCATTTAGTCGCCAGATGGCCTTGGGCGCTCGTTTCGTGGCCTTCGGAGGTGAGGATGAGTTCCCACACGCAGAAGTAGAACGTGTAGTCTTTGACGCCCTCCGTCGGGATAGGCAGAGTACGGTGGCAATCATGGCAGATGGGATCAACCTTGATCGCCTTCATCTCCCCGACTCGGCCCGTCTCGACCCGAAGCGCGACTACCGCTGGTCCGGATATCTCGTCCAGAGGAAAGTCCAGAAGCGCGCTAAGCGAGTTATCTTTGGAACCTATGCCGGGTGGTTCCAATGGTATATGCGATATCAAAGATTCAGGGCGTTCCATGCGGTCGTACTTATCGAACCTCGGTCGGCAGTCTCGGACGGTGAGGTGGGGGGTTATGTCGACGGCCTCCTGGCGAGGCTGCAACCCAAAATCCGAACATTAGTCATAGTATCAAAAGATGCAGGCGAAGTCCACCCTTCGACAGATGAACGGCGCACCAAGGAGGTCGTCAGGGCTCTTCTGTACGGTACAAGGTTGACGCGGCCAGAGGTCTTGCGGCGCCTCGGTTTGACTTTCGTTCCCATTTCAGACGCTACGGTTGCGAAAGTGTTCCCAAAGCACGCCTGGCGTATCTCGAAAAGGCACCCTCGCTACCAGTTAGACGAGTATGAGGATGAACTGGTACAGGGGATGGTGCCATGGTTCCCTCCGGGTTATGTTGATGGGAAACCGGACCAGATAGAGCAGCACTTCCGGAGAGAACGGCGGTTCAAACGCGAGCTTGAGTTCCCGGACGACATGCTTGCGTCAAGAGCCCTCGAAGACGCAGGGAGGTCCCTGTGGGTGACAGCTCCCTATGAGAGCGAGAAGTTACGGGAGTGGCTCGAGCTACTCAACAAGAAGGAAGACATCAGACTGGAAAAGGTTCTGAGACTAAAGGAAGAGGTGCCCGCCGACCAGTGGCAGCGGCTACTGTCGCCGTCAAGTTACCAGGTGAGACGAGTTCTTGACAGGTTGGCATCCGAAGGAAAGTTGGAGAAGAGAAAATGGTACCGCGAGCAGGGGCGGCCGGCCATGGCATATGTGGAGCGAGGTAAGGCACCGTTCTCGGAAAATCGGTGCGGCCGGTGCGCCTTTTATGCCCCGGCCAAAAGGAGATGCAACCTCTGGTGGCTGGCGAATAAGACCGAAGTGTTCTACGGTCCTAAATGGAAGCAACCCGGTTCCCACGCCACGAGATTCGAACTCCATAAGATGCGATATTCTTCGAGGATAGGCCCGCGTTCCTCTGCTTGCTTCCGGTTCTTGGACAAGAAGCGGGATCACCTTAGGAAGGCGATTCCAGACCGTTGCGAGATTTGTGGCCAAGCACTCTCCGGAGTCGGCAGAGTTGCAGTTACCTGCCTTCACTGTAAGACAGAATATGTGAAAACCGAGAAGTACGATTCACCAAGGGTGCGGGTCAGGGTCGCCTATGAACACGAGTTCAACCGCGTCTACACCGAAGTAACAGGTGGCGTCGCAAGAACAGACATGCAAGCGTGGAAGAAGAAGGTGAAGGAAGAAATCAACTCACCACGGCAGGGTTCAACCGAAGACCGAGAGGACTCGCAGGCAGAAGAACATGAAGAGGCCGAGGCAGAACCACCAAGGGTTTGGCAGGAGTACGACGCTGTGCTCCAGGCAGGCGTAGACAGACTCGCATTGGAGACCGACATAACCAAGTTTCTTTCCATCGCAATGGCGGAAAGCGCCCTTAACGCGACCCGCAGGATTGCCCAATTCGCGAAGTTGAACGTGAACGACGTGGCCTTGCCAGTAGCTAGGATTGAGCGATACCTCGGCTTGATTAGGGGGGCACCTGCAGACAAATTCCTCCAGTATGAAGCGCAGGTAATGAAACAGTATTGGCAAGTGTATGGGCTCGCCGTGGCGGGGACGGAGCTCTGGGTCGGGCCGAGGAAAAGGTCAAGGTTCGTGCGAGAGCTTGTGAATACTGATGCTGGGAGAGCGACAGGATACTCGCCAATGGACTCGGCGATAAATTGCCTTCACCAGAGGAGGCTGAGGCAAGCCGAGCGAGTCAACCGAGAAGTGGGATACGCCGGGAGGTGCGATGGCTTTCTACACCGAAGACACCACAACTCGAGGAGGAACGGTTTGGTTTTCGATTTGATAGATCCTTTCAAGTTCGCGGACAGAGAAGAGTTACTTCTGGTAGCTCTAGACCGGGGATTAACGTGGGAAAACTTCGGGATTGAGACTGACAGGAGGGGTTCGACGTTCTATTACCCGATGAGTTCTAGTCTTCGAAAATTGAACGAGATTGGAGAATCCGCGGACAATCTTGTCGTCGAGTATGAGGGGAGAGCCATGCGGCTGATAGCGGCGTATAGGTTGCATGCCGAAAGGATGTTGGAATGGCTTGGAGCTCAGCGTGTTTCTGAGCCCTCGGATGTGTTCATTTTGAGGTTTCCAGCGGGATAAAGGGTTCATTGCGCCTCTGCCGGAGGTGCCCCCTCGTCTCATGCATCCCTCCAAGCTTAAATGCATGAGCGAAACCGGGGCAAATCCGCTTCGGTGAGAGGTTGAAATTCCCAAAGGAGATACGCAGGAACTGCCCGTGGTGTCATAAGCACACGGTCCACTCCGTCGCTCTCTACAAGAGAGGGAAGGAGCGAGCAGGTTCGTGGGGAGCCAGGAGGCAGGCGGGGAGGAAGCGCGGCTACGGGGGCCAGAAGTTCCCTGAGCTCATCAGGACCGCCAAGACCACCAAGAAGGCGACCCTGCGGCTGAAATGCAAGGATTGCAACCGTGAAATGATGACCTACGGCATAAGGTTGAGGAAGGCGGAGATCGCGGCATGAAGCGAGACAGGGAGCCGATCCCCAAGCCGAAGAGCACCTTCCTCCTGGTCAAGTGCCCCGACTGCAGCGAAGAGAGGATCCTGTTCTCCAACTCGTCGAAGGACATCGGATGCAGGGGCTGCGGAAGGAAACTTGCCGAGAGCAAGGGCGGCAAATCTGTCGTCCTGGCCACGGTCGTGAAGCGGCTAGGTTAAACGCCAAATACCACGTATTTTCGCTGAACCGATATGAGCGTTGAAAGGCCACTTCCTGACCCGGGCGAAGTGGTCGTATGCACGGTCAGGGAGCTTACATCTCACGGCATCTACGTCAACCTCGACCAGTACGACGGGACCAACGGCTTCCTACACGTGTCCGAGATATCTACCGGCTGGGTCAGGAACATCGACAGGGTCGCGAAGGTTTCGCAGAAGCTGATTCTGAAGGTCATACGCGTCAACAGGGCCAGGAGAGAGATTGACCTCTCCCTCAGGCAGGTGACCAACGAGGAGAGGCGCGCGAAGGTCATCGAGTGGAAGAGAGAGGAGCGTGCGCTCGCCATCGTGGACGCCGTGAAGAAGAAGCTGGGGGTCGACGACGTCAAAGAAAGGGAGATCAGGCGCAAGCTTGAAGAGGGGTTCGGCACCCTGTATGACGCCCTGGAGACTGCGGCGCGCAAGGGACCGGAGGGCCTCGCGCATGCAGGGCTCACGGACAAGGAGGCGAAGGCAGTCGCCGAGCTCGCGAAGGAGAAGATCATCCCTCCGAGGTATGAGGTGGGAGCCCTGGTCGAGGTGTCGTCTAGGTCCCCCGAAGGCATCGAACAGGTGAAGAAGACCCTCATGGCCGCAGCCAGCGCTCCCTCGGCCGAGGTCCACATCACCTATGCAGGCGCGCCGCATTACAGGGTCAGGATAACTGCCGACGACTACAAGCAGGCAGAGAAGGCGATGGACTTCGTCCTTGAGAAGATCAAGGACGGCGTGGGCAAGCACGACGCGTTCAGCTTCAAGCGGGAGATCTCCAGGAAGTACGGCGGCGCGTCGTGAAGAGCCTGATGTTGAAGTGCGCCGAGTGCGGCAGGTACACCCTGTCCGAGAAGTGCCCAAGCTGCGGCGGCAAGACCGTCACCGTGCACCCGGCCAGGTACTCGCCTGACGACAAGTACGCCAGGTACAGGAGCCCGCTGGCCTATGAAGAAGGCTGAACCAGCTGGTAGACCAGTATCGCGTTGAAGCACTGCAGGTTTGAGTTCCCGGGACACGGCGAGTTGCCGTTCTCCGCCGCCGCCAGGCTCGGAGAGACGTAGGCTAGTCTGAACGGCCCGGAGCTGTTCGTCGGGAAGTTGAAGCTGCTCGGATAGCTGAAGGCTTCGACCGGGGGCGCTCCGTTGGACCCGAACGTATAGGTGGGACTGAAGCCGACCGAGGAGGTGCCGCCCGAGGTGGTAGAGTAGATGTATCCAGCCAGCTTGAAGGGGAGGAGCAGTCCGAAGAGGCTGTTCTGCATGGCGTAGGGGGTCAGGTTGAAGTCGTCTACTGTGGTGCACGGCTGCCCCGCCGGCGTCAGCTCGCCGGGCGAGGTCCCAGAACAATCCAGGTACTGCGACTCGTTCAACCCTCCGATGCGGATGAACCACTGCTTCTTGCTCTCGTCGCCGCCGCCTGCGGTGAAGCCCCCGCCGCTCGGGACCTGCAGGACGAAGTACTGCTGCGTACTGCCGGAACTGGTGCTGGTCAGGGGGAAGATGCTACCGGTGATGAAGATCGCGACGTAAGTGGGCCTGCCGCCCCCCATGCTCTCGGCCATGGAGGCGGCCTGGGTGGCGTTGGACATCAGCAGCTGTCCCACCTGGGCGATCCTCGTGCTGTTGAGGGTGGCGTTGTCGACCACCGTCGTCCTGTTGCCCATCACCGCGAACCAGTATCCGTAGTCCCACCATGAAATCACCACCGAGTTGGTCGGCGTGTTCTGGCGCACCCACTGCAGCGTCTGTATCCAGTCGGTGAACGCCGAGCGGGAGTAGACGGTGGCTCCGTTGACAAGGCTCACTCCGGAGTCGGCGGGGCTGTTGTCGCAGAACAGCTGCCCGCTGTATGTGCACTGGATCGGGTTGGGGATCCAGTAGGAGCCCGCGGGAAGGACGATGAGCGCTATCACAGCTATGGAGAAGACGACCTTCATCTCGTTCCGGGAGGTGGGCGCCGCCTTCTTCTTGACCAAGGGGGTGGTGCTCGGCTTGGCGATGGCGAAGGCCAGCTCAGCGAAGCCGATGCCTCCGAGGATTCCGAGAGCGACCGAAGAGTAGACGAGGAGCCTGGAGAATGCAGCCGAGAAGTAGAGGCCGGTAAGCCCGAAGACCAGGGCGTAGACCATGGGGACCCCCCTGCGCCTGAAGGCGATCAGGGCCCCGGCCATCCCGAACGAGAGCAATAGCGCGTAGGACGTGAAGTAGTCCGCGCCGGTGGGAGCCGCCTGCTCGGCGACTGAGCGGACGAGGGCGTTGCTGACGCTGGCCCAGGGCGCGATCACGGTCAGGTACCTTAACGTGAGCCCCTTGACCAGCCCGAAGCTAAGGAGTGCCAGACCCCCGAGGCCGAAGCCGAAGATGAACTTCGCCAGGGTGGCCCTGTACTCGGCGGGCTTGGACCACGTCTTGGCCCACTGGGCCACGAGCACGAAGACCGTCCCACCGATCATCGCGAGGCCGACCGGGTTGGTGACTATCGTTACGCCAGGCCTTGGAAAGATGGCGCTTACGAAGAGGGTCGAGGCTGTGAAGGTGACGATGGCAGGCGAGAAGGCTGCCAGGTCCAGGTTCAGGAAGGGGACCAGGAGGAAGACGAGGGCGAAGGCTCCGCTGAAGAAGTCGCCTCCCCCCCAGGCGGTGTTGGCATAGCCGATCATCGCTCCACTCAGAAGTCCCCAGACGACCCTCCCGCGCACCGACCTCTCCTTGTCGAATACGCCCAACATCAGGTAGCTGGCGGCTACGAACAGGAGTATCGCGAGAGGCTCGGACTTGAACCAACCCAGGTTCCCTCTTTCGATCAGTGGGGGAGAGACCGCGAAGACCAGTGCGGCGAAGAGGCCCGCCGCGTCGCCTGCGATCTTCCTCACCAGGAAGTAGAAGATCACGGCCGTTATCGCGCCGAAGAACACGGGGAGGAGGACCAGGAGGTCGTAAAGCGATATCGGGACGCCGAAGACGTTGTGGACCAGCAGGAAGATCAGGGCTCCGGCGAGCTGAAGCCCCCCCTGTGAGGTCGCGGCCACGTTCCTGCCGACCGGGAACCATGTCTGGATGTCGTGCCAGTAGAAGTAGCCCTGCATGGTGTGGCAGGCGGTGTAGACCGTCGGGCCGCAGTTAGCGGGGTTGGCGAAGAGGGCGGAGTAGAGCCCCTGCTGGTTTGCCAGGTTCACGATGTGCTGGGCCGCGTAGTAGTCGTAATACGGGTCGAACTCGTTCAGGTAGAAGCCGTACTTCGCCGCATAGGCCCTGATGAGGACGGCGATGGAGAAGACAATGGCGAGCACCATGGAAATCATGAGGGCCCTGCGGGATACGGTGGGACGCTTCATGAAAGACCGGAGGGTGTCGAGTGTACCCAAATCTGGAAATCGAGCGCCCGCCGGGCTATTTTAAGCGTGCTTTTTCAGTCACTTCGTGAGCAGGGTGTTGAGGTAGGCCGCGTACGCCTTCGCGTCCAGGAGGGACTTGCTCTCCCCCGCGAAGTCCGATGGCGTCACCTCGACCAGCCACCCCTCGCCGTAGGGCGACTTGTTCACGAGTTCAGGGTGAGCGTCCAGGTCGCCGTTGATCCTCGCGACCTCCCCCGAAATCGGAGAGTACACCTCGGACACAGCTTTGATTGATTCGACGGTCCCCATCGACTTCATGTGCTCCACCTTCGACTTTGGCTTGGGGGAGGCCACGTAGACCACGTCGTTCAGCGTCTTAGCGGCGTAGTCCGTGACGCCTATCCTGACGACGGCCCCTTCTTGCTTCGCCCACTCGTGTTCCTTGGTGTAAAACAGCCCCTCGGGGATCTGGTATCCGTGGACCTCCATCGGGCGTGCGCCCTCGCGGCGAACTAATTACCCTTCTGGCGCTTCCAGCCATAGAGGCGCTCGTCGTAGAACGGCGGCTTCGTGATGGTCCCGCTCTGACGGGCCTCTCTGATGAGCACCCCCACCTGTGCGCCGAAGGCGGAGCGGTCGCTCTTCACCCTGCACAGCCCCACCCCCTTCCGGAGCAGAGGCGAGAAGGTACCGCTGGTCACACTCCCAAGCGGGCTGGAGTCGGCAGTGATTTCGAATCCGTGGCGGGGGATTCCCGACTCCACGACAAGCCCCCTCCTGACGGTGGCGGGTCCATGGTCCTTGTACTTGGCAAGTGCGCCCGCACCGACGTACCCGGTCTTCCCCGCGGTCATGACCCAGGCCAGGTCTGCTTCGAATGGGTCTGTATCTTGGTCGATGTCGGAGCCGTGCAGAGGCAGGCCCGCCTCGAGCCTGAGCGAGTCTCTGGCACCGAGCCCACATGGAGCGGAAGTCGCCGCGAGCCGGTTCCAGACCTTCAGCGCGCCCTGAGGGTTCGCCGCCGAAGTCCCGTAGACGATGACCTCGAATCCGTCCTCGCCGGTGTATCCGGTCCTTGAAACGAGGGCGTCCTCGCCAGCGACCCTTGCCTCCGCGCACCTGAAGCGCTTCAGTTGGCTCAGGTCGAGGTCGGTGAGCGGTTGCAGCGAAGCCGATGCGGCCGGGCCCTGGACTGCGATCATCGCAGAGTCCTCGGTCACGTCTTGGAAAGCGAGGCCCGAGGGGGCGCGGTCCATCATGTGGCGGAGGTCAGTCTGATGGTTCGCCGCGTTGACTACCACCATGTATCTGTCGGCCCCCAGCCTCTCGATGATCAGGTCGTCGATGATTCCCCCCCGCTCGTTGAGCAGCAGGGTGTAGAACGCCTTCCCTGGAGGCTGAGACTCGACCGAGGTGGGGACCAGCTCCTCGAGGAACCCGGTCGCGCGTTCACCTCTGACTTCGAACCGAGCCATGTGGGACACGTCGAAGATCCCAGACGCGTTCCTGACCGCCATGTGCTCTTCGCTGGTGGTCGAATACCACAGAGGCATGTCGTAGCCAGCGAACTCGGTGAGCTTGGCGTGTTTCGCGTGATAGTCGTAGAGCTGGGTTGTCTTCGGCACCAGCCTCAAGGGAGCCCGACTCTATTTAAGTGGGCAACGGTCCGGAGAAGCATTTGCTGACGCTGGTCCCGGTGACGATGCCGAGGAAGAGTGCGAAGTTCGACGTCGTAGAACTGATCGATGCCGAGGTTGGGGGGAAGCTGAGGGACGGGGACATACTAGTGATTTCGAGCAAGTTCGTCGCCATATCGGAAGGGCGGGTGGTGAAGCTGGCCAGGGTCCGCCCGGGCGCTCGGGCGAGGGAGCTGGCCGCGGAGCACCGCATGGACCCGAGGCTCTGCGAGCTCGTCGTCCGCGAGTCTGACGAGGTGTTAGGAGGGATCCCCGGCTTCCTCCTCACAAGCAAGGAAGGGCTGCTCACCCCCAACGCGGGGATCGACAAGTCGAACATAGGGCACGGTATGGTGGTCCTATACCCAAGGAGGCCGGAAGCGTCCGCGCGGAGGATAAGGGAAGAGCTGAGGTTCTCGAGGGGCGTTTCTGTGGGCGTAGTGATCTGCGACAGCCGGCTCTCACCTACGCGCAGAGGCACGACAGGAGTGGCCGTGGCTGCTTCGGGGGTGGACGCAGTGCTCGATATGCGGGGGAGGTCCGACCTCTTCGGCAACGTCCTCAAAGTGACCTCGCAGGCGCTCGCCGACGACCTCAGCTCGGCGGCAGAAGTGTTGATGGGGGAGTCGGACGAAGCGACCCCTGTAGTGATAGTGCGAGGGGCGGGGAAACTCCTGAAGGACGAGGAGTACCCTGGGAGAAGGTTCGCCATCCCCGTCGAAGACGACGTGTTTCTCAGGAGCCTAGGGTACGGGCACGGCGCATAGGCCTAAATCCACGCCGAGGCACCGGCAGGGCGTTGACCTTTGAGATAGCCTGCAGTTCCTGCGGCACGCCTCTGTATTCAGGGTTCGACCTGAGGTCTCCGGGGGACGTGTTGAAGGCCGCGGACTACCGCTGCAAGAAATGTGGCGCGAAACTCGCGCCCACGAGGTACCAGGTCGAGGTCAGGAAGATCGACGGCTCCTTTTCCTAGGCAGGAGCTATAGAGCCCGCACGCGCCGGCTGAATGCGTCGGGGGATGATGAATTCGGGGTACACGCTGGTAATCTGTGAGAAGCCAGACGCCGCTAGAAGGGTGGCAGACGCCCTGTCTGGGGGGAGCAGCAGGGTCATGACGGTGGACGGCGCCTCGGCCTACTCCCTTTCCCGAGGGGGGGAAGAATTCGTAGTCTGCTCGGCACAGGGGCACCTCTACGCCGTGTCGGACGCCTCGGAGGAGAGGACGGTCTACCCGGTCTTCGACCTGGAATGGTACCCGTCCGACCTGGTAGACGAAGACGACGCCGGCGCGGGCAGGCGCATCTCTGCCATCAAGAAGTTGTCGGCAGGAGCATCGAGGTTCGTGAACGCCTGCGACTTCGACGTCGAGGGCGAAACGATAGGCTACAATCTGCTGAGATATGCGTGCGGGGGCAAGGAGAAGACCGCCCTCAGGGCGAAGTTCTCGACGCTGACAGAGGATGACCTGAGGAGGGCGTTCGACGGCCTTGAACCTCAGTCAGGGCAGGGGCTCGCCCGGGCTGGAAGGGCGAGGCACTCTATCGACTTCGTGTGGGGGGTCAACCTCTCCAGGGCGCTTTCGCAGTCGGCTTTGGGCTGGGGGCACAGGTACAAGACGGTGAGCATGGGGCGAGTGCAGGGGCCCACCCTGGGGTTCCTGGTGGAAAGGGAGAAGGCGATACGAGAGTTCGTCCCCCTGCCGTATTGGAGAGTCACGGGCAAGTTCCGCAGGGAGGGGAAGGAGTTCACCGCTGCATATTCTCAGGACAAAGTCCCGACCGAGCGCCTGGCAAGGGAGGTCCACGACGGCTGCGTCGGGAAGAAGGCGGTGGCGGCTTCGGTCAGGAGGAGCGCAGTCCAAGTGGGACCCCCCACCCCCTTCGACATCGGCGAGCTCCAGAAGGAGGCGTACAGGGCCTTCGGTTACACCCCGAGCAGGACGCTACAGGTCGCCGAGCGCCTCTACCTCGGAGCCCTGATCTCATACCCCCGGACGGGGAGCCAGAAGCTCCCGCCAACACTCGGCCTGAGGAAGATAGTCTCGGGGATTTCGAAGATGCCTGAGTATTCTGAAATCGCCGGACGGATACTGAAGTCCGACGCCAGGCCAGTCCAGGGGGCGAGGTCAGACCCCGCCCATCCGGCCCTGCATCCTACGGGGGAGAGGCCGCGGAGGGCCCTCGACCGCTCGGAGAGGTCCATCTTCGACCTCGTCGTGAGAAGGTTTCTTGCTGCCTTCGGGCCCTCGGCGAGGCGTGAGCTCGTCGACGTCACCCTCGCCGTCGGCAGCCACGAGTTCAGGCTTGCAGGAGGGAGGACGCTTTCCCCAGGCTGGATGGAGTACTACGGAAGGTATGCGGGGCTCAGGGACAGAGAAGTTCCACCGATATCCGAGGGGGAAAGCCTCGATGTCTCCGATGTAGTGGTCGAAGGCAGATTCGACCAGAAACCTGTTCGGTATAACCCAGGCAGCCTGCTGGAAAAGATGGAGAGAGAGGGGATTGGGACCAAGGCTACGCGAGCGGACGTCATAGCTACGCTGGTGGGAAGAGGGTATGTCGCGGGGGAAGGCATGGAAGTGACAGACCTTGGGTTCGCGGTCGCCGAGGCGATGGAGAAGTTCGCGCCGGAGGTCATGGGCATGGGCCTCACGCGCGGCATCGAAGAGAAGCTGGACGCCGTAGAACGAGGGAAGGAAGAGGAGGCGGAGATGCTCCGGGAGGCGGTCAGGTCCATGGCGAGCCAGCTTGCCGCTCTGGGCGCAGAGGAAGACGCCCTGGGGAAGGAGTTGGACTCGGCCCTGACCGGCGCAGCCGCCAAGGCCTTCGCGCTGGGCAGATGCCCCGTCTGCAAGACCGGGGAGCTGAGACTGATCAGGTCGAAGACTTCGGGCAAGCGATTCGTCGGGTGCTCGAACTACCCCTCGATCTGTCGCGCTTCCGCCCCTCTGCCTCAAAGGGGGACGGTCAAGGCTACTTCGAAGACGTGCGAGCGCTGCTCATGGCCCATCGTCCACATCGTGGGGAAAGGGCGCCCCTGGAGGCTCTGCCCTAACCCGGATTGTCCAGGGAAGAAGAGATGAAGTGTGCAGTCTGCGGTAGGGAGAGCACGGCAGACCTTTGCCGGCACCATGAAGCGGCGAAGGTGAAGTTGCAGGCAGCGTACCCCCTCTGGGAGAAGGCCTACGGGGGCATCGGTTGGGAAAAGTATTTGGATAGTGTTAAACGCAACGTTCAAACGGGCCAGTGGGCTAAGGAGACAGCAGGGTTTCTGCTAGGTGGTTAGATGATAAGACAATCGCTCGAATCGGCGTACCGAAGGACGGTAGGGTCCCTGAAGAACGGGGCCGTAGGGCTACTGGGGTCGCTGACCAGACGTGGAGGGCTAGTCCAGACGGTGTACGTCCTGACCCTGGTGGGGCTCATGGCTGGGTTCGTCACCGCGTTGGTCTACAGGGTGCCCAACCAGACATACATCCCGTATCCGAACGGCCAGGCTGAGACCATCCCCGAAGCTGTGATCAACGCTTTCATCATAATTACCGGCGGCGCCGGCGTCTATCTGGTGTACCTGAGCGGCAGGCAGACGGTCCGGGCGAGGGCGGTGAACCTCTATCTGGGGTTGGCCCTGCTTCTTCTCGTGGTCTCGATCTTCGCCGGCATAGACCTGGCGCTTCTCAAGGGATTCGGCTAGAGAAAACTCCGCCCGGCCACGCCGAGCCTTTCTCTGTCCTGATTTCGACCTCCTCCCCTCTGACGTCCACCGACGCAGTGACATCGGAGAGGTTCGAGATGGACCTTCCTCTGCCTGACTTCGAGAAACCCTCGCGCTTGTACATGCTCAGGATGACGGCGCCGCCGTTCCCCCTAGCGAAGTGCGAAAGGCTAGCAAGGGCGAACATCAGCTTCCTCCCCCTGGAGCTTCCGTCTTCAAGGGAGACCAAGTGATAGAAGCTGTTCAGGCTGTCGATAACGATTACCTTCTGTTGGGAGGCGAACAGCGATGAGAACTCGGGTTCGATGTCGGAGCCGGGAGGAGGGACCCTGATAGTGAAGGGGGCCGCACCAGGGAGGCCTGCGAAGATCAGGTCAGCGTTGGACGAGTAGAGGGCGTCGATGTCAAAGACGACGCATGGATGGCCCGTCTTCGCGACGGCGCTCACGAGCGTGCGGGCGAACCTGACGTTTGCCTGCCGCCCTTCGACGAGGAAGGTCGCAGTCTTGCCCGCCAGGGGGACCAGCAGAGAGGGCCATCCACCTCCGCTAAAGCTCATTAGTCGAAGCCAGTCATCTGGGAGAATATATCAAATTGAGCCGTATCTGCGTGATAACCTCGAAGGCGCGGGCGTACTATGCTCTCGTATCGAGGTTGAGGAGAGCTGGCCTCCCGTTCTCGAGTCTGGTCTCTGAATCGAGCTTCGACGACTGCGACGTCGTGCTTACAACGGAAGACGAATCCGAGCGTTTCGGCGACAAGGCCATGGTGCTGGAGCGCCTGGACGAGAGTCCAGGCATATTCAAGGGCCAGGTGGTGTCCCGCTTAGATGGAGAAGAAGACCTGATCCTCGTCGGGGTGGACCCTGGCAAGAGGACCGGAGTGGCCGTGTTCTATGGGCGGACCAAGCTTTCCTCCAATACGTTCGACTCCCCCGCGGCCGTCTCCTCGAGGGTCGCGGCGTACGCCAGGGCCCTGCCTGGCAGCCGGGTCCTCGTCAGGGTGGGGAACGGCAACAGGCATCTGGCAGCGAGACTGGCGGATGGTTTCGGCAGGGAGATCCCCTCGGCTACCGTGGAGCTGGTCGACGAATCTGGTACTTCGAGGGCCCCGAAGATGAAGGGAGTCCAACGGGACCAGGCGGCGGCCGCCAAGATCGCGTTCAGGAGGGGAGAGGTCGTCAGCCACCCGACCAGAAGTCGTGGCTGAGCGCTTCGATGGTGCCCGGAGACAGGTCGCCCACCACCATGTCGTCCCTCAGCCAAGAAGGCATCAACTCCGTCGCGGCCGGGCTCCCGAACCGCTCGTCGAGGAAGAAGACCATGCCCCTCTTCCCCGGACTCCGGACGTGTCTACCTGCGGCCTGGAACGCCTTGCGCAAGGCAGGGAGTCGCGATAGCACGAGATAGGAGTCCTGGCGCCCCGCGTGCTTCATGAACGCGTACTCGGCGTACATCATCGGGGAGGGCGGCGGGACAGCGAGCCCTACTACGACGATCGAGCCCATGGCGCCTCCTTCGAAGTCTTCCCCTTCGGAGAACCTTCCTCCCTGGACCGCGAACAGGACCGAGTCTCCGGTGGACCTGAACGAGTCGAAGATCTCCGTGGCCTGGTCGTTTGACATCCCGGGCGCCTCGGCGACTATGTTGCGGTCGGACACCCTCCTGGAGACCATCTCAGATATTGCCTGAAGGACGGAATAGGAGGGAGCGAAGACGCCCACCCCAGACGAGGTAGAATTGATCACCGCGGCGATGCGGCATGATATCTTAGAATACATCTCGGGGGTCCTGAGCTTGTAGCGCGTTGAGGTCCCAGTGTCCACCGCGGTCCTGACGGTCACTAGTGGGGCGGTGGGGGCTTGGTATGTCTCGATCGCCTCCGGGTCGAGCCCCACTGACCGTGCGAAGGCCGAGGAAGGGTTGACCGTCGCCGAGATGAGGACGGAGCTCGTGAAGCCCCCCAGATATTCGGAGGTCCCCCTCACTGGGTCGGGGTCCACCAACCCGATGCAGTCGTCCCACTTTACCAAGATGTTGGGAGTGGACGACGAAAGCTTGGCGAGGAAGTCTCCCACACGGAGAATCAGCGAGGGGAGCCTTCGTTCGTATATCACAGAGCCCCAGGCCGCGCCCGAACTTGCGCTCAACTCGAACGCAAGGTTCTGGAGCCAGGCAGTCCCCTGGTCGTTGCGGAACTTCTCGAGTACCGAGGCCCTGTCCAACTGCCACCTATTGCCCCCAGATATGACGCGTTCGAGCGATGTGCGCAGGACTGAGATCGACTTCGCTGCATCCTCCATGAGCATGGCCCTAGCCTCGCGTTCTGCGCCTTCCACCTGGCCCAGCGACAGGGTCGCAGACCCGATGCCCCTGTAGAAGTCTCTCAGGTTGTGGGCCTCGTCGACGACGAGCATGGTGTGGCCCCTGTCCGCCGGGCCTTGGTCGAAGATGACGTGCGCCGCCTTCGGGTCGAAGGCGTACTGGTAGGGTACCACGACGAGCTGGGCTTGGACCATCGCAAGCCTCGTCACCTCGTACGGGCAGACGTGAATCGTCTCCGACTCTCTTACGAGTTCCTGGTGGAGGGGCACCCGGGCCAGGGAACTGTCGACTAGGCGTCTGAACTCCTTCGTCAGCGGGACGTTCAGGAAGTAGGAGCAGAGGTTGTTGCTGGTGTTGAAAGTGCAATACCAGCCAAACGACTCTTGGGGGACGGCCCTGTGCCTCCTGAGGAGGCAGTAGTCGTACTTCGAGAGCATCGACGCGGCCTTGAACGGGTGCTTCTGCTGGAGCCTCGCTATCTCTTCAACTACCCTGAAGATCTGGCGCTTCGTGCGGCATGCGTAGACTATCCTGCAACCGGTCTCCTCGGCTGCCGTGAGCGCCCCCGCCAATACCGCCGAGGTCTTCCCGAATCCGCTCATCGCCTCTGCGATCAGCGTCTGGCCGCCGCTGCACGCGGCATATACCCGCTCTGCGAACTCCCTCTGGCCCGGGCGGAACGACTCGTAAGCGAACCGGTCGGAAACCTCCACGCGATATTAGGGCGCCGGACTATATTACGACCAATATCATCAGGCGGATGTGGCGAAGTCCTCTTCCCTGAACATCTTCGACGCCGCCTTCGCCACCGCCACCCTGTTCTCCTGAGTGGTATAGACGCGCAGCACGTCCATGAAGCCGGCTATGGAACCCACCAGGGACAGCTCGCTCAGAGGGACCGCCTTCACCACCCTCCTCTTTCCCTCCGACTTGAGCAGGCTGACCTCCCTCAGCACCCCCTTGGAGTAGGTGTAGGGCACAGAGGGCGTGGTGGGGACATCGAGATAGAGCTTGCCGGGGTCCACGCCCGAAGCCCTCGCCATCCCTGCAACCGCCTTCCTTCTCGCCGACTCGTCTGCGAAGAGGAGTCCGACCTCCTCGTCCTTCCTCTGCACCACCCTCTCGAAAACGCACTTCACGAGCCTTCTGTCGTTGAAGTCAGACGCAAGCCGCCTTGCCTCCTTCAGGGCCGGCGTAGCGGGGTCGAGCGTGACCAATCTGTGAATGACGAGTTCGTCGGTGAGGTCGAGGTACTTCGAGAGGTCAGACAAATCTGTCAGGCCGAGCACCCCATCGGCAAGCTGCATCGAGCGCACCAGCATCAGCTCGGCGGCCCTTACTGTACGATGGAAGTAGACTGCCTTGAACATCTCGTAGCGGGCGAGCAGCAGCGCCTCGTATGCATAGAGGGCGGCGTCATCGATCACGAGATGCCCCCCTGCTACGTGCAGGGAGTCCATCACCCTCTGGGCGTCGACCTTCCCATACTCGACCCCTGTGAAGTAAGAGTCTCTGGGAAGATAATCCATCATGTCTGCGCTCAGACTCCCAGCTATGATTTCGTTCATGAACGGCGGCTTGGTCCTCTGCCTCCCGACGGCGAACTCGGACATCCTCTTCGGCGAGAAACCGTTTCTGTTCAGTATGTCCCCGATGGAGGTCTCGAGGATGACCCGCTGGGAGATCTCTTCGTGCGACTTGCCCGCGAGGACGTCCTCGTACATGTGGGAAAATGGGCCGTGGCCGACGTCGTGGAGAAGCGCGGCTACGCGCACCTCCTGCGCAAGGTCCGGGTCCAGCTCAGACCCGCGGACGAGCGCGTCCGCTATCTGGCCCGCCACGTGCATGGTCCCGATGACGTGCTCGAACCTTGTGTGAGTGGCGCCGGGGTAGACCAGATACGCCCCTGCAAGCTGGTGGATTCGCCTGAGCCTCTGGATGAAGGGGGAATCGATGAGCTCTTTCTCGACCTGGGTCATCCTGATGTAGCCGTGGACCGGATCTCTGATCTCGGCCACCGGGTTGAGCTTCAACCGGCCGGAAAAGCGGTCTTGGCGTCTTAAACGGTTCGGCCGCCGGCTGCGAGGGCCTTGGTGACCGCGGCCCTGACCGACTCCGCCGTCTCATCAATCCGCCTATTGGCGTCGACCAAGGTCCAGCCGAACTTGGCAGCGAGGTCGGAGTATGCCCTTCGCGCCTTCGACTGGAGGTCCATATTGCGCTCGTAGGAGTCCTTGGACCCTCTCCTGGGCGCGAGGGCCGCTGGCGAGGCGTCGAGCACCAGCGTCAGGTTGGGCACGGGGAGGCCTGACTCGATGCCCATCAGCCAGTCGAGTTGCAGGCCGTTGGAAATGCCGTACGCGAGGTTCGACCCCGAGTACCTGTCCACTATCACTACGTCCATCCTCAGGAGCATGCCTTCCAGCTCCCCTATCGTCTCCCACCTGTTGGCGGCGTAAAGCATTGCCCTGACCTGGGGAGGATAGTGCGCCTTCCCCGTCAGAAACTTTCTGATCTCCTTCCCTATCGTCGTCCCGTAGACCGGATACGACAGGGTGCGGGTGGACATCCCCCGTTGCTGGAGCCACGCCTTCAGGAGTGATGTCTGGGTCCGCTTCCCAACCGCGTCCACCCCTTCGATGGCGATGAATAGATGGCTCCGCCCCATGATGAGGTGTGGCTATGGTGCGTCTAAATCCGTTTCCTAGAACAGTACCGACAGCATGAAGAGCGCCGCCACGGCTGCGACCCCGAACCTGAGGTACGCGCGAGCGAACCTGGAGCTCGCCTGGGTAATCGCCGCGAACTCCTCCAGGGCCTTGGAACCGAAAACCCTGACCTGAGTCTTCGACCGCGCAGCGCCGAATTCAGCCTCCGAGAGCCTTGGGTCAGCGAGCCGGGCCAGGTCGACCGCGAGTTTGGCTATGGAACCGACCGGAGTCGCTTCGCCGAGCGCTTCGTACCCCCTTTCGACGGTCAAGCCCCTGGCGGCCAGATTGTGGCTGTCCGACGTGCAGAACTCGATCAGCCCGTAGCCGGCCGATGCGAGCGCCGTGGACACTTCGCCTCTCAGCCTGGAGACCGCGTTGTTCGCGTCTGCGAGCATGAGCACAGATTTGACTCCGCCAGACTGTATCATGAACAAGCCGACGCCGTTCTCCGTGATGTCCCTCCCTCCCCTGAACCCCGCCTCGCTCGAGTGGGCGTAGGCGACGCTGAACTTGGCGGCCTTGGCCGCCTTGGCGTCGGCGAAGAGCCTCTCCCACCCAGGGTCGTTCGTGACCGGCGCCTCGAGGGCGTGGTCTATCGAGTTGTGGGCGTCGACCACGGAAAGGTCGAAGCCAGCTTCTTCCGCGGCGCGGGCGAGGTCGGTCTCGACTGTGATGTCGAGGTCGTCCGACCCCAAAGGAGCGAATGAAATCGTCAGCAGCATGTCGTCGGAGAACGCGGTCGCGCATGCCTTCGCCTTCCCCACCACGGCTGACAGCGGGCCCCTGACCGCAGCCTTGGCGGCGGTGGGCGTGATCGACTGCGCCAACTCCTTCACCGCCGCGGCATATTTTGCGGCGTCGGCCCTGGTGGCAAGGTTGTACTCGTGGCCCCCTGGCTTGTGCAGGGTCATGGCAGGCCCCACGTCCCTGAGCTCCCGGCCGATGACCCCCGGAAGGTCGTAGCTCCCCACTGGGTGGAACGGCCCCGGGTGCACCCCGGGCAGGACGAGGAAGAACTCCCCGGTCTTTGACCTGAACCGCAGCACCCTGGTGGTGACCGTCGCCGTTTCAGAGTGGTCGGCGATTATCCCCTCGAGCTCGTCGGCGTCCCCTGCGGTCCATGTTTTCATGAATGCCTGGAAGAGGCTCAGCGAGTCGTGGCCGAGGCTCGTCTTGGTCCGCCTGAGAGACAGCGGGAAGGCGACGATTATCGCGACGGAAACCACCCCGAGGGCGACCGCTAGTGGGTCCAGACCCCTGACGACGGGGGCGAGCCCGACGACCAGCAGGGTGGCGGCGGGATGGAGGGCCGAGAGGCCCAGGGACAGCCCCACGTTCTTGGTGAAGGCTCCGTTGATGATCAGGAACTCCAGACCCGCGCAGATGAAGGCCCCATAGACCAGCGCGTTCCCGGCCGGCTTCGGCGACCCCACGGCCCAGGCATACGCTGCCCCAGCCGCACTGAATGCCAGCCAGAGCAGCTCCCCCGCCAAGAGGAGCGCCGAGACCCGGCGCATGTTTGCTATGGTCTTCCTGTCCGCGATGTTCAGGGCGCTTGACATGGCCGCAGCAGAAAGGACGAAGACTGCGAAAGCAGGGACGAGCGACACCGCGCCCGAGACCCCTCTGGAGACCAGGACGAGGCCGAGCGATGCCAATGCCCCATAGAACAGGAGACGGAGGGAGGAAGGGAGGACGAAGAGGTGTCTGTACCGGCTTGCGAGTGTCTCCGTGGCAGAGGCTGTGCTCAGGTCACGCGAAGATGTTGATGACAATCGACACAGCTATGAGCACAACTGAACCGATCAGGACCACTTCGGGCCTGATCTTCACGCCCTGAGTCTCTTCGTTGAAGAATGTGAGCAGGCCAGCGCTCGAAGCGGGCATCGGTGCGTTGTCCTTCTTACTCATCAGGAGTTCGGAGCTCCTCCAGAGTTCTTAAGCCTAGCGCCGGGCATCAGACGAACCCGCTTTCAGTGAGCTTCGTGACCACGCCCCCCCAGAACCTCCCGCTCATAGTGAAGAGGGCGGACAGCCCGACGAGCGCCCCTCCCCCAATCACGGCGATGATTGGGAATATGGTCGCGACGGAGACGAGCAGGAAGACCCCCACAAGGGGGATGGCCGTGGACATCTGCCTCAGGCTGAACTGGGCCGGCATCATCAGGTCGTCCCCCTTCACCTGAATCGGGGCCACGTACGCGGCCCACAGTATCTCGACGACGTAGGAACCAGGGATGACGACCGCTACCACGACGAAGGCCCCGAGGGCTTCGGCATACCCCAGCGCGAAGAGCCCCAGGTCGGCGATGGCGAAGGGGGCCAGGATGAGGAAGAGAGCCACCACCCGCGACGCCACCAGATGGCGGAAGTACACGCTCGGTGGGAGAGACGTAAGGCAAAGCCAGATCCGCTCGTTGGTTATCGCCGACTGAGAGAAGAAGAACGACATGAACGCCAATGCGATGGCCACTGCGAGCGCGGCCGGAAGCGAATTGGGGGCGGCGAACTGGGCAGGCGGTCCCAGATAGAGCACAGACGCAAAGTAAGCAGCCGCCGCCACCGATGTCGCGGTGACGACCCAGCGGGTCTTGACCCGTCTCGAGACATACCTCGAGGCCCCAGCCATGTTCATCCTGCCGGCGAGAGACAGTGCCGAGAGGTTCATCGAATAGATGGCTCCCACAGGGCTCTTGCCCGAATAGGTTACCTGGGATTTGATTTCCGACGAAGACGACTTCACCAGGTTCTTCATCATGTCCAGCTCTATCCGTGAAAGGCCCCTGAACGCCGCGGCGGTGGTCGCAGCGCCCAACACCAACAGCGTCGCGGTCCCGGCATAGACGTTCCCGTTGAACGGGGCGCCTGGTGAGAATGGGAACTTGGCGATGCCGAGGAGGGTCCAGACAGCTACCGCGACGGCGAGAGAAAGGCGCACCTTGGTGCCCAGCGACGTAGCGAGTATCCCGAGCGAGGTGAAGGTCAGGGCCAGGGCGACCAGGTCCGCCACCAGGAAGACAGACGCGAGCGACTGCGACAGGTAGACGAACATGAAGAGGATTGTAATTCCGAAGGCGATGAACTGTGAGAAGAAGATCGCGATGGAGAGGTCTCTGTGACTGAGAGGGAGCGTGAAGAGGTAGTCCCGGTCAGATTTCAGCACCATCACCCCGCCGGTGGCCAGCGCCATAGCGAGGAAGAGTGCGATTATCGCAGTGCCGTAGTAACTCAGGATGAGGTTCTCACTTTGGGGAGGGACGACGGACGATATCCCGAGTTCGTAGACGACCAAGATCACCATGAGTATCAGGAACGGCCTGGAGAACCGCGTCCGGATGATGAACTTCAGCAGCCTAGGCAGCATCTGTCATCATTCTCGCCACGATCTTCTCGATCGGCTCGTCTGGCGAGCCTCTCTTCCTGAGTTCGGCTATGGTCCCCTCCCAAAGGAACTGACCCTTCGTGATCATGACGACGCTGTCCGTGAGCCTGTCTGCTATCGCCATTATGTGGGTCGATACGAGGTGAGTCCCCTCCAGTTTGTCTAGGAGGCCGATCACCTTCTCCTGGGTCGGGATGTCGAGATAGTTGAGCGGCTCGTCGAGGAGGAGTATCTTGGGGGAGTGCACCAGGGCCAGCGCGATGGCCAGCTTCTGTGTGTTCCCCCTAGAAAGCCGTCCGACGTTCGCCTTCTCGTACTGTCGGAGATCCAGCTCGTCCAGGAGGAAGTCGACCCTGTCTTTCGTGTCCGGCACGCCTCTGAGGGCCCCGATGTATTCGAGGTTCTCCCGGACAGAAAGCATCCTGTAGGGGAGGGCGTCCTCTGGTAGATACCCCACCAGGGATTTGGCTTCTCTGCTGTCGGGTGCGAAGCCCTGGACCTTGACGTATCCTGTGTCAGGTTTCAGGGAGCCGATGAGGAGCTTCAGCGTCGTCGACTTCCCTGCTCCGTTCGGCCCAAGCAACGCGAACCTCCCCCCGGCTGGAATCTCAAAGGTGAGGTCGCTGAGGGCCGGAACCTGGCCGTACGATTTGCTGACGTGAGTGAGCTCGATGCTGGCGCGCGAACCATCATTGGAAGAAGCCAACCTAGACGTTCCGACCCTGAGCCCCCCGGGCGTATAAACGAACCCGCCCGACATGCGGCCCGCTTATCTCCAAACACGTATAATCGACGTTCGGGCGCCAAAGGCCCATGCCCTCGTACGAATCCGAGTTCAAGTCGGTGATAAGGAAAGTCAGGTCGCACGAGAAATGGTTCTCACAAAGCCTCCCGATGATAGCCAGCGAGAACCTGGCGTCGGAGCCGGTCCGGAGAGTCCTCTCCTCGGACCTCGGGCACAGGTATGCCGAAGGTTGGCCCGGAGAGAGGGTCTACGCGGGGTGCAGGTACATCGACCAGATAGAGCTCCAGGCGATGGCGCTGGGGAAGAAGCTCTTCAGGGCGGACCACGTCGACGTCAGGCCGGTGTCCGGGGTGAACGCCAACCTGGCCGTCTATTCCGCGTTGAGCGGGCCTGGAGACACGCTGATGGCGCTCTCGATCCCCAACGGGGGGCATATTTCGCACGGGAAGAAGGACTTCGGCGGCACCGCCGGCCTCGTTCATTCTCTGGAAGTATCATACTTCGCCTTCGACAAAGAAGCAATGAACATCGACGTCGATGAGACGAAGAAGAGGATAGCCGCCCTGCCCTCGCTGAAGCTCGCGATGTTCGGATGCAGCCTCTTCCTCTTCCCTCATCCCGTAAAGGAGCTGACGCAGGCGATTCACGACAAGGGAGGGACCGTCTGCTACGACGCCGCCCATGTAGCAGGGCTCATCGCCGGCGGACAGTTCCAGGACCCCCTGCGGGAAGGGGCCCAGGTGATGACGTTCAGCACCCACAAGGTGCTCTTCGGCCCCCAGGGCGGAGCGATAGCGTCGACCGCCGAGCTGGCCGAGCCGCTGAAGAAAGCGGTCTTCCCTGGCACGGCAAGCAACCACCACCTGCACAACGTCGCAGCGAAGGCTATGGTCTTCGCGGAGTTCCTGCAGTTCGGGCGGAGATATGCGAAGGACGTTGTGGCGAACGCCCAGACGCTCGCCGTCAGGCTGGCTGAGCTCGGGGAGAAGGTCCTGGGCGAAAAACATGGGTACACGAAGTCCCATCAGGTGGCCCTGGACGTGACCAAGTACTCCGACGGCGGAGTCGTGGAGAAGCTCCTCGAGGACCAGAACATCATATGCAACAGGGAACCGATCCCCGGCGACCTGCAGGCGGGCAGGCACTACACCAACCCCGGCGGCATACGCCTGGGGGTGGCGGAGCTCACGCGCCTGGGGATGGGAAGGTCGGAGATGAAAGAGATCGCCGAGCTGGTGCATCTGGGCATGGGGGGAGCCAGGAAACGTGAAGTCGTCATCAGGACCAAAGAGCTGAGGCGGAGGTTCCAGAAGGTCAAGTACTCCTTCAGGGACTCGCCGGCCTACTCATTTGGCTAGGGCGGGCTTCAGGAACTCGGTCAGCTCCAGCTGATCCGCCTTCCGTGGGCCCTGGAACAGCTGGTCGAGCTCCCGCTGCAACATGTCCAGCCTGCTCTTCAGATATGGATCCACGTCGTAGTCACGGGCAAGCTTCTGGGCGATAGAGAGGTACTTTTCCACCGAAGCCCGCGTCAGGGTCCCCCTGATCTCCCCGCCGCAGTTGGGGCACTTCGACGAGAGAGGAAGGCGCCTAATCGTCAGGCCGCAGCTCTTGCACTTGAACGACTGGGTCGCGTATTTCTTCGCGTTCCCCATGATGTCCCTGATCAGGTGGGTCTTGATTATCGATTCGACCACGTCCTTGGTGGACACTGCCTCGATCAATGAAGCGACCTCGATCTGCTTCGATATCTTCTCGTTGAGGGTGCGCAGCGTTGAGTAGGAGGCCCGTGGGCGCTTGACTGTGATGGAGCTCGTCGGGTGTGTGAAGCCGTAGTCGTAGAACTGTCTGTCGCTCTCGAGGCGAGAGCCTATCCTCTCTATCATTGGCGCCAGCGCTGCGGCCGGCGGCGTGCCCTGGGTCTTCTCGTAGAACTCCAGGGGGTAGCTGGATGTTATGTCGAAGTTGTGAGCCTGTTCGTCTACTTCCGACGGAAGTATGACCGGTTGTATCAGAAGGGGGGTGTCCATGTACCCTCCAATCTGGGCAGGGACGTACTGCAGAGAGAAGTTGATCAGCACGTCCATCAACAAGAGCAGCGAGTCGCCGTCCCCATCGCAGTCGCGCCTCTTCGCGGAGTGCCAGTATGGGTTGGCGAGGCACACTTCTGTGGCCGAGAACCCGACTATCCGCCCTGCCACCCCGACGGAAGTGTGCGGGGCCAACCCGATGACAATCTTGCCCAGAAGGTCGTTTGGTCCCCTCACGGAGTAGAACGGCTCCAGGCCGTAGAGGTTCTGGAGCTCGTCGTCCACGCACTGGGCCATCTTCACCAGGTCGGAGCCGATGTCGGCGGGGACGACGATGTCCTGGGGCATAAGCTCGAGGACCTGGTCCTCCGTTTGTATTGGAGCCCCGTTGATGTCGTGCGAGTACCCCAGGCGGGCCAGGGTGGGGATGTCCCCCTTCACGTCGCTCACCCTGAAGTGGGTGAGAGGCTCGTTGGTCGCGTCTATCCTGAGGGTGCCGTCCTTGTAGACGTAGGCGTCATGCCTGCTCCTTATGATCCCCTTTTCGAGGGCCTCTGGGAACTTCGTCACACTCGTCAGCCCCCTGACCCCCTTGACGTGCCGGGCGGAGTTGTAGGGTATCTTCGACCTGATGGCTTCGAGCCTCGACCGGAAGTCGAAGTTCATCTTGGAATAGGGGAGCGTCTTCGCCCGGCAGTTGGGGCAGACGTTGTCCTGGGCCATCGTGCCGCACCTGGGACAGGCCATGAAGGGCTCGGTGGGCTCTCCGCAGACCTCGCACTTCGCCGCAAGCCGCCTTTCGCTGCACTTCCTGCAATACAAGTTGACGACCTCGATCTCCGCTCTCTGGGCCCTGGCCGCGGTGAAGACGTCTCGCATCGGTCCCCCTCCATACCCTACCGGGAACAGGCCGTGGACCGGAGGCTTCATCCTCCTGACCATTGCCTTCTCAGGCCTGCCCACCCTGATGCCGATGGTGGTGGTGCTCTGGCGGCCGAGCTGGATCCCCGAGAGGCGCTTGATGTAGTCCGGCTCCTCGACGGCCAAGGCGAACTCCGGGTCGTCGAGCCTCAGCAGCGTGCGCAGAACCGTGGCGGCCCCGCCGACGACTGCGGCCCGGTCTCCTTCGACCCTGTGCTCTATCAGGCAGGTGTTGAGTATCCAGCGGACCCTGGGGTCGGCCGCGTCTATGACTACCTCCGAGCCGTCCACCCTCGCGTTCCTCCTCAGCTCGGCCAGGTCCGTCGCCCCGACCCGGTCAAATCTGGGCGTATGCGATGGATGCAGCGGGATGCCGAGAGACTTTGAGATGGCAATCGCCTCGGCCGCCGATGGGGGGACGAACGGCGACCCGGCCAGCTCCGACGCTCGGCCCTCTGAGACCCCAGCGGCTTCGAGCATCTGCCTGGCTCCGGGCACTCCGGCGAGCGCCCTCCCCAGGTCCTGCGCCCACCACTCAGGGACGTAGGGTGACGGAGGGAGGGCCTTGTTGTTCTCGAGGAAGTCACCGTAGCTGACAAGGACGTCTCCCAGGTCGATGATCTTCGCCAGGGAGTCGTGGAGCTCCTCGGCCTGCGACACGGTCGACACCCTGATTACACTTCCATCCTTGGTCAGGATGGTCGGGCCCTCCAAGGAATCGACGAAGGCTATGGTGGCCGCCTTCCCGGGCATGTCAACCTTCACCTGGGTCCCAGTGACCACGGGGTAGTCGAGCAGCGACGCCACTGCGGGGTGTATGCCCACTGTCGAAAGCCCCGTGTTGACCGACCTGCCGTAGCGGAGCCTGAAGCCGCCCTTGCTCCTGGGCATCGAGAGGACCGCCCTCCCCGAGATGACCTCCTCGAAGTGGGCACCGGCCTTCTCAGTCTCGTTCGTCGTCTGCTGGGTGCCGCCCTTCAGCATCGACAGGAACTCCCATCCGGTGATGTTGAGGCTCGCGAGCTTCTTCGAAAGCTTGTTCGCCCTGCCGATGACTCCGTCGTTCAGGACCCTGAGCGCCCCGCCTCTGAGCCTGTCCGTCCTGACCCGCTTGAGGTTCCTATGGACCACCACTTCTATGGGGTCGGTCTCGATCCCGTCTATCTCGACTGGGATGTTGGAGATGGCCCTCCTGATGTCGTCGTCAGTCACCTTGTACTGGAAGTTCCCCACGTCGCGTTCGTAGATCCTGAGCTCCTCGGCGAACCTGTCGATCTCCTCCTGGCGAGCCCTGTAGTTGCTCAGGCCGAGTTTCTTGGCCGTCAGGTCTGCTATGACGAGCGAGAAGCCTGCTTCGGTGCCACCCGCCGAACGCATGGGGCCAGCGTAGGACACCGACGCGTACTCCGTGTTGTCGTCGTTCTGCTTTATCGTGACCGCAGATATCCCCTCCAGGGGCGCGACTGTGACCCCGTCGGTCATCACGGCGAGCCCAGCCCTGACCCCGTAGCTCAGGGCCTCGTGCCTTTCGATGGTCCCGAACTTCCCCAGGGCGATCTCCTGAGAGATGGTGAGGGCGGCGCGCTCCTTCGTGGTCGTGTGGAGCAGCTCGCGAAGCCTGTCCACCAGCCCCTCGAACTGGTCCAGGCGCAGCATCTGGTTCACTCTGTCCGCCAGGTCGAAGACCGTCTTGCTCTCCACCGCGTCGGTGGGGTCGTGCCCCTTGGAGCGGGCGACGGCGGCCAGGTTCTGCGCGGCCTCGTATTGGGAGAGTATGTCCCTGTAGTAAGGGTGGAGGTGCTCCGGGAACGGCGCGAGGGTCTTGACGCGCTCCCAAGCGCGGTCGGCAGAGAAGGACATTCGAGTGCACGGAGCCCCGGTGGGTCTTAAGCCCTATGCAGGTCGGTTCTCCCCGCGGGGTCACTCATGCCCCAGGACGGCGTGTGGCATGTACGGCTCTTCTAGGGCTTTCACGTCGGTCGACTTCAAGTGGAGGTCGACCGCGTCGGCGAGCTCTTCGAGCTGCGCGACCTTGGTGGGGCCGATGATTGGAGACGCGACGCCGTCCTTCGTCAGCAGCCACGCGAGGGCGACCTGCGCGGGGCGAACCCCCTTCGCCTTGGCCACCTCTACGAGGCGCTCGACCACGTCGAAGTCCTCTGGTCGGAAGTACCTGGAGGCCAGATAGCGGTCGCTGTGGTATCTGGCGCCTTCCGGCTTCGCCCGCCGCCTGTACCGCCCCGTCAGGAACCCCCTGCCGAGGGGGCTCCACGGGATCAGGGGTATCCCCTCCGACCTGCAGAGCGGGATCATCTCCCGCTCCTCTTCCCTGTAGGCCAGGTTGTAGTGGTTCTGCATCGTCTTGAAGCGCTCCAGGCCGTCTCTGTCGCTTGTGTGGAGGGCCCTAGCGAACTGCCACGCCCACATGCTCGAGCCCCCTATGTGGTCGGCCGCCCTGAGCTTCCGGACCACGTCTGTGAGCGTCCTCAGGAACTGCTCGACAGGAGTATCGTAGTCCCAGCGATGGATCTGGTAAAGGTCCACCCTGTCCGTCCTGAGGTTGGCCAGGGAGCGCTTCAGGTTGCGCATCACGTGCCTCCTCCCCAGCCCCCTGTCGTCCGGCCCGTCTCCCGTAGGGAGCCCGACCTTCGTGGCCAGGACCACCTGGTCTCGCCTGCCTTCGAGCGCCTTCCCCACGATCTGCTCGGACCTCCCGTTCGAGTAGACGTCTGCCGTGTCGAAGAAATTGATGCCGAGGTCGATCGCCTTGTCTATCACCCGCTTCGAGTCGTCGTAGCCCAGCGTCCACTCGAAACCCCGGGCGTCGGACCCACCGAAGCTCATGCACCCGATACAGACCCTGGAGACCTTCAGGCCTGTGTCGCCCAGGGTGGCGTATCTCATCGGAACCCGTGACCGGGCCCCTCGTTAAAGGGTTGGCTCGGGTTCTTAACCCAAGCCGTGGTTCCCCGTCCCATGGGCGCTCTTACGCCGAAGCAGCTCGCGTTCCTCAAGGCGCACGAAGTGTGCAGGCTCGCCACCGCCTCGAAAGATGCCAAGCCCCATGTGGTCCCCGTGATCTACGCCCTTGACGGGGAGGACGTGATCGTCGCCGTCGACTACGGGACCAAGAAACTGAAGAATCTCAGAGAGAACAAGGAGGTCGCCTTGGTGATCGACGAGTATCACCCCAACAGGGCGGTCATGGTCGAAGGCACCTGTGAAATCCTGGAACGGGGGAAAGAGTACCTCCGCCTCCTGCGGATCCTCTTCGACCGGTTCGAGACCTATCGGAAGAACCCGTGGGGAGAGGGCGAGTCTCCCATCCTGAAGATCAGGCCCACGAAGGCTGTCAGCTGGTGAGCGGCCCGCTCCTCCGGGCCTCGTAGGCCCGCAACAGCCCCCGAGCGTTGTATCGAGGGTCGAACGGCGCGAGCACCGACGAACATGTCTCGGCGAGCAGTGCGATGTAGCGCCCCGAGTCGTACTTCGCCTGGTCTTCCACCATGTCCAGGGGGGTTGCCCTCTTGGAGTCTCTCCCGCCGTAGTCGGTTATGACGTAGCGTATCCCTTCCCCCGCGTGAAGTGACGCTCCTTCGCGGGTCAGCTGGTCGATGGCCGCGTGCTGGATGGTCATCGCGGTGTATTCGTCCGGCGCCTTCGACAGGTTGGTGGTGTAGGCCAGCTGCGATGCGGGGACCTCGTGCCGGCTGAGTGAGTCGGCCCAGCCGAGGAAAATCTCGACGCACTCCGGGACCCTTGCCCTGACCCCGTCCACCGAGTCCGCCCGCGCCATGACCTTCAGCACGTCCATCTGGCATCGCGCGAAAGCCGGCGGCGTGTCGTGGCGACGCGCCTCTACCCCTCTCACCTTCAGGCTCCCATCCTGATATGCCCCGAAGTACCTGTTGAGCACCGGGATGTTAGGCTCGGCCTTGGACGAAGGGAACGCCACCCATTTGTAGACCCCCTCGAACGACATGGCGAACCCGGTCTTCGATTCGATTTCCGCCTTGAGCTCCAGGTACTCGCTCCTGCCCGCCCCCGCTTTTCTGAGCCACAGGGAGTCCACTATGCCGTGGATCACCTCGAACCCCTGCCCCTCGGCGATCCGGGCTGCGTCGATCAGCGTCTTCCTGTCCCAGGCGCAGACCGCTATGTGGGCGTCGATGCGCCCGAACTTCGCGTTGTTGAAGCCCAGGTAGCCGAACGTGGTGACTCCGAGCCATTTGAGCGCGGCCTGGCGGGCGTTGTACTTCTGGCGGTCTGCCTCGTTCGCCGCGCCGGCCCTGAGCGCCTTGTAGCGGAGCCTCTTCTCCACTATGATCTCGATGGCGAGGGGGACGATTCCCTTCCTCCTCCTGCACACGTTCCAGTCGAGCTCGGGCACCCGGTTGTCGGAGTCGGGGCAGCAGGAGCACTTGACCGTCTCGGCGGAGATGTTCTTCCTGTACATTATGTTCGGGTACAGCGCGGAGAAGTCCAGCTCGCCGACGTCCTCGTACACGCCTGCGTGTGGCTCGAAGATGAAGCCCCCCCTGTCGGCCATCAGCAGCTCGTTCCTGTCTTTGAAGCGCTCCGCGAGGGTCGGCTTCCAGGGGACGAGGAGCCCCGTCTTGTAGGCGTGGTAGAACTGGAGGCTGGAGAGGGCCTTCCCTATGCTCGCCCTGCTGGACGCGTGCAGCGGCATCCGGCATATCCTGCTCAGCTCGAAGAGCCCTTCGAACCCCGCTTCCGAGTAGGCGAAGGATGTGTTGATGTCGATGTGCACCCTCCCCCTGAGCTTCATGGCCGAGGGCTTGTAGTGGACACGCCCGTAGCTGAAGTAGGAGGTGCCGCCCTTCGACGGGAGCTTCATGACCGTGCGGTCTCGGTCAAGGACGAGCCGCGACGCCAGTCCGTTGACCTGGGCCCGCCTGATCAAGTAGGGGAAGAGGAAGGTGTCGCCGTCGTTGGTGAGGACGAAGTCGGGGTCCACGTCTTCTACGGCCCGGACCAGCCCCATCAGCTTGTCGGCCTCGTCGGTGCCGTCGATGGCTACATTCCCGTCGTCGCTCTCCAGGGTGACCGCCCCGAGCCTGTCGGTGAGCCGCGGCAGCCGCCCTTCCTTCGCCACCTCCACCTCGAGCTTGAGCTTCCTCAGCCCCGGCACGCCATATTCGTATGCCCAGACGTCGTCCTCGAGGCCCCACCGGAGCCTCCCGTCCTTCTGCTCCACCTCGCAGAGGGCGAGGGGGAAGATGCCCTTCTCGTAGAGGTAGCTCTGGGCTGGAGGGACGTCGGCGTTGTAGAGCCTGAACGTCCCGAAGGGACCGAGCCTTTCCACCCGCCCGGCGACCTGCTGCGCCTTCGTCGCGTCCTTGAGCTTCATCTCCAGCACCTCGGACGCCTCCGAGTCTGTCACCATCTCGCGCCTTTGGACAGTCCGGGCCCACTCGAAGTCCTCGCGGACCGTGTGCAGGGGGACCGCGAAGTCAGCCTTGTTGTCGGTGCCCACGAACAGCGAGGGGGACCATCGGTCGACCAGCCTGACAGCGTCGCCGTTCTCTAGCTTCAGCCAGACGACCATCTCCCCGGGGTCGCCCGGGTACAGGTCAAGTATCCAGCCGCGCACCGCTCTCCGCCTTCAGTTTCTCCACCTCTGACGCCAGCCAGACGATGGTCTTGTGCTGCACGAGGAGGAGGCTCATGAAGACGGCCTCGGCAGGGAAGGGCGACTCCCTGGCCTGAATCGATGGGAAGTATTCGTAGCACTGCCTGATCATGTCCTTGAAGAGCGCCCTGTCGTCCGCCCTGAGGGCGTCTGCGAAGCGCTGCCAGCTGTCGAGCTCCTCGATGATCTCGCCGTCGGTGAGCGTCATCCTTTGGCCTCCCTGCGTCCCATGGCGGAAGCCGCGCCCGCGCACCGCGCGAGGGTCCTGTAGTGGTGGAAGATTATCGCCATGGTCATGCCCTCGAACTTCGACGCCCTCAGCGCGGCGGAAGAGGCCGAGGTGTAGAGCCTGGCCGAGCTCAACATCTCGTCGAAGTCGGCCTTGGCTTCCTTCGGCAGGGCCTTCCTGAACGACCTCCACTCGGCTGTCTCCTGTGCTTCGGCTATCCTGAACGACGGGACCGTGCGGCCCATCAGCGCGGAGCCTCCGTCCTCGCCGCTCTCAGCAGCTGGCTCAGCCTGAAGGTGGCGGCGCCCGGGGCCCTGTTCCTGTGCTTGACCAGCTCGGCCCTGACGGCGTCCCCGTCTGGGGAAAGATGGACCGTGGCGTCGGACCACGAAGTTACGATGTCGTCGTACCTGTTGGGCGAGGCCAGGGTGGCGAGAACCAAGGCGCGCCGCTTCGCCTTGGCTACTCCTTCCTCCACGGCGCCGAGGACCCGCCGCGCTTCCCTCTCGTCCAGCTCTGGCTCGTTGAACGTCCCCAGCGCGTCGGAGATGACCACGAGCCTCGTCCCGTAGTCGTCGATGGCCCGGGTCAGGTGTTCGGAGACGAGGGCTGCGAGCTGATAGAAGGTGAAGACACGACACGAGGCTACGCGCCTCATGGCTGCCGCGGGCCTGAGACCCTTCTGTCTGGCGAACGACGAGAAGAGGTATGGGTCGGATCGGTTGCCGCCGTCTATGAAGAGGACCGTGGAGTCGAGCCCTCCGGCCTCGACCGGAAGCTGGGCCCTGAGCGCTGCCAGCTCCGCCACCGCGGACGACGGACCTCCGCTGAGGACGACCAGACGTCCTTCTGACAGGGGCCTCAGGAGCGAATCGAGTTTGGAGAAGCCGAGGGAGAAGTGCGGGATCGAAGAAGCCGGCCGGAAGAGCGGCTCGGCCATCTTGGCGGAAAGGTCGGGGTTCACGAAGACGTCTGACCACTCCTCAGGCACCGGAGCGAGCCTGCACTCGACCCCTCCTGCGAGGGGCCGGCCGCAGCCCTTGCAGAGGCCTTCGAACGAGCCCAGAGGCCCGAGGGCGCGCCTGACTTGGGCTACGCAGTCGCAGCCAGAGCAATAGTACACGAACCGTTCCTTGCCCCCCGTCACCTGCTCGTAGAGATAATGGGGCTTGGACATCTAGGGGGGCCGGAGTTTCCGCGGAGATATAATCCGGGAACCGAAAGCGAAGGCCCGGTCAGAGAGAGGCTGGTGAAAGTGATGAGAGCCAGTTCAATGTTATAAAGCGAACGTTGGGCTCGGCGGGACAACGCGGGGGTCGCCCAGCCTGGTCAACGGCGTGAGGCTCAGGACCTCATCCCTTAGGGGTTCGAGGGTTCAAATCCCTCCCCCCGCACCAATGATATGCAACCGGTTAGATGACCGACTGCTGCCTGCAGCCGCCGTGCCTTCGGCCGATCAGGCCGGTCTGGGCGGCGTGGGTCGGGGCGCCGGCGCGGGCGGCGTCGAAGGAGCGGGCGTCGCGACCGGTGCTGCTGGCGCGGGTGGCGGCGCGGGCTTGAGGATGGGTTTCCCCGTGATCGTTGACAGCGCGTCCCTTCCCCGGTCAGTCAGCTGATACCTCGCGGGGTTCCCGAAGTAGTCCACCATGAACTCCACGAAGCTCAGTGCTGTGAGCTGTCTGACAACCCAGAGCGTCGTCCACTCGGCGCTGTCTTTGATGGCGTCGTCCAGCTCGGCGTTGCTCATCCCCTCCTTGCTCTTCGCCAGGGCCGACATGGCGTCCATGAGGTGAGGCGACACGGCCACCTTCCTCAGGACAGACCTCTGACCTCTGGCGTCGACGGGCCAAACCCAGATGCCCTTGGGCATGCGGGGGGCCGACTGGCGTCGACTCATAAATCCTGCGCGGGGTGATTTAATCGCTTTAACGTGGTTATCAATTGTTTTTAGTTTTCTTGGAGAAGTAAACGCCCTGCCGCTGAAACGTCGGAAACCATGGAAGTGGTAACCGAATACGCTGACCAAAGGACAGAGCTCGAGGAGAAGATCAGGTCGCTCGAGGCCGAAAAAGCCTCGCTCCTTGCTGACGTCGCCTCCCTAAAGGAGAAGATAGCCACCTTCGAGCTGGAGAAGTCTGCCAACGCCCTCGAAAGCGAAGTGCAGGCCCTCCGGACGGAGAAGGCTGTCCTGGAAGAGAAGGCCGCTTCGTATGAAGCCGAAGCCGGCTACGCCCTTCCGCCCGTCGTAAGCGAAGGAGTATAGGCTAGCGCAGCCTGGAAGCCTTCTGCTCGAGTTCGCCCTTTTCTTTTCTGAGATAAGCGACGAACTCCTCTAGGTCGGCCAACTTCGCCTGCAGGCGCTTCATGTCGTTCTCCTTGGCCGCCCTGACCATCGAGCCTTCCATCTCCCTCTGCTGCTGGGCCATCCCCTGGACCTTGGTACTCAGATCCTCGTTCCCCTTCTTGACCGACGCGAGCTCGTCCTGAATGGACTTCAGCTGCTCCTCGGCGACGATCAGATACCTTTGCTTGCTGATCACCGTCGGGAACTTGGTCCCGCACTTCCCGCACGTGTACATCCCCACGCGCCTTTCGGTCATCCCCCGCTCTCCCTTGGCGGGCTCGACGATGACGTTGAAGGACCTCGTAGGGATCGCTTCCTTATTCCCGCATTTCGGGCAGTTTGGCAATCGCCCCTGCGTAGCATGAGAACGTGTTAAAGCTTTACGTGAATCGCGTTGAGGACACGGCCTCCGGGCCGCGCCCTACTGTTCTCTTATCGACTCGAGTTCTGACACCGCAGACCAGAGCGTCACCCTCGCGAACGAGGGCATGTTTGGGTCCTGGCCTACTTCGTCCAGTAGGCTGATGGCGTTGGCCGCCCTTACTGCCACGCTCTGCTTGACGTCCTGGAGCATCAGCACCGAGTCTTTGACAATCTTCCTGATGTTGCGCGGGGTGATGTTGGAGTCGGATATCTGCTGGAGGCCCACCACGGCCTTGGCGAGCTTCGCCTCGTTCTCCTGCTGCTTCTTCAGTTTGGCGCTCAACGAAAGAACACTGATTCGGGCGTGCTTCGATGCAGAGGGATTAAGTGCTTTTCGAATGCGGCCGTCTTTAATATCAGTCGGGCGGCGGGAAGACGCGTTGAGCGGCGCCAGGGACAGGATGAAGCTCGCAGCCGAGTTGGTGAGCAAGGGCGCCACGCTGCTGGCCGACCCGTGCCCCCAGGACGGAGGCGTGCAGGTCAGATACCGCGGCAAGGCCTACTGTACGGTCCATGACAACCTCTCGGGACTGACCAAGGCGGCCGCCGTCACCTATGAGGGCGTCGCCGCGCAGATGAGGGAAGTGGTCCTTGCGAGGCTGAACGATGCCGCAGCTGCACTGGGGACGGAGAAGGACCTCGCCAAACAGGAACAGCTCGTCACGCTCGCTGCGAAGTACCTCGAGCTGCTCCAGAAGCTTCCTCAGAAGTAGGCCTTAAATCAGAACCTCGGTACTTCCTCGTCGTGGTCCTCAGGCTAGGCCAGAAGGCCCCGGACTTTTCTCTGCCTGATTTTGATAGAAAGAACAGGACCCTCGGCGAGTTCACCCGGCAGGGGACGGTGGTCCTCGCCTTCTTCCCCTTCGCATTCTCCGGCGTCTGTGACAAGGAGATGTGCGTCTTCAGGGACGGGTTTGGGGCCCTCCAGCAAGCCAACGCGCGGCTCGTGGGCGTGAGCGTCGACAGCTCGTTCTCACTCAAGGCGTTCGCCCAGACCTACAACCTCCAGTTCCCGCTGCTGAGCGACTTCAACAAGAGGGTCACGAAGCTCTACGGCGTCCTCCAGGACCCGTGGGTCGGCCTTGGATACAAGGGGGTGGCGAAGCGTTCGACCTTCGTGATCGACAGGAAGGGGACCCTCCGACACCGGTGGGTGACCGACGTCCCTTCGGAAGAGCCGCCATATTCAGAGGTAGTGAAGGCGGTCCGGAAACTAGCTTCGTGAGATGTGGGTTTTTATACGGGCGAGGGGTTTCAGCGTCCAGATTGAGCCAGGGGACCGAGATCAAGCCGATAGTGCAGCTCACTCCGAAGGCGTCGGAGGAGCTGAAGGTCTACCTCGAGAAGCAGGGTAAGCCAGCGGCCGCCCTCAGGATATTCGTGACGGCGGGCGGATGCTCTGGCCTGTCCTATGGCATGGTGGTGGACGAGAAGTTCTCCGATGACGATTACGTGATCGATGTGGGAGGCGCGAGGGTCGTCGTCGACAGGTCCAGCGCTCCGTTCATCGCGGGGTCGACCGTCGACTACCGGTCGGAGAAGCTCATGGGCGGGGGGTTCGTCGTCAGCAACCCCAACGCCGTTTCCACCTGCGGCTGCGGCGAGTCTTTCAAGACGGCCTAGGGCCGTACGGCCCGGGCGTCTCCAAAGAGGCGTGCATCCGCCTCGCAGGGCCTAAGTTGGTCTGGGGTCGATTGTGGCGCCGGGGGTAGGATTCGAACCCACGCGACCCGAAGGTCACGGGCTGACTGGTCTTTTGATCTCGAGTTGCGGATCCGCTTCGGAGCCAAGCGGGTTGCCCGCGCATTAACCACTCTGCCACCCCGGCCCGAGGGAAGGGCGTGGCAGTCCACTATTATCTCTTTGAGCTCGGCCGCCTGTGCGCCAAGGTCCTCGTCAGGAACCGCGTTGTGAACCCCCACGCCTCCTCCGCGGCCCGACGGTCGTATCGGTCCTTCATCGTCTGATTGAAGAAGTCGTGCTGGGTGTTCGGGAGGGTCTTCACCGTCAGGTCAACCCCGCGGTTCAGGGCCGCGTCCACAAATGGGGGCATCAGGGGGTTCATCAGGTCGTCGTGGCTGGCGCATATCGCGAGCATGGGCGCCGTGGCCCCCATGGGGCTCCGGAGCTTGGGCGGCTCCGCACAATACGCGACCGCCGAGTCGGGGTGGCCCCGTTGGGTCGCCGAAGTCAGCGAGAGGCCGCCCCCCAAGGAAAACCCCAGGGTAGCCACGCGTCCGTACCTCGACCTCGCGTCGTGGATGGCGTCCATGGTGATTTCAACCAGCCCGTCCCTGAAGTCCCGGTCATACATGACTGCCAGGACCTCCAGGTCGGTAGCGTCCGCCCCTTTCTTGTCGGCCTCGGCCGCCACCCTCTTCTTGTCGCGCCGCTCCTTCAGAGACAGGTCCCACACCACGTCCATCGCGCTTCGGATGTTGCGGGGGGTGAGGAGCTGTTCGTGCCCTTCGTAGAGGGACGGCGTGGTGGTTGCAAATCCGAGTTTGCCGAGCCGTTTGCAGGCGCTCTCAATGTTCGAGTCCGGCCCCCAGACCTCGTGCAGCACCACGACGCAGCCCGCGCCACCCTCCTTGGCAGCCAACGGGTTGGGCCTTGGGCAAGCGCTTGTTTAAATCGAATGAGGGCTCAGGTGCGCTTCAATCATGAAGGTCGCTCTCGTCTGGTCTTCTCCATCCCCCGAGAGGACCATTGCGGTCGCCATGAGGCGGTGCTATAGCACCAAGACCATCGAAGAGATTGAGTCGGAGCTCGAGCAGAAGGGCCCCGACTACTGGAAGTACCTCCTTACCAAGGCGATGCAAGACAAGTCGCTCGACGTCCTCGAACACTTCACGCTGACGCTGCTGCTCGAAAACGCGGGAGACTCGGAGGCGGGCGTGCTCGCGCGCAGCTTCCCGTATCTGCGGATGACCGGGCTCTCTCGGGGCGGATGGCTGGTTTCGCTCAACGCCAGGACGCTGGTAGAACTCTGGCGGAGCCCCGCGGGGAAGGCTCTCGCTGAGCTCGTGGTCTCCGAGCTGGACGCCAAGGGTGTCTGCCCCGTCTTCAACGAGGTCGCTTTCGGGGTCAGGGTCCATGCGAGTTAAGCTCCTCTACAACACAGATTTCGGCAGCGTCAAGCGGGTCTTCTTCGAGAGGGGCGGCCCCGTCGATCCCGAAGCGATGCTCGACCACGTCGTGTACATGTTCGAGATAGAAGACTGCAGCAGGGTCACGACCCACCAGCTCGTCCGCCACAGGGTCGTCTCCTACGACCAGGAGTCCCAGCGCTTCTCCGCGGCGACCAGAGAGGGCATGGTGACGCCCCCCAGCATCTCATCTAACGAGGCCGCCTACAAGGCCTACGACGATGCCCTGAAGGCGGTCTACGCCGCCTATGAGAAGATGATCGCCATGGGGGTTCCCAAGGAGGACGCCAGGTACGTCCTCCCCAGTGCGATCAAGACGAAGCTGGTCATGACGCTCAGCGCCAGGAGCCTGATGCACATGGTCTGGCAGAGGACCGCCCTCCAGGCCCAGTGGGAGATCAGAGAACTTGCGACCGCGCTCCACTCCCTGGCCAAAGAAGCGACCCCCGAGCTCTGGACCAAAATCATAGAGAGATAGAGTTGGTCAAGGCCTTCGGCACGGCTGGCGTCAGAGGGGTCTTCAACAAGACTCAGACCCCAGAACAGGTCTACCGTCTCGCCGAGGCCATCGCCTTCGCCTCGGGGAAGGGCCGCTATGGGATAGGGTGGGACGGCCGGAAGGCGTCGGCCCTCCTGGCCAGGACGGTGATGGCTGCCGTGAACGCTGTCGGAAGCGATGCCGACGTGTTCGGGCTGGTCCCCACCCCGGTGCTCGCGTTCGGGACGCGGTCGAGAAAGTGTCTTGTCGGGTTCTCCGTGACTGCCTCTCACAACCCCGCGGAGTTCTCCGGGGTCAAGGTGTTCAACAGGGAGGGCATGGAGCTCCCGAAGTCAGATGAGGAAAGGATTGAGCGGGCGATGGGTGTGGACGTGATGAAACCCTCCGGGGCCTTCGGCCAGGTAATCCCCGACGAAGACGTGGTGGACGAGTACATCGCCGGCGTGGTCTCCCGCTATCCGAGGGCCCCCCAGCCCCTCCGCATAGCCATCGACTGCGCCAGCGGCCCGGGCGGGCTGGTCACCCCCGCGATTCTGAAGGCGTTGGGCCACCAAGTGATCCCGGTCAACGCCCAGGTGTCTTGGCGCTTCCCGGCGAGGCCCCCCGAACCCACAGCCTCGAACCTCGCCGACTTCGCCGCCATGATCCCCACCCTCGGTGTGGACTTCGCGTTCGCCCACGACGGCGACGCGGACCGGCTCGTGATGATCGATGCCTTCGGCGGTGTCGTCCCCGACTCGATACTCACCATCCTGGCTCTGCGCGGTCTGGGCCTCGGCTCGGGGACGGCTGTGATCTCCGAGAACACCTCCACCGCCGTGGCCGAGGAAGCAGAAAGGCTGGGTCTGAAGGTCCAGCGGAGCCGGGTCGGCAAGACTTTCGCCGTCCTCGCTGCCGAGGGGGGTGTTTTCGCGGCCGAGCCGAGCAAGGTGGTCGACCCGGGGTGGGGGCTGTGGGAGGACGGCATCAACGCGGCCGCCCTGATTTCGACCCTCCTTTCGTCTGATCGCGGGGTGCTGGGGCGGGTCATGCAGGAGGTCCAGTGGAGGTTCAGGCAGACCAACCTCAGGGTTCCGGTGAAGATGGATGCGCTCGTCCCTCGCGCCACCGAGGCGTTCAAGAAGTTCAGAATTTCAGAGGAGAGGTCCCTCGACGGCCTGAAGCTGGTGATGAGCGACGGGTCCTGGGTGATGTTCAGGCCCTCCGGCACGGAGCCGATAACGCGGCTGTACTGCGAGTCCAAGGACCCCCAGGTGCTCGAGGCCTTCGTCCAGCTGGGCTCTCAGTGCGTAGAAGCCTCTAATACGCCGTAGAGGTTTCGGGCGTCGGATGTCAGATTCGAAGGCCGTCGCGCGGGTGCTGGCGTCTGGTTACATGCTCGATGCCAAAGCCTTCGAGATGATCAGCTCGCTCCCGCCGGGCGCCGATGAAGGGGTGGTTGAGAGACTCCTCGAACAGAAAGCAAGCGCCATGGGAGAGGCGCGGCGCATCACAGTGAACGATGTCGCGAAGCTGATGCCCCGGGATGCTCCTCGCGTTCAGGAGAGGGTCACCGTGGATGAGCCTGCTCAGGTCGAGGTGCTGTCCGACCCCACCCCCGCCATCGCTCCCGTGGAGGGGGTCGAAGGGTTCGGGAAGCTGTTCCATGACAGATACCAGCGTCTCTTTTCGATTGTGAAGGAACGGCTAGACACCAAGAACAGCGGGAGTGTATCGGCGGCGAAGAGCCTGGCTCCGGGCAAGAAGGTCAGGGTCGCTGGGCTGCTCGCCGACCGCTCCAGCAGGCGCGGGGTCGTAGAGCTCCGTGTCGACGACCCGACGGGGTCCCTCAAGGTAGTCTGCCAGGATGCGCTCGTGGAGAAGGCTGCGTTGGAAGCGCCTCTGGACAGCATGGTGGTGGTCGAGGTCAGCAGAGGCAAGTCGGGGGGCCTGTACACCGACTCGGTGGTCCTTCCTGATTTGCCCGGGCGCCGGGTCGTTTCTACCTCTCGTCATGTCTACGCGGTCCTCCTCTCCGACCTGCACATAGGGAGCAGGATGTTCCTCGCGGACGACTTTCACAGGTTCCTGATGTGGCTCAACGGGAACCTTGGGGACAGGGACGTTGTCAGCCGGATCAAGTACTTGGTGATAGCTGGCGACCTCGTCGACGGCGTAGGCGTCTACCCCGGCCAGGAGTTCCAGCTGGCCGAGCGGAATCCGATGAAACAGTATGAAATGGCTGCCGACCTGCTCAAACAGGTCCCTGGGCACATCCAGATAGTACTGTCCCCGGGGAACCACGATGTGGTCAGGCAGGCGCTCCCCCAGCCCGCGGTGTCCGTGGACATGGCCGAGTCGCTGTACGCCATGACCAACGTCAGGTGGGTCGGCGACCCTGCATATGTCAAGTTGCATGGTGTTACGTTCCTGATCTACCATGGGAAGAGCCTCGACGATGTGATTGCCACGACGCCAAACCTCGCCTACGACCGGCCCACAGACGCCATGAAGCTCCTCCTCAAGGCGAGGCACCTCGCCCCCACCTATGGGAAGCGGACGGCGCTCTCCCCGGAGCTCCGTGACTACCTCGTCGTGGACCAGGTGCCAGACGTCTTCCATGTTGGGCACGTCCACACCTACGGCGAACTCTCCTATCGGGGCACCCTCATGGTCAACTCAGGGACGTGGCAGGCCCAGACCAGCTTCCAGTCCAACATGGGCCTCGAGCCGACCCCTAGCATCGTCCCAGTCGTAGACCTCTCGAACCTCCAGGTGCTTAGGCGGAACTTCGGCGCCGCCGGGTTCTCCCCGTAGTCAGGCTGCCGCTTCGAAGGCCGGGTCCTCGGACAGCGTCTTCGAGAGCATGTCCCTGCCAATCAGGAGTTGTATCTTCTTCGTCCTTCCCCGCCGCCCCTTGCTGACCACCGACGCCTCCACCAGCCCCAGCAGGTCCAGGTCCCCGAGTATCCCGCTCATCCGCCTCTGGGTGAGCGTCTCAATGCCGAGCTTCTTGCAGACGTTGCTATAGGCCAGATACAGCTCGCCTGTGTTCGTCCCTCCGTCGAACCTGGAAACGGCGTAGAGGATCGCCTTGTTCTGCACCGGGAGGGACCGAATCGCCTCGTCCACCCTGTCGACCTCCATCTTGGCGGACGCCTGCCTGATGCAGGTGTCGTCGATCTCCTTCAGGCCTTCTCGCTCGGCGACCTCGCCTGCGATGCGCAGAAGGTCTATTGCCCTGCGCGCGTCCCCGTGCTCCGACCCCGCCATGGCTGCGCAGAGGTTGATCGCTGCGGCCGAGGCGACTGAGGGCCTGAACGCGACCCCCGCCCTTTCCTTGAGTATGTCCCTCAGTTCGTCGACCGTGTACGGTGGGAAGATGAGCTCCTCTTCGCTGAGGCTGCTGAGGACCCGCGGGTCGAGTCCCTCCTTGAACTTCAGGTCGTTGGATATGCCTACCATCGCGAGGAAGCCGGGGGAGAGCTTGCTCCCCGAGCGCGTGAAGGCGTAGAGTATGTCGTCTCCGAAGAGCTTGACCATGTAGTCGATTTCGTCGAGAACCAGAACCACCTTCTTCTTGTTCGTCTTGATGTTTTCGAAGATCCGGTCCACGACCTCCCCTATGGCCAGACCTGTGAGAGGTATCTGCTTCTCCTTGCCCAGGTCGAGGAACCGGGCGAAGTCCGCAAGGGTCCGGTACTCCCCGTCCGCCAGCCGGGTGTTGACGTAGGCCAGGACCAAGTTCTGGTTGTTCGCTTCGGCCTTGAGCTTCTCCAGGACGTAGTTCGCCACCGCGGTCTTCCCCGTGCCAGTCTTGCCGTAGAGGAGGAGGTTGGACGGCTTCGACCCTCTGAGGATGGGCGCCAATATCTGAGCGACGGCCCGGGTCTGCGGGTCTCTGAAGGGGAGGTGCTTCGGGACGTAGTCGGGGCTGAGGGCCTCCCTGTTGACGAAAAGGGGTCGGCCTTCCTTCGCCCTGCGAAATATCTCGTCGATGTCTCCCGGCAAGTGTTGTACAGTGGAAACACTGGTCTAGATAGTCTTTGCGCCGGCGCCCCCGGCGAGGGTATGTTTTCTGACGGAGTTATGCGCGATTGTTGAGTATAATGGGAGAATGCTCTGGTATTCTTGATGAAAAGGCGGAACTAGTGTTGATGCAAACTGGCACCGACCATGACAATCGACGAAAGGGTCCGGGTCGGGCTGCTGCTGGGCTCCTTGGCCGTCTCGGCGTTCGCCGGGCTCGCCGCCGCCCACGGCATGTACCTTGGATTCCTGGATGGGATAGGCGGGACGACCCCTACCTAGGGCGGCAGGGCCGCCCTCTCTTATTTTTGCGCCGGGGCGTTTGATTCCTTCTGCAGGGCGGTGTTCATCTGACGCGTGTTGAACTTCCATTCCCCGTCGCGATACATGTGGTGCGGGATCGTGAACGAGTACGACTCGGCTGGCTTGACGAACCCGACCTCGAGCCTCGGCCCAAGGTGAGGCACCGCGTCGTTGATGTAGGTGGACACGGCCATGAGGTCCGTCAGTGGGACGTACATGAACGCCGTGTATGTCCCGTCCTCTAGGAGATCCTCCGACCAAAGGAATGGGACTTTGCTCACCGCCGCCTGGGCGGCCGCCAGCTCCGCCTTGGACAGGCCGTGGAAAGTGAAGTGTGTGGTTGCCGTCGAGTGGACGAGCCTCTTCGAGAGGTCCTGGGTCCACCTGATCCTGTAGGAGGGGATCAGCTTCCATTTCTGGACGTGTGTGCGGTAGTGGTACTCGAGCGTCTTCTGGTGGACCCTGAGCTTCCTCGCGATCCCGGTCAGGTGCTGGAGCGAGTCCTTCTGCAGCTCCTTGATTATGAGCAGGTCGTAGGGGTCGACGTCGTGGGGCTCGGCCCTCGCTCCCTGCAACAGTGAACCGGGGGCAGACTCCGAGACCTTGCCCCATTCGATCTCCCACCTCCCCGACCTGAAGTTGAAGAAGTGTGGGTCCATCGGCTTGTTCCGGTTCGCCATGTCTCTGCTGAGTGTGAAGCTGCTCAGAATTCCTTTGTCCCTCAGCCCCGCCAGGAACTCCCTGTACTGTTCCGACGTCCCCTTGGGAAGGGCGAAGAGCGCGATGAAGTTCCCCTGGGGGATTAGCTTGCCGTAGTAGACGAGATACCCCACCTGGTTCAACGCCGCCAGTATCTGCGTGGCCATCGCGCTGTAGGGCTTGCCGAAGTCGAGCGTGGCCCAGTGGAGGGTCAGCCCAAGCTTCGCGTAGTCGACCTCGGCGTGGAACCTGAACCCAAGGCGGCCGAACCTCTTCTTGATCTTGTACCTGATGGTCTCCTGGTGCGCCCCGGTCATCCGCGAAATCTGTGCGATGTTCCTAGGGCCTGCCTTCCCGATCGCCGTGATGATCCTGGCTTCAAGACCAGGCTCGTCGTCCTTGATTGTTTGGAGAGATTTTGCGTGAGACATGTTTTTTGTCAGCAAAAACGAGTAATTAAGGCTGCCATGTTTTCTGATTGGTAAGTGGGGGGCCGGTCTGCCTTGGTCGCCCTACCCGCGTGGGCTCGCAGGGCCTCTGCGCCGCTGGGGGTTCCTTTGGCATCTGTCGTCGGCGCTATCTTTCGGCCACTTGGGCCGGCTTCAGGTAGACCCTTCGGTACACCCACGAGTTCCCGAACCGCTCCCGCTTGATGAACTGTTTGTCAGCCAGGCGGGCCAGATAGGTCGAGATGGTGCTGAGCTTGGCCGGCTGGTTGTATTTCTCCTCGAGTTCCCTGGCAACGTCCGATGAAGAAAAATCGCCGGCCGAAAACGTGGTTTCCAGCAGTGTCTGCACCTTGCCGAAGAAGGTCCCTTCGTCCGGGGCCCTGTGCGGGCGCTCCATCGGGACGTCCATGACCTCGAGCATGTCCATGGCCTTCATCACCTTGTCCCTGGAGACGGCCCCTTCCAGCGCGAGGGTGTACTTGGTCCCTTCTTCGTCTTCTAGTTCGATCTTGATCCGCTTGCGCAAATTACGGCCCCGCCCGTGCCCCAGGCCCCGATTTATCGCTGTCAGGTGTGAACTTGTGAACCTGGTTGTCGATTAGTTTGACAATGGTTTGATAGGGTCCGGGGTGTTCACCGGCGTTCACTGGCCCTGTTTCGCGGCGGGGGCTGGACAGGCTCCAATGGAAACAAAGGGGTCAGAGCCGGCCTTTTCGCTGGTTTGGGGGCTGGACAGGCTCCAGTGGAAATACAGGGGTCTGCCCGGGGTCTGGTGCGCGGACGCGTTCACCCAGGTTCACGGTTAATCCCCCACCCCACCGTTTCCACTGGAGCCTGTCCCCCGAACAAAGTCGTCCCTCACAGAGCCATCTGCCAACCAACGGCGTCGGCGTCTAGACCCCAAGGGATATCCAGTCAAGGCCGCTTACCAAGTGCGGGCTCTTTTTACTGACGTAAACTGACTATCCTCTTTGGGGCTCTTAGACTGGAAACAAGCGAAGCGCAGGGGAGGGGGATATGATCGAAGGCGGCCGAGCAGCCGCAAAGGTTTATATCGAAAGCTCTACCGTTGAACGATTTGGCTATCGATGGAAACAGTGAAGGTTTCGAGGAAATACCAGGTAGTAATCCCCGAGAGGATTCGCCAAGAGGCGGGCATCAAGCCAGGCGACAGAATGGTGGCAGTCACCAAGCACGGTATCCTCCAGTACGTCCCCGTTCGTCCCATCTCGAAGACTAGGGGGATGGTGCCGGGCCTGGACACGGACGAACTGCGCGACGAGACCGAGCACGAATGATCAGCGTCGACAGCTTCGGATGGATTGAGAGGTTCACCGACGGGCCCAAGGCAGCATCATACAACATGGTCATCGAGGGGTCCAAGCCCGCCGACATCGTAACCTCGGTCGTCGTACTCTACGAAGTCTACAGGAAGGTGAAGAAGGCCAAGGGCGAAGAGGCAGCCCTCGAGGCAGTCGCAGCGCTAAGCCAGACGACCGTGGTGCCCATCGACCAGACGCTGTCACTCGAAGCCGCCGACTACAGCCTTGAGCACGGCCTCCACTTCTCCGACGCGCTCATCTACGCCACGGCCCGGCAGGCATCGGCCGAGCTCTACACCAGCGATGTGCACCTGAAAGGCCTGCAAGAAGTCAGAATAATCTAGGGCGCCGGAAGTCGGCGACGGCCCTCTTCGGTCAGTTCGTAGACAAAGGGCTTGGAGGTGTCGTTCCGTCTTACGAGCCCCGACTCGAACAGCGCCTTCATGATCCTTGCCGTGTGCTCTCGAGACTTCCCCAGAGCATCTGTGAGCTGGCGCGTGTTCTTCGCGGCCTCGCTTAGCAGCCTCATGGCGGCCAGCTGGGTCTCGTCGAGCCCCTGGGTCGGGATGGAGCCCACGGCGGGGGCCTGTGATGGCTGTGACTCCTGTGATTCTGGCTGTTGCGCAGGAAGGCTTGTGGTGTGACTTTCAATGGGCGCGCCCTCGGATTGGAGGGCCACAGGGGCCACCGACGCCATCGTGGAGGGGGTACCAGCGGCCAGCGCCGCCGAGGCGGCCATGACCCTGGACTGGATGACCTCTACTCTTCCCATCATATCCAGGATGCGCGCATCCTGCTTCTTGAGACGCTCCTCCAACGAGGACCATAGGTCACGGCCCAGGTCTGTGGACGCGTTGATGCGCTCGGAGACCTGCCTGTATCTGACGAGCAAGGCGAAGGACAGGGCCACGAAGAAGAACGAAGTCGCCAGGAGGACCACCGTCGTGACGTCGACCATCTGTGACTTGTGCGTGGGTTCGGTTGTGATTTAAGGGTGATGCCACGGGCGCGCAACGACCGCACAGATCTAGGTCCCGAAGGGCGTCTCATCATCGCCGGCCCCCGACCCCGACGTGACTAGGCCCCTGCATCACACAACGATTTTGCCAATCAAAGCCTGCAACACGCCCACAAACCGCCCAGACTCTTCTTCGGACAGCTCCCTGACTCCGCCACCGGCTACTTCCAGCAACCTCCGGACGTCGTCTGGCTTTACGACCCCCACCCAAACCCCGATTAGCAGCGTGACAATCGACCGCCGAACATTCTCCCTGGCCTGCTGCACTGTTCGGAAGTACGATCCAACCGTCAACGGCTTGGGCCTGCCTCTGGTTCGCCCCTCAGAAGCCGCCGAGGCTGCCTCTCTGTATCTCATCTCACCAATCGCCACCCGCAGATAGAGCCGCAGGGCCTCGAGTTGCCTCGGCGTCAGGTTCGACTGCTCGACAAGGGTTTCTGGTAGACTCAACGGCCACAGCTGTCAGCCAGAACTGTATTAATCATTCCGAACCCGGTAACCATGATAAACCACGATTTGCCTTGACTTGTTCATAATATTTTTATGGTTTTGGGCAGTGCAACCTAATCTTTACCAACGGGCTGGAGGGAGCGTGAGACGTTCGCTTATCTACCTCAGTTGACAGACGAGAGGGCGAGAGAGTTTGGGTAGGAGACGCAAGAAAACCCTTCGAGTGGTCCACAAGACCCTGCCGTCGGTCTTCGCATGCCCTCGATGCGGCTTGATTTCGATTCGTATCACATCAGAACAAGATCCTGCATCACAAGATTACGTATTTCGCGTCACATGCGGTAACCCCAACTGTCCTTTGCACGCGGGCAGAGAAATGAGGTACTCGACCAAGAGGGCCAACATAGACGTCTACAATACCTTCGTAGACGACTACGCCAAGGCCGGGGTCTGACTTGATCGAGCTGGGTCCAGTAGAGAAATATCTCATTGAAAGGACGAAGCGGGGACCGGTAGTTGCTGCACTGATTGATCCTGAGGACTTCTCCCCAAAGCAAGCTGCCGACACCGCAGCCAAGACTATAGACGCGGGCGCAGCCCTGATCTTGGTGGGGGGCTCGACTCTGGCCGACCAGGGGAGGCTAGACACCATCGTGAAAGCGGTCCAAAGCCACACAAAATCACACGCTGGTCACACCAAATCACACGACGTACCCGTGGTCCTTTTCCCGGGCAACATCACAGGCGTCTCACGACACGCCGACGCCATCCTTTTCAGTTCCCTTCTGAATTCGACCAATTCTTACTTCATCATAGGAGCTCAGGCCCTTGGAGCAATCGAAGTCTACAAGAGCAAGATCGAGAGCATCCCCATGGGGTACCTCGTGTTCGGCAACAGCAGCGCGACGAGCTTCATTGGCCAGGTGAACGCCCTTCCTCCTTCCAAGCCGAACCTTGCCGTGATCTACGCCCTTGCAGCACAGTATCTTGGGATGAGAACACTGTACTTGGAAGCAGGGAGCGGGTCTGGGGACCCGGTGCCCCCAGAAACCATTCGGGCAGTACGCAAGACATACGACGGCCTGTTGATTGTGGGCGGCGGAATCACCACACCGGGTTCAGCAGATAAGGCGGCCAAGGCGGGCGCCGATATCCTCGTGGTTGGAAACCTCCTTCAGACCCTCGGATTCGAAAGGGTCCTGAGGCAGATTGTCGATTCAACTGGCTAGAGTCGACCACGTCTCACCCGCGCAGGGAGGAGGCCGTCGTAGTTGTCCCTCGCCATTTGGGCACGACGACGATTAACGAAAGCCAACCCGACCCGACTGAATCAGGCCTTCAGGGTTTGGCAGACGCACCCACACTGACATTTGTGGGTGAAAAACACCCAGAGCAGCTAGGATAACCCATGGAACGGAAACGTAATGTCAAACGGCAATTACTTGGACGCCCTTGACGACTTCGGAATCTTATATCACTATTTGGAATGGTGAGTGTATGGCATCAAGATCACACGCCGATGAGGAAAGGTCTAGACTGCAGAAAGCCCTCAAAGGACTCCCAGATTCGAAGAACCCGGATGAAACCATCCCAGTCAGGAAATCCAGTCTGGAAAACTTGGTTGAAATCTTCGACCACAAGATACGCTCGAGGAATAAGAGCATGCAATACGAAGCTCTAGTAGAGATAAGGGACTATCTGCAAAAACTCATCGATGAGGGTGTTGGTACTCAAGACGATAGGTAGTCCCACTACCGCTTCTTCCAACTCTTCGCGGCTGTTCAACTACACTGTCGTTCCTTTCACCTTACACCGCCGCCCGCAGTACGAACAACCCAACACCATGGGGCTCGTTTCCCGTTGGTGGTAGAGGCATGTACCCAATCATGACGACTCCGTCCTCTTTGAACCACTGGAATGGCATCCCGCCCCCTAATGGGAACGATTCTGGGGAGGCTGGCGGCATCACGCCAAGGCTAGAGATTCTCGGCTCAGCTGCCGTCTACGGCGATCCCGAGTCCCTCCTGGGGCTTTTTCTTCGAGCACAGCGGCGGGGTACTGATCACTGCCTGAAGCAGTGGCAGGGTTCATTGTTATCCGAAGGAACCGGTTTCACTTTCGGAGATTTTTCGACGAGCACGAAACAGTACAAGACACGGTTATTCTTTCTCTTTGTCTGTTATTTTGAACGCCGCCATCCACAGAACCATCACATGAATGTCCCGAACCTCATTGCCCGTGGGAGGCGGAGGCATATACCCAATCAATATCAGCCCATCTTCTTTGAACCCCTGGAACGGCACCCCACCCCTGATGGGTGAGAGCGTGTCCCGCGCCAGATAGACCTCCTTCGCTTCTGGCTTGAAGATGGTGGCCCACGCCTTCGACCCCATAATCACATGCGCCGTATCGGGTTTCTTCTGCAGTTCCTTCTGGAAAGGCAAGTCCAAATCCCCAAAAGACAGAACCAGCTCTTGGCAACTCCCGAACTCGTACGGTGGTGCCTTCGCGTTCCCGGTGGACTGGTTGTGGTCGACATCGGCTGTTATCCTCGCGAACACGGGGCGCAACTTCGAAGTGGCGCCAGGGTCGCTCGACAGCGTCAGGAGGTTGTTTCCCGCTCCAAGTATCGTGGGGTTTCCAACCGCTTCGAACTTCACCTCAGGCGGACGCCTCCTGTACCGCAGTCCCATCTGGGCCCCACGCGGCTTGCCCCTCTCGCCACCTTCGACTAGAATCGCTTCGTATCTGACCCCCTGAATCGTGAGGTAGCCCGCCCACGCAAGCGCATATCGCTCGGCTTCTGAGGGTACGGCCAGGAGCGCCTGCCGGGCTTCTTCGAACCCGAACTCGAGCCTCTCCCGCTTGAATCCCTGGATATACTGCCCCGAGGGCAGCTCGATCACCGCAAAGGGAGCTTCCTCTCCCCTCCCAGCTACTTGAGCGCTGAATTCCTGGAGAGCGGCCAGCATCAGTTTGAGCAACTTCGGGTTATCGTCTAGCTCCGGCAGCCCGGTTTTCGGATTGTCAGCGCTCATCTTTTCGGTCCTTGGCGCGTCTTTGCTTCCTCTTCCTAGCAGATTCATGCTCTCAGAACCGTATGTCTCGTCCCTCCGGCTTGAGCTTCGAACAGTCCGGGCAGAGCCACACTGGGATGTTCGCACCATCGAGCTTAGAGTCCTGGTAATCTTTCTTGAGCCACCCTTTGGTATGACACGAATCACACGCGTAATCATCAGGGGGAGGGTTTGTGCGGGCAGACCCATTTGTGACAACGACGTGGGTTCTCACGAGCGTGCCATACATCCCAATTAGGACGTACGCATCCATTTCGCGCTTCTCCTTGAGCGCTGTAGGAGGCAACGGGTAGAACCGGACGAGCGCCTGCGCGTCGGCGGGTTCGATGTTGGACCGACCACTACCAGTCAATCCTATTACAGCTTGCCGCAATTCCGCGTCGGCTAGATACTGGCTGACGGGGAAAATCGCAAGTGTAAAGCGATCGTCATCATCCCTCTTATCCATCACTTCGCTCCTTGGCCTTCCTGAATCGGCTTCATATAAGGGGGGATGCACAACGGACGCCCTTGGTTAATCAGAAGGGCAAAAGCGGATTCCACGAGGTCGGCTAGTTAGCATGGAACTCGGCGGTCAACGAGCGTCTTCTCGATTGAATTTCGCTGGGCGGAACCCTCGGCTCTTGGTGCCAGCCCTGTTCCTCCTGATCCTCGCGGGGTACGAATTCGCGACCTTCCAAACCTCCGCGTCGTTACAATCCACATTCAACCTTCCTTCAGGGGACTACTATCAAATTAGCACGACTCGAAACCCCTCGGATACTATTTCGGGGCAGTTCCACGAGACCTCAGGGCGCCCCGTGAGTTTCTTCATTTTCACCAGCGCCCAATTCGCCGCCTTCCAGGTGGGCACGTCGTTAGACTCGGTCTACAACATCACTGACTCTGCTTCTTCGGCCATCTCCTACACTTTCAAGAACCAAGACACTTTCTATCTCGTATTCAGGCACGGAAGCGGCCTGCTCAACACCACAGAAACCGTTTACTTCCAACGAACATACACGGCGAGTGATTCGCTGAGGGCAACACTCGCATTCGTCTTCCTCATCTTCGGAGCCCTCAACTTGGTTCTCGCATTCATCAAACGCAAGCCGAAAGCCGTCGCGCCGCCTCCTCAGCCGAACGAAACCACTTCGCAGTAACAGAGTCGGTTATGGCCGAGGCACGGTGACTTCCCCTAGCTGTACCTGATTTTTAGTCAGAACACCGACATACAGCGGCCCCCTGGCTCTGATGAAACGCTCGACCCGCCACCCCGTCCCGGTGACGATCTCTTCCATCTCTCTTGGCGAGACCAGCAGGTAGTCGAACCACTCCCCCACATGGGCCCTGTATCTTATCCGCATCCTAATCTGTCCCGCCATCCTTCCCCTGGCCCTGTTCCAGCGCTGATACCGGAGATGGTCTGGGTTGTCAGTCTTGTACGGGTCCACGCTCGAGCAGATGATGACGGCGTCCTTGGACGTCATGGCCCACAGTTTCTTCAGCAGGCGTCTCGCCTTGTTCCTGTTGCCGAAGAGACCAAAATTGTTGCCATACATGATCACGGTTTCGAACGACCCAGAGGCGAAGGCGATATCTTCGAACGCCATCAGGCGCGTCCTCCTGATGCCCCGGGCCCTGGCCACTCTGAGGGTGAGCGGCGAGCTGTCGACACCGAGTACTTCGAGTTTTCTATACCTCTGCAGATAGAGCGCCACCCTACCCGCGCCGCATCCGACGTCGAGGACTCTGCCCTTTGCGAAGACGATTCCCTTCCTCTCGACGGAGTCCCAGTCTTTCAGCGGGGCGAAGTACCCCTGGGGGAGGGTCTCGGAGGGGTCGATTAGGCCGTCCTCCCTTTCCACGGTCTCGTGCCCCTCGCGTCGAGTGAAGTAGTCCCAGACCTCGTGGCCGTAGGCGTCGGCGTCGACACGTCTCAACAGGGTAGGAGCACTGCCCACGACGCTATCAACCTTGACCCGAGGGGTCGTCCGCTCCGCCAGCCTCGACTACACGCTTTTCCGTCGTCAATCTCGCACCGCCGCCATGGGCACCTCCGGGGTGATGTTCGACTGGGACGGGGTCCTGATGGATTCCCTCGGGGCGAGCTTCAACGTCTACAACAAGATCTTCGCCAAGCTCGGAGTCAGAGAGCTCACAAAGGCGGAGTTTCTCGAGTTCCAGAGCCCTAACTGGTACGAGTTCTATGAGAGAATAGGGCTCCCCGAACGCTTTTGGAAAGCGGCCGACGACGACTGGTTGAATCTCTACGACGAGGAGAAGCCCGACCTGCACCCCGACGCTATGAGGTGCCTCGCCACCCTGAAGGGGCGTGGGTTCAGGCTCGCCCTCGTTTCCAATGGCTCGAGGGACAGGGTCACGGAGGAGCTCGAGAGGCTGGGGGTGCGGCCTTTCTTCGACTCCGTCGAGTTCGGTGCGGAGAAGGAACACCTCAAGCCGTCGCCCTACATGCTAGTGAAGACCCTGGACAGACTGGGGCTGACGCCGCCACAAGCGGTCTATGTCGGTGACTCTCCCGCGGACGTCCAGGCCGCGAAGAACGCCCGGGTCCCTTCGATTGCCCTGGCCAGGGGACCGATCCAAGCGGGGAGGCTCAGGGCAGAGAACCCCGATCATATGTTCGGGGGCCTAGAGGAGATGACGAGCTTCCTGGCTGACGGCGCGGCCGAACCAGGCCCCTGAAGACGGAAAGGAACCCAAAGCCCCGAACAGTTAAGAATCGAGTTCGGTCGGTGCCGTCCCGAGTGCCACGGTGGCTCAGTGGCTAGAGCGCCACCTTGGTAAGCGCCGCCCAAACAGGTGGATGTCGTGGGTCCGAATCCCACCCGTGGCTCTCTTCATCTCGCGAACGTCGAAGTTCCGACGTAGAGGCCGCCTGAAGGTTGGTGCCGAGGGGGGGATTCGCGCCCCCGACCCGCATTCACTTTCGCAGTGGTGCCGGTAGCAATCGCTCAGGAAGAGCTGGTGATAAAATACAACATTACGAATTGATGTCCGTTGCGTCTCCCCAGCCGGCTGAATTCATATCGTGATTTCGACGCCGCCGTCCTGAGTGCGAGGCAACAGTGTACAAGCACCGGGCCGCGCTTCGATAGGGAAAACTTCCTGAATTCGATGTACTATCTTCTCGGTTGGTTCCTTGGAGATTTGGGGAAGCAATTTGGGTCAATACGATTAACGACGGCAGGGCTTAACCTCACTCTGACAAAGCGGCATCCAGAGAATCAGGCTCTCGGGGACGTCGTATTCTTCCAATGCGTCCAGACGCTGGGAATTCAGGCAAGACGACAGCCTGATCGTGAACCCGACAGGAGCTCCCAGTATGGTGCATATCGTTGGGACTGCCGAAGGAGCCCCCTCTTTGGGTGGTTCCACTTGGTCTGTCTGGGACTCGAATGGGAGCAAAGGGCGTCTTCAGATCCCGTCAGAATGGATTGGATCCTAGGGGCGCGATCAAGGAGGCGGCTCTGGTTCATCAGGGGAGTGGCCGACTCGGACGGCGATGTCCATTTCAACGACAGGTCTGTGGGAATTACGACCACGCCCAACACCGCCCTCTTGTTTGCTCTGCTGGAATCAGTCGGGTGCACGCCACGAGCGGAAGTAGACGGGAGGTCTAACAAGGTCGTAATTACCGTTAAGCACGCAGCGCAAATCGAGATATTCAATCCGAGGCTTCTGACTTACAGAAGAAGGACGCTCGTGAGCCTGGCTACGGCAAAGACATTCGAACGCCGGTGGCCGGCTTGGCTACAGGACGAAGTAACCACTCTGCTGAACTCCGGAGCAGGCGCCAGAGAGATTCGGGACAAGGTGCTCGAGGATCATCACGTGTTCATCCGGCTGGCCACGCTGCGACGTAAGAGGTTGGAAGCAAACCCAAGCCAAAAAGTGCCGAGGGAGGGATTCGCACCCTCGACCTCTGGACCCGGCGGGAACGCCCCGCCTCGGGTTCCCCAGATCACTCTTCCCAGCCCAGGATTATGAGTTTCACCCTCGCGGGTGTAGCCTGGTGCCATAACTAGGCTAGGCCACCTCGGCACTGCCCGCCGTCTGACCCTGGGGATAAAAGGCTCATCACGAAGGCGGATGGAGGCCTCCTGCCCCCAGCAACGCTTAATATCGGACGCGGGCTCGCGCCCTTCGGGTTGCACATGCCGTTCCTCGACATCAACAGCTACTACAACTTCATCAGCACCGCGATGATCACACTGTTCATCGTGGGCTTGGTGATAGTCTTCGTCTACGAGTACGAGGCGCTCAGACGTTCGAAGGCCTAGACGCCGCCGAGCCTCTCCATCACGCTCAGGCTTGACAGCTGGAGGGTCCACCCTCCCATCTGCGTGGACTTCGGGGCCACACCGACGAGCCTCAGCCTCTGGCCTGGCTGGATACCTGACATCCGCCCTGAAAGCTCTCTCCACGCCACAAGTTTGATGTCCCCAGTGTCGTCGCCGATCAGAAGCTCTCCCTTCTTCACGGTGGTTCCGTCCCTGAGCCGCACGTCCTCTACACTCCCATGTGAAAGGGCGATGGCCTCGACCATGATCTGCGCGTCCTCCTCCTTCGCCTCGTTGAGCTTCGTCGCCAGCTCCCCGAGCCCCGGGAGGGCGTCGTCCTCCATCACCTGGACCGAGTCGGCGCTCCTACAGTACATCCTGCCTCCAGTTACCTCGTCGGGGGCGACGCCGATCACGTCCCCCTGCCTTGGCTCCTTCGCCCCCTTCCCCACCTCGATGAACCTGACTCTTCGGTCCTTGCCCACGCAGAGCACGAGCTTCGCCGCCTGGCTAGAGCTAGTTGCGGCGACCCTGAGCTCCGACCTGTCGGCCGGCTCGCCCACCATCACCGTGCTCCCCGCGTCTCCGTGGATCTCGAACTCCCCGCTATTGGAGCGTCTGGACCTGACGCTCGTGATGCGGACCTTCTGCCCGCGCCTGAGCTGCGGCTGCTCGACGGGGCTCCAGATCACGACCCGCGTCTCCTTCCCCCCATCGCGGGCGACCCCGAATTGGAAGAGCGAGCCTTCCGACCCGTCGCCCCTGACGAACTCGCTGTAGCGGGGCTCGGAGCTCACGACGCCTTCCACCGCGACGAACGGCTCTTCCTTGGTCAGGGCTGGGAGCTTCTGAACCAGAGTCGTGATGGAGGGGAGCTTCGCGACCAGCTTCTCGTCGGCGAGGACCTCCACCCGCCCCCGCTTCCCCAGGTTCAGGTTAGGCTTCCCGTCCAGGCCTTGCTTGACGTAGGCGTTGGCCACCCTCACGGGGGTGTCGACCCCGAGGCCGAGCTTCGCAAGCGGTTCCAATCCCTCCTCCCATACGGTGAGCCTGACTGAGTTCCTGCCGTCGAAGAGGACGAGCCGCCTGTACTTCCCCTTGCCTCCGTCTTTCTTGTTGTAACTCGACTCGGGGTAGATGGCGAGGACCCTCGCCACCACCGTGACATCATTCGCTCCGATGTAGATGTCTTTGACCGTCAGGTCCGACGACATTTCCTCCTTGCGGAGTGAGACACCCATCTCGCCCGCGACGAGGAAGAGCGCTCCCTGCTCGGTAAGATAGCCCGCGCCCACCGTCTTCTTCTTCTCGTCGATGCGGCGCAGCACGTCTTCTCTTTTCAGTTCAGGTTTTTGCTGGAGCAGTTCCCCGAGCAGCGCTTCGAAGTCGTACATGCCTAGGCTTTCTTAGTAGCCGCGTTGACCGCCGCGATGCCCTCTTCCATTATGTCCAGTCCCTCGTCCATCACGTCTTCGGCGATGTTGAGCGGGGGCACGAAGCGGAGGGTGTTGCGGCCTGCCATGATCACCAGGGCGCCGTGTTGGAAGCAGTAGTCGATGATTTTGTGAGCCTCTTCCTCTCCCCTCGCTTTGCTCTTCTTGTCCTTCACGATTTCGACGCCAAGGAAGAGCCCCATCCCCCTGACGTCGCCGACGATCTCGTATTTCTCCTTCATTTCAAAGAACCGTTTCTTCGCCTTGGCGCCCATGCGCTTCGCGTTCTCAATCAGCCTCTCCGTCTTGATCACATCAAGAGTCGCCAGGGCTGCCTGCACGGCAACGGGGTTGGCGCCGAACGTCGACGCGTGTTGGCCGGGCTTCCAGCTCTCCATTATCTCCGCTTTGGCGACCGTGGCGCCAAGGGGGAGACCCGACGCGATGCCCTTGGCCAGCGTGACGACGTCGGGGACAACACCTTCGTAGTGCTCTATCCCGAGGAACTTGCCTGTCCGCCCGACGCCCGTCTGGATTTCATCGTCGACGAAGAGGACCCCTTCCTTGCGTAAGAACTCCATCTTCTTGAAGTAGTCTGGGGGCGCGGGCACATAGCCGCCTTCGCCCTGTATGGGCTCGAAGAAGTACGCGGCGACTTCGTCGACCGGGACGAACTTGTCCAGGTACTGCTCTTTGAAGTAGTCGACGCAGTAGTAGTCGCACTCGGGGAAGGTCTGCTTCCACGGGCATCGGTAGCAGTACGGGAACGGGAAGTGGACCACATCGGGGATCAGCGGCAGCGCCCCCCTCCTTTGCATCGGCTTGCTGGCCGTGAGGCTGAGGGCCCCCATGGTCCTCCCGTGGAAGGCGCCGGAGTGCGCCAGGAACGTCGTCCTCTTGGTGTGGTTCCTCGTGAGCTTCATCGCGGCCTCGATGGCCTCGGCACCGCTGTTGCCGTAGTACACCATTTTCCTCCCGCCGGGGATAAGCGGGAAGAGCTTCTCCGAAAGCTCGACCAGGTTGCTGTAGTAGAAGTCGGTGTAGGAGAAGTGGACGAACTTGTCGGCCTGGCTCTTTATCGCCTGGACGACGCGAGGGTGAGTCGAGCCGGTGCTGAGCACCGCAATGCCCGCCGCGAAGTCGATGAACTGGTTCCCATCCACGTCCTTGACGAGGGAGCCGTGCGCCGACTCCACCACCAGGGGGTAGAAGCGCGCGAACGAAGGCGCTATGTCCTTGGCCGAGCCTTTGACCACGGCGCTGGCCTTGGGGCCCGGGAGCTTGCCCTCGACCCTTGCGAACTTTCTCGATTTCAAAGGAACCTGGTTCTCGGTCGAGATTTGGGGCTAAAATCCTTTACCCGAATTCGAGACGCCAGGCCGTCCCCGGCGCAGAAACTGTCGCTAGACCGGTATGGAGAGTTCTATCTCGAGGACAGGAAGGTTCAGCTGCCTCCCGTCTCTGGAGGTGACGCTCTCGCCGTCTATGGTTATGTTGGAGATCTGGACGTTGCTCATGAAGCGCTTCCTGAGCACCTGTGCTACCTCCACCGACATGTTGATGGCTTCTCCTCTGGCCCTGAGGACCACCTTCCTAGCGCCGCCATTGAACATGGTGATGCAGGCAGTCACATAGTTCAAGAGGGGCTTGCTCTGGCCGACGATTACTGTCTTCGTCTCCTCAGACAATAGGAGCAACGCCCCCGCTTTGGCTTATAAATGGTCGCCCTAGATTCCGCCTTTCTTCTCATCGCCGCAGCACCCTGGGGAGCAGCAGCAACAACACGCCATCGGACTCACCTCGCCATAGTAGAGCAGCGCCGGGTAGTTATTGACCGACCTGTCTGTATTTGCCTTCGACCTTCTCGACCGCGCGGTAGTTGAGGAGGCGCCTGAGTATCCGCGAGACGACCTCTTGGTGGAACCCGACCGCTTCCTTGATGGCTGAAAATGCCACTGGTTCGGGGCTACTGCAGATCGTCGCGCACACCTGGGTCTCTCGCTCGGTGAGTTGGAGGCAGCCGGGGCTGTTGCAGGTGGGGACGGCGCAACAGGACACGGTGGCACGAGAGCGCCTCCAGGCTATTTATTGACCTGCCCCAAGCGCCTCGGATAGGATATAAACGGAGGCCGGTGGAGCCGCGAAACAGGGGTCGTCGGCTAGTCTGGTCTAGGCTTCAAGCCTCGGGCGCTTGAGATCGCTGGTTCAAATCCGGCCGACCCCACTCAATTAACTGGTTCACTCGCTGTTGTCCCAGCTATTTCAAATCGGATTCCTAGTCTCTGCCCCCACTAATTCTTCTCAACTTCAAGTGACATTCGACATCATAAGTATGAAGTTTGAGGAGGGTCATCCCCGTCTCTGATTCGCGAGACCGCCTGCGATCGGATAAGACTGCCACGTAAGCCGATAATCGGTTTCCCCAGCCAAAACCGAGGTAAGTTCTAGCCCGGTACGCCATTCGGCGGCGACCGTCGCCGCCAGTAATAGCTCAGAATGACTTCGATCAACTAGATAGACTCGATTCGGGCTCATGGCAGAAACGATATTCGAATATCTGCTCCTCCGTTTGACACAGTGTGCAAGGTGTCAATTGGGTGCTAGACTGGGCCGAGCAAGAGCGTAGACGACTGATCTATACCGGAGGAGTCTCGGAGATTTCTAATCCGGGATATCTTGCCTGGAGAGCGTCGAGGAACTCTCTGGCGTCGAAGGCCTCCCCTGCGGCCAGAACACCGACGCCCTTCGTCCTTCCGTCGACGATTCGTTGGACAGCTTCCACCGCGATTGGCGCGGTCACTGCGTAGATGTCACGTCCGCGGGCCACCGTCCGTCGTTGTTGACTACCATTCCTCACGACGACATCCATGACGAAAATCTGGGACGATCTACCGAACTCGTCGGAGGGCGTGGGCGCAGGGGTGGTTGGATCGAGTAGGTCATTCATCGGCGCCTGGTTGATGAATCCACGAACCTCAGGGACGCGGAGATGATGGGAGATGAGTATCGCCTCCGAGAGGGCGAGTCCCACAACCTGCTGGCTCCCGAACGGCTGGGGAAAGGTCCATGGCGGACCAGACGGCGGGTCCATCAGCTCCAACGCCCCATGGGTGAGTACGAATCGTGCTCCTGGGTTACGCTCTCCGGTCCGTCGCGTCCCACGAGTGGGGCGCCAGCTGTCGAGTGCGACCGCGATCGAGATACCATCGGCTTTGTCCCAGTCGCCCATTGCGGCCGTCGCGAGCAAATCACCGAGGGCTCCGTAGAAGCCCAGGGCCGGGGTCACTACGACCTTGGCCTGTCTCGCAGTTTCGGAGAATCTCTTGAAGACATTGAACACTGACTGCTGTTCCGCTGCGATGTCCACATAAGAGATACCAGCACGGATTGCGGCTTCAACCAGTGGAGCCGCCGTGTCGATGAAGGGGCCGGCGCAGTTGATTAGCGCCGATGCGCCCGAAATGGCCGAATCTACTTCCCCTGGATTCCCCACGGATGCGGCACGCACCTCAGCTCGCTGCCCGGCGGGTCCCTCGGTTTCTTTGGTCCCGTCTCGGGCCGAAAGGATTGTCGGGATGCCTCGACGGTAGAGTTCCTTCACGACGAACCGGCCCGTGTGACCGTGCGCACCGTAGACGGCAACCGCCGATTTCACGCCTGTCGCCTCTGGATTTCGTCGCTTCTATTCAGACTATTTAGTTCCTGCTTCTCTGCGTCATTTGACACCATGTGCATGATGATGAACGTGCAGCGTGGCGCTTTAATACAAACCAGAAGATACTGAAACCGAGTGGTCAGACGATGGGCAAAGACGAGGCTCCAAAAGCCTCTCTGACCCCGTCAAAAGTGAAGTGGGCAGATCCGGCCGACCCCACCCAATTAACTGGTTCAGTCGCTGTTGTCCCAGCTATTTCAGGCCCTACACCGGGCATCTGCCCCCGCTAATCCTTCTCAACTTCGGACGCGGTTTGACATCATAAGCATACTGTACTTCCGATGCGGCAGCCAGGATTTCAGACCAGGTTCGTTTCCTCCGCTCATTCAACACCACGTGCAAACTGGCGGACGAGGCGCACGCCGCGCGAGATATTGCCGGCGGGCGCAGGTCGTGTCAGATTCCTAGCATCTTCCTCTTTAGGCCGCAGTCACACTTCGAACGATAGTACGATTGAGTTCTTGGTGGTCTCGAACTTTGGAATCACATGGGCGATGGTCCTGAGCGCCTGATCACACCAGGTCCCGAGGAACAGGGAGTATCTCTCCCCGAGGGCATGATGGAGTGTAATCGAGCACTGCTTTCCGTTCCTCTCCATTTCATACTCGGCTATCTTCGCATACCTGCACTGCAAAGAGAGCCAGGAGAGGAAAGACTCCAAGTCGACCCTCTTGAACCAGAAGAGCGACGCCTCTCTTGGATTTCTTGACCCGATTTCCTTGGCCATCTTGATGAGCCCCTCGTCACCCAAGGCTTCGTGCATCGCCTGGAAGCCATCTCTCTGGATTGAAACGAAACCGTACCTTTCGGCGAACCTGTCCCACTCGACGAACTTCTGGAAGATCTGGGATACTAGGGCGTTGACGCTCAGCCCCCTGGCCGCCGCTTCCTTCTGCAGGATTTCGTCTGCCTCCCTGCTTATTCTGAAGCTCCTCAGTGCGGTCTTTCTGGGAGGCCCCGGCACGCTCTTGTATTACATTGTGATACCTATAAGTGTACGTCCGGCTTAATACCGAACTGAGCACGCAGGGAGCCCATGTCTCGGGTCAGCGTTCCGTCGGTAACCGTCATCCATTACGTCGACCCTCTCTGCCCATGGAGCCTCGGGCTTGAGGAGCCGTTGAGGAGGTTGAAAGACTCCTATCGCGACAGGCTGCATGTCGAATACAGGACAGGGGTGGCCGTCTCAGAAATCAAAGGATGGATGAAGGAATATGGATTTGACTATGACAGCGTCGCCAAATTCCACGACCAGGTCGCAAGACAGACGGGGACAGACTTCGACCATGATTTCCTGAGGAAGACCGGCCTGAAGAACTCGCTCCCCGCTTGCCTCGCCTTCAAGGCTGCCCAGCTGCAGAGTGAAGAAGCAGCAGGGAAGTACCTTAGCCAGATGATGGACGCATTCCTGGTCAAGGCCCAGCCGTTCACCGAGGACGCTCTGGTCAGGCTGGCCCGCAGAGCGGGACTGGACGAGAAGCGCCTGGCCAGGGAGATGCGTTCCAAGGGCGTCAAGGAGAGGGTCGAGGCTGATTCAAAGGCAATGGGGAGGGACGGTGCGAGCTTCCTAGACCTGGTCGTCGTTACCTCAGATGGCCACGTTGAGAAGCTTCCGGAGGCCTTCGACGCTGGCGCGGTCGAGAGCACCATAGACAGGTTGGTCCCCGGATTGCCCAAATATGCCGCACCCGGTAGGTTGAGGCCGTAGCCCTTGCTGGCATCCCAACTGAAGGGTAAGATCAAGGGAGACGTGATTCTGCCGGGAGATTCCGGTTATGACGAAGCAAGAAGAGTCTGGAACGGGATGATTGACAAGCACCCCGTCGCCGTTGCCCGCCCTCTAGACGAGGACGACATTGTCACCGCGGTGAGGTTCGCCCGCGAAAACGGGATGCTGTTGGCGGTCAGAGGGGGCGGACACAACGTCGCCGGATTCGGAACATGCGACGGCGGCTTGGTGATCGACTTGTCCAATATGAAGAGAATCGACGTTGACACAAAGTCGAAGTCGGCAAGAGCACAGCCAGGGTTGACTTGGGGAGAGTTCGACAAGGCCACTCAGGAGCAAGGGCTCGCAACGACCGGGGGCTTGGTCAGCACCACCGGGATAGCAGGCTTCACCCTCGGCGGGGGCATCGGATGGCTGGTGCGCAAATACGGCCTGACCGTAGACAACCTCCTTTCCGTTAGGATGGTGACTGCCGCGGGCGACAAGGTGAGGGCGAGCCACACCGATAACCCCGACCTCTTCTGGGGCGTGAGAGGGGGAGGCGGGAACTTCGGAATCGTGACGGAATTTGAGTTTCAACTCCATGATGTCGGACCTATGATCTTCGGCGGGGCCGCCTTCTACCCGCTCGAAAGGGCGAAGGAGGTTATGAAAGCGATTGTCAGCGAGGATCGGAGCATGCCGGATGATTACACGCCACTGGTCGTGTTGCTCACCGCCCCTCCAGCGCCCTTCATCCCTGGACCTCTTCAGGGGACCAAAATGGTCGCACTGGCCCTCTGCTATACGGGCAAAGAGGAAGACGGCAAGAGACTGGTCGCCCCTTTCAGGGAGCTAAAGCCAGCAGTCGACCTCCTCGGTCCCATGCCCTATGTCGCACTTCAGGGAATGTTCGACGCGGCGGCCCCGAGGGGGATAAACGCATACTGGAAAACTTCATACCTTCAAGAGCTCGACGACCGGGCCATCGACGTTCTAGTCAACCAAGCATCAAAGTTCCAGTCCCCCTTTTCGCAGCTCCATATCCATCACCTCGAGGGAGCGGTCAAGCGGGCCGGCAAAGACGCCGGCGCCTTCCCGCACCGAGACTCTCCATACGTTCTGAATGTCATAGGGTTCTGGATGGAACCCACGGGAGCCGAGAGGAATATCACATGGGTTCGAGAGACCTGGGAAGCGGTCAGGCCCTACTCCACCGGAGTCCCTTACCTGAACTTCCTTGGCGCCGAGGGGGCGGATCAGGTGAGGACGGCCTATGGGGATAACTACCCCCGGCTCGTCGAGTTGAAGAAGAAGTACGACCCGACGAACCTGTTCAGGGTTAACCAGAACATAAGGCCGGGCTAGTATATTTCTACACAACGAAAACGCTACGCTGGCATAGCAGTTAGCCGGATAAGAAGACGGATGCGGTCGCCGGGACGACCCACCCAGGGTCTAGTGACTGGAGCGGCGCTTTAATACAAACCAAAAGATACTGAAATCGAGTGGTCAGACGTTGGGTAAGAAAGAGGCCGCAAGAGTCTCTCTGCCCCCGTCAAAAGTGAGGTGGGCAAATCCGGCCGACCCCACTCAATTACTACCGAAGAGCCGATTTCGCCGCCGACTCGCGGGCAGGACTTCAAGTGCTGACCACGTGGTAGTTCGGATTCCTGGCGTACGCCTGACACGAGCAGCCTGCTACGGTGCATCTCCCC
>DAHVLU010000026.1:0-2147 GCA_027320175.1 Nitrososphaerota archaeon
TTGCAGACTGGAGAGGGGTCGCTATGGGGCTGGAAGATTCGTGTCCGCTGCTCCTTTGTCAGCCTCTTCAGCTCCCTTTCGGCCAGGTCCCTTGTGTACTGGAGGAGGTCGAAGAGGTCCCTCGGAAAGTCCGTGGGGAGGTCTATGTCCAGCCTTGTGATGTACCACCATTCGACGCTGGCTATGTGCCTAAGACACTTCCCGATGGTCCTTGGCCCCCCATTCGGCTTCCGGCGGAGCCTGCTGTTATCCAGGTTCCTGCACAGCTCCAGGAGGTCCCTTCGGGAATGGTTCATCAGACGGAGGGTTCTCCCGATGTCCTGACGGGTGACAGGAAGGACCTCTGACCAGAAGAGCGGCTCGGGCTTCCCCGCTTCGACGGGGTTGTAGCTTACGCGCAGCACCTCGGAGGGTTCGACCTTGATCTTGGTGGGAGGAGCGACCGGTTCCCCATGGCGTTTCGCCCAGGCGTACCAGTTTGACGCCGCTGACTTCGCCTTGGCCAGCGCCCTCTCCTCATTCCTGGCGAAGACCCAGCAGCCTGGAAGTTCGGGAATGAAGGCGCCAGTGCCACCCTCTCCGACCTCCAGACAGGCTTTCACGTGCTGGTTCGGCCTGCGGCGTTATACCCATGTGGGCTTGATTTAAGGTTGGTTCGAAGGACGCGGGCTATACCAATTACCCATCCGGGGCTCGCCCCCACTATCGCACCTCCGACACCTTGTTGATGGGGCCTACTGCGAATAGAAATCCGAGGCTCGACCCTCAATAACAGGCTCGCAGCCATACCCCTCAACTGTGATACGCCCTCTTCTCCTTGAGGACCCAGTACACGATCTTCAGCAGCTTGGCCGACGCCGCCACTATGGCCTTCTGGTCCCCCTTCTTCCTCCTGATTCTCTGATAGAACGTCGCGACCGTCCCGCCCGGCTCCGCTCGCATGTGGATCCTGGCGCACTGGCCCATCATCCACCGCAGGTAGCTGCTCCCAGACTTCATGATGGGGCCGTGGTAGGTGTGCCCTCCTGACGAGTGGGTCGAAGGAGCGAGCCCTGAGTAAGCCACCAGGCTCGCCGAGTCCTCGAACCGCGTGACCTCGCCTATCTCGCTCGAGATCAGCAGGGCGGAGAAGAAGGAGACCCCGGGTATCGTCATCAGGAGCCGGGTGTCCTCGCCTTCTTCCGCCCTCTCCCGGATGGTCTTCGACGCGTCCCTGATCTCCGCGTTGAGGCCGTCGATCAGCCTCAGGTAGCTCTTCACGCGGGGGTCGTCTATCTTCCTGACCTCCTCGACGAAGCCCTTGGTGAAGGGGCGGGCCTCGACCCTGATGTTGTTCTGAAGCAGGTAGGCGTGCACCCTGTTCTTCAGCCTGGTCCTCTCCCTGACCAGGTTGGCCCTGAACCTCACCAGCTCCCTCAGCTCTATGGTCTCCTTCGGCGGCACGTAGCACTCGGCGACGAACCCTCCCCTCAAGAGCGTGGCGAGCATTATGGAGTCCACCTTGTCAGTCTTGATCTTCGCCGACGCTATGGCCTTGTTCTTGAGCGGGTTGGAGAGGACCACGTCGTGCCTCTCTGATAGGAGCCTGTGCGCCCAGTACCAGGTGGAGGAGGACTCGATGACCATCGACGACTGCGCTGGGAGGCTCTCGGAGAACTCCCTCATCTCGTCCAGGGTGTTCTCTATCCTCCCCTGCCTCAGGAGGTTGCCGGCGACGTCCATGACGGCGAACTCGGTGTACTTCTTGTGCAGGTCCAGCCCGACGAACTGCATGCCCGAGGGGATGCCTTTTCGCCTAATACGTGGCGACGCCCAGGGCCTTGGACCGATGCGTTTCTCGCCCACATACGACTAGAAATCTTCCAGGACTACTCTTATGGGCCTCCCCGCAACTAAATGTCCACCGTAGCCGTAATACTCCCACGGTTGGATCATGTCCCCCCATGTCTTGTTTGGACCATCTTCATGGTCTATACGGGCATCTAACGTTGCCGTCAGTTCCCTGTAAAGGTCCTGCATCTCGGGCAGCGCCTCGACGCGGCAGGGACGCTTTGGCCATCTCCGTGCCGATGGCAACGCACACCCAGAGGCTGACCTCGGTCTCAGCTTCACCTGAATCCTTGCGCTTATTGAGCATGGGCGGCTCC
>DAHVLU010000017.1:0-10380 GCA_027320175.1 Nitrososphaerota archaeon
CCTTTCATCGGCCAATGGTTAAAATAAGCGACGGGCCGCGTTTCGTTTTCACTCATGTGGATTGACTTCGAGGAGCTCGTGAAGGCCCGGCTGGACGACCCATCGCTGGTGGTCGCGGTGTCAACCTCCATGCCGCAGTACAAGGCGCTCTACTCCCAGGCGAGAGAGATGGGCGAGTACATGCTGCGCAAGATGAAGGCAGAGAAGCTCGGGACGGTGAGGACGTCGGCGTTCCCTCCTGAGGTGCTGGTCAGAGGGGACGGGGTCTCCTCCCTGCCGGAGTGCAGCCTCTACCGCTTCCGCGGGAAGCGTGACGTCCTCCTGTTTGCAGGTGACACCAGTCCCATGGACGAGCAGTACGAGTTCGCCCAGTTCCTGCTCCGGCGCGCCCAGAGCATGGGGGTCAAGGAGCTCTACTCCGTGGGGGCCAGGTGGGCAGAGAACCCGCTCCCCCCAGAGGCTGAGCCGCAGGCGGCGGGGTTCTCCACGGATGCGGTCGGGGTGGCCAAGCTGAAGAAGCACGGCGTGAAGATCCTCGGAGAGGAGCCGGCGCCCTTCTTCGCCTCGATGATCGTGGCCATGGCGAAGGACTACGGTGTCAGGGGGTTCAAGCTGTCGGTGGACCACGGCGAACCGAGCCCGCACACCAGATCCGTGATCAGGCTGCTCGACATCCTCGGAGGCATGGCCGGGTTCGAGGTCGACCTGTCAGAACTGAAGTCAAAGGCGCTCCCTGTCACACCCCCAAGGAAACCGGGGAACGGCACGATCTACCACTAGGCGCCCTTCGCCAGGCGCCTCCCGACGATGGCCATCGCGAGCCCGGCCCAGTACGGGAGATATGCCAGAACAGGGTCGATGCCCCCGAGCCTGTAGACGGAGTAACCGAAGCCCACAAGCAGCCCGATGAACCCGGCGCCGCCGCCGAGCCAGATGAGGACCCTCCCCGCGGTGGTGTGATGCAGGATGACCATCAGGCCCCCGGCAATGACGGTCAGGCCCCCCAGTGCGATCACCAGTTCAAGGACGGTCACCCCGATCACCGCGGCGCCCAGGGCAGCGCCGCTGAGGAAGTCGGAGAACCGCGGCTCGGCGAAGCCGAGGGCAGTATAGAGGAACCCTCGCGAGGAGTAGCCGCTGGCGAGCATGAGTAGCCCGCCGACCACTGCCAGAGCCCCCGCGGCGTACGCCCTGATACCCATCTGCCGCAACGTCCCGCCCCTGTTCAATAGCCTTGTGTTTTTGTCGGCCCTGGGGCGGCGGGCCGACCGAGATGTTTATTGCGCGGCTGGGCGCGCGCGCGACGAATGCGCCCCGCGAGCGGTGACAAGCAGCTGCAGAACACGCTGGACTGGGCGATGGAGAAGATGAAGCAGAAAGGGTACGCCGTGCGCTCGAAGGTGACCCTGAACGTTGAACCTAACCTCGCCATCATGGGCTATGCCAGGAAGGAGGGGGAAGCCCACAGGATAATGATCTCTGAATGGGCACTGGACTCTGAGATGCTCGGCGGGCTCGTGCTGCACGAGCTGTCCCACGTATACTTCACCGAGAAGGGGGCGAGCTCCCACGACAGCGCCATCCTCGAAGAGGTCATCACGGAGTTGAGAGAGAGGGACGGGCTAAGGGCCAAGGAGACGGAGTACCTGATCGACGCGTTCAACCACCTGCAGAACGTGATGGTGGACGACATCGTGTTCGCGGTGATGGGGGACAAGGAGAGGGAGATGACGAAGAAGTTTTTCGCAGAGTGGGTCTCCGACAGGCCGACGGGGGACCCTGTGGCAGACGCCGGACTGCTCTGCAGGAACGCCTTCGCCATCGCTTCGCTGAGGCGCCGGGCCATGTTCGAGAAGGGGAGCGAGATGTACTACAGGAACGAGTCGTTCGTGTCAGCCCTGGGCGCGAAGTCCAAGGACGACTTCGACTGGATAGAAGGGTTCCTCGAAAAGTCTGATTCGGAGTGGGGCCAGGAGAGGTTCAGGGAGGCCCTGGAGACCTACTTCGACAGGATACTCTCGCTCATGAGATCGTCTAGCAAGCTGGACGACCTCAGGTAGCCGTCGGCGTCTGGAGGCCGGGTGCGCTGTCGATCGCCAAGCTCGCAGTCCTCGCAGTCTTGGTGGGGGCGGTTGCCTTCGGGCTGGTCGTCGGGTATCTGCTGTACGCGAACGACAGCTTTCCCGCGCAGAGAGAGCCTTTCGTGAACTACGCCGTGGTGCAGTCGGCGAGCTTCAATGGGACGGAGATCGCTTTCCGCGTCGTGTGGCAGAACGCAAGCGCGCTCCCGCTTTACGCCCAGGTCAACTCGCCGTCTTCCGATGCGGCGAACACCCCCGTCTGCGACGTCGGCCTGTCTTCTGTTACGAGCGGGCAGTCGATATTCATGCCGTTCTCCATCAGCCCGACCTCGGCGTCCCTGTCCAACGTGAACCTCGCCATCGCGGTAAGGGCCATTGCGACCGGGACCGAGTTCACTGTCGTCTACAACGTCCATTCGATCTCGGTCACCAACGGGAACATCGTCCCTTCGGACATCTCCTGCCAGCAACCTGCCGTGGTCGAGTGAGAGACCTGCCATCAGGCTTTTAGCAGACGCGCCGCCGCAAGGAACCGAACCAAGTGAAGCGTCTAGGACTGTTGGTCCTCGCCGCGGGCATCGCCCTACTGCTTTCGACGCCCTCCTTCGCAGCCGGGCTCGCGAGCAGGTCCCTTTCGCTGGCGGTCTACGCCGACGGCTATGTCCACGTGCACCAGGCCCTCTCCGTCGACCCCAAGGCGACCTCCGTCCAGATCCCCCTCCTGTCTGCGGCGGTTTCAGACCTGGTCGCAACCGACCAGGAAGGGTCCCCTCTGTCCTACGGATTCGCGCCGGGCGGCGGGAACATCACGGTCTACACCCTCGGGGCGAGCGCAGTCACCCTGAGCTACGACACGGGCTCCCTCACCTCGAAGAACGGCACAATCTGGACCCTGAGCTTCGGCACCGGCTACAACTCGACGGTCATCCTCCCACCCCTCTCGACCCTCACCTCGGCGTCGGGAACGCCGTACTCGGTCAACGAGACGGGGACGTCTCCCGAGCTTTCGCTCCCTCCGGGGAGCTGGGTGGTCGACTACGGCGTCCCGCTGGTCGGGAGCACGTCTACGACCTCCGGGCCCACGACCCAGTCGGGCCTCCCGGGGAACAACCAGTACGAACTGGCGGTGGAAGCCGGGGCGGCCTGCGCCCTGGCCGTGGCCGTGCTCGCCTTCTGGCGGCTCCGGAGCAGGATCCCGAACCAAGGGGAGCTGCGCCCGGACGACGTCCAGGTCCTCAATTTCATCAGGGAGAAGGGAGGGAAGGTGCTGGAGCCTGAGATCAGGACCAGGTTCGCCCTCCCAAAGACGTCGGCGTGGCGGCAGATCAAGCGCCTCGAGAGGATGGGCTACGTGAAAGTCACCAAGGTCGGCTCCCTGAACCAGATCGAGGCGCTGAAGGAAAGAAGGACGGAGGGCTAGGCTACTGGCCGCCCACTGATGCGGCGGCCTGAAGCTCCAGAGAAGCCTGTGCGATGGCCGTGACCCCGTCCGCTATGTCAAGGCCCGAAAAGAACCCGACTGCGGCGCTCAGTTCGGCCTGGGCAGAAAGCCTGTCCGCGATCCTGGAGCCGAGGTCGGAACCGAGGTAGGCACCCGCGGTCGAGGTCGTTCTCACGGAGGCTGCGGCCTGGGCGACCAGCGCGGAGCCGTCGGCCGTGAGCCCGCTCGCACTGGTGGCGAAGGCACCTACTGTTCCCCCTTCGCTGGAGTTCGCCTCGGCCGCGAAGAGGGAGGCCGCCTGCGAGAGCGCCTGGACCGACGACGAAGCCTGTGACATGGCGGCGGAACCGGTGGCGTTCAGATAGGCCTGGGCGGCCACGGTCTGCGAGGCCGCCGCGCCGAGGAGGCTCGAAGGCACGGTGATCTGTGGCGCCTGGCCGACGACCACGTTCTCGAACGCCGTGATGTCTCCCTGGACCGTCGCGGTCGCCGTGGCCGCCTGGCTCAGCGACCCCGTGATCCCGTCCACGCTCCCCGAGACCTGGAGGCCCGCGAGGTTGGCATAGATCGCCGAGACCCCCGGGACGCTGGTGAGGGCAGAGAGGCCAGAGAGGACCTTCTGATAGGCGGCCACGTAGGCGCTCCCGCTCGTCTGCACGCTCGACGCGTCCTGCGAGGTGGCTGCCGCGTAGGCCTGGAAAGCGGAGAGCTTCGTCTGAGAGTAGGCGGAGCCGTCTGAGGAGGCGGCGTCGGCGTCCGCTATGAACGAGGTCGTGGCGGACTGGCACCCCTGGATGTCTGAGACTACCCCCTGCAGGGGCGTGATGCCTGGGAGCCCCAGCAGCGCCGATAGGTTCGAGCCGACCTGCGAGGCGACCGAGACCGCCGCTGAAGCCGTCGACCTGACGGAGCCCATGTCGACGGCTGCGATCGCTCCTGCAAGCGCGGACGCGCCGGAGGCCACCTGGCCCTCTGATGACGCCTGCGCCTGGGTGAATGAGGAGTAAGCGTGCTGGAACTCCGCGTAGCTCGCGTTGACCGAGCCCTCAGCCGCCATGGTCGAATTGGCCTGGGCCATGAGCGGGACGACGACCGAGTTCACGTACGCGTCAGACCTCTGCACGTAGCCGTAGGAAGCGATGGCCTGGAGCGCCGACTGCGTGGAGTTCAAGCTGGCCCTTGCGGCCTCCACGAGGGCCATGGCTTGCGAGAGGTCTGCGCTCGCCCCAGCCTGCCCCTGGGCCGCGGCGGAGAGGGAAGCAGCCTGAGAGAGGCTGAGGGCGGCGGAAGCGACCTGGGCGTCCAGCTGCGCGCACGCCTGGGCCAGCGTGGCCGTCCCCGTGGAGGACCCGGACGCCTGGGCGCAGACGGCAGCGGCGGCGGAGACCACCACCGCGACGCTTGCGTTCACCTGTGTTATCGCCTGCTCCACGGTGGCGGCGTCGAACCCGACGGAGAGCCCGGCGTCCCCGATCGCGACGCTCGCCGAGGCCGCTGCTGCGGTGTAGTCCTTCATCGCAGCCTGGACCGACTGGATGCCCCCGGAGATGTCAGTCCCTGCCAGGGCGTCCGCCTGGGCAGCCGCCAGGAGGGTGTCTCCCTCGCTGAGGAGCGACTTGGCCTGCGACACGGCCAGGCCGTGAGACGCGGCGAAGTCCACGACTGACTTCGCGTACACCGCCGAACCCTGGCCCGCCGAGATCAGAACCGAAAGCTGGGCAGGGGTCTGGACGGAGGCGCCGGAGCCCGCGGCCAGGAAGATGGGGGTGGCGAGGCCGGCGAGGAGGAGGCAGACCATGGTGGCTGCCATCCGCTTCGTTCCTGCGGTCGCGGTCATGCCTTGAGGTCACCTCCGAGGGTAGGATAAGGAACCCTCTGGAACGCGCGTTCCAACGCTCGGGGACTCATGGTTCCCCTCTGAAACACTCCTCGAGCGCCCAGATGGCGTAGTCGAGGTCCACCAGCTTGGCCACGGCAGCCTCCCTCTCCTTCAGCAGGAGCCGGAGGTGTGACTCCCGGAGGGCCCTCGAAGATTCGGGCAGGGCCCCCCATGGGACTTCGACCAGGGTCACCGCAGGGCTGTCGCCGGGGACCATCAAGACGGATCACCAAAAACGGGGGGTGGCCTAGGAGGCCACCACTGTGGTACTGGCGTATGTGTTGGCGCCGATGCAGGTGACCACGTACTGCTCCCCCGTAAGGATCCCGGTCAGCTGGGCGCCCGTTATGGCGCTCCCGGTGTAGTCGAGGTTCGCCGAGCTCCCCGAAGAGACCGTGGCGCCCCCGTTGAGGAGTGCCGAGGCCTGGAGGGAGGAGGCTTGCTGGACCGCACCTGAGCTTGTGACCGTGAAGACTGCGGAGCCGCTCAGCGAAGCCGGGAGGCTTGCCGAGAGGAAGGCCGTGCCAGACACGGGAGTCACGATGATCTCCTGGACTTGGGCGTCGGCGCTCCCCGCGTTCTGCAGGGTGAGGGACATGGTGTTGCCTGAGATTATGGCCTGGACGTTCAGGTTGGTGCTCGTCTGGGACATGAAGGTGCTCCACCACGCCTGGCTTGAGAGGTCGAGGGTGGCCCCGACCTGGAGGGCGAGGGATGCGGTGGTCTGCGGCGGCACGGTGGTGGCCACCGCGGTCGCGCTGAAGACGAACTGGGGGCTCGAAGTGGTCGCCGTGTTCTCTATGAAGGTCCTGAGGTCCACCAGCGCAGCTGCCGATGAGCTGGCGTTGACGTTGACTTTGCTCTGCGACTGGGCCGTCAGGGTGCTCGACGCTACGGTTGCCGCGTAGGTCTGCCCCTGATAGACCACCTTGCAGGAGTCGACGTTGAACCTGAAGGCATCATAGCTTGCTGCACTGACTTGGGAGGTGGCGAGTGTCTGGGCGGTGCCCTGGGAGGCCATCAAGTCCATGGTCCCCGAGCCGCTGACCTGCGTCCACCCGCTTGCCATGTCCTGGCCGGACTGGTGGGCGTAGACCGAGCTGTAGGCCACCGTGGCGTCACTGACCCCGGACGAGGCGACTGCCGGGTCCGTGCCCATGATCGCCAAAGTCCCTGACTTCGCCTGACTTGGGTTGGTTAGTGCGACCGCGGCCGCCAGTACCATCACTAGGGCCACTGCGATCGCTACTGAAGCGACGTATGTTTTCTTCATCGGGGGGTGTTCGCCGGCCGGGGGAGATTAGGAACCCCGGGGAACGGGCGTTCCCGAACGGTTTGGAACGGCGATGGAACGAGGATTCGGGGCGCGGCGCCAGAAGCCTGGCCGTGCGTCTCCGGCTCCCTTCTTTTATAAGCGGCAGCGAAGTCGTGCGACTTGTTGCACCGCGAGGGCGAGAAGACACCCCCGGACGCCCCGGCGCAGGAAGGAGACGGACTGCTGGAGAGCCAGTTTCAGGAGTACGCGGAGTCTGCGACCGCATTCGTGAGGCGGACGAGCGCCAGGGGGGCGCTTTCCTACCGAGGGGAGCAGCGGTCGGTCAAGGACAACGTCAGCATCGCCAAGAAGGTCTTCAGCAAGTGGTCCGTCGAGATCATCCTCACCATCTACTCCCTGAAGTCAGCGGGGTTCGGGGACCTGAGGAGGCTGCTCCCGGGGATCACGTCCCAGGTGCTCTCCAGGAAGCTCAGGGACCTGGAGGGGCTCGGTTTCGTGCAAAGAGAGGTGATCCGCGCCAGGCCCGCCAAGGTCAGGTACTCCCTCTCCAAGAAGGGGGAGCTGCTGGCGAAGATAGGGGAGCCTGTGATAATCTACCTGCGCAAGTCGGTGGGGTAGGGGCGGGGTCAGGACGCGAGCAGGCCCCTGACCGCTAGCGCAGTCAGGGCGTAGTTGACGAGGTACATCCCCACGCAGATGGGGCAGAGCGCGTGGATCACCCCGAGCTCGATGTACCAGAGGTAGAGAGTGAAGATGTTCCCCACCATGAGCAGGGGCACCATGACTTCGGGGTCGAGGGAGCCCCTCTTCCTGGAGAACCAGACGCCCAGTCCCATCAGCAGCGGGAACCAGACCAGCCCGAGGACGTACAGGGGGAGGCCGTTGGTGTTGGGCGGGAGTGTGGCGTAGCCGCTGGCGAAGACGGAGGAGCAGGATAGAAAGGGGTTGACGCCGGTGAACAGGCTGCATGCGTTCGAGCCGGGGCCCGTGAAGGCCGTAGCCTCGTCGTAGCCGTGGTATATCGCGATGATGAACCCAATGGCGGCCAGCGTCACGAAGGCCTTGCTCAGTCTGTCCAATGTTGGTCAGCGGCGCGGGCGGGGACGGCTAGGAGAGCCTGCGAGCCTGCAGGGGGCATAGAGACGAAGGACAGCGTCTGGTTGGCGTAGCTCTGGGTGCAGACGGCGCTCGGCGTGTTGTTGGTGACCTTGCAGATGGCCGTGATCAGGGTGTTCGCCGCCCCATCGATCATCTGGGCGACCCCGCTGTTCGGGTTGTCCAGCTGGGACGCGATCTGCGTCCAGTTCATGCCGATGATGTTGGGCTGCGAGGAAGATGTCAGGTACTGCTGCTGGTCCGGGAGGACGAACTGGGCTCCGCAGTTCACGGCGTACTGGTTGGCGATGTCGACGAAGGGGATGCCGCCTGCCTGGTTGTTGGTGGAGCAGACGTCAAACTGCGACACGAGCGACTGCTGCTCCGAGGTGAGAGGCTGGATGACCTGCTGTTGCCCTTGCCTCCCGAACTTTTCGACCGGGACGAAGGTGACGTAGCTGCTGGTGTAGGTGGCGTTGGCGAAGGTGAAGGTGGGGGTGTTGGCGTTCAGGTCGGTGCTGGAAGAGAGCATGTACTCGAGGCCCTGGAAGGTCCCGAAGCGGGAGAGGGCGACGATCAGGCTCCAGCGCTCGATGGCGCAGTAGGGGCAGAACTCCCCTCCGATGTAGAGGACCTCGGGCTTCCCTCCCGACGTGAGCGGGGTGCCTGAGATCTTGACAGGGGGACTGACCCCCGTCGGCGCGCCGACTGCGGCGAGGGTGGAGTCGCTCACCCCGGTGATCTGCTGCTGGAGGGTGCCAGAGACGGGCTGACCGATGTACTTGTCGTACTGGCTGGTACCCATGGCGGCGACGAAGTAGACCAGGACAAGAAGGCCGACGAGGACGGCGAGTATCGAGACCCACAGAATACGCCTCCGCCTCTGCCGGGCGCGGAGGTTAGCTTTGATGGCCAAGGCTGCGGAAGAGCCTCTCAGAGGGTAGATAAGGTGTGAGACCGGCTCCGGGCGTCCTTAGGTTCCGGTGATAGGCTGGATTGGCAGGGGCTCGCCGTGCTCGCCCGCTGCGCAGCCGCAACCTTGGACGTGGCCCCCGCGCCTCAGAGTTCCGCGGTAGAGGCCGTCCTCCAGCTTCCTGCCTGTCTTCGCCTCCCACGCCTCGATGGGCATGCCGTACTTCTGCTGGATCCTGTCCCTGTACCATTCAGGGATCACGTTGAAGCTGCAGAAGGGGATTATCCTCAGGTCGGGGGTCAGGTAGTGGATGTCGCAGCGCTGGAGCCTCTCTTCATCCTGATTGTACTTATCCTGAAAATGCATCATCCCGAGGAACATGCTCTTCAGGTGGAACTGGCCCACCGCGGCGTAGTCGTGCTTGACCAGGGCGTCGGTGAGCAGCTTTGCGAAGCTCAGACTCTTGGGCTGCTTCTCCTTGTTCACGAAGGAGGAGATCTTGGTGAGTACCTTGGCGGCTACGATGTAGCGGTTGGTTCCCGAGTATATCTCTTCCTGCTTCTCGTCCAGATATTCGATCATCCCTGGGATGTCGACGAACTCTGGGAGCGGGACGAGCCTGTTCTTGTCGGGGTCGTTGAAGACGTAGGTGCCTGCGCCGCAGGCGAAGTGTATCGAGAGCTCGTACTGCTCCTTCTTCGTGAAGGCCTCGATGAAGCCTGTCACGGGCGAGCAGGACGGGACAGGGAACCAGCCGTCCTTCGATATCATCCCGTTCGTCTGCTCCTCGATGCGCTCTATGCAGTCAGGGATCGTGATCCTGTACTTCGCCCTCTCCGTCTTCGTCAGACGGCCCGTGAGGGACACCGGCTGGAAGTTCACCGCGTGGACCGTGTCTATGTTCTTCTGCCCGAAGCGGATGATGTCCCCGAGCTCGTGGTCGTTGATCGACTTTATCACGGTCGGGACCAGTACGACGCCGACCCCCACCTTCCGGCAGGCGTCGATGGCGTAGGGAGCCTCCCAGTGGTTTTTCGGGTTGGTCTTCGGCGAAACACCGTCGAAGCTCATGTAGAGGTTCGAGACCCCTGCATCCTTCAGCCGCTTGGCAAGCCCTGGGTCGAGGGCCAGGTTGATGCCGTTGGTGTTCAGCTGGATGTGGTCCACTCCCTCCTCCTTGAGTATCTTGATGATCGTCGGAAGGTCCTCGCGGATCGTGGGCTCGCCGCCGGTGATCTGGACCGAGTTCCCTGCGACCGGCCTCTCCGCCTTCAAGGAGCGGCCCATCTCTCTGATCTGATCGAGTGTGGGCTCATAGACGTAGGCGCCTTCGAGGCCTTTCTTGACGTAGAAGAAGCAGTACCAGCACGTGAGGTCGCATCTGTTCGTCACGATGATGTTAGACAGGCCCGTGTGCGAAAGGTGGTTCGAGCAGAGACCGCAGTTCGCAGGGCAGGAGCAGACGTCCATGGGGACGTTGGCCGCGTGAGTGCCCTTGCCGTCCTTCCAATACCGTGAGAACTTGCTGTACATCTCGTAGGAGCCGAAGTAGAGCTCCTCTGTCTCGCCGTGCTCAGGGCAGGTCTTCGTCATCCAGACCTTACTGTCCCGCTCAAAGACGATGGCGGGCAGGATCCTATTGCAGTCGGGACAGATGGACTGCGTCTGGCGGATGAAGTTCCCCTTGGATACTTC
>DAHVLU010000009.1:0-2414 GCA_027320175.1 Nitrososphaerota archaeon
CTTCGCGAGAGACGCGCACCTCTGTCGCATCGCCGAGCAGCTTCTCGAACTGGTCTTTGCCTGTGATCTCCTTGGGCACGGGAGCCCCCTCCGGCCGGGCGCTTATGAACCCTAGCCGCACGCGAACACTGGCAGGAGGAGGAGGGAGACACAATTCCCTGCGGCGGACGTCTGGGTACGCGCGTCGAACGCTCCGTCTGGCTGCCGCCGTGACCGGAGCAGGAGGACCCGTGGCAGGGTGCCTCGCGGAGGGTCCCCTATGTCACGCCCCGCCGGCGCCTGTGAGGTACACCGTCCTCTGATAGATGGGCAGCTGGCCGGACGGCGAAAGCCCCCTGTAGACCTGGATCGTGACATAGAGCGTGCCGTTGGCGGGCCACGCCTCGAAGAGAGTGTAGAGGAAGGGGTACTCGTGCGAGACGAGGATCGAAGCGCTCTGGTCCAGCACCCTCCCGCCAGTCGTGTTGTAGGCGACGGAGTAGGCGAAGGTCCCGTACCCGAGCCCGGTGTAGTTGACCTCGAAGTACACCTCCGGGAGATAGATGCCGGGCCTCTGCGACTCCACCAAGCCCGAGGTCACGTAGGCGCGGGTCTGGAAGAGGCTGACCACGAACCAGGCCGAAGCTACCAAGACCACTGTCGCGACGGCGGCGTAGGGCAACGCCCTCCTGCGCCTCCGCAAGGACCGGCCGAGTCCCCGCGCCGAGGTCAAGCGCCCTCTCTGCAGGTCACGGCGGAGAGCGGGGGACCGGCACCCTGGCCCTCGCCTTCATGAAGACGTAGACGACAGGCACGAGCAGCAGCAGAGGCAAGACCCCGAAGGGGAGGTCCGGGATCGTGCCGCCCGTGGTGACGAGGGCGTCCCCGAGCATCACCCAGGCGGCCGTGACGGTGGCTCCGAAGTCGAGCGTCTGGGTGGCTTTAGTGGTGGTCGTCGCGTACTCGGCCGCCCCGCTCTGGGCCGCCGTGGAAGCTGTCGCGATCAGCGTGCAGGAGGTGGTGCAAGAAGTACCAGCGGTCTGGGTGACGGTCGCGGCCATCCCCACGAGACCTATCAGGAAGTCGTCGGTCCCGGTGGTGGCAAACGAGACCGTCGGCGTGCCTATCGTCCCATGCGCCGCGACAGGAGGGGTGCCTAGGCTGGGGTCGAAGGGCGCCGTGGTATCTGCGCCTGTGACCGTGAAGACAACCATCACGATGTTCGGCGTAGTCCCCCCCGAGACGGTGTCGCTCACGGTTTGAGACGATATGGTGGTGCTCACCCCGCCCCAGAACTCTGCGGCTGTCGCTCCCGTCGTGGAGCCAGTGTTCCTCGACGCGAAGGTAATCCCGCCTCCGGAGATGCTCGGCGTCCCCGGGGTCCCAGAGCTGGTGGTGACGAAGACGATCATGACGTCCGAGGCCGACGCGCTGATGGTGCAGCTCACCGTCGCAGAGATGGCGGTGCTGTTGCTGCACTCGGTTCCGAAGGCCGGCGTCGTTGCGAACGCCACCTGGACTCCAGGGTCGAACGCGATTATACCGACGGCAAGAGCGATGACGAGTGCGAGCATCTCCCTGCGCCTGCCGCCTCCTGCTCGTCCGCCCCTCTTCTCCGGCTCCATCCCGTCCCGGGCGTCCTTCCTGCCAAGGCGCACAGTGACTCGGCAGCGGAGGAGACACGAGCGATATTTATTATTTATGCTGAACACCATTATCCGTACCAATATCTATGGGTAAGCAAACAGCTTTCCAGCCGCAGCTAGGCCCGTGCCTACGGTCAAGCTCTCTGGGGTGCTCGGGGCTCCCATGAACCATCCCAGGAAGTCGCAGCAGATGTCCGAGTCGGTGTGCACAGAGGCAAAGCGCGCTGCCGGGCCTTTGACGGGTCCCTCGGCCCCCTTAGGGAGGCTGTCGAGGGGCTCTCTTCCAAGAGGCCGTCCGTCTGGAGCCCGTCAGCTGGCCGTTGAAAGACGGGCGGAGGGTCACGGTGCCTGTTGGCCCAAGCATGGACAGGATCGGCTTACTGGTCGAGCTGGTTCTGGGCGGTCCTCGGTTGCTCACCTGATTTCTTCTCCCTGTGTAATTTCGGTTGCTCGGCTCGCGTTCTGGATGAGCGTCCTCCATTTGTCGGTTCCTTCCACCTTAATTCCCGCTCGGTCTGCGGGTGTCTGACCGTTCAGGGCCTCGTGGGGCCTCACGAAGTTGTGGTAGATTTGGAGGCCCTTCAGGATGGGAGTGTCCGCCCTCTTGAGGCCCCGCATCACCTTCTCTCTGTCTCTGACCTCCCCGTTCATTCTCTCCATGAGATTATTGTGGACGCCCTGCTTGTCGTCCAGTCTGATGTCGCGTATGTGCTGGGTGTATCTGTCCGTCCTCTGATACTCCTTCTTGAACGCGAGGACGAAGTGGCTCCCGCCGTCCGTGGTCAGGGT
>DAHVLU010000006.1:0-111263 GCA_027320175.1 Nitrososphaerota archaeon
AACGAGACCGCTCGTGCCTCAGACAAAGGCAATCGTAAGCATCGAGAACGTAGTCGCTTCCGCGTCCATCAACCAGACAGTAGACCTCAACCTGATCACCAAGAACTTCGTCACGGTGGAGTACCATCCAGACCAGTTCCCTGGCCTCGTTTTCAGGCTAAGGAACCCCAAGACAGCCACCCTCATCTTCAGCTCAGGCAAGATGGTCTGCACGGGCGCCAAGTCGGAGGAGCAGGCAAGGAAGGCGGTCGAAGAGGTGGTGAGGCAGCTCAAGAAGGGGAAGATACCCATCAAGAACGACGCCGTCGTGGAGATACAGAACATCGTCGCGTCGGCGAGCCTCGGAGGCAAAGTCCACCTCGAAGAGGCGGCAAGGGTCCTTCCAAAGTCGATGTACGAGCCAGAGCAGTTCCCGGGCCTCATCCACAGGATGGCCGACCCTAAGACTGTCATCCTCCTGTTCGCGTCGGGGAAGCTCGTCTGCACCGGGGCGAAGAAGGAAAGCGAAGTCTACAGAGCGGTCAACAACCTGCACGTGACCCTCGAAGAGAAGAACCTCATGGTCTACTGAGAGGTTCCTTCTCCCCCATTTGTGTAAGAAACTTCGGCCAATCTGCGCCTGCACGCCCTGCGTGCCGTGGAGGATACTCGCCTTCGAACTTCCTGACCGTTCGTCCGGCCCTGGTCAGCCGGCCCGGCGGCCGACGGACCTCGTGATCGCCTTCAAGTTGTCCTTGGTGATCAGCTCCATCGAGAACAGCGTGTCCGCCAGCTCGACCATGTCTGTGACCGCGTGCAGCGCGATCCCCTCCTTGCTGAGCTTCTCCCTCGCGCCTTCGAGCCGGTCGATTAGCACCACCGCGGCGCTGACGTGGCCTCCTTCGTCCTCGATCGCGTGGGCAGCGGTGAGCAGGGTCCTCCCCGACGTCGACAGGTCCCCGACCACCACCACGTTCCACCCCGGCCTGACCTCTCCCTCGACGAGCCTCTCGTTGTCCTGCTTCTCCAGCCGCGTGTACACCAGCGGCTTCTTCAACTCGACCGCGACCGGGGACCCGAGCAGCAGCCCAGCCACGGGGACCGCGCATATGGCGTCCACCTTGGGCGCCTTCTTGGCGATCAGGTCCGACATCGAGTCGACCGCCAGGCGATAGACCCCGGGGTAGCTGGGGAGGCCCCTGATGTTGACGTAGTAGGAGCTGTCCTTGCCGTCCGGGAGCGAGAAGGTGCCGAACTGCAGGGCGCCCACCTTGATGAGCCCTTCCGCCATCTCGTTGAGCCGCGAGCTCCGCTTCCTCCAAGCCATGGGTCCCCAGCACAAGTCTTGCGCTTAAAAACTAACTCCGAGGGAACGTAATGGATGCCCGAACTCTGGATCCCCTACGGGAGCGTGGAGACCCTGATCACCATACAGGCCGAGAACCTGGGAGCGGTCTCGGAGCCCCCGCTGGAGGGGGGGTCCCTCGACCTGGACAGGGTGGTCGAGCTGGCGAAGGGCTCTGGAAGGCTGTTCATCTGCGACGCCACCCCCGCGACGCTGGAGGTGGTGAAGGGCATCGTCCCCGGGCTGGGCGAGAGGCCGGGGTTCTCGATCTTCTCCGCCGCGCCGAAGAAGGTGGAGGCGGCGGTCCCGGACCTGAAGGGGAGGATCACCACCCTCCCTCCCCCTCTTCCGTCAGGCGAGGGGGGCGAGCCAGTCTACTCCTCGGAGCTCACCGGCGGCGGAGCGAAGCTCTTCCTGGGGTCGGCGCGCCCCGACCCGCTCTTCGGTGTGGTCGACGCGAAGACCGAGGCGTGCCTTAACTGGATAGCGGGGGCCAAGGCGACGCTGGGGTTGGCGAAGGAGATGGAGCCGAGCCCCTTCCAGAGGACGGAAGCGTACGCGGCCATGGAGGGGCTGGCGGACAGGGTCCCCGACTCGAAGTTCGTGACGGTCGTCCCTCGGGGAGGGAAGGCCCGGGCTGCCATGGAGGACGCGCCCTTCGACGCCGTCAAGAACGCCTTCGCAAAGTCGCCCATGCCTCAGGCGAGGGGGATCGTCATCGGCAGCGGCGGCATGGGGTATGACGACACGCTGTCCTCGGCGATCAGGGGCGTCTGGAACGTCATAGACGGCGTGCGGAAGGCGGGGTCGGTGCTTCTGATAGCCGAGTGCGCCGAGGGGGTGGGCTCGACCGCCCTCGAGCTGCTGGTGACCGGGAGGATGGGGGGAGGCAGGAGGGAGAGGTATGTCGAGGGGATCGAAGACGTGTTCTACCTGAACAAGCTGAAGGAGGAGTACGACGTCCTGCTCCTCTCGGGCCTTCCGGAGACCTACGCCAGCTCGAAGCTCGGGTTCGCGACCGCGAAGGGGTCCGGAGAGGCGGTGGGGAGGATCCTGAACAGGGTGGGGAGATCAGGGAAGATCAACGTGGTCCCCCGGGCCGCGGAGTGCGCCGTCGAGTCAGCCTAGCGGCAGCGTCGCGATGTTGTGGGGGATCGGCAGGCACAGGAAGGCGAGCACTATCGCGCCCGCGAGGATCCACTGCCTGGAAGCAGACAGCGGAGACACTTCGTCCTGCAGTTTCAGCTGGTAGGGCCTCCCGACGAGCAGGAGCGCGATGACCGCGATGGTCCAGTAGGACCAGGTGTCTAGGACCAGGAGGGCCAGGATCGAGAGGTAGCTCGCCACCCTGGCGGCCCTCTGCCCCCAGGCTATGGTGGCGAGGAACCCCCCGTCGTAGGACGCCATGGGGAGCAGCGAGATGAATGCAAGTATGAACCCGATGTAGGAGGCGTCCTGGATCGGGGAGACGGCCACGTAGCCGGCGGCGATGGGGTGCGCGTAGGGGCTCAGGATCGCCCCGACGGCCAGCTGTATCGCGTTGGGGTTGATGGCGACGGTGGTGTTGCCCAGCCCCGTGCTCGCGAAGGGGACCCCCGACTGGACGGCGGTCACGTTCCCCACTGCGAAGAGGAGCACCGACATCCCCAGCATGGCCAGGGGTCCCGCGACGATTGTGTCGAAGAGGCTGTCCCTGTTGAGGGCGGGCTCGCGCTGCGAGGAGGCGAAGCCGAGCGACGGGAGGAAGGGAGGGATGAACGGGATCCCGGGGATCGCGTAGGAGCTCGCGTGCCCTGCGTCCCTCGTCCGGGCCATCAGCCTCTGGCCAAGCTCGTGGACCCCAAGGACGACCGCCACCGAGACCCCGAAGGCCAGGAAGGTCACGTAGTAGGGCCATGTCGGGACCAGCTCCTGGTATACCCCCTGCTGCAGGAGGGCCGAGACGACCACGGCGGCCATCGTGAAGAGCGCGAAGAACGCCGGGAGCCTCGGGAGCTTCCTCGGGGGGCTAAGTTTCCGGACGGTCAGGACGCAGTCCCCTTCGGAGCCTGTCAGCTCCGGTCTGAAGCCCAGGGGGCCCAGCTGGGCCTTCAGATCGACGAACTTCTTCGTCGAGCCTTCGCCATAGGCGACCTGGAATTCGAGCTCCCCCTCCGGGAGGGCGAAGGACTCCTTGACGTCGAACAGCCTGCGGACGACCTGCTCGGCATCTGCGGGCTGGCCTGACAAACGAAAGCGAGGCGGCCGCCGGCGGGTAATAAGCTGTCGCAGCGGCGAGCAATCTTTAATCCACCCCGAAGGGTCCGCGACGGAAGTTGCAGGCCATCGTGGGTAAGGTGGGCGACTACCTCGTCAGGGGTTGCGACCGAGACGACGTTCCCACGGTCATAAAGATCAACGAAGAGACGCTCCCCGAGCACTACTCCGACTACTTCTACTACGAGATCCTCGCGGAGTTCCCGGAGGCGTTCCTGGTGGCCGAGGTCGCAGGGGGGGTCGTCGGCTACGTCATGACCCGGATCGAGTACGGCTTCTCGCACCTGAAGCGGCTGGGGCTCTCCAGGAAGGGGCACATCGTCTCCATCGCGGTGAGGGAGCAGCACCGCGGGCAGGGGGTGGGGTCGCTCCTGATGCAGAAGGCCCAGGAGGCGATGGCAGCCAAGGGGGCGACGGAGTCCTACCTCGAGGTCCGCGTCTCCAACAACGGAGCCATCAACCTGTATCAGAGGCTCGGCTATCATACGTCGGGGAGGCTGGAGTCGTACTACAAGGACGGAGAGGCCGCCCTGGTGATGGCGACGCAGCTCGGCCGTTGAAGCGGAGCGCCCCGCTGCTGGGACTGGCAGAGACGCTGGAGAAGGTGAGAGGCACCTCCAGCAAGAAAGAGAAGGTGGGGCTCATCGCGGGGTTCCTGAAGGGGCTCGAGCCCAGGGACGCCGGGGTGGCTGCCCGGATCGCGTCAGGGAGGTCATCGGAGAGGGGGAGCAAGGACGAGGCCCAGGTCGGGTACTCGACCCTCCTCGAAGTGATCAAGGAGGTCACCGGTGCGACCGACCAGGAGGTGTCGAAGATCTACCTGAGGCACGGGGACCTGGGCGAAGTGGCGGAGGAGCTTCTGGGCAGCAAGATGGAGCAGCAGCTCTTCAGCGAAGAGCTCACCCTCGCGGCCCTCGACGACGCCTTCGCCAGGCTCCGCTCGACCAAGGGACAGGGGTCGGCGGCCGCCAAGCGCGCCATAGTGAAGTCTCTGATGCTGGCCGCGACCCCCCTCGAAGGGAAGTACATCGTCAAGGTCCTCACGGGGGAGATGAGGACCGGCATGGTGTCGGGGCTCCTCGAGGAGGCGATAGCCGACGCCTACGGCCTTCCGAAGGAGGCAGCGGCGAGGGCGCACATGGTGCTAGGGGACATCGGGACCTTCGCCAGCAGGGCGGCGACCGGCGAGGCGTCCGGAGCGAGGATCCAGCCGTTCAGGCCGGTGAACTTCATGCTCGCCGAGCCCTTCGCCACGGCGAAGGAGATCGCAGACCACTTCGGCAAGAAGGTCTTCGCGGAGTGCAAGTACGACGGGATAAGGGCGCAGGTGCACAAGTCAGGGAGCGAGGTCAGGGTCTACTCCAGGCGGCTCGAGGAGGTAACCCCCAACTTCCCCGAGGTGGTGGGGGCGTTCGAGGGGGCCCTGGGGGACTTCGTCCTCGACGGGGAGGCGGTCCCCTTCGCCGGAGAAAGGCCGCTCCCATTCCAGCTGCTTCAGCGGAGGCTCAGGCGGATGGAGGACTTCGAAGAGGCGGCCAAGAAGGCCCCGGTCGTGTACTTCGCGTTCGACATCCTGTTCAAAGACGGGAAGGAGACGGTCGACCTCCCGCTCTCTCAGAGGAGGAGGCTCCTGGGGGCTGTCCTCGCCAGGTCGAAGGCCAGGCAGGCCGAGACCTTCGACGTGACCACCGAGGAGGAGGTCCAAGGCGCATTCAGGAGGAGCAGGGACCAGGGGTACGAGGGGCTGGTCGTCAAGGACCCCGGCAGCAGCTACGCCATGGGGAAGCGCGGCTCAGGGTGGGCGAAGCTGAAGGAAGAGCTCGACACCCTGGACGTGGTTATCGTGGCTGCGGAGTACGGCCATGGAAAACGGGCCGGGGTCATCTCCGACTACACCTTCGCAGTGAGGGACGGTGACGAGCTGAGGACCGTGGGGAAGGCCTACAGCGGGCTCACCGACAAGGAGATCGACGAGATGACGCGCAGGCTGAAGGAGATCACGGTCAAAGACTTCGGGTACCGTCGCCAGGTGAAGCCAGAGATAGTGGTAGAGGTCGCCTTTGACAGCATCCAGAGGAGCGAAAGGCACGACGGCGGATTCGCCCTGAGGTTCCCCAGGATCAAGAGGATACGGACGGACAAGGGCCCGGGGGAGATAGACGACATCGAAAAGGTCGAGAAGCTCTTCGCCGGCCAGAAGCTGAAGGTGGACGAACGCTGACCGGGCCGGACAGGTCCGTCTGCTCCTTATATCCGAATCGGCGGTGAGGTGTCCCGGTTGTACGCCCAGATTCTCATAGCTGTATCCTTCGCCGCGGCGGCGTACCAGGACGTGAGAGACCGCGCAGTCAGCGACCTTGTGTGGCTCCCGGCCGTCGCAGGGTTCGCATACGTCCTCTATTCGTTCTACGTCGGCGCCGTCCCCGACTTCTGGTTCTACTTCGTCAAGCTGGTCATGATAGGCGGGGTAGCCCTGGGGTTCACCTTCTTCGGATACGTAGGCCAGGCTGACGGGATCGCCATCGCCCTGGTGGCCGCCGACCCGTACATGCTTTCGCCCCTGCTCCCGCTGCTCGCGGCGGCCGTGGTCGCCCTGGGGCACATAGGGTACGAATTCGGGGTCGGGAACGCCCGAGGGACGAAGACGATACCCATGGCCCAGTTCCTGAAGGAGCAGCGCTGGATCCCCAAGGCTGTGATCTCTGGGGGGACGAGGACCGAAGTGAGCAGCGACGTGAACGTCGCGAGGGAGGAAGTGGAAGCGTCGGGAAACCCTGACGCCGCGGTGGAAGTGAAGTACGGCGTGCCGACGGTGGCGTATCTCGGGATCGGGTTCGCGGCCTATGTCGCATATCTGATCGTCTTCAACTACGCGGTCTTCGTTTCGATTCCGTAGCGCAAGACAGGTTATATTCGCATCTCGGAAAGCGCATGGCGCATATGACGTTCATCGTCCTCGAAGGGTTCTCCGGGACAGGGAAGACTTCCCTGGCCCAGGGACTGGAGAGGAGGGGATGGATGAGGCTTCAGGAGTCTGCCCACGCCGTCCCGATGGAGGTCCCGGTGGCAGACAGGGCTGACACGGCCGCAGACTTCAGCCTCCTCGGTGCCACCATGACCTACAGCTCGGTCGTGTCCAAGCTGCGCCGCACCCGGAACATAGTCTCGGAGGGGTACCTCCTCTCCGACCTCGCCTACGCGAAGATCAGGTACGAGCTGAAGAAGAGCGACGCCTACCCTTTCATGGTGACCATGGTCAGGAGGGTGCTGGAGGAGCCTGCCCTGAGGCCGGACCTGTACATCCTGCTGAAGGCCGGGACTGAGACGATAAGCAGCAGGCAGCTCATCAAGGACGAGAGAGAAAGGAACACCGCGGAATACTTCAGGACCCGGTACTACTCTGCCCTCGAGGAGATCCACCAGGACCTCAACGAGGGGAGCGTCGAAGCGGTGGAGTCAGACCACGACGTCGACGTCACGCTTTCGAGCATACTCGAAGTCCTGGCGAGACGCAAAGTGATCATGGCGTGAGCCCCGCTGAGTGGGAGCGGCTCCTTCTCTCGGCGACCGAGCTGGTGTGGAAGAAGGTCGCCCCCCTGGCTGAGCGGCCCGGGCGCGGGAGGACGGTGGGGACCGGGGCGGCCGGGGATCGGACGATAGTGGCAGACAAGCTCGCCGAGGACATCCTCGTGAGGGCCCTGACCAAGGTCGGCGGGGTGGGCGTCCTGAGCGAAGAGGCAGGGGGAGTGGGGCGGGAGGACGGCGGGGTGCTCGCGGTGGTGGACCCGATAGACGGCTCGTCGAACTTCGAGCGGGGGATCCCCTTCTACTGTACGTCGGTGGCCATCGTGGACGGGGGCTCCATCGACGACACGGTGGCGGGGGTGGTGAGGGACCTTTTCACCGGAGACGTCTACGCTGCGAGAAGGGGGAAGGGAGCCACCAAAAACGGGAGGCGGATCCGGACGAGCGCGAAGGTCGACCCCTCGGAGGCGGTCGTCGGCGTCGACTTCAGCAGGAGCCCTCCCGGGATGGTGTCTGCGCTCGAGCCCCTCGTCCATGGCGTGAAGCGGCAGGTGCACCTCGGCGCCAACGCGCTCGAGCTCTGCTACATGGCGGAAGGGAAGACGGACGCCTTCGTCGACCTCAGGGGGAGGATGCGCGTGACGGACTTCGCCGCGGCGAACCTGATAGCGCGCGAGGCGGGGGCCGAGGTCACCGACGGCGAAGGCAGGGAGCTTGACGTCAGGCTGGACCTGGAGCACAGGTTCAGCTTCGTCGCCTCGGCTAACGCCGAGTTCCACAGGAAGGTGCTGGCGCTCTGCGGCCCAGCCCGGGCGGGGGTGGCTCCCGGATGAAGGTCACGATAGTCCTGGGGACCAGGCCCCAGATCATCAAAAGCGCCCCGGTATACCACGCCTTCGTCGCCGCGGGGTTCGACTGCGACATCGTCAACACCGGCCAGCACTACGACTACGAGATGAACAGGGAGTTCTTCAAGGAGCTCGACCTCCCGGACCCGTCGTCGGACCTCAACGTGGGGGGCGGGACGCCCAACGAGCAGGTCGCGGGGATCGTCCGCGGCCTCGGGTCGCTGTTCGCCGAAGGGAAGCCGGACCTGGCCCTGGTCCCCGGGGACACGAACTCCGCCCTCGCAGGGGGCATCGCCTGCTCGAAGGCCGGGGTCCCCCTCGCGCACCTGGAGTCAGGGTGCAGGTCCAACGACTTCCGCATGGCGGAGGAGGTGAACAGGCGGGTGCTCGACCACATGTCGCAGGCGCTCCTCTGCCCGACCCCGGGGTGCGTCAGGAACGTGAGGGAGGAGAAGGTGCTCGCGAGGTCGGTCACCAACGTCGGGGACACCATGTACGACTCGCTGCTGAAGTTCGTCCCTTCGCTCGAGATGATGGACGCCGCGTCGAAGTACGGCCTGCGCGAAGGAGAGTACGCGTTCATGACGCTGCACAGGGCCGAGACCGTGGACGACCGGGCGACTTTGAGGTCGGTCATCGAGGGGGTCGGGGCCCTGGGGGTCCCCGTCGCATTCAGCGTCCACCCCAGGACCAGAGAGCGACTGAAGTCGTTCGGGGTGTCCGCCGGCCCGAACTTCACGCTCCTGGAACCCCTCCCCTACGTCGAGACCCTGTCGCTGGCGGGGAGGTCCGAGTTCGTGATAACCGACTCCGGGGGGCTGCAGAAGGAGGCGTACTGGCTCCGCAGGCCGGTCCTCCTGACCCGGGACGAGACGGAGTGGGGCGAGATCGTGAAGGCAGGGGCCGCCTTCCTGGTGGGGACCGAGGGGAGTCGGATCGGCCAGGGGTACAGGAAGATCAGGAAGGTGAGGCCGGCCGCGTTCAGGGCCACCAAGAGGATCTTTGGGAACGGGAACGCGTCTGCGAACGTCGTAAAGGCGATTTCAAAGTTCCTGGCGTCCGCCGGAAAGACCCCAAGTTGAGCGCCCGCGGCCTCCGTAGGGGGGACCGGGTGTTCATGCTGCTCTCCAACCCCGCCACCTTCGACCAGAGGCCGCTCAAGGAGGCCCACTCGCTCGCCAGGGGGGGCTGGAAGGTGACGATACTCGCCTGGGACCGTGAGCTCGAGACCAGGTCGGACTCGGTGTTCGACGACGGGGTCGTGATCAAGAGGATGAGGGTGGGGGCGGGCCACGGCACCCCCTTCCTGACAGTGCCCAAGCTCCTGCTGTTCTACCTGTGGTGCCTGGCCCACCTCGTGTTTTCAGGAGCCGACGTGATACACTGCCACGACGTGGATACCCTGCCCGCCGGGTATGCGGCGAAGGCGGCGGGTCTCGGCAGGACGAGGCTCGTCTATGACATGCACGACCTCCCGGAGGCGTTCCTCCGGTTCTTCCCCCTGACGAGGCTCACCCAGGCCGTCGCGCTGAGCACCGCCAGGGCGGCGGCGGATGCGGTGCTCGTGGTCAACGACCGGTTCGTGACCCATCTGAAGGGCATGGGGTTCGAAGAGGGGAGGCTGGCGGTGATCATGAACGCGCCCCCGATCGGGGAAGGGAGGCGCTCCCGTCGGAGGGAGGACGGGCTGGCGGTCCTCTACTACGGGAACCTCGGCGAAGAGCGCGGCGTCAAGCTCCTCCTCGAGGCGATGGACGGGCTGGGCGGGGTGACCCTCAAGCTCGCCGGGAGGGGGGAGCTGGAAGGCATGGTCAGGGAGAGGGCTGCGAACGACCCCGCGGTGAAGTTCCTCGGGTGGCTCAAGATGCGGGACCTCGAGCCTGAGATACGCCGGGCCGACCTCATCCCCTCGCTGTACGAGCCGAAGACCAGGAACGCCAAGATCGCCACGCCGGGGAAGCTCCTCACGGCTATGTCGCTCTCGATACCGTCGCTGGTGCCTTCGGGGAGCTATCAGGCGGAGATCGTGGAGCGGTACGGGTGCGGAATCTCGGTCGACTGGAAGAGCGTGTCAGCCGTTAGGGACGCCATCCGCCGCCTTGCGGATGACAGGGCGCTCTACGACAGGCTCTCTTCCGCGTCCTATGGCGCCTTCGTATCCTCCTTCAGCTGGGAGGTCATGGAGGCGAGGCTCACCGAGCTGTATCGCCGGCTCGCCGCCCCTTCCTAAGAAGGTCGGAGTAGACTTCGTTCCATCTCGCAGCGACGCCTGCGGGCTCGTTCTCGGGAGGGAGGCCCCGGACGACGGCGCCGGTCCAGTCGACGACCGAGCAGCCGCAGGCAAGCGCCTCGAGGGCCGCTTTCCCCACCGAGCGGGCAGGGACGCGCCCAGGCGGCTTGCGCATGTCGATGTAGTATGAGTACTTCGAGAGCACCCCCGGCATGTCCTCGTGCTTCACGCTCCAGCGGTCGAGCCAGGCCAGCGAGAGCCCCAGCTTCTTCGCCGCTGCCTCGGCGTCCCCGTCCATGCCGTAGTGGAAGGACACCGCGGAGCTGGGCTCTCTGGCCCCCGGCCCGGCCCTGAAGACGTCCGTGTCGACGGGGTTGGGGACCTGGACCGCCCCAGGGGGGGCGCCCTCGAGCAGGTTGGGGGTCGAGACGGCGACGTAGTCCGCCCGCGACCACCTCGGCCTCTTTTCTTCCCACCTCCCCTCGACGTCCGTCCCGTGATAGTGCATCACCACCGGCTTGCCGTACAGGCGCTTGATCCAGGGGACGACCCTGTCGAGGGAGTGGACGTGGACCAGGTCGGCCCCCCTGGCCATGCTGACGGCCCGGACGAAGAACCTGGCGGGGCCGTCGGGGTAGGCGGTCCCGTAGGTGGTGAGCCCGACCCGGTCAGCCACGGCGCGGGTTATGACCGTGCTCTGGGTGCCGTACCCCCTGTCGACGAACTTTGCAATCACGCTGGCGACCCCGGCGGTGTTCCAGACGTGGAGTATCTTCGGGCCCAACGTTCGTCACCGCAGACCGACGGTAGGTAAAGGCTTCCGCGCGAGCTAAAATACGCCGGAGGACAGGACAGGAGGAACGTCATGAGCGTCGAAGGGATCAAGTCCAGGCTTGTCTAGCTTCGGTCTGAGGTCCACGGGACTGGTCGTCTTCGGCGGGCGCCTGGTCAGCGCACTCACCGGCCTCCTCTTCACCCTGATGGCCGCCAGGTGGCTGAACCCTTCAGGGTTCGGGGTGTGGGAGGTCATCATAACGGTGCTCACCTTCGCCTCCTACCCCATCGGCACCGTCGCCTACTGGGCGACCAGAGACGTGGCGAGGGGGAGGATGGTGGGGAGGACCGCGCTGGCGAGCGGGGCCCTGCTGAGCGGCGCCGGCCTCGCGATATACTTCGCATTCACCTTCGTGACCTACTCCAGGATAGCCGCGTCGTTCACCCCGTTCCTCCTCGGCGCCCTGCTCGTCCCGCTCAGCTACTGGTCCGCCACGGCCAACGGGATAGTGAACGGGTACAGGCCGGCGGTGTACGGCTACTCGCTGGTGATCTCCGAGGTCGCTAAGATCTCGGTCGCTTACATCGCCCTCTATGTGTTCCGGCTCGGCATCGAAGGCGTGATCGTCGGCCTCCTCACGGCCTACTTCTTCCAGTCGGTCATAAGCACCTACCTGGTGAGGAACACGGCCTCCGAGAAGTTCGACCCCGTGGAGGCGAAGCGCTGGTTCAGGCTGTCCTGGCTCCCGGCGGTGAGCTACCTCCCCACCTCTCTGGCGGTAGCCGACACGTACATCGTCGCCATCCTGCACGGGACGTCGGTGGTCGGCACCTACCAGGTCGCGTTCTTCGTCGCGAGCATCGTGACCTACGCCTCGAGCCTGGTGTTCGCCCTCTATCCGCTCCTGCTCAGGGGCGGAGACCCGCGGCTCCCCGCGGTCGGCCTGGAGTTCTCGATGCTCTTCGCGATCCCCATGGCCGCAGGGTGCGCAGTCCTCGCCCAGCCCATCCTCCTGCTCTTCGGCCCGCTGTACACCCCGGGGGCCCTCGGGCTCGTGATCCTCGCGGTGATGTTCGTCTTCTACAACGTCTCCCAGCTGCTGGACCAGACGCTGATGGGGACCGAAAAGGTCGACGCCGGCGAGACGCCCACCTTCAGGAAGCTGGTGCGCAGCAACCTGCTCTTCGTGCCGGCCGTGAACATCACCTACGGGGTGGTCTACCTGGCGACGCTGGCCGTCGCGCTCACCTACGCCGCGGCCTCGGGGTATGGGAGCCAGGGGGACGTCGCCACCTGGGCAGCGGTCCAGCTGGCGGCGACTTTCGTCTTCATGCTGGTCAAGGTCAGGCGGGCGAAGAAGGTGGCGCGGCTGACCCCGGGCATCAGCGTAGTGTACTACCTGGTCGGGGCTGGGGTCATGTCGGGGGTGCTGTACCTGGCCGCCCCCGTGGTCGCGGTGCAGGGCCTAGGCACCCTCTTCTACGGCCTGCGCTTGCTGCTGCTTGTCCTGGTCGGGGCCGTGGTCTACTTCGGGGTGGTGTACGCGCTGGACTCGAAGTTCAGGGAACTTTCTGGCTCTCTGCTGAAGTGGATCAGGTAAAGACCGGGCGTCGGACGCGGGGTCTAGCTCTTCTTCTCAGAGCCTTCTGACGCCGGCTTCTCCGGACTCATTTCCGGGATGTCGGTGATGGGCTCCGGCGGCGGAGTGGTGGCCATGGTGTATCCGATCCAGGCGAGGATCGCCAGAAGGACGAACACGCCGACGAAGGCGGTGATCTCCACTATGAGCGGGCCCCAGTACCAGAGGAGCAATGCGTAGACGATGATCCCGACGATGCTTCCACCGAATATGGCGCCGCCGATGGCTCTGTCGTTGGCCATGAAACGGCCTGCGCTCCCTGGGCGCCAATATAACGATTATGGAATTGACTGGACCGGCGAAGCGCATCGACCCCCTCGGGAGGCGGCTACGACAGGACGTCCCTGGCGAGGGAGACGTCTCCCCTGGTCGAGAGGTAGACGCCGGGGAGGTGCTCCCTCCGCATGCGGCGGACGACCGCCCGCTCTGCCTCCAGCAGCGGAGCGCGGCCCCCTTTCGCGGCGGCATGGAGGCTGGCGGGGAGCCTCCACCCGAACATCCGCTCGTAGCGCGACACGTCGCTCCGGCCCATGAACGGGAAGACGCTCAGGAGCACCTTCCCCCTCAGGCCGGCATCGTCCAAAAGGGCCAGGTGCCGTTCGAAGGTCGCTCCGGCGTCGGTCGTCGGAGGCTGGGCCAGGAGGAGGTCTGCGCCCGCGGCGAGCCTCTTCTCGGCGAGGGCGAGCTCTCTCGGCTCCGAAAGGCGCTCGACGTTGACTGGGGCGAGGACCATCGCATCCGGCCGCGCCACCCTGCGCAGCCTGGAGGCCTCGGCGACGGCGCCGGCGAGGGACTCGAAGTCCCTGACGTTGGACGCTGTGCCGCCCGGATAGTCGTCCCCCCAGGCCACCATGAGCGGGCCCGCGCCCCCCACAAGCGCGGTCAGGACGCTCGCGAGGAACTGGGGCCTGTTCTGGTCCCTCACCACTATGACTGGCGCGGAGTCGACCCCCAGCGCTTCGTGCAGGGTCGACGCGAGGTGGACTGTGTCGAGCTTGAGGACGTTCGGGTCCTTCACGTTCGCCACGAGGAATATGTCGGCGTACCTGCGGAACTTCCGGACGTCGGAAGTGAGCCGCCCGACGGCGGCCTTCGCACCCCGCAGGTCCCCCGCCGACACGCGGAAGAGCGGAGGGAGGACCTCGACCACCCGGAGGAACGCCAACGGGGGGGACGCGGACCCTCGGCTAGAAAACGGTTCCCGGGCGCCCCTCCCCCCGGCCGCTGCTTCGCAGCCAGTCGCACCCGAGGCGCCGGCTCCCCAGGTTGGTCGTTATAGGGCGTCGGCCCGTCGACGACCCGGGTTGCGCGGCTTCTGTTCAAGGTGCGGGAAGGAGGCGGGGGGCATCTTCAGGCCCCGGCTCTGGCAGTGCCCGAAGTGTAGGATGGTGCTGTGCGAAAAGTGCACGCCGTCGAAGAAGGTCGGGGTGGTCTTCAGGAAGCCGGTCTGCCCTGACTGCCTCCTCGAGCTGGCCGAGGGAGGGCTCTCTGCCGGCTCAGGCAGATGACGCCGGCGCAGGCTTCTTCCAGAAAACCCCGAGGACCAGCAGGACCAGCCCCACGCCTAGGATCACCCCGTAGCCTATCCCCACCCCTCGGACGGCCATCAACCCGAGCCCGAGGAGCGAAAGTATCGATCCCATCGCCAGGAACCTCTCCTTCGTTCTCCAGTTCATGCGTTCACCCCCTACTTCCACTTGGTGAGTATAAGGTCCCTCTGGAACGTCTCCCTCACGACTGACAGAAGGAGCAGGTCGACTATCGCCAGCGCCCCTGCGATGTAGAGCGTGGTGCTGAGGTCCCCCAGCGGGACCAGCCCGACCTCCCCGCCGACGTACAGGCCGGCCAGCGGGAGTATCATGACCGCTCCGAGCTGCTGCGCGATCCTCACGTCGCTGACCCTCGAGGAGACGAACACGTTCCACTCCACGCTCATCACGACGGCCAGGGGGACCGCCAGGAAGAGCAGGGTCGCGGCGTCCCAGTTGGGGAAGTAGTAGTAGCCGAGTGCGCCGCGGGTGAACGTGTCCATGAGCCCCATGAACAGGACAGACGAGGCGAGGATGGCGCCCATGGGCGGGACGAAGGCGGCCAAGCCCTTCCCGAACAGGATCTCGCCGTCGGTGGTGGGGGTCGCCAGGAGCGGCTCCATGCTCTTCTCGATCTTCTCTCCGACCAGGCTGTACGAAGCGATGGTCGTAGGTATCAGCCCCGCTATTATGAGATAGAAGAAGACGAAAGCAGGGAGGAGGACCGTCAGCTCAGCGGCCCCGACGTCAGCGCCGTTGGGCCTGTGTTGGATGTACCAGACGACCCCGGGCAGGCCGATCGAGACGACGAGCGGGACGATCAGGACCGTGTAGATGATGTTCCTCTTCTTCGTGAAGGTGGCGAAGTCCTTCGTGGCAACAATCCAGGCCTGCGAGAACCTCGTTCAGCCTTCCCTCCTCACAAGCTGAAGGTAGGTGGCTTCCAGCGAAGACCCTTCCACCCCGGCGTAGTGGACCCGTCCCCCGGCGCGGACCACCGCCTCGACTATGTCGGGGATCTGGCCGTCAGGGTCGGAAGAGGCGATGGAGAGCTTCACTCCATCGGGGGCGACCGCCATCCCGGCGAACTTCTTCTTCAACGCCGCGACTACGGCGTCGCTCGCCTGGGCAAGCTCGACCACCACCTTCTTCCCGCCGACCAGACTCTCCAGCTCGTCGGGGGTCCCGGTCGCCATGAGCTTGGTGTTCAGGATGGCTATCCTGTCGCAGACCCGCTGGGCCTCGTCGAGGTTGTGCGTGTTCAGGAAGATCGTCCTCTTCTCCCGCTTGAGGTCGAGGATGAAGTCCCTGACGGTCTTTGAAGACTCTGGGTCGAGGTTCGCTGTCGGCTCGTCCATGAAGAGGACCTTGGGGTCGTGGATGAGGGCGCGCGCTATGGCGAGCTTCTGCTTCATCCCCTTCGAGAACGTCCCCGCAGCCACGTCTCGCTTCTCCCAGAGCCCCAGCATGCTGAGGTACCGCTCGATGTTCTGCCGCCTCTGCGCGTCCGTCATCCCGTAGAGCCGCCCGTAGATGTCGAGGTTCTTGTAGGCGCTGAGCGGCTCGTAGAGCCCGACGTTGTCAGGGACGACCCCGATCATCTGGCGTATCTCTATGGAGTCGTGGTCCTTGGCCACGTCGTAGCCGCCTACGTGGGCCTCCCCCGACGTCTTTGAGAGGAGGCAGCAGAGCATCCGGACGGTCGTGGTCTTCCCCGCCCCGTTGGGACCGAGGAAACCGAAGACTTCGCCCTCGGCCACGCTGAATGATACGCCGTCAACCGCCGTGAGGTCCCCGAACTTCCTTGTGAGGCCCGCGGTCTCGATCATGTCCATGAGATTGTCCCCGGATGGAGGCTTCCCCGGGCCGTCTGCATTAAAGGCTGAGCCCAACGCCAGGTTGGTCGACCCCGGTCGCAGGGGAGCGGTGCGGCAGCTCCGCTGAGCCGTAGAGATAAGGAGGGTCTTCGGGCTTATGCCTTTGCGGCGACTTTCTCGACGGAGCCCTTCTGGGTGACTTCCTGGACGATACCAGCGGCTACCGTTGACCCAGAATCCCTAAGCGCGAACCTGCCCAGCTCAGAGTACTCCTTGAAGGTCTCGAGCACGATGGGCCTCAGGGGCGTGATCTTCACGATCGCCGAGTCTCCCGTCTTGAGGGTCTTTGGCTTCTCCTCGGTGGGCTGACCCGTCCTCGGGTCGATCTTGGCCACCAGTTCGGAGATGGTCGCAGCCACCTGGGCGGTGTGCGCGTGGAGCACCGGGGTGTACCCAGCTGCGATCGCAGTCGGGTGGAAGACCACAATGATCTGCGCCTTGAACTCCTTCGCGATCGTGGGCGGGTTGTTGGATGGACCCAGGACCGAGCCCCTGCGGAAGTCGCCCTTGGCGACCCCTCTCAGGTTGAACCCGATGTTGTCTCCCGCCAGCGCCTCCTGCATCTGGGTATGGTGGGTCTCGATCGACTTTACTTCAGCGGTCAGCCCCTCTGGCATGATTGACACGGCGTCGCCGACCCTGATCTTGCCCGTCTCAACCCTGCCGACCGGGACAGTGCCGACGCCTGTGATGGTGTAGACATCCTGCACCGGGAGCCTCAGCGGCTTGTCGATGGGCTTTGGCGGCTCTACGAACTCGTCGAGGGCCTGGAGAAGGGTGGGCCCCTTGTACCAGGGCATGTTGGTCGAAGCCTTGATCAGGTTCTCGCCGGTCCATCCGGACACCGGGATGAAGCGTATCTTCGACACGTTGTAGCCTACGGTCTTCAGCAGGGTCTCGATGTCCTGCTTGGCCTCGTTGTAGCGCTGCTCAGAGTACTTCACGGTCTGGTCGTCCATCTTGTTGACGCAGACCACGAGCTGGGTCACGCCCAGGGTCCTCAGCAGGAAGGCGTGCTCCCTCGCCTGTCCGCCGGCTGCGAGGGCCGCGTCCCCTTCGCCCTTCTTGGAGGAGACTACGAGCACCGCTGCGTCCGCCTCGGACGCTCCGGTGATCATGTTCTTGATGAAGTCCTTGTGGCCGGGGGCGTCGATGAGCGTGTAGAAGTACTTCGGAGTCTCGAACCTCTGGAACGCAAGGTCGATGGTCACACCCCTCTCCCTCTCGTCCTTCAGCTGGTCCAGGACCCAAGCGTACTTGAAAGAGTCGCCCGCGCCGGTCTTCTCGGACTCCTTCGCGAACTCCTCGATCATCCTCTGGTCGACGACGCCTAGGTCGAACAGGAAGTGTCCCATGGTCGTGGACTTTCCGTTGTCCACGTGGCCGGTGACAATCAGGTTCAGGTGCGGCTTATTCGCCATGCTAAATCGTTCCTTACAATGAAACGACCCTGTCAGAGCGTATTTAAGTTTAGCGAGGATAATTCGGCCCTTGTAAGGCCGCGGACGAATCTCTGGAACTTGTCCGGCCCCCCGGAGACTCCCAACTGGTAACTGTGCTTAAGACCCCGAAGGCCCAACTGGGACCGTGCGCAAGGTAATCCTCGACACCATAATCTCACTGGACGGGTATTACACGAGCCTCAAGAACGAGATCGACTGGTTCGCGTTCGACCGCGACGAAATCGACTGGTCCAAGGAAATCCTTCGCAGGGTCGATGCGATGCTCTACGGCAGGGTGACATACCAGGAGTTCAGCGAGTTCTGGCCGAAGGCCGTGCCGAAGCCCGGGGGCTTCGACTCTGAAATCATCGGGCAGCTGAACGGAAAGACGAAGCTCGTCTTCTCGCGCACGCTCAAAGAGACCCCCTGGGGCCCTGCGAAAGTGATCCGAGAGGACCCGGTCGAAGCGGTCTCGAGGCTGAAGCAGGAGCCGGGGAAGGACATGGTTGTCATCGGGAGCGGGACCCTGGTGTCGGCCCTGGTCCGGGGCGGACTCATCGACGAGTACCGCCTCCGTGTCCGTCCCATCATACTCGGCGCGGGCAAGCCTGCGTTCGACGACCCCGACAAGAGGCACCAGCTCAAGCTCGTCGCCGCCAAGACCTTCGGGAACGGCGTGCTCGCGCTGCACTACGAACCGGTCCGCTGACGCGGGCCCCCTTTAGGCTCGCGAAGGATTTTTACGCCAGCGAGGGGGTTTCTTGCCAATGAGCTGGAACGACGGCGTCATCGAAGAGTTCCGAAAGAACCACGGCAAGGTCGGAGGGCCATTCAAAGGGGCCCCGATCCTGCTGATTCACCACGTGGGCGCCAGGACCGGCATCGCCCGGGTCAACCCCGTGATGTACCTGAAGGACGGCGCCCGCTACCTCGTCTTCGCCTCGAAGGGAGGAGCCCCCCACAACCCGGGCTGGTACTACAACCTCATGGCCCACCCTGACGTCGAGATCGAGGTGGGAGACGACAAGGTCCCGGTCCTGGCTGAGGAGGTCAAGGGGGAGGAGAGAGACAGGCTCTACGGGCGCCAGGCGTCGCTCTACCCGCAGTTCGCCGACTACCAGAAGAAGACCGACCGGACCATCCCCGTGGTCGCTTTCTCCCCAAGGTGAAGGGAGACCGCCTTGCCATGCCGACGGGCACACCATGGGGTTCAGCACTTTCGTTGGGACCGGACCAGGTTCCCGGCGCCTGCGTGCCCGCCGTGGGCCGCTGAGCGAACGAACTCCTGGAGCGGGATGGAAGGGCTGGCGAAGTCGGTGAGGGAGAAAATCGGGAGCGCGAGCCGGGTCGAGCTTCCTGCTCTACGCTCTGGTGCCTATCCGTTCTAGCTCGAACCTGACAGGTAGCTCCACATGATCACGCCCACCAGCATCACCAGAGACCCGGCGAAGCCAGTTATGAGCGCGCCCGCTGCGTCAGCGCTGAGCCCGAAGTTCTCTATGAAAGAGATCACCGGGGCCCTGACGAGCCAGGCGAAGAATCCCAGGGCGTAACCCAGGAGCCAGAATCCGAACAGTACGAGTTTTCTTCCCATGCTGTTTCGATGCTTGATATCATGTCCAAAGTCGGTAAATTGGGGGTAGACAGTATTCCTTTACGGAGAGGTTGAATTGTTTAAAGTAGAAGTCCGGCCGCAGAGAGGACGTAGGTGGTGACGAGGCTGCTTGCGAGTCCCAGGACCACGCAGAGCACCCCTTCCGTCGCGAGTCTCCGTTCCTTGATATGCTCGTCGCTTACGCAGACGTTGAGTAGCCCGCCGAATATCGACCCGGGGTCCTGAGGCAACTCCGGGTCCTAAACGGAGCTTTTGGGGTATTAACGGTTGTGGAGCCCCGGTCCACTCCCCGGACCGACCGTGGCTGGGCGCTACTTCGCCAGCGCCAGCAGGGCTTTCGCGGTGTCTTCCGGCTTTGTGATCATCGGCCAGTGGCCAGCCTCGATGGTCCTGTGCGGGCCGTTGAGGGCGCCCCACTTCCCGGCGATGATCTCGTCTACCGGGTCTCCCGACCGGGTGCAGAACACGTACGCTTCCTTGTCCCAGCCGTAGTCCCTGGAGAGCGTGACGGGGTCCTTGGCCATCTTGATGGGCCATGGGGTGGCAAGAGACATCATCCGCGTCCTCGCCCTTCCCTTGACGTCAGGGCCTATGCGGTCGACGATCTCCTCGGTCAGCGGCACCCCCAGGGCGCCCTGCGGCTGGGCCCCGAACTCCCGGGTCGGGTCGAACCCCCCCTGCGGCTCCGACACCCTGTCGGGACGGAACGCGTCCAGGTAGATCACCTTCTTCACCCTCTCGTGCGCCCGGTCGGCCAGGACCGCCGCCACCTTCCCGGCGAAGCTGTGGCCGACCAGCACGAAGTCGCCGAGTTCGTTGTACTTCACGACGTTCAGCGCGTCCTGGACCGCAGTCTCCATCCCCACGTCCGGCCCCGCGAGATGGACCCTCTCCCCCATCCCGGTGAGGGTCACGGGGTAGGCGGAGTGCCCTTTCCGCTCGAGCAGCGAGGCGACCTCCTTCCAAGCCCAGGCGCCGAGCCAGGCTCCGGGTATCAGCACGAAATCTGTCATGGGCGAGCCCGCGGCTCACGCGGTATTAAGCCCCGGTCACGGACGGGGTTCGCCGGAGGACGCGTGCGCGAAAGTGAAGCCCCCCGAGGGGTCAACAATAGGTGACACGGGGGAGCGTTGATATACTCAACCAGAGTCCCAACGTCGGCAAGGCTTCGACCTTGCCAAACAGTTTTCTCTCCAAGCTGGACTCGGCCCGGAACGTCTTCACCTTCAGGGATTTCATACTCCTCCCAGGCCGGAGCGAGGTCGAACCCGGGGAGATAGCGCTCTCGTCGAAACTGACCAAGAACATCAGGGTGAAGGTCCCCCTGGTCTCTTCGCCCATGGACACCGTGACCGAGTGGAGGCTGGCGCTCGAGATGGCGAAGCTCGGCGGGGCAGGGGCAGTCCACCGCAACATGCCGGTGGACATGCAGGTCGAGCAGGTGAAGAAGGTCAAGGCGGCGAAGGTCCACGCGGCGAGCGTCGACGGGAAGGGGAGGCCCCTGGTTGGCGCCTCGGTATCTCCCCTTGACAGGGAGCGGTGCGTCAGGCTGGACAGGGTGGCTGACTTCTTGGTCGCGGACGTGGCCCACTTCCACACCTCGAAGGTCATTGGCGCGGCGAAGAAGGTGCTTCCGGAGCTGAGCGCTGACTTCGTCGCCGGGAACGTCGGCACAGGGAGGGCCGCCTTGGACATCCTCGACGAGCTCCCCAGGGTCGAAGGTTTCAGGGCCGGGATAGGGTCGGGGTCGATCTGCATCACGGCCGAGGTCACCAGGGTCGGGGCCCCCACCCTGTACGCGGTCGCCGAGGTGGCCGGCGCGCTCAGAGAGAGGGGGTCAGATCTGCCTGTGATCGCCGACGGGGGCATACGCGGGCCGGGGGACGCGGCCCTGGCCTTCGCCGCAGGCGCGTCCACAGCGATGCTCGGCTCCATGCTCGCAGGGACCGAGGAGGCCCCGAGCGCGGTGGTCCTGAAGGGCGGGGTCAGATACAAGACGCACAGGGGGATGGCGAGCGCCGCAGCCAGGAAGGTAAGGTTCGCGATCGACAGGTACAGCGTCCCGGCCAAGGGGCTGGACGAGGGGGTCGAGGCGCTCGTCCCCTACGCCGGGAAGGCCGAGGGGGTCGTGGCCACGATGCAGAACGGGCTGCGCGCCGCCTTCGGCTACGCTGGGGCCGCCAGCGTCCCGGACATGTGGGCCAGGGCCTCCTTCGGCCTGGTGAGCCCGGCCGGGGCCGCGGAGCTCGGGGCCCACTCCCTCGAGGTGAAGAAGTGACGGCGCCCGACCTGGCGGGCGGGGTCGCAGTCCTCGACTTCGGCGGGCAGTACGCCCACCTGATCTGCAGGAGGGTCCGCGCCCTCGGGGTGTACTCAGCGCTCCTCCCCCACGACACCAAGCTGAGCGAGCTGGAGGAGATGAGGGTGTCAGGGGTGGTGCTTTCCGGAGGGCCGGCGAGCGTCTATGCCGAGGGCGCGCCCAGGGCGGACCCTGGGCTCTTCGGCGGGAAGGTCCCGGTCCTCGGCATCTGTTACGGCTACCAGCTGATGGTGAAGGCTCACGGCGGGGAGGTGGGGAGGGCGGAGAAGAGGGAGTACGGCAGGTCCAGCGTGAGGGTCGTCGAGGGGGGCGGGCTCTTCGACGGGCTCGGGGGGGACCGGCTCGTCTGCTGGATGAGCCACTCTGACTCGGCGACCAGGATCCCCGCCAGCATGGAGGTGCTCGCGGCGAGCGACGGGTCCCCCTACGCCGCGGTCAGGCTGTCCGGGGCGCGCCAGTACGGGGTGCAGTTCCACCCCGAAGTGTCTCACACCGAGCACGGCCAGGAGGTCCTCTCCAACTTCGTCCTCGGGGTGTGCGGCGCCAGGAAGACCTGGAGCATGGAGAGCTTCCTCAAGACCTCGGTCGAGTCACTCTCGAAGCTCGAAGGCAGGGTCCTTTGCGCCGTCTCGGGCGGGGTCGACTCTTCGGTGACCGCGGTCCTCCTCAACCGGGCCGTCGGGGACAGGCTGCAGTGCGTATTCATCGACACCGGGCTGCTCAGGAAGGGCGAGTCGGCTCTCGTCAGGGAGCTCCTGGGGAAGGACCTCGGCGTCAGGGTCGCGTTCGTCGACGCCTCGGAGCGGTTCCTGGGAGCCCTGGCCGGGGTGTCAGACCCGGAGGAGAAGAGGAGGATCGTGGGGAGGACCTTCGCCGAGGAGTTCGAGCAGTTCGCTGGCGAGAACGGGCCGTTCGCGCATCTCGCCCAGGGGACCCTCTACCCCGACGTGATCGAGAGCGGCAGGTCCGGGGGGCCTGCATCGGTCATCAAGACCCATCACAACGTCGGCGGGCTCCCTGCCGGCCTTTCGATGAAGGTGGTCGAGCCGCTGCGGGAGCTGTACAAGGACGAGGTCAGGGAGCTCGGAAGGCTGCTGGGCCTCCCGCCCGCGGCGGTGGAGAGGCACCCCTTCCCAGGGCCGGGGCTGGCGGTCAGGGTCGTAGGCGAGGTCACGGAGGAGAAGCTCAGGATATGCAGGGAGTCCAGCGAAATCGTCGAGCAGGTCCTGAAGGAGGAAGGGCTCTACGCGGGTGTATGGCAGGCCTTTGCCTTCGTTGGGGACGACATGGTGACGGGGGTGCTGGGAGACGAGCGGAGGCTCGGACACATCGTGACGGTCAAGGTGGTGGAGTCGGTGGACGCCATGACCGCGGACTGGAGCAGGATCGACTCCAGGGTCCTGGAGAGGGTCTCGAACCGGATCACCAACGAAGTTCAGGGTGCTGTGGCTGTGGCTTACGCCATCTCCTCCAAGCCCCCGGCGACGATAGAGCCGCAGTGATCGCCATGGTCGGGATAAGTCGTTCGACCAAGCTCGCAGAGCTTCACGTGCACCTCGGGGGGTCGGTGGACCCGGCGGTGATGTGGGAGATAGCCCACGCCCAGGGGATAAGGCTCCCCACCAAGGACTACTGGAAGTTCGTGGACCTAGTGACAGTGGACTCGGGGAAGAAGAAGTCCTTCGAGGGGTACCTCGCGCTCTTCCACTGGACCGAGCTGATCCAGTCCAGCCCCCTGGCCATCGAGAGGTCGGTCTACCAGACCATCGCGGGAGGGTACAGGAAGAACAACATCACGCTGATGGAGCTCAGGTTCAACCCGATGAAGAGGAACAGGGGAGGGGAGCAGGACCTTGACCAGATAATGATGGCCGCGGTGAGAGGCATCGACAGGGCGTCCCTGGAGTACCCGGTGAAGACCGGCCTGATAGTGTGCCTCGACAGGACCTTCGACGTCAGGCTGAACGAGATCCTCCTGGAGAAGGCGATACACTTCTCGGGGAGAGGAGTCGTCGGCATTGACATGGCCGGGCCGGCGAAGAAGGGGTTCAGGTACGCCAGCTACTCGGACATCTACAGACGGGCGAGGAAGGAGGGGCTGGGCCTCACGGTGCACGCGGGGGAGGACGAGGGCCACGCTTCGGTCCGCGAGGTCCTCGAGCACCTGGAGCCCGACCGGATCGGCCACGGGGTCAGGGCCACCGAGGACCAGAAGACCATGGAAGCGCTCGAGAAGAGCGGCGCGGTCCTCGAGGTCTGCCCCACGTCCAACCTGAACACCGGGGTCCTGAAGGGGGTGGGGGAGCTGAAGGAGGTCTTCGCGAAGCTGAAGGAGGGCGGGACCAGGTTCACCATCAACACCGACGGGCCCGAGATGCTGCGGACCAACCTCCGCGGGGAGATCGCCTTCCTCATGGAGCAGGGGGTGCTGACCGCGTCGGAGGTCCTGGCCGCCAACCGAGACGCGTTCAGGGCCTCCTTCGTAAGATAGCCAAGGCGAAGGCTTGAAAAGGCGAGCGGGCGGGCGCGTCAAAGTTGGAACCGGCGGAGAAGGAATTGGCGGTCGGCGAGTTCAAGGTCAACTACGCCACGGCTGGCGGCGGGGACCCGGTGCTCATGCTCCACGGGAGCGAGCCAGCAGAGAGCTGGAGGGTCTGGGAGCCTCTGCTCCCACTGGGGGACACGCGCAAGCTGATCCTCCCCGACCTGCTGGGGCACGGGAAGTCGTCGAGGCCGGAGGAGACTCCGGACTACAGGGCCCAGGCCCGGATGCTGCGCGACTTCGCGGACAAGCTCGGGGTGCGCTCGGCGTCGCTGGTGGGAGGCGGCTGGGGGGGCCAGGTGGCCCTGGAGTTCGCCCTTGAATGGCCGGACAGCGTGACGTCCCTCGTGCTGGTCGCATCCTCCTATGACCAGACCCAGCTGCCGAGGCTCCAGAAGCTGAGGAAGCCGACTCTGATAATCTACGCGGAAGACGACATGGTGACCCAGCTGAAGTCAGGGTACCTCCTGAGAGACGCCATCGGGACTTCCAGGCTCGAAGTCCTGGACACGGTGGCCAGGGACCCGCGCTACGACTTCCGCATGTCTCACAGGCTGCAGAAGTTCAGGGCGCCGCAGGTGCTCCAGCTGACGAGGTCGTTCCTCGCGAACCCGTCGGGGATGATCACCGAGCCCCCGGAGATGGAGAACGAGCTGAAGGGGCAGGCCCTCAGGAAGGAAGACGCGAAAGACGGGGCCATCTGGAAGAAGGACTAGACCGGCTGACCGGCGCGGATGCCTACCTCGACGCCATGGCGACGCGTTCCTGTTCGTTCTTCTTCTTCACGGCGTAGCTGTTCGCGTCACCAGCTGCCGCCTGGATGATTTCGTCGGCGAGGACCTCCTCCACGGTCCTGGGGGAGTTGAACGACGCCTCCCTCACCCCTTCTGAGATGAACCTGAGCGCGATGTCGACCCTCCTCACGGGGGATATGTCGACGGACTGGTGGTAGACCACGCCCCCGTAGCTCAGCCTGGTTGTGTCCTCGTTGGGCGAGGCGTTCTCGATTGCACGGACCAGCTGCTGGACGGGGTTCTGTCCGGTCCTCAGCTCGATGACGGCGAAAGCGGTCTTGACCACGTTCATCGACTTCTGCTTCTTCCCCCCCATGCGCCCGGTGTTCTTGGCGTACTTCTTCCCGAAGTGCATCATCTCGTTGACGAGCCTCTCTACGATGTTGACCCTCGTCTTCCCGAACTTCTTGTGCTCGTGCCTCCCGCCGGAGTGGGGTATCAGCATCGGCTTCACGTTGATGACGTTCTGGAGCCCAGGGTCCTGGACCTTGACCCCCGTCAGGTCCCACTTCTCCCAGAGCATGAGGTTCGGGTACTCGAGCGACTGCTTGCTCACGGCCTATCTCCTCGGCTTCTCCTTGCGCCCGTAGACAAGCTCGTTCAGAGAGACCCCGTTGACCTTGAACACTGTCCAGCGGACCCCGGGGATGTCCCCCATGGCCCTCTTCATCGACCCCCCGATCCCCTGCAGCATCACTTCGTCGTGCTCGTCCACGAAGTTGAGGGCGCCGTCTCCGGGGAGGAACGCAGTCACCTGCTTGCCGTTCTTAACGATCTGGCATCGGACGCACTTTCTGATGGCGGAGTTCGGCTGCTTCGACTCAACCCCCACCTTCTCCAGGACGATCCCCCTCGCCTGGGGCGCCCCTTCCAGCGGGTCCGCCTTGTAGTCGAGCCCGAGCTTTCGCCTCTTGTACCATTTGTTGGACCAGCGGAGCCTCTGTCTCTTGAGAGAGACCTGCCTCGCCGCGAACTCCCCGCGTGGTGAACCTGCCATGCTTCAGTCGCCGCCTTTTCTCATCGTATATAACCCCTTCAGAGCTCTGACGTTATCTGGACGTTGCTGACGTCGAAGTAGCGCTTCGCCAGTAGCCTGACCTTCTCGGCGTTTTTCCCCCCGAGCCCGAGCACCGCCCCCTTCTTTCGCGAGTCTACGATCACGACGACCCCCTTGGTCCCGTCCAGCCGGTCGCTGATCCTGATCTCCTGGACGAACTTCGCTCCCAGGGAGTTCCTCACGAGCCCTTCGACGTCGTCCGCCCACTCCACGACCTCCACCGGGCGGCGCACCGCCCTTTCGATCTTCTTCACCGACGCCCCCTCCTTGCCTATGGCGAGCCCCATCTGCCCCTGGGCGATGACGAAGATCACCCGGTCCCTCTTCTCGTCGATGACGCAGTCCTTGGCCATCGCGCCGGTCATCCCCTGGAACATGGACATCAGGGATAGCTCGTCCGAAGACAGCTTGATCTCTGGCACCCGGAGATCACTTTGCCAGCAGCTTGACGTCGGTGTCGCTCACGTTGCGCAGGGCGATGGCCGAGACCCTGTAGGGCCTCCCCACCAGCCGCGCGAGCTCTGCCGACGAGTGCGTCAGCTCAATCACTGGCACGTCGTGCTTCTTGGCCTCTTCCCTCAGCTTCGCGCCGAGGGCGGCGGGGATGGACTTCGTCACCAAGACCCCTTTGCTCCCCTTCACCGCCGCGATGCACTCCTTCGCCCCCACCGCGGACTTGCCTCCCTTCATGGCTTCCTTCAGTACCTTGGATAGTTGGGCGTTGTCTACCATCGGCATCAGCTCATGTAGAGGTCGATCATCCCGGTCCCCAGCGGTATGGGGAGACCGACGATGACGTTCTCTGTGACCCCCTTCAGGTCTTCCACTTCGCCCTTGACCGCCGCTTCTGCCAGGGTGGGGACGGTGATCTCGAAGGCCGCCCGCGCCAGGACGCTGCTCTTCGTCCCGGCTATGCCGTGCCTGCCTATCTGCTGGATGTACCCCTTCGATGTCATGAGGTCAGCGACGAGGAATATGTGGCGTATGTCCACTTCGAGGCCCTGCTCGTCCAGGGTGCTCATGAGCTCCCTGACCAAGGTCGCCCGGGCCGCCTCGATGCCGAGGACCTGGGCAACTTCGTGGACGTTGTTGGTGTAGACGCGGGTCGGGTCCACGCCCTGGACCTGCACCACCTTGCCCAGGTTGGAGCCGGCAGTCTGGATGAACCACTCCTCCCCCTCCTTCACGACCGTCACCCGGGTGATGCCTGGGATCCCCTTCAGCTTCATGTTGAGTATCTTGTTCCTCAGGGTGAACAGGGCGGAGAGGTCCGCCTCGGGCATGCTGACGTGGATGATGTTGGGGTTCCTCTTGTCCTGCTGGACCTTCCTCTTCCCCGTCTCGATAACCTTGGCGATCTCCTCGGGGTGGGTGTCCCTGTCTCCCATCATCTCAGGGCTGAGGTGCAGCTTGATCCCTTCGGTGGGGTCGACCTCGCTGAAGGCGACCACGTTCCCGACCTTGGTGAAGAGTATCTCCTTCGCGACCTTCACCGCCTTCTCGTTCTGGGCGGCGACGTCCTTGGTGAGGTAGATGTCCATGGACGGGGTCGCGGGGATCTTCCTGGCGTCCACCAGCTCCATGAGCCTCGGGAGTCCCAGGGTGACGTCCCGCTCCCTGACGCCTGCGAAGTGGAAGGTCCTCAGGGTCATCTGGGTGCCAGGCTCTCCGATGGACTGGGCCGCGACGATCCCCGACGCCTCCCCCGGCTCTACCCGGGAGTAGTCCATGGCCTCGTCGACCTTCTCCATGGTCTCCTTGAGACCTTCTGCGGTGAGGTGCGAGCCTCCGAGCTTCTCCTTCAGCTCCCTGACGAGCCTGTCGTTGAGGGACGACTGGTACTTCTTGAGCAGCTTCTCGACCTCCTCGTCGTCGGCCTTCGCCTTCGCCTTGTGGAGTAGCTCCTCGGTCTCGATGAGCCTGTCGAGGTTGATGGGTCGCCCGTGGTCGCTCTTGGCAGGGTCCACCCCGTCCTCACCATAGAGGAACTGGATGACGTGCCCGTGTGGGTCCCTCACCGTGAGGTCGTACTCTACCTTGAGGTGCTCGAGGGCGTTGACAAGCCTCCTCTGCATGTAGCCGCTCTGCTGGGTCCTGACCGCGGTGTCGACCAGCCCTTCGCGGCCGCCCATGGCGTGGAAGAAGAACTCCGTCGGGGAGAGGCCGTCCCTGTAGTTGCTGCGGACGAACCCCTTGGCGGTGGGGGAGGGGTCCTCCCAGGGGAAGTGGCTGAGGGCCCTCCCCTTGAGCCCGTGGCTGATCCTCTTGCCTCGGACCGACTGCTGCCCCAGGGCGGCGGTCATCTGGCCCACGTTGAGGCTGGAGCCTCTGGCCCCGGTCCTCGCCATTATCATCCCAGAGTTCTCGGCAGGGAAGGCCCTGTCGGCGATCCTGCCCGCCTTGTCTCTCGCCTTCGCAAGCTCGTTGACGATGTAAGCTTCGAGCGTGTCCTCGGGGGAGAGCCCTCTGGTGAGCTGCAGGGCCCCGGCCCTGTACTTCTTCTGGAGCTCGGCGACGCTGGTGTACGCCTCGTCCAGGGAGTCGGTGATGCCCTTCTTCGCCTCGGAAGGAAGCTCCAGCTCGTTGAACCCGTAGGTGAACCCTCTCCTGGTGAGGAAGGTCTTCAGCACCTTGAGGATCGAGTTGAGGAAGTTGCGCGCCTCCTCGTTGCCGTAGTCCTTGGCGATCCTGTGAAGCAGCGAGTCGGGCTCCTCGGCCCCGATGACCGCCTTGTCGACGACCCCGGAAATGAGCTCGCCGTTGCGGATGACGACGTCGTTGGTAGTCCCGGTCTTCTGCGCCTTCGCCCACTTGGAGGTGAGGACGTAGTTCATCCCCTTCGGGAGGAAGAGCGAGAAGAGCTGCTTGCCGGTGTACATCGGGTGCGCCCCCTTGGTCGCCGGCTCTGGGAGGTCGCCGAAGTAGTCCCCGATCAGCGCGAGGTTGGAGAACTCCGCGGGGGTGAGCATCGCCTCGTCCCTGGTCAGCATGAACGCGCCGGTGATGAAGTCCCTGATCCCGCCGATGATCGGGCCGCCGTACCTCGGGGAGAGGATCTGGTCCTGGACCCGCATCAGCATGAGCGCCTCGGACCTGGACTCCTCGCTCTGGGGGACGTGCAGGTTCATCTCGTCGCCGTCGAAGTCGGCGTTGTACGGAGGGCAGACTGACGGGTGGAGCCTGAAGGTCCTGAACGGGAGGACCCGGACGAAGTGGGCCATGACCGACATCCTGTGGAGCGAAGGCTGCCTGTTGAACAGGACGACGTCCCCGTCCATGAGGTGCCTCTCCACGATGTACCCGATGGCGAGGGAGTCGGCGAGCGCCTTCCTGTCGCTGGCGAAGTCCAGCCTGATCTTGACGCCGTCTGGGCGGATGACGTAGTTGGCGCCGGGGTGCTCGAAGGGCCCCTTGTTGACCAGCTCCTTCAGATGCTCGATGTTGAACGGAGACACCTTCTCAGGGATGGTGAGCTTCTTGGCCACTTCGAAGGGCACGCCCACCTCTCCGATGTCGAGGCTCGGGTCTGGGCTGATCACAGTGCGGCTGGAGAAGTCGACCCTCTTCCCCGAGAGCGAGCCCCTGAACCTCCCTTCCTTCCCCTTCAGCCTCTGGCTGAGGGTCTTCAGCGGCCTCCCGGAGCGGTGGTGGGCCTGCGGGATCCCCGAGACCTCGTTGTCGAAATAGGTCGTGACGTGGTAGTGGAGGAGGTCGACGAGGTCCTGGACGATCAGGTGTGGGGTGCCCGACTCCTTGGACTCGCGGACCCTCTGGTTCACCCTGAGTATGTCGACCACCTTGTGGGTCAGGTCGTCTTCCGAGCGGATCCCCGACTCCAGGGTGATGGACGGACGGACCGTGAGCGGGGGCACCGGGAGGACCTGGAGGACGAACCACTCCGGCCTGGCAGCCTTCGAGTTGAACCCGAGCAGCTGCAGGTCGTCGTTGTTTATCCTCTCCAGCCTCTCGCGGATGGCCACGGGGAGGAGGCGGGTCGCGCCGCCTTCCTCGGTTATCTCGTGGAAGATGGTCGGCTTTGTGAACTCGATCTGGTACTGCTGCTTGCCGCAGTGGGGGCAGAGCTTCACCTTCTTCGCCTTCACCGCGATCTCCTTGGCGACCCCTTCCACCAGCGACGGGGTGAAGTCGCTCTTGCTGGTCAGCTTGACGTGGTAGGCGTCCAGCTCCTGCTGGGGGAGGAGTATCCGCCCGCAGGACCTGCAGGTGGTCTGGACCAGCCTGTTGATCTCGTCGACAAACGCTATGTGGAGCACCGGCTCCGCGAGCTCGACGTGGCCGAAGTGCCCCGGGCACCTCCCCGCGGTGCTGCCGCAGGTGCCGCACTTCTGTCCCGGCTCGAGGGTCCCCAGCCTGCTGTCCATGAGCCCGCCCTGGACGGGCATGCCGTCCTCGTCGTAGGTCTCGGGCTGGGTGATCTCGGCGACCGAGTACTTCCTGACCTCAGCCGGGGAGAATACCGCGAAGTTGATCCCACCTATCGTCTTCAGCGCCTGTTCCATCGACATGGCCCTACACCTTGTCCCTCAGCTGGAGCCTCGGCGCGATGTTCAGGCTCATCATCTCCTGGAGCAGAAGCTTGAACGCGTAGGCGACCACCACGGTCGAGATCTTGGCCTGGTCCCCGTCTATCTTGCAGGTGTACTTCCTCTGCTTGGCGTCGTAGTATGCGATCAGGCCGCACTTCTCGCAGACGTAGATCTCGGTCTTGTCCGCCTCGTCGAGCAGCCTGTCCTTCAGGACCATGGACGCCCCGTAGGCGATCAGGCAGTCCCTCTCCATCTCGCCGAACCTGAGGCCGCCGCCCCTGGCCCTGCCTTCGGTGGGCTGCTTTGTCAGCATCTGGACCTGTCCCCTCGCCCTCGCGTGGATCTTGTCGGCGACCATGTGGTGGAGCTTCTGGTAGTAGACCACGCCGACGAAGACGTCGGCGGCGAACTTCTTCCCTGTCTTGCCGTCGTACATCACTTCCCTCCCGGTCGCCTCGAACCCCTTCGCCCTGAGCACCTTCTCCATCTCCTCGATGCTCTCCCCCGCGAATGCGGAGCCGTCGACCGGGGAGCCGCGGAAGGCCCCTGCCTTGCCTGCGATGGACTCGATGAACTGGCCCACCGTCATCCTGGACGGGAACGCGTGCGGGTTGATTATGACGTCGGGGACTACCCCCTCGGCGGTATAGGGCATGTCCTCCTGGGGGACGACGAGGCCGATGACCCCCTTCTGGCCGTGCCTGGACGCGAACTTGTCACCGATCTCCGGGGTCCTCATGTCCCTCACCCTGACCTTGAACATCTTCCCTCCTTCGACGTTCTCGGTCATGAAGATGGAGTCGACAACCCCAGCCTCGGAGGGCCTGACAGCCACCGAGGTGTCGCGCCTGTATGGCCCCTTGATCTCGAACTCCTTGTACTCCTCCATGAACCGGGGCGGGCTCGTACGGCCCACCACGACGTCGCCGCCCGTGACCTGTGACTCGTGGGCGACCACGCCGTCGCCTTCGAGGAGACGGTAGAACTTCTCGCCGCGATAGCCGCGGATGTTGGACTCGGCCGCCGGCACCTCGAAGGTGTCGCGCATGCCACCGAGGTACTGCTTCGCCTCGCCTTCGTAGAGCCTGTAGAAGAACGACCTGGCCATCCCGCGTTCGACGCTGGACTTGTTCATGATGATGGCGTCCTCGATGTTGTACCCCTCGAAGGACAGGACTGCGACGACGCAGTTGGTCCCGAGCGGCCTCTCGTCTATCCTTAGCAGGTCCAGGGTCCTCGTCCTGACCACCGGGGCCTGGGGGCTGACGAGCAGGTGCTGCCTGACGTGCGGCGAGATCGGGTAGGTGGGCGAGCTGAACCCGAGGCTCTGCTTCGCCATCGCCGACTCGTAGGTGTTCCTCGGAGACTGGTTGTGCTCAGGGTACGGGATGATCGAGGCGGCGATGCCGAACATCGCTGCCGGGAAGAGCTCCATGTGGGTGTTCTTGGTGGTGACGTCCTCGGGGCCCATGGCCACAAGCGAGTTCTCCTCCTCGTTGGCGTCGATTAGCTCGATCACACCCTGCTCGACGAGGTCCCTCCACGATGACTCCCCCCTGGTCACCTTCTCGATCTGCTCCGGGTTGAGGAGCGGGCGGCCGCTCTCCACCACGACCAGCGGCCTCAGGACGCGGCCCGAACTCAGGCTGATGTAGATGCGCGGGTAAGCCTTGTCGTTGATCGGCGAAACGTAGAGGACGCTGGCGCTGGGGTTGATCTGACCGTCCCTCCTGAGCTTCCTGAACGCCTTTGCGAGGCGCTCCCCGTCGTCCACGTAACCGAGGAACCTCCCGTCCATGAATATCCTGCACCCGTCGACCTGGACCTTCTGGTCCGTGTCGCGTATCTGCTTGGCGCCGAGCTCCCAGAGCTTCTCCTCCACCTCCTGGGTGGGGACGCTGACAGAGATGATCGCGGAAAGGGCCAGGTTCTTGACGAGGCCGCAGTTCACCCCTTCGGGGGTCTCCGAGGGGCATATCCTGCCGAAGTGGGTCGCGTGGAGGTCTCGCGCCTCGAAGTTCGGCTGGCTCCTGCTGAGGGGGGACTGGACGCGCCTCAGGTGGCTGAGGGTGCTGAGGTAGTTGGTGCGGTCGAGGAGCTGCGTGACCCCGACCTTCCCCCTCCCCCAGTTCCCCGTGGCGATCGCGTTGTTGAGCTTGTCAGTTATGATGCCGGTCCTTATCGCGGCCCCGACCACGTTGCCGCCGCGCTTCTGGCCCGTCCTTTCCAGCTGGTACTTCATGTCCCTCACCAGGTTGCGGAACGCAGTCCTGAAGAGGTCGGCGAGCATCTGGCCCGCGAACTTGATGACCTTGTTCCCGTAGTGGTCCTTGTCGTCGGCCTCGATCCACCCCAGCCTGAGCTCCAGCAGCTTGCAGGCGGCCTCGCCCATGAACATCGACTTGTCGAAGCGTCTGTCGTCGGTCTTGCCGAGGTGCGGCAGGAGCCCCCAGTCCAGCATCGACAGTGCGCGCTTCACCCTGAACTCTTCGAGCATCCCGTGGGCGACCCTGTTCCCGATGAACACCAGTGCGTCCTTCTCGGTCGGCGCCTCGCTGGCCTTGTCGAAGGAGACTTCCAGGAGGTCCTGGATCTCGGCCTTTGGGGACACCGCGTCGGCGATCTCCTTGTCCGACTTTATCCCGAGGGCGCGCATCACGATGACGTAGGGGAGGTCGACCGGGCAGCTCGGCACCTTGACGTTGATGGCGCCGTCCTGCTTCAGCGTGAGCTCGAGCTTCGACCTGTAGCCGACGACCGAAGAATACACCCTTGACTTGTAGGTGGTGGCCCCCGCGAGCTTCTCGGCGTCGACGAGTATCTTGTTCGGGGAAAGGTCCTCAAGCCCGACGATAACCCTCTCTGCGCCGTGGATGATGAAGTACCCTCCGGGGTCGTTGGGGTCTTCGCCCGACTCGATGAGCTGCTCGCGCGTGCGGTTCGAGAGCTGGCAGAGCTCGGACTTTACCATGACCGGCAGGTCCCCGATGTGCTGGCGGGTGGTGTCCCGCGGGAGGCCCTCTTCCTCGATGGTCATCTCGAGGAGTATCGGAGCGGAGTAGGTGAGGTTCCTCAGCCGCGACTCCATCGGGAGTATGCTGCTGACCGAGCCGTCGATTTCCACGACCCGAGGCGAACCCAGGGTCAGCCTTCCGAACTTTATCTTGTACGGCGTGCTTACAGTCTCGATCTCCACCTCGTTGATCTCGTCGACGATGTTCTGCAGCCCCTTCGTGACGAACTCGTTGTAGCTGTTCAGGTGCTGGCGCGCGACCCCCTCCCTCTGCAGCAGGTCGCTGAGGACGATCCAGGAGTTCGAAGTCGCGAAAGGCTTGCTCAACTTCTAGCCCTCCACCACGTACCTGTAGTATATGCTGGAACCAGCGGTCTCGCTGGTCCGGGTGATCCTGACGAAGTCGCCTGGCTTCGCGCCGACCTCCTTCGCGATGGAGTCGGTCGACTGGATGTAGGGGAACTGCGACGGAGAAGAGTTGAACCTTGCGACGACCTGTGCCGCTTCTTCCTTCGTGAGGAGCTCGTGCTTTGGAATCAGGAAATGGGTGCTTACCTTAAACGCCGGGACCTCGTCCTCCACCTTCTTCCTTCTGACTGTCTTCTTGGTGGCGACTATGGCGTCTTACCCCCATTGATAATACCGACTAAGTGGCACGAACAATACACGTAACAGGGCCCCATGAGAGGCGATTTTTGTCGCGTATTTAGATTTTACTAGGCTGGAGGAGGGCCCGGCCCATCGGCTCCCCCCAGGGGCTCCTCTGGTGCCGCCTGAGCGTGTCGGCGCGCCATTCCGCCCGGGTAACATCAGGAACGCAACGCGAATGCCTGGAACAGCGTGCCAAAAGCCCGCATGGTGCCAGACAGCCTGATTTGGCCACGACTGGCCCCGTTAGACGTGAAAAGCGGCGCTAGCTTCGCGGACAGCCCTAGACGCTCTCGGCCTCGGCCTCGTAGACCGGGGTCCCTTCCTCAGGGCGCTGGACCACCTTCGAGAATTCCTGGTAGAGCCTTACCGTCAGCGGACCCGCGCCTCCGGCTCCGACATTGTTCCCGCTTACCGAACCGACGGCGGCCAGCTCCGACTTCGTCCCGACGACGAAGACTTCGTCGGCCACGGTGAGCTCGAACGGCGTCACGTCGCGCTGCTCGACCTCCAGCCCGAGGTCCGAGCAGAGCCTGATTATCCTGTCCCTGGTGATGCCGTGGAGGATCCCGGCGGCCTTGGACGGAGTCACGACCTTGCCGTCCTTGACGAGGAAGATGTTGGTGACGCTCGCCTCCGACACGAACCCGCGGTGGTCGAGGAGGATGGCGTCGTCGGCTCCCGCGCTGGCGGCCTCCATCTTCGCCAGTATGCTGTTCATGTAGTTCAGGGACTTCACTTCGTGCGAGGTGGCGTCGACCGCGTCCCGCCTGTACGATGACACCACCATCTTCAGCACCTTCGGCGCCCTTGGCCCCAGTTGGCTCGCCATGGGCTCGGCTATGATGAACGTCGTCGGGCTCTTGCAGAGGGCCGGGTCCACCCCCAGGTCTCCGGCGCCCCTTGTCACGACGAGCCTGATGTAGGCGTCTCTGAGCTGGTTCTTTCGCATGGTCTCGAGAACCGCTTCGGTCATCTCGTGCTTCGTGAGGGGGACCTTCAGCCTGATGCTCTTCGCTGAATCGTAGAGCCTGTCGATGTGGTCGACGAGCCTGAAGACGCTCCCGTTGTATGCCCGTATCCCTTCGAATATCCCGTCCCCGTAGAGGAGGCCGTGGTCGAAGACGGACACCACCGCCTTGGACTTCTCGACGAACCTCCCGTCCATGTAGATGAGGGGCTCCTTGATCATCTTGAGAGCGACGCGCCTCCCGGCGGTTAAAACGGTTGCGTTAGTGCACTGTTTTGGACAGACGTCCAAAAACATAGGGGAGGACGCCCCCGGACTGGACGTATCGCATCTCCGTCTCGTTGTCCACCCTGACGAGTGTCTTGAACTTCTTCTCCCCGCCCCTTCCCCGGGCGACCACGTCGACCCACTGCTTGGGCGACGACATCGTCCCGAGCCCGGTTATGTCGTACGTCTCCTCGCCGGTCAGCCCGAGCTGCTTGACCCCCTCTCCCTGACTGAACTGGAGCGGGATGACCCCCATGGCAACCAGGTTGCTCCTGTGTATCCTCTCGAAGCTCTCCGCGATCACCGCCCTGACCCCGAGGAGCTTCGGGGCCTTCGCCGCCCAGTCTCTGGAGCTCCCCGCGCCGTACTGCTTGCCGGCGAGCACCACGAGGGGGACCTTCTCGCCCTCGTACTTCATCGCGGCGTCGTAGATGGACATCACCGTTCCGTCCGGCAGGTGGGACGTGTACCCCCCTTCCTTCCCCTTCGCCAGGAGGTTCCTGAGCCTGATGTTGCTGAACCCTCCCCTGACCATGATCTCGTGGTTGCCTCGCCTGCTGCCGTAGGTCGACATGTTGAGCAGCTCGACCCCCCTCTCCCTCAGATAGACGCCGGCGGGGCTATCGACGGCGATCGTCCCGGCCGGGGAGATGTGGTCCGTCGTCACTTTGTCTTCGAAGACAGCGAGCGCCCTCGCCCCGACGATGTCCCGGTTGGCGGGTGCCGACTGGGACCGGTCGAACCAGGGCGGGCTGCGGATGTAGGTCGACGAGCCCTCCCAGCGGTAGACGTCGTCCTTGGAAGATGTCAGCTTCTCCCACCGCTCGTCCCCCTTCATGGCGTCCGCGTAGCGCTTCGCGTAGAGGCCCGGGTTGAGCGATGCTTCCACCGACGCCTTGACCTCCTTGAGGGACGGCCACAGGTCCCTGAGGTAGACCAGCTTCCCGTCCTTGGCCGCCCCCAGTGGGGTGTTCTGGAAGTCGAAGTCGATCCTCCCTGCCAGTGCGTAGGACACCACCAGCATCGGGGACATCAGGAAGGACCCCTTGGCGAGCGGATGGATCCTCCCGTCGAAGTTCCTGTTCCCCGAGAGGACAGCCACGGCGTAGAGGTCGCGCTCCTTGATCTGCCTCTCTATCTCGGGCGCCAGGGGCCCGCTGTTGCCGATACAGTTGTGGACCGCTACGCCCCCTGCCACGAACGAATGTATGCCACCCACAGTCAGGTCGTAGACTCGCTTTTTTCCTACGGGGCGCCGACCGACCACTTCAAGGGAGAAAGTCGGGAGCGCCTTCGCCTCTTTCTCCACGCAGTAATGTCTTGCACGGTTGTTGTCTGAGGTGTCCCTTAGAGGCGAGAACCACTCCCTTACACCCATCTCCTCGAAAAGCGCCAGCGGCGAAGGGAAGCCGCAGCTCTCACGATGTAATGGTCTGAACTTGTATCCCGAGGCCTTCGGGAGCCGTGAGAACCTGTCATGGCCCTCGAAGAGTGCATAATGCGGCGAGACCACCGGGGGCAACGAGTTATCCATCTCATGATCCAATAGCGAAACTGTCAGGAGGCCGCGGGCCTGGGAGAATGACAGCTCTGGTTGCTCACTGTGAAGCTCGCTTAGGTGGGCTGACATCCACAGCCGCTGTCTCCGGATCCCGTCCACTAGACGCCAGTACGCCGAAGCGGCGCTTGTCCGCATCTGCTTGTCGACGGAGTACCGGAAGCCAACTTTCTCCGCGAACGAGAGCCCGTCAGGCAGGGTCAGCCGGACCTCGATCCGAGGGAGGCCGTCTTCTGCAGCGGCGTAGGTGGACTTGCTCCTCCTTGCTGGATAGTCGTATATCTGAGCCCCCACGGTGTTGACACCGCAGCGAGAAAGCAGACGGAGCACCTCCTGGAAAGTTTCTCGTGCCCGATCCAAATGTGCTGGAATGGTGCTCTGAGAAAACGCCGGGGGCTCCAGGCTCGAGTCCTCCCCTTTCACCCCCCACTGGTGGAGTGTTGGTCCATGCCCATCGGCACCAAACATCCCGCCGAGGAATTCTCGGACCACGGAGACAGGACATTCACTTGCGAGTATGAATTGAGGGAGCGTCGGAGGGTGGTGGATGCGTCTCCCCTTCTGAACCCCGGGCAGTGCCGTGATTGCCTTGGTCAGCGCCATTGGGAGTGCGATGGCCCACTTCCGCTCGTCATAGCGACTCGCGGCGGGCCGAAGGCCAGTGAGCAACTCGATGTCGGAGAGGACGACCTCGCGGTCGACCGCCTGCCCGACGTTCATTCTCCCCTGTCCCTTGACGCTTATCGAACCGTCATACAGGAGGTGCCCGAGGAGACGAGCGAAGGCAAGCGTCTGGGCTCTGGCGTGTGGAGTGTCCATCTTGAAGGTAATGGAACCCGCGCTCAGGGTGTAGCTGGACTCGTCCTGAGTCATGACGTCGCGGGGCCCTTCCAAGCCGACGACCACCCTGTCCTTTCCGACGACCAGGCGGTCTGCGCGAACCCAACGCCCATCGGAGCGGAGTATCTTGTGGTCAGGGGTGCAGGTCAGAGTGCGGCCGTCCTGCAAGACGAGCTCCACGCAGTGACGTTCCCCATTATCGATCAACTTGAGCTGCCCCCCCATCTGCAGCTCGCCCCTACCGTTGGGACCGAAGACTTGGGCGCCCCCCGACGTTGGGAGAGTCTCGATCGCCCGGTTCGTGCCATCCGCCATCAAGACAGACGTCCCTTCGGCGATGCATGTTGTGCACCCATACCCGACCAGCGCGAACCCCAGCCTGTCGAGGTAACGTAGGAGGTCCGAGTTCTGGAGGTAGTCGGTCACGACGGTCGACCCTGGAGCGAGGCTGGGCTTGACCCAGGGCTTCACCTCGAGCCCCGCCTCCACCGCCTTCTTCGCGATCAGGCCAGCCCCGACCATCACGGTGGGGTTCGAGGTGTTCGTGCAGCTGGTGATGGCGGCGATGACCACAGACCCATCGGAGAGCCCGGCGTGGACCGGGCCGTCCTCTTCGAGCATGAGCTGGCTCCGGGCTGGACCCGAGGAGCCACCGGAGTTCGCCGGGGTCCGGCGCCCGTCGAGCAGGGCCCGCGTGAAGGAGGGGACGGAGACCAGGGTGTGCCGCTCCTCGGGGTTCCTCGGGCCCGCGATGGAGGGCTCGATGCCGTCGAGCTCGATGTGGACGACCTCTGAATACCTTGGCTCGTCGTCAGAGACGAAGAACCCGAACTTTCGCGCGTACCTGGACACCAGGTCCACGTGTTCCCTGGGCCGCGCTGTCCCCGTCAGATAGGCGAGCGTCGCTTCGTCCACGGGGAAGAAGCCGGCCGTGGCACCGTACTCCGGTGACATGTTGCCGATTGTAGCCCTGTCCGGGACGGAGAGCGCCCCGTACCCCTCGCCGAAGTATTCGACGAAAGCCCCCACCACGTTCTTCTCCCTGAGCTTCTCCGTGACCGTGAGGACGAGGTCCGTGGGGGTGACCCCCTCCCTGAGCGTCCCGGTGAACTTGACCCCCAGCACCCTCGGAATGGGCATGTGGTACGGCTCGCCCAGCATCACCGCCTCGGCTTCGATCCCCCCGACCCCCCACCCCAGGCACCCCAGGCCGTTCACCATGGTCGTGTGGGAGTCGGTCCCGACCAGGGTGTCGGGGTAAGCCTCGACCCTCCCATCCCTGTCGGAGAGCGCCACCACCTGCGAGAGATATTCGAGGTTGAACTGGTGACAGATCCCCTTGCCTGGCGGGAAGACCCTCATCCCCTTGAATGAGGACTGCGCCCACTTCAGCAACGAGTAGCGCTCGGAGTTCCGCTCGTACTCCTTGGCGAGGTTCACGGCGAAGGCGAGGTCGTTGCCCCAGGCGTCGACCTGGATGGAGTGGTCGACGACCAGGTCGACAGGGACCCGGGAGTTGACGGCGCCCGTCTTCAGCCCTGCGGCCCGCGCGGCGTCCCTCATCGCGGCCAGGTCCACGACCAGCGGCACCCCGGTGTAGTCCTGCAGCAGGACCCGATGGGGCATGAACGGGGTCTCCGAGTCCACAGTCTTCGGCCACTGGGCGAGCGCATGGGCTGCCTCCAGGGCCCCGTGGATCCCCTGGGAGCTGCGGGCTGCGTTTTCGAGTAGGACTCTTATCGAATACGGCAGACGTTCCACTTCGTAGCCGAGGTCTTTCAGCTTCAGAATGTTGTAGACGGTCGCCTTCCCCTTCGGAGTGTCGAACTTCTCCTGGAGGCGGTCAAGGCTTTCGAGCGGCATGGCGACCGAACGAATTTCCGGGCTCCCGCCGCTATTTGAACCTAGGTTCACGGGCACCCCCATCAGAGCAGGGCGCGCCCGGCCGAAGAGTTCAAATCCAAGACCCTAACCGATTAGTGTCTGGCAGTCTCTTGAACGCGAGCCTCGTCTTCAGAATCACCGGAATTGCGCTTGGGGTCCAGGTGGCCCTGGGGGGATTGGTGACCTTCGGTTTCCTCGACCCGTCCGCGCACATCGTCTGGGGGGTGCTCCTCGGTATACTCGCAGTCGTGGCCCTGGTCTCCGTAGCCAGGATATCGCCCAGACCCAAGAGGCTCTTCGGGATAACGATCGGCATCGGCGCCGACATACTCCTCCAGGCTCTCCTGGGGTTCGCGGCGCTCGGGACTTCGAGCAACGTGAGCCTGAGCAACGGAATCGCCTGGGTCCACCTGCTGAACTCGTTCGCGATCTTCGCCATGTTGATCATGGGTTCGGGTATGGCGATGATGGCAAGCCGGACGGCTCCCGGCGCGATGCCTCAGCCCACCGGCGCATAGCCGCAGGCGCCTACTCGGGCTCGACGGCCAACGGCAGCTCTCTATTCTCGTAGGTCACGGCGCGCTTCCCCCTCAGCACCGAGGGTGCGATGGCAAGGGCGTTGATGACTGCGGACACCTGGAACGCGTAGTCGAGCCCTTTGGCGAAGAGGGCTTTGTCGACCACCACGTTCACCGGGTTTGACGCCGAGATCACCTGCGTGATGACCGAATAGGGGACGGCCAGGGTCATCACGAGTATGGCGACGTTGAAGCTCAGGACATAGCCGATGTTGAAGAAGGTGGCCCTGACCCCCGACGCGACCCCCCTTTCCTGGGGAGGCACCGAGCCCATGATCGAGCTCATGTTGGGGGAGCTGAAGAGCCCGACCCCTGCGCCGAATATGACGAGGTAGGTGGCGAGGGTGGCGTACGGCTCGGACACACTCGTGCTCGACATCAGGAGCAGGGACAGGCTCATGACAGAGATGCCGGCGGTGGTGAAGGGCATGTGACCGTACTTGTCGGAGAGCCTCCCGCTGAGGGGTCCGACGGCGAGGAAGGCCGCGTCGAACGGGATGATGGCGAGGCCGGCCTGCAGCGGGCCGTACCCCTGGACCAGCTGCAGGTAGAGGCTGAGTAGCAGTATGACCGACCCCCACGACAGGGCGTTGAGCATCTGGGCGACCACCCCCCCTGTGAACTCTCTGATCCGGAGCAGCTTCAGGTCGAGGAGGGGGTAGGGGACCCTCCTCTCCTGCCTGATGAAGAGCGCCAGGAATGCGGCGGAGGCCCCCACCAGGGCGGCGAGCCACTCGACGGGGAAGGTCCCATAAGCCGCGAAGGTGAGCGCGAGGAGGAAGAGGACTATGCAGGCGCTGAAGGTCACAAACCCGGTCCAGTCCATGGGCGCCCCCCGCTCGGGCTTGGAGACCTCCTTCAGCCGGCGGTGCGCCCAGTAGGTCCCGAAGACGCCGATGGGGACGTTAACGTAGAAGAGGGCCCTCCAATCAAGCACTGAGAGGATGAGCCCGCTGAGGGTGAGGCCGAGCATCGCCCCGGCCCTGAACGCCACCTGGTTGATGCCGAGGAAGAGGCCGAGCTCGTTGTGGGGGGTCGAGTCGGTGATGATCGCGGCGCTGTTCGCGAAGAGGGCGGCCGACCCGACCCCCTGGAGGATCCTGAAGGCGATCACGAAATTGGAGGACGGCGACAGGCTTGTGAGCAGAGACCCGACTGTGAATATCGCAAAGCCTACGGTGTAGATCTTGACCCGCCCCGCCATGTCGCTGACCCTCCCGACCACCAGCAGCGAGACGGTGCTGCCGAAGATGTAGGCCTGGGTGAACCAGATGGCCTGCTCGGCGTCCGCCCCGAGCGCCGCGGCTACCTGAGGTATCCCTATGACCACTATCCTGGAGTCGATGCCCGACATCAACACCCCGACAGTCGTCACCGTGAGGACCGTCCACTTGTACTGCAATTGGTACTACCGGGCCCCGAGGCCGAACACTGCGCCAGAAAGAGCCGTGTTAAACTTGCCGACTGACAAGATTCAATTACGCGGAGGCGCGGCGGCTCCCTAAGATTGCCTGGCGCCAGGGTCAATCGGCTGGCAGACGAGAAGAGCCCCTACCTCCTCGAGCACGCGCACAACCCGGTGGACTGGTGGCCCTGGGGGAAGGAGGCGTTCGCCAAGGCCAAGAACGACGGCAAACCGATCTTCCTCAGCGTCGGCTACTCGACCTGTCACTGGTGCCACGTGATGCGAAGAGAGTCCTTCGAAGACGAGAAGACGGCGGCGTACATCAACAAGAACTTCATCCCAATCAAAGTGGACAGGGAGGAACGCCCCGAGGTCGACGCCTACTACATGGGCGCGGTGCAGGCCATGACCGGGGGCGGGGGATGGCCGCTGAGCGTCTTCCTCACCCCTGAACTGAAGGCATTCTACGGAGGGACCTACTTCCCCCCCGAGCCGAGGTTCGGGATGCCGAGCTTCATGCAGGTCCTGGAATTCGTTTCGACCCTCTGGAAGGAGAAGAGGGAGGAGGTGACGGAGAACACCCGTCGGGTCGTCGAAGCCCTCTCGGATCAGGCGGGCGGCGGCCAGGGGGACCCCGGGAAGGGTGCCCTGGAGGAGTGCTACACGGACCTGCTCTCCTCGTTCGACGCAGAGCATGGCGGGTTCGGGACCGCCCCCAAGTTCCCGCTCCCATCAGCGCTGGGGTTCCTGCTCAGGCACCACTTCAGGACGGGGAACGCCCTTGCGCTCAGCAGCGTGACCAAGACCCTCGACGAGATCATGGCAGGGGGGATAAGGGACCACGTCGGCGGGGGGTTCCACAGGTACTCGACGGACAGGGTGTGGCTCGTCCCCCACTTCGAAAAGATGCTCTACGACAACGCCCAGCTGGCAAGGGTCTACACCGAGGCGTATCAGGTGACCGGGAGGCCTGGCTACGCCGAAGCTGTCCGAGAGACCCTGGGGTGGATCACGAGGGAGATGAGGAGCGCCGATGGGGGGTTCTACTCCGCCCAGGACGCAGACACTGAGGAGGGGGAAGGGCGATTCTACAGCTGGACCCCCGGGGAGACGACCAGGGTCCTTGGAGAGGACGACGGGACAGTGTTCAACAGGGCGTTCGGGGTGACCGCCACCGGGAACTTCGCAGGGCGGTCGCTCCTGCGGCTGGACCCCCGGGGCGGGGTCCCCGAGGGGGCGCGGGAGGTCATAAGCCGGGCGAAGGTGGCGCTCTACGGCGAGCGGCTCAAGAGGCCAAGGCCGGCCACCGACGAGAAGATCCTGACTTCCTGGAACGGGCTCGCAATCTCCGCCTTCGCCTTCGCCGGCGCCGTCATGGGCGACCGGGGGTTCGTCGACTCGGCCGCGCGCGCCGCGGGGTTCATCCTCGAGAGCAACTCGAAGGAGGGGAGGCTCTTACGCGTGCATGCCGGGGGCCGGGCGGCCCTCCCGGGGACGCTCGAGGACTACGCCTTCTTCATCCAGGGGCTGCTCGACCTCTTCGAAGCGTCCCCCGACCCCAGATGGCTCCGGGAGGCATCGAGGCTTGCAGGGGTCATGCGCGGCGACCTCGAGGACAGGGGAGCGGGCGGCTTCTTCCTCACGGCCGAGCCCGAGCCGGCCCCGTTGAAGGAGAGCTACGACGGGCCCACCCCGTCGGGCAACTCTGTAGCAGCGCTCGACCTGATCAGGCTCTCGGAGCTGACGGGCGACGCTGAGCTCTCGACCTGCGCGGACAGGACGCTCAGGGCCTTCGGCGGGGAGCTTACCAGGCGCCCGAGCGCTCACGCCTGCATGCTGATGGCGCTGGACCTGCGTGTGAACGGGGTGCGGGAGGTGGTAGTCACCGCCTCCGGGGATGCGGGCGCCAAGCCATTGAGGGACGAGGTGTACCGTAGGTTCGTCCCCGACCGGGTGCTGCTGACGGCGACCGGGAAGACCTACGCAGAGCTCGCCAAGCTCAGCACGCTCCTCGAAGGGAGGAAGCCACTGGCGACCCCCAGGGCATACGTCTGCCAGAACTTCACCTGCAAGGTCCCCGCGGACTCCGTGGAGACGCTGTCCTCTCAGCTTGCCGCCCGCTAACAGTTTTATCGCCGTGTTGGGGGCGGGCCACCGTGCCTGGGGTCTGGGAGATCAGGGGGCTGTTCGGGAACGAATACGCCATGGAACAGGCGATTGAGGAGCTCAAGAAGCACAAGGGGCTCGAGTGGACAGTCATAGACAGGAGGAACCTCTCGGTGAAGTTCCAGCGGAGGGACCCCCAGGAGGAGGAGGTCGTCAGGCGGACCCTGGAGATGTACCACGGCTTCACCGAGCACGAAGGGCCCCTCGGCGAGTACGACGCGCAGCGGCGCGAAGAGCGGGACAACAAGGCCAAGAAGGAAGCGGAGAAGAAGCGGAAGCGCGCCTAGTCTCTACTCGCTCGGGACTACCACTATGACGACGCAGGGGGACCTGCGGACCACTTCGTATTCGTCCTTGGTGAGGAAGCTGTAGAACCCGGTCTCCCGCTTGCTGAACATGACGAGGACGTCGATCTGCCTGTCCCTGACGAACTCGGCGACGTCCCCCCCGACCTCGCGCACTGGGAGTATCTTCGGGTTGATGAGCCTCCCGAGGGTCTTGATGGCCAGGCTGGTGAACGACGAGAAGTCTCGCTCCTCTTTCCGCAGTGGGAGGGCCATCTCCACCGCGTCGAGGGGGACGGTCCTGGGGAGGACGAGTATCTTCGCCGCGGTGATCTCCACGTCGGCGACCGACACCGAAGAAGTCAGCGCCGCGGCTATGATGAACGGGTCGGGGTGCTGCTCCTTCAGCACAGGGACGAGGATGCGCCTGGGGTTCCTCGGGAGCGCGACGCCGGCCTGGGGGGTCTCGACGAGCACCACTTTGGTGGGGGAGTGGCTGCTCACGTGGTCGGAGACCCGGCCGAACAGCTCGCGGAAGAGGGGCTCCCGGTGCGCGCTCATCACAATCGCCTGGGCGCTCCTCTCCTTGGCCGTCCGGATGATGGCGCCGGCTATCTCCTCCACCCCGGGGGGCTGAGATGTCGGGAGCACCTCCACGAACTCGTACTTCACCGAGAGGGACTTCGATAGGGCGTCGAGGTCGGTCTTCAGCTTCGCCTCGTATTGGTGGTCCTCCTTGCCTTCGAGGACGTGCGTGACGTACACCTTCGACCCCGAATATTCTGCCAGATAGAACGCGATGTAGATGGCGTCCCACTCGCGGGGCTGATAAGCCAGAGGAAGGACCAGCGGAGCGTCGCTCCAGGACCACTCGACAGCCGCTTCCTTCTCAGACAACGGCGGTTCTCCTTCCCTTCCACTTCTGATAGATAAGGTATCCAGATATGCCGACGACGAACCAGGCGGCTCCGACCACCCTGCCTTCGGGGCTAGAGGCGACGAGGATCAGCCAGATGGCAGCGGTGAACGCGATGCCGATGAAGGGGATCGCGGAGACCTTGTAGGGCTTTCCGCCGCGGTGGACGGTGAAGTTGAGGGGCATCCGCCACCCCGCCTGGCCCGAGTCCTTGAAGCGGAGCACGATGGCGGCGGCGTTGACGTAGAAGTAGGCGATGAGCGCGCCGAAGTTGTAGACCGACGCGATCAGCGGGATGAGCTTCAGGTTGGGGAGTTCTATGCCGACTGCGAGGAGGAGGCATGCGACAGCACAAAACAGGACTATGGTGAAGTACGGGGTCCTGAACCTCGAGCTTATCCTCGCGAAGGTCTTGGGCATCAGCCCGAGCCGGCTCATGGAGAACGTCACCCTCGAGACCCCGATGACCCCGGTGTTGGTCGAGATGTAGCAGACCAGCGTCCCCATCACTCCGACCCAGACTGCGAAGAGGGGCCCGATGTATGGGAGGTGCAGCGCGAGCGACACGGCCGGGGAGGTCGCATCACCCGCGACGACAGACGGCGAGATCAGGGTGACCGAGAGGACCGAAAGGGACACTGCGACCGTCACGACGGCGACGATCGCGGCCTTGGTCGCCCTGGGTATCACCTTCCCGGGGTTCTTGGTCTCCTCTGCGGCCTGGGATATCGATTCGATGCCGATGTAAGAGACGGTGGCGAGCGAGAGGGCCAGGACGAACGATGAATAGTTCGCCCCTCCGCCAAGGTTCCCCGAGGAGATGATCGAGGGGAGCCTCGCGAGCCAGGAGGCCAGGGCCCCGGAGGCAACGATCGAAGGGAGGCCGATGACGAGGAAGAGGGCTACTGTGACGAGGTCTATGGCGACTATGAACTCGTTGAGCTTCGACGAGTACCGTATGCCAATCAGGTTGAGGAGCAGCAGGAGCACGACGAGGGCGATGGCCACGAGGGCGTAGTAGGGCGGGGTGACGAGCGATATGCTGTGGAGGACCGGGGACACGAGCACCTGCATGTACCCGACGGTGGCGAGCGCGAACAGGGCGATGTCCACGGTGTAGCTCAGCATGAGGCCCCACCCTGCGACGAACCCGTGGATGGGCCCGAAGGCCTTCAGGGAGAAGTAGTGCCCGCCCCCGGCCACAGGGTACCTGGTCCCCAGCTCCGCGTAGCAGAGCCCCGTGCAGACATAGACCACGGCGGCGATGCAGAAGGCGAGCGGAGAGAGGAACCAGGCGAGGAGCGCTATGACGCCGAGGACGACGTAGATGTCAGCGCCGACATCGGCGTAGCCCATCGAGAATGAGCCCCAGATGCCCACTTCTCGTTTGAGTTCCACGGCTTCGTCTTCTCTGGGTTGAGACAAACATCATGGCACTTTCCTATGAATTTCCGCCGCGTTCGAACCGATGATTTAACGATTCCGAACCCGTTACTGGTTAATTATGGCCGGGGGCCGACCGTGAAACGTGGCCCAGGGAGCCCCGGTCCGGAGGGATCTTGGAGTCCTGTACGCTTCTGTGCTGGCTTCTCGCGTGGGGTTCGGCGTAATCATCATCGTATTTCCTGAGTACATCAGCTCCGCATCGGACATCGCGGTCGCCGTCGCCCTTGCCCTCTATCCAATCGCGGAGGCGCTTGCGGCCCTCCCGGTGGGCCGATTCTGTGACACCCGCGGGAGGAAGGTCACCTTCGTGGCCTCGCTGGGGTACATCGCGGTCCTGATGGCGTCCATAGGAGCAACGAGGAACATCTACGCTGTCGGGGCGATACACGCCCTGATGGGGGTCGGGGCAGCCGGGGTGACGGTGTCCACCCTGACCATGGTAACCGACCTCACCGGCGAGTCCAACAGGGGGAAGGGGATGGGGGCCTTCGACTTCGCCAACGTCGGCGGGTATGCCGTGGGGCTGGTGGCCGGGTACTACCTCCGCGCGTACTTCGCCACAGACCTGGGCCTGGCGTTCGTAGCCACTGCGGCTGTCCTCGCGGCCGCGTTCGCCCTCGGCCTCGCCGTGCTCAAGGAGCCGGGGCACCTGGTCAGGGGAGCCGACAGGAGCCTCAACCCTCTGAGGGCTCTCGATTCGAGGGCGAAGTCGGTCCTCCCTGTGTGGCTGGGGGTCACCGTCCTCCTGGGGATGGTCTTCTTCTTGCCAAGGGCGTTCAGCGGGGTCGGGATCGGAAGCGGCGAGACGGTGGGGCTCCTGCTGCTCGGGCTTGGCGTCCTCGGCGTCGGGGCGGTCGGCTGGGGAGCGCTTTCTGACAGGATCGGGAGAGGGAAGGTGCTGGTCGTCGGCGCAACAGGGATGGTGGGCCTGCTGGCATCGCTGGCCCTTTCCGTTGGTGGGGGGATTGGCTCGGTGACGCGGAACTTCCCCCTGATAGGAGCCTTTGCCATCATGACTGCGGCCCTGGTCCCCACCGTTCTGGCCACCGCAGGGGACAGGGCGACAGCCGACAGAAGAGGCTCGGCCATGGGGCTCTACAGCGTGATGCTCAGCGGAGGGACCGCGGCGGGGACCCTCGTCGCCGGGTTCGTACACCGCGCGAGCGGACTCTCAGGGATGCTGGAGGCGGCCACAGCGCTGTTCCTGGCAGCCTGCGTCATGAGCCTCGTCCTCTGGTCCAGAGCGAAGCCAAAAGAGAGCTAGCAAACGATTATAGTTTCAGAGCATTGGGCGCACCCACTGCGGGGGTCGCCCAGCCTGGTCAACGGCGCGAGGCTTAGGACCTCGTCCCTTAGGGGTTCGTGGGTTCGAATCCCACCCCCCGCACTACATCCGAATGAGAGAGCTCGCGATGCCCAAAGCATAATGGGATTCGAACCTGAGGTTCGGTGTTCATCAATATGGACAAGGTGTCAAATGGTCCATATCCTTGCCCCCAACCATTGGACGAGTTGTTCCCGGTGGGGGGGTTACAATGAACCCTATACGCGGCAGAAGCCTCCGGCTCCCCAAGGCATGCAACCGTTATTTAGACGGGCTCCGCTCTGGAATTCACGAGGAAGATAGTCCTTCAGCAGATGATGTCCTTGGACGGCTTCATGTCCGGGCCGAACGGGGAGTTCGACTGGCCGCTCGCCGACGAGGAGTTCGAATGGCACGCAAATGGCCTGCTGGATTCGGCCGACACGTTGATCTTAGGGCGCAACACATACCAGTGGTTCTCCAGCTACTGACCTACCGCGGTTTCCAGCGCATCAGGTAAGACGCAGGGGGCGGGTGGAGCCGAATTCACGGTGCCCACTTCTGCTAATTACGCCCATGAGGAGGTCGCCCGCAAGATGAACGGCTATCGCATGATCGTCTTTTCCACGACCCTCGAAAAAGTGGATTGGAACAACTCTGTACTCGTCAGGGACGTCAATCCAGGAGAAATCAAGAAGATGAAGGAGCAGCAGGGCAAGAACATGGTCATGCTGGGGAGCGCTGAGCTCTCCTGGGAGTTCATGAAGGCTGGCCTGATAGACGACTACAGGATCTGGGTGAACCCCGTCATCCTTGGGAAGGGCAGACCGCTATTTGCGGCGTAGGACAATCGGCTCAAGCTGAAGCTCGCTGGGACCCGGACGTTCGGTTCCGGACTGATCGAGCTCTTCTACCAGTCTGTCCCGTTGCCCAAGTAGTTGGTCTCCCAGTTTTTACTGACCGACTCCCGAAAGGGGTATTTCCGGGACTGGCGCAATAGACCCTATACACGGTGAAGACTTTCTCTGTAGGTGGTTCCGTTTATCAAAATGCATATACTGTCGAACCATAGTAAACATACACAGTCCTGCCGTATCTGGGAGTATTCTATTTGCAGGAATACTATTACGCGAAACCTTCATTAAACATACTGAACGGTAGGTATGTTAGTGGACAGGAGAGCCAACATGGCCATCTTATCACAGAAGGCTCGTCAAGGCATGGCCACCAAAGAAGCGATCCTTGATGCAAGCATGGACCTCTTCGCTAAGAACGGGTTCGAGAGCACATCGATAGACGACCTCGCCAGGCAGGCGGGGATGACCAAGGGGGCGGTATACTGGCACTTCTCGGACAAGGAAGAGTTGTTTCGGGCGATTCTCGACAGGATAAGCGCAAGATGGAGCATGTTCGTTCTCTCTTCGGTCTCGCCGAACGACTCACCACTCATTCAGGTCGCGTCGGTCTTCGACGGGTACAGCCGGCTACTCGGCAAGTATCCCGAGACCTGCCTGTTCATGCAGCGTGTTCTTCTCGAAGGAGACAGGAGGTTCTCGCCGAAGGTGGGGCGGCTCTACTCTCAGGCTGCGAAGTACGTCGTAAGAATCATAGACAGGGGAAAGTCAGAGGGCAGGTTCAGGTCAGACGTGAATCCTACGCTTGTGGGGAACTTGGTCATCGGCACTCTCAGGGGAGCCGTTCAGCAGCATTTGGTGGACGACTCGCTTTCCGTCGAGTCACTATTGGAAGAGGCGAAGGCTTCGATAATTGGGAGAATCAGCGTGTAGATGGCGACCCTAGAGCTAACGAATTCGACCCTTCATTACGTCCTGATGAAGCATGTGGTTGAAAAGGGATACGCGCCGAGGCTGGACGAACTCGCAGGCATTCTCGGTCGCAGCGAGAAGGAGGTGGCGGGCCAACTTGATCATCTCGCGGAGGAACACGGCGTTGTCCTCCATCCGGGCACGCACGACGTCTGGGTGATTCACCCATTCTCGCTTGGCCCGACGAATTTCCTGGTGAAGTCCGGAGGAAGAGCATGGTGGGCTGGTTGCGCCTGGTGCTCGCTCGGCGTGGTCTTTGCGCTCCTGAAGAAGGACGCGGTAGTCAAGACTACGAACGGAGCCACCGGAGAGGAGGTGGAGATTCGGGTTGAGAACGGGCGACTGCTCCCCACGAATCTGCATGTTCACTTCCCAATCCCCATGAAGAACGCCTGGAACAACGTCATCTACACTGACAGCCTGATACTCACATTCGAGAATCAGCAGCAGATAGAAGAATGGTGCGCACTGCACAAGATACCCAAGGGAGACGTTCAGCCCGTAGAAAAGGTCCGTCGACTGGCGGAAGTGTGGTACGGAAACCACCTTAGTCCGAATTGGAGAAAGTGGACGGTCCAAGAAGCAGGGGCAATCTTCAGGAGATTTGACCTAAGTGGCCCTATCTGGGATCTCCCGGATTCGGGCCGGCGGTTCTGAAGGCCACGTCCATGAGCGAGCCCGATAACACAGACAAGCATGAAGCGGAGGCTTCCCTGTCTGACCATGGTGCCGCTGGATTGGGTATGACGAGGTCGGTTAAGACCGAGTTTGACAAGCAGCAAATCATGCGTACGATAGGGGCGAGGTTAAGCTCGTCTTGGCCCGGGATGGTTGAGATTGTGCTCCCGTTCGACGATTCGCTGACCCAGCAGCACGGGTATGTCCATGCCGGGATTGTGTCGACCATTGCGGATTCCGCTTGTGGGTATGCAGCTTGGAGCGTGTCTTCGCCGTCATCCGAAGTCCTGACAGTTGAGTACAAGGTGAACTTCCTTTCTCCGGCGAAGGGCTCGAGATTGGTCGCCCGAGGAAGAGTTGTCAGAAAAGGCGGGACGCTGACCATTTGCGCGGCTGATGTCTTCACCACTGAGAATAGCGTCGAAAAGCTTGTGGCGACGATGCTTGCCACCATCAGAGTGCTTGGTGACGAAGGCGATTGACGAGGAATGTTGGGCCACACGATTCCATGCGAGCTTGGGTGTGGCAGGGGAACACGTCATCCGAATCACCTCACTCGACAAAAATGCACATGCTGTCGAACGGTCGGAATGGCTAGAAATCGAGCCTTCTCGAAGCCCAGATGCTCCGTCACGAGTCTCATCGGAGAGCCTAGCTTGTTCTCAGGAGCTTGGCCGAATTCATGGAGACCAACACATCCGGGGCGGCCTGTGCTGCGGAGGCCATCACCGGGGTCAAGATGCCGATGCCCGCCAACCCCATCGCCGCGATATTGAAGGCGACGCCGAAGACCAAGTTCTGCCTGATCGTCGAGTAGGTCCTTCTCGCCACCCTGATTGCAAGGGGCACCATCCTCCAGTCATCTCTCATCAGTGCGACGTCCGACGCCTCGATGGCTATGTCGGTGCCAATCCCCCCCATCGCCATCCCGATATCCGCTTGCGCCAGTGCAGGCGCGTCGTTGATGCCGTCTCCAACCAACAGCACGCGGCGTCCCTCAGATTGTAGGCGTTTGACTTCGGAGACTTTGTCCTCTGGCATCAGGTTCGCCTTGTAGGCGGGAATCTTCAGTTTGGCTGCGACGGCTGACGCCACCCTCTCGTTGTCGCCCGTCAACAGAACTATCCTGGTGATTCCGAGGCGTCCGAGTTCCTCCATCGACCTTGACACTTCGTCTCGAACCTTGTCAGCCACTGCTATCATGGCAAGCAGGTTCGTCTCATCAAAGAGGTACAACACCGCGTTCCCTGCTTGCTCCAGAGCCTCCGACTGTAGGGTTACATCACTCGGAATAGCGAGTCCTTTCTCTTCAGCGAGCCTCCGGTTCCCCAGGGAGTAGTTCTCCCCCTTCAGGACGCTCATGACGCCCCTCCCGACGGCAATCTCGAACGCGTCAGGCTCCTGGAGCGGGATGCCTCGCCTGGCCGCCTCCCCCACGATTGCCGAGGCCAGGGGGTGCTCGGAATATCTTTCAATCGAGGCTGCGATTCGCAGCACTTCCCACTCTGACAAGGTGCCGAGGGGCCTGACGGCAGTGACCTCGGGACGACCGAGAGTCAGCGTCCCCGTCTTGTCGACGACGACGGTGTCAATCTTTGCCAGGCTTTCCAGGTAGAGACCTCCCTTGATCAACAGCCCTTTCTTTGCGGCCGCCCCGGTGCTAGCGACGACAGACAGCGGAGTCGCCAGGCCGACGGCGCAGGGGCAGGCGGCCACGAGCACCGCGATCGCAAACACAATGTTGCGGCTCACGAGGAAGGTAAGGAGAGAGGCAGCCAGCGCCCCAGGAAGGAAGTATTTCGTGTATCGGTCCGCAAGCCTCTGTGCCTTGGACTTGGCCCCGCCCTGAGCCTCGATGACAAGCTTGACAATCCTTCCGAAAGAAGTGTCGTCGCCGACCCGTTCGGCTTTGACCTTCATCATCCCATTCTGATTCACAGTCGCCGCATAAACGGGGTCTCCAGGCTGCTTCTCTGTGGGGATCGACTCGCCCGTTATGGCCGACTGGTCGACGACGCCGTGCCCCGCAATTACACTGCCGTCCACAGGGACATGCTCTCCCGGATGTACCACAACCACATCACCGGGGACGACTTCGTCAAGCGGGAGTTCGAGTTCATGTCCTTCCCGAATCACTGTCGCCTTCTTGGGCGAGAGCTTCAGCAGATCCCGGACGGCTCTTGTCGAGCCCTTCACAGTGAAGCTTTCGGTGAAATGCGCGATGGCCATGAAGAACACAATCAGGACTGAAGACGTGTACTGGCCTATCGCTGCCGCTGCGACAATCCCAACGCTCATCATCAGGTCGACGTTGGCGGTCCTGTGCCACAAGCCCGCAAAGGCTGCCTTGAAGATTGGGTAGCCTCCAAGGAAAATCGCCGCGATAAGGACTGGCGGGGGGATGCTTCCCAGTATCCCGAACTGTTGTATGTCGAGATGCTCCCCAATTATCTCTAGGAGAGAAATCCCTGCGACGAGGGCCAAGAACATCATTCGAATCTTCCCTGCGAACCTGGAGGGTTTCGTCTCCTGTGAGCCCCCGTCGCCACTCCTTTGAGATTGACTTGGACTCTCTGACCGGGGAGGCGTTGTCAGGTCCAACGAGCAGTCGGCGCATCCACAAGCGCCGCTGGCGAGATCAGTAGTTTGCCGAGTGCTACTCGGGGTACCGCCTCCTTGACCATCTTCCTTTCTTCCCTGCTCTTGGTGCGTGACCTTCGAAACAGGAGCTTGATGCTCCGCACCCTTCCTTGCCTCGACCAGGACCCACCGCATCGAGCGCTCAAGGTCCAGCACGGGCTGACCGGCGGCATTGAGACGGCAAGCGGTTTCGTTCTTCGCCGGCACGGTCAGGTCGACGACGTCGACCACGCTAAGGCCCTCGTGCAGCAGCCTTCTGCTGATATCATCAACGGTGAGGAGGTCAACCTCGCCCCGACGGGTCTTGAACTTCAGGACGCCGTTCCTGCTGACCGGGCCCGAGAGCAGGGCCGACCCTCCGTCCGCGAGCACCCTCGCCGCTTCGGACAGTGCCTTCGAGAAATCGAGGAGCTCGTCGAGCACGCACTGCCCGATGACGACTGTGGCCCACCCTCCTTCCATGTCTATGGATTCGTGGGCTCCACGAGCCGTTCGGATGTTCTCCTCTCCGACCCTGGAGGCAAGCTGTTTGTACAGCGGAGAGCAGGCGCAGCTGTCCAAGTAGAGTATCCTGTCGCCACTCTTTACCTTCCCAAGGACGGTCTCTGCCTCGAAGCCGACAGGGAACGGTGTGACATTGACAGGTGTCTTCACGCCGCCTGGTGTTTCCACAATCAATACTACAGATTCCGTAGTATTTATCTAGGCAAGTCTCCTGAGGCGTAGCGACTTTGCCCAACGAAAGTATCGAGGAAGTCTGCCTCTGTCCGCTTGAAGGTGTGATAGACGTCATCGCCAGAAAGTGGTCCCTTTTCGTGATCAACGCCGTCGGCAACGACGGCACGGCGAGATTCAGCAAGATAGTGGAACGCCTGCCCGGCATAAGCCCAACGACTCTGAGCGAAACCCTGGAGAAGCTCGTGGACATGAAGCTCCTGAGAAGAGAGTCTTATGCGGAGACTCCGCCTAGGGTTGAATACTCGCTCACGAGAGACGGGCTTTCTCTAAGAGAAGCCGTTGTACCTCTCCTGGTCTGGGCTGCCCACAGAAGCCCGGAGAAGGGCGATGCTGGCCCGACTTGTCCAGTCGCCGCCAGGGTACCGTTGAAGAGAAGACCGTGACCTGACCCCGAATGCGCGTCGTTTGACAGTCTGCACATGGTGTAGAACTGAGATTTCGTGCTTCCGAGGCGGGCGCACTGCACACTATGCGCGGTTGTCGAGTTTGATTCCACTCTTCACTCCGGAGTCCTCGGAGGCTTCCCGAATCGCTGATGCGTGTGGTTCGAGCGCACTGGCCAAAGGAACGGAGGACCTTGCAAGCGGACCAAGAGCGTCGAACTTGGCCAGCCTGAGAGTCAGGCCCACCAACAATGGATAACGAGACAGATTCGATTTCAGATTGCGTGCTTCTTCCCCTTGTTGGACGGCCGAGTTGTACAGGAACAACAGGTTGCTAGCGGTCCACCAAAATGGACTACCAAGCGCTTCGTATGGCACGTCCCCATGAGTCGCCTTGATCGACTCGGCCGGCGAGTGGTCTGATGGATCGTCTGCTATGAAACGGACTCCGCCAATCCCGGTGAAGCGAACCGCGCCGGCGCACATCAGGCATGGATGCTGCGTGCTCCACAGTGTCAACGTCGCATGGTCTGTTCGGGTGGGAATCAAAGCCAAGGCGTTGAGTTCCGCGTGCGCGAGGCGGTTGTTCTGAAGAGGAAGCTGCGCTCGAGTCCCAATCTCGCCGGGGGGGACATAGGAATGATTCCTCCCGGCAGCCACGACACTTCCGTCGGGTCCAATGATTGCGGAACCACATGGCAATCCACCCGTAGCCAGGCCCTTCCATTGCTGCTCGAGGGCCGCGCGGGCTCCCAGAGGGAGCTTGTTCCATTCGTCGACGACCGATCCCCTAGCCATCCGCAACCAACGTTGTCTGGGTGATTTATTCTCAGATTTCAATCAATCGACGAGGGCGTAATGAACCCATATGCACTACGAAGATGTTTTCCGAAGGCCCTTCGTTCATCAACATGCACACATTATCCAACGGTCACGCAATCCTTGCCGTCGATAGATTTTTAGTCAGACCATGCACGAAAATGTCGTGAAGAAAAAGCGCGTCGAGGTAGTCAATCTGGACGAGAAATTCGGTCTGTTCCATGAGCGCTGGAAGCCAAAAATCATCGCTGAGCTAAACGACTCGTATGTGAAAGCTGTGAAGCTGAAAGGAGAATTCGTATGGCACCATCACGACAACGAGGACGAACTGTTTTTCGTGAAGAAGGGCAGGCTCACAATCAAGCTGAAGAACAGAGACATCCACCTGAAAGAAGGTGAACTCATAGTCATCCCCAAAGGGACTGAACACAAGCCGGTGGCCAAGAACGAGGTTGAACTCCTGCTGCTGGAGCCCAAGACCACCTTGAACACGGGCAATGTCCGCAACGAGAGAACGACTGACACGGAGTGGATTTGACCATCAGACTGGAACCCGTCAGCGTGCACAAAGTGTCAAACGGGCGACTGGTGGAAATCCGAACCTAAAGTTCAGGTCGCACCCCCCGCACACCAGTATCACAGCGTCCCACCCATCAGAGTTCTGTCCTCAAATGACGACCGCTCGGACCACAACGACGGATCTAAATCACTTCGACCGCAAAAAATCAGCCTGCCTAGGCGGTCTGAAGCCCGTTATCCAGCAAACACATGGTGCCGGGAGTCTAGTTCGCCTTCTTCAAGAGGTTGGGCGGGTGGAGCCACCGGCTGCGACAATCTCCGCCAAGAATGTGTGGAAGACCCGGTGTCGATCCAACTCGATCGAGTTGGTTGAAAAGGCCCGGAGAGAACGAGTGGGCCGACCTAACTTGGCTTCAGGTCCAGCCGCCAGACGTTGATGCGCAGTGGCTTACCAGGCGGGTACTCCGAGTCCACTACTTTGGTGAGAAGGAATCCAAGCTTTCTGCAGACGGCATTCGACGGCACGTTGTTCACTGAGGGCGAGGCGAAGAGGTACCTGTGATCAAGCTTGGCGACGTGGTTCACCAGCATCCTCGTCGCGGAGGTTGCGACCCCTTTCCCCTGGAATTCTGGCAGGACGAACCAGCCGGTCTCCCACCCCTTCTCTCCGTCCCATTCCGTCTCCCAGTATCCGACATTGCCGACTGGGGCGTTCTTTGGACCCATGGTGATGGTGTACACACATCCAGCGCTCTGGTCCGCGGACATGGCGACGTATTTCCTGTGGCGTTTTTGCAGCTTTTCGGCGCTCTCCGGTCCGTTGAGGTGCACCATCTGGGTCGGGTCGCCAAGCGTCTTCTCCAGCAGCCACATGTCGCCTTCCGCGTAGGGACGGATCGAAACCTCATTCACAGTCATGGGTATTGAGCACCGGAAATTCCTTCCCCGTCCGGTTTAAGGATTCGGACTCTCGCCGCGCCAGATGCCCCTCTCCAGTGTCGTTGGTGACGAAATCAGTTATAACGGGAGCACCGGCCCTGCCGATGCAGATGATAGACCATCTGAACGCCCATATCCTCTCAGTGAAGCACCTCGACGAGTGCGTTGCGTTCTATCGAGACACGCTGGGCTTCGAGCTGAAAGACAGGCAGGACGACTTCGCGTACTTCGTCTTTGACAAGAAGGGGGGCGCAGGGTTGGGACTGGTTACCGTGGAGGCCGCAGCCAACATGATCTCACAGGAGCACATACGTCCGAAGGAGGACTCGGTACACCGCGACTACTTCTCAGTCTTCGTCGACGACGTCGACAAAGAATACGCTGAACTCGTCGAGAAGGGAGTCCACTTCGTAAACCCGCCCAAGACCCATCCATGGGGACAAAGGATCGCGTACTTCGAGGACCCCGAAGGCAACCTTTGGGAGATCTCAACCTTTCTGAAGAAGTGATGTTGGTGGAGCCCCCGCCGCGGGGGGCGTCTCCGGCCCCTCCCTGAAGAGGGAGTTCTTGCCGAAGAACAGAAGGTAGCTTATCACGACGAAGTCCGCGATAATGGCGACGTGCATTATGGTGCAGTAGACGCAGATGGCGTGGATCACGAAGAACTCGACGAACATCAGGTAGGGGACGATGATGATGCCGATGAAGCGCCACCCGAACAGGATCTCGAGGGTGGCGTCGGATACCCTCTGCGAGCCGAATGCCACCAGTGACACGAGCCCCAGGTTCACAATGAAGTACCCCATCGCGAGCAGCTCCAACGGGACCCCAAGGATCTTGCTGTAGGGGCTGCCGAGAACCGCCCCGCAGTCGAGGTGTATCCCCAGGACTGTGCCGGTGGGGCAGAACGGGAGCTGCTGGTTCAGAGTATAGAATATGACAAGGACGGACCCGGAGGCCCAGAGTCCTATGGCCGACATCACGACCAGGATCAGGAGCTTGAGCCTTGAGATTCTCAACTGCCCTCAGCAGCCCCTGTACTTGACCGGAATAACACTATCCAGCGTGGGTGCGGCCGGGTGGGCGGGAAGGTCCCGGGGCGACTGCGCCCCTCCGACGGGTCCCCCGATCCTCTTGTTCCTCTGCTTCCGCCTCATCTGCGGACGCATCTCAGCCTCCGACGGAAGGTCCGAGTAGTTTAAGCGGATTCCCGAACCCGATAGGCAACGCTTTTAGTCGAAGTGGGCCGCCCGGGATCGTTTGCTTTCTGAGGGGTTCGTCGCCAGGGAATACCAGAAGAAGATAGCCGAAGTGGCGACCTCCACCAACACCCTGGTGGTCCTACCGACCGGGCTCGGCAAGACCATCATAGCCATAATGGTCGCCGCCGAGATGCTGAAGAAGGCGCCGGGGTCGAAGGTCATCGTCCTGGCGCCGACGCGGCCGCTCGTGCTCCAGCACCTGAAGTCGTTCACCGCGGAGCTCAAGCTCCCCCAGGGCTCCATGGTCGCGCTCACGGGGACCGTCGACCCCGGGGAGAGGGAGCTACTCTGGATGAAGGCCAGGGTCGTCTTCGCCACCCCCCAGACGGTGTACAACGACGTCCGGAAGGGGAGGATATCACTGCGCGACGTGGCCCTGGCCGTGTTCGACGAAGCGCACAGGAGCGTGAAGGACTACACCTACACGAAGCTGGCGTCGGCTTACAGGGAAACGGCGACCGCCCCTCTGATCATGGGCCTCACCGCGTCTCCAGGCGCCTCTAAGGAAAAGATCAACGAGATCAAGAGGAACCTGTTCATCGAAGCGGTGGAAGCGCGGAACGAGGAGAGCGACGACGTCAAGGAGTACGTCGAGAAGACGAACGTAGAGGCGATCCGGGTCAGGGTCCCCGACGAGTACTACGAGACCACGCTGAGGCTCCGTGAACTCTACAACGACAAGGTGAAGAAACTCCTCGCCGGGGGGTTCCTGCGGAGCAACAGGGTCTCGAAGAAGGCGCTCCTAGACGCCAGGTCGGCTATTTCGGCGCGGCTGAAGTCGGCCCAGGCGAGCGGAGGTCAGAAGGGGTACATCTTCGGCGCCATAATCAACCAAGCGCAGGCGGTGGCCATCCTGCACGCCCTGGAGATGATAGAGACCCAGGGGTCCGGCCCGCTGATCAGGTACCTCGAGAAGATGAGGGAGAGGCAGGACAAAGGGAAAGCGGTCTCCTCTCTCCTGCGGGACGAGAAGTGGCTGAGGGTAGAGGAAGAGGCAGCCAAGATTGCCCAGGTGCCCCACCCGAAGATCTCGGTGATGGTCGACATAGTGCGCACGCAGCTCGCCAGGAAGCACGACGCCAGGGTCATAGTCTTCACGCAGTACAGGGATACCATCGAGGACATCGTCAGGGCTCTGGATTCGGCGGGGTATTCCGCCCGGAGGTTCGTGGGCCAGGCTGACAGGGAGGGGAGCAAAGGCATGGACCAGCAGACGCAGACCAGGACCCTCGAGGAGTTCCGCGAGGGGGAGTTCAGGGTCCTGGTGAGCAGCAGTATCGGAGAAGAGGGGTTGCACGTCCCGGACGTCGATTTGGTAGTCTTCTACGAGGCGGTGCCGTCTGAAATCAGATACATCCAGCGGAGGGGGAGGACGGGGAGGACCACGGAGGGGAGGGTCGTCATTCTCCTCGCAGAGGGGACGGTGGACGAGTCGTACTACTACAGCACCCTGATGAAGGAGAACAGGATGAGGGAGCTCGTGAAGCAGACGAACCAGAAGCCCGGAGGAAAGAGGAGGTCGAAGGAACCGACTCTCCTAGACTTCGCCTAGGCCCTGCTGCCGACTACGGAGACTTTGATCAGGTTGGTGGTGCCCCTGACCCCCGGTGTGCCCGACGTCACCACTATGCGCTCCCCCCTCTTGGCCAGACCCATCCTCTCAGCGGCTTCGTCGGCGCGCTCGAAGAGCCAGTCCATGGTCTTGGCGGGCCTGGAGACCAGGGGGATGACCCCCATGCAAAGCTTCAGCTGCCTGGCCACTCTGGCCTCGGTGCAGAGGGCCACTATGGGCTGGCTGGGGCGGTACATCGACACCCTCCGGGCTGTTGACCCGGTCTGCGTCGGGGCGACGATCGCCCTGGCTCCTACGTAGTCGGCCAGCCTGCACGCCGCCCTCGCAATGGCCGAACCAGTCTCGCTCGACCCTGCGTCAGCGAACGGCGTCGCCCGCTTCGGGAGGGTCCTCTCCGTGGACCTGGCGATCCTGTCAAGCATCCTGACCGCTTCGACCGGGTACTTACCCACGGTCGTTTCGTCCGACAGCATCACGGCGTCGGTCCCGTCCAGGATCGCCGTCGAAACGTCGGTGACCTCCGCCCGGCTCGGGACCGGGAAGTTCACCATGCTCATCAGCATCTGGGTCGCCACGATCACCGGCTTCCCTGCCGCGTTGCACCTGCCGATGATGCTCTTCTGGATGGCAGGGACGGTCTCGATGGGGGTTTCGATCCCCAGATCGCCTCTGGCTACCATCGCCCCGTCTGATTCTAACAGGATCGCGTCGAAGTTCTTTACAGCCTCCTTCTTCTCGATCTTGGCTATGAGGGCCGGCCCGTCCGCGGGGAGGAGCCTCCTCACCGCCCTGACGTCAGCCGCCGTCCTGACGAACGAGATCGCGATGAAGTCGACGCCCTGCCTCAGGCCGAACCTGAGATGCCCAAGGTCGTTCTCGGTGGGATAATCGATCTTCATCTTCACCCCGGGGGCGTTGACCCCCTTGCCTGAGCTCAGGACCCCTCCAGCCACTACAGTGCACCTGACGCCGTCGGAGGCGTTCTCATCGACCCTGAGCCTTATCACGCCGTCCGCCAGGTGCAAGAAATCCCCCTTCCTCACAGACCTGAGCAGCTCGGGGTAGTTCACCGACACCGCGGCCGCGGTGCCTTCGACTTCGTCCTCGACCAGCCTCAGCTGGCTACCTCTGACGAGGTCGACGGAGCCGTTGGCGATCCTGCCGACCCTTATCTTGGGTCCCGGAAGGTCCTGCAGCACCGCAACCGTCTTGCCGGCACGGCGCGCCTCCAGCCGGATCGCCCTGATCTCTTCGAGGTGGCCGGACCTGTCGCCGTGTGAGAAGTTTATTCTGAAGACGTCGACCAGGTGCACCAGTCGCCTGAGGGCAGCGGCGTCCCGGGTCGCAGGACCGATGGTGGCCACTATCTTGGTCCTTCTCATGCTGGGCATCCCCGCCCCGGGAGCCGCATAAACCTAGGGCCCCAGACTCACCGTCATGGGAGCGCGACCCGGCCCCTGACCACGGGCATCACTTCTTCTCCAGGTCAGTCTGGCCGTGGATGTACTTCTCCCCCCGCAGGAACGAAGCGACGGCTGCGGCCGCTGAGAGGGCGGCGCCGATGTAGAACGAAAGATCGAGGGCGGAAACGAAGGCCGGGGCGATCGCGTTAGGGAAGAAGGTCTGGCCCACCAGGTAGGCGTAGGTCGCCTTTGGTATCTGGGCTACGGCGGGGGCGAGGTTCGGGATGTTCAGGATGGATATCATAGGATTGTACCCCAGGAAGGCCGAGAAGAGGGCGCTCGTTGGAGAAATCGAAGAGAAGGCGCTGGAGAGCTGCGGCACCCCCGCATTCACCATGGCGCTGGAGAGCGCTGACGGGAGGCTGCTCGAGAGCCCGGTGATGATTATGGTGAAGAATATGGCAAGGCTCAGGGTCTGGCCCGTGTTCTGGAGGGTAGCGCGCATGCCGGAGGCAGCCCCCCGGTGCTCCGGAGGGACGGCGTTCATGATTGACGCCACGTTCGGAGCTGCGAAGAGACCCCCGGCCATGCCCATGAGGAGTATCACCGCAGCGAAGGACGGGTAGCCGAAGTCGTAGGGGAGGAGCGAGAGTGCCAGGAATGTGCCCGCCGTGATGAGCATCGCCAGGGTGGCGAAGGTCCTGGCGCCGTACTTGTCGGACAGGTACCCTGACACCGGGCCCATGATGGCGAACCCCGCAATCATGGGGAGCATGTAGACGCCAGCCCAGAAAGGGGTGTCCTGGTAGCTCACCCCGTGGAGAGGGAGCCAGATCCCCTGCAGGAGGATTATCAGCATTATCTGGACCCCACCCCTGCCGACCGCCGACAGCACCCCGGCTATGTTCGCGGCGCTGAACATCCTGTTCCTGAAGAGCCCCATGTGGAACATCGGGTCCTGGACCTTCGTCTCGATTATGGGGAAAGCCAAGAGCATGGCTATGCCCGCCCCGAGAGAAGCCATCACCCACGGATCTCCCCAACCCATGGAGGAGCTGCCGTAGGGCTCAAGGGCGTATGTCACGCCGAGGATTAAGAGGGTCAGGCCCGACGCGAAGGTGAGGTTCCCCCAGACGTCGAGGGTCTGTCCCTTCCCCAGAGGTGCGATGTCTTTGAGCTTCCAGTAGGACCAGCCGGTCCCGAGCGCCCCTACTGGGACGCTCACCAGGAATATGTACCTCCAGTCAAATAGCGCGAGCACCCCTCCGAGGACGAGGCCCACGAGCGACCCCGCTATCGCGGCGGTCATGTTGATCCCGAGGGCCTTTCCCCGCTCGTTGGTCGGGAAGGCGTCGGTCAGTATCGCGGCGCTGTTGGAGAAGAGGAACGCGCCGCCCACCCCCTGGACGATCCTGAAGACGATGAGCTCCGTCGCACCCAGGTCACCGGTGCTCGGCGTGGCCGCACAGAGCAGGGAGCCTATGGTGAATATGGCGAAGCCGAGGTTGAACATCCTCACGCGGCCGTAGATGTCGGAGATCCGTCCGAAGGACACGAGCAGAGTGGAGGTGACCAAGCTGTAGCCGAACAGAATCCACAGCAGATATTCGAAGGACGTGAGAGGGTCGATGGATATGCCCCTGAAGATGGCCGGGAGGGAGATGAGGACTATGGTGCCGTCGATGGCGGCCATCAGTGTCCCAATGGTGGTGTTGGAAAGGGCGACCCACTTGTATTCGACCAATGGCGAACGACCTCTCGCCTAGCGTCTGACCCTGGTCGCCTGCCTGGGCGCGCTCCTGGTCTCAGACCCGAGTTGTGAGTCGATCCATTCGACCTGCGACTCCATGAAGAGCTTGATGTCCTTCAGGTAGGCGTCCCTGTCGGGCTGTGGGATCTCGGAGAACTTGTGCCTGAGGAGTGTGACCCCTTCCTTGTACCTGTTGATCATGATCGGAACAAATACGGCTGCCGGCACGAGGTCGTAAAACAGCCGGCTGATCACACGATCCTTCCGCCCCATGCTGCCAAGGCCCTCCTTCAAGTCATCGAGTTCCTTGCGGCCCCTGGGCGTGATGACATAGGCCTTCGCCCCCGACGAAGGCTTCTCCGGAGCCACCCTGGCCAGGCCGTCGGCGACCAGGCCCTTGAGGAGCGGGTACATGGTACCCGGGCCCGGCCTCCAAGCCCCGTCAGTCCTTTCGTCTATCTTCCCCATGATCGAGTATCCTGTTTCGGGCCCCTTTGAAAGCAGGGTCAGGATGTACAGTCTCAGGAACCCCCTGGGCACGGTCTGGGGATGGAGCCACCTACGCGACAGACCTCGCATATAGTCTGGCAGCGGACCCCTAGACAGCTATATAAACAGTATACGATATCGCATTAGACAGCCTTAAATCCGGACTGATTCCGGCGGTCACCATGGGTGCGGCGCCGTCCCTGTTCGAACGGGTGGTATCCTAAATGGCCCCATCGATCGAGGCGGTCCAGCTGACAAAGAACTACGGGTCCTTCACTGCGGTCTCCGGGCTGAACCTCAAGATACAGGGGACGAAGTGCGTCGGGTTCCTTGGGCCAAACGGGGCCGGAAAGACGACCACGATGAAGATGTTCACCGGGCTGATTGGAGCCTCGAGCGGCTCCGCCCTGATCAACGGGGTCGACGTCGAGAGGGACAAGAAGGGGGCCTTGGCCTCCTGCGCTACGCTCATTGAGACGCCCGAGATCTACTCTTCGCTGACCCCCAAGGAGGCTCTCAGCATGCTCTGCGAGATAAGGGGGGTCCCCCGGTCTGAGAGGAGCAAGAGGATCGACGAAGCCCTGGGGAGGGTCAAGATGACGGAGTGGGAGAAGAAGAAGGTCGGGAGCTTTTCCAAGGGGATGAAGCAACGGGTGAACGTCGCCTCCACGCTGCTCAGCGACCCCGAAATCATAATACTGGACGAGCCCTCGACGGGGCTGGACCCGCGGGGGATGAGCGAAGTCAGGGACATCGTAAGGTCCCTCGGGGACAGACTAGTCTTCATGAGCTCCCACCTCCTCGCAGAGGTCACCGAGGTCTGCCAGGAGGTCGCGATGATAGACCATGGCAAGCTCCTCGTCTACGACAGCATAGAGAACGTCACCGCGAAGTTCGCAGGCGGCGGAGGGACAGTGGAGGTGGGGTTCGCCCGCGAAGTCGATGACCAGGTCAGGGCGAAGGTCTCACGCATCCCCGGGGTCCAGTCGGTGACGAAGTCCAACGACAAGCACCTTTCCGTCAGTTTCGATTCGAAGATCGTGTCCCTGGACGGGCTGTTCGAGAGCATCGCGGGGCTCAAGGCCGGAGCCGTGAGCTTCGAGCAGGGGAAGGGGCTCGAAGACGCCTACCTCAGCCTCATCAAGGAGACCCTCTAGGATGTCGGGCTCACAGACCAAGGCCAGGGTCGGCACTTTGGCCCAAGTCGGCACCATCACCAGGTACAACTTCCTGAACTATTTCCGGGCGAGGAGGTTCTATGTGATGCTCGTCATCATACTTCTCATCTCGCTGCTGCTCACCGCCGTGGTCGGATACTACCGCCCGGTCACCTTCTTGGGGCTCCCGGGCGAGCCCGAGTCGACCGCAGTGCTCGGCTTCTATGGGGCCGGATGGGGAGGTTTCGTCAGCCTCGTGGTGATACTGTCCGCCGCCTTCTTCGGAGGGGACGCGATTTCAGGGGAGTTCCAGAACAGGACTGGGTACTTCCTGGTCCCGAACCCCATAAGGCGCTCCGCGATATACGTCGGCAAGTGGCTGGCGGCGCTCATAGCGTCGACCATAATCCTCGCGATATTCGCGGCAATTGCCCTTGCGAACGGCCTGTACTACTTCCCGGGGAACGTCCCCTGGCAGTTCGAGCAGTCGTTCGCCTTCGCCTGGGTCTACCTGGTCGCGGCCCTTTCGCTCACCTTCGCCTTCAGCTCGCTCTTCAAGAGCAGCTCCATATCCATACTGATGAGCGTGATACTGCTCCTGTTCGTGTTCAGCGTGGTCGACACCGTGTCGTCGGCAGTTGTGGGCATCGAGCCCTGGTTCTCCATCACATACGGGGCGGGGATCATAACCAGCATACTGATGGCGCAGTACCCTGCCCACGTCGAGAGCCAGTCGCTGCGTTCGGCGTTCGGAGGCGCCAACAGGACGGGCGCCCGCTTCGAGCTCACCACCTACAATGCGACCGTCCCGGAGGGGCTGGAGATACTCGTGATATACTTCATCGCGATGGCGGTCCTGGGCCTCTGGCTCTTCGAAAGGAAAGAGTTCACTTCATAGTTCAGCCGCTCGTGAAGACGAAGTCGTGGACCTTGCCGTCCTTCAAGTTGGCGAGCGCCCCCCTCAGGATTCCGTCGGAGTATTCGCTCCCCGGGTTAAGGCAGAGCGTCCTTCCGATCTTGACGAACCCCTTGGACTCGTGGATGTGCCCGTGCAGCCCGAGCAGCGGCGCGTGGGCCTCGATGGACCGTCTGACGGCCGTGCTCCCCGCGTGGATGAACTTGATCCCAAGCCCCTCCTTCACGTAGTTGAAGTCGTGGCTCACGGCGGGTGCCCTGTCCAGCTCGGTGTCGATGGGCGGGACGTGGAGGTTGTAGACCGCATCCTCCGGGCGCTTCACCTGGGCCGCGAGCGACTCGATCATCTCCCCCAGCTTGTCCTCGCTCACCTCCCTGGGGCTCTTCCAGGGGGTCGGGTTCGCGTAGCCTAGTGTGACCATCTCGTAGCCCCCGTCGAGCTCAACCACCCTGTTCTCCGGGTTCACGAACTGCCCCGAGTCGGCCAGGGCCGAGTCGAGCTCCAGCCGGTCGTCGTTCCCGGGGGAGATGTAGCACTTCACAGGGGTACCCCTGAGCCGCTCCTGAGTGAGCTCGATCCACGATCTGAGGACGGTGGTCATGGCACCGTCGAAGAGCCTGTCCCGCTTCGCGGCGTCCGCCTGCAGCTCGGCCAGCTCCGCCGGGGTGGTGACGAACGAGTACTGGCCCGCGTCCTGCAGGGCCTTCCTGACTTCCTGGAGCTTCTCTTTTTCCAGCCTCTTCTTCTCGCCGAAGACAGTCGCCTCGTACCTGCCGTCGGGGCGCTCGACTATCGGGACGAGGACCTTCCCCGTTATGTCGCCGCCGAGGATGAGCGCGTCAGCCTTGTACACTTTGGCGGCGTTCAGGAACTTCCTGAAGCACCGGTCCGACCCGTGGACGTCGGTTGTGAAGAAGAGCCTGGTCAAGGGCGCCTGGGCGGCTCGCCCGCCCGTCCGTATTTAACGTGGTTTTGCGCCGGCCTGCGAAACCGCGCCGTTTCAGTTCAGCGGAGGAATGAGAACGGGTCTTCGCCCTTCGAAGCGGCGTGCGCAGCGAGGTACATCCCGGCGTTCCATGACTGTCCATACTGGCCCCTCGCCTCCCCCTTCCGGCCGTCGAGCCACTCGTTGAACCCCACCGTCTCGCCCGCTCGCAGGACCCCGTTGGCCTTCGCGAGGCGCTCGAGCATCTTTCCAGCGTCGTCGCTGCGGGCCGACGCCAGAGCGCAAACGTAGAACCCTCCGACGAAGGGCCAGACGGCGCCGTTGTGATACTCGAACGGACCGCTTCGGTGCTGCTCGGGGAGGCTCTGGTCGAGGCGGTCGTCATACCCCAGGTCGCCCTTGCTGTACGGAGGGTCCAGCACCCTCACAGGGTAGGGGGAGGCCAGGTCTCTTTCCAGCAGGGTCCCCAGTATCGAGGCGGAGGTCTCCTCGGAAGCCACGCCCCAGACGCAGCAGAGGAGGTTGGAGAGCACGTCGAAGGCATGGTCGACCCGGGCGAACGAGATGTAGTGGAGGAAGTACCTCCGCGATAGGTCGAAGGCACCCGGCTTCTGATGAAGTGCGGCGAGCCTCGGCCAGTACTTCAGAATCCTCTCCGCGCTCTCTTCGGTCGGCAGGAAGACGTCGGAGACCCTCTCCCTGAAGGCGGCGTAGTCCAGGAGGCCCGGGGGCGGAGGGCGCCTCCCCGCCTCAGAGAGAAGCGGTCCCAGGCACTTCGTCGCCGTCAGGAACAGGACGTTGTTGTAGAGCGTCTTGCCCGTGCGCTGGATGGCCGCGTCCATCCAGTCGGCGCCCTGGGGCGAGTCCACGAGCCAGGAGTTGTTCGCGTCCTGGTACCTCACGAACCTGTAGGCGTCCAGGGCAGCGTCGAGCGGGAGCCCCAGCAGGTCCCTGTCCTCGGTGGCGTGGTAGAGGCTCGCGAGCCCGATGATGTACCAGCAGGACGAGTCGGTGGAGCCGGAGAAGCCGAACTCGGGCCGGTCCGTTCCGAGGTCATAGAAGTTGGCGATCTGTCCAAGCGGGGCGCGGGTCTTGGCGAAGGTGTCGACGGTCGTCTTCGCCGACTGGATGAGAGCCGGGTCTCCGGCAGGGTTTGCGCCGAGGAAGGAGATGAAGGCGTCCCTGGCCCACACCTGGTTGTAGTAGGCGTGCGAGGCCTTGAGGCCCCTCTGGGTCGCGTTCCTCTTCAGGACCTCCAGGGCCCCCTGGGACGTCGCTTCTACCAGGTCGCTCAATGCCCGGCCTCAGACGGCGGCTTCTACCGCGCCGGTGATGCCTGTGAAGATCTCGGCGACCTTCTTAGTGGCGAACCCCTTCAGCAGCGTCGAGCCGATGCCCGCCATCACCCCGGTGATCTCCGCGTCCGCAGACCAGCGCATGGTGGTGGACGCGCCATCCGAGAGCTCGAAGACGCTTGTAATCTTCATGTTGCTCCCGCTCCCGGCCCCTTCGGCCACGAGGGTCGCCCTGCCGGGGGGAGACGTCTTCGCTATTGTCAGCTTCATCTTGAGCGTGCTCGAAACCACCGCTATCCTGAGCTTGATCCGCCCTTCGAGGCTGGAGGCGTCGAGTACCCTGACGTCCTCGGCGTCCGGCAGGGTCCTGGCCACGAAGCTTGGGTCGGTGAGCAGGGCGTAGACCTTCTCGCGCGGCGCGTTCATGGCGTTGGAACCTTCGAGGTGTAGCTGCATGTCGCTTTGCTGGCTCTGGGCGGATAAAATCCTACCTGTAGGCCTCGAACTCCCTGCCGAGCACCGAGGAGGCGATCTTGAGCTCCATTATCTCGTCGGTCCCTTCGTAGATCCTCGCGACCCGGGAGTCGAGGAAGTGCTTCGCCACCGGGGACATTATCGAATACCCGAACCCGCCGAAGCACTGGACCGCCCTGTCAGCCGATTCGAAGGCGCTCCGCGAGGACATGTACTTCGCGACCGCGGAGAGCCTGTCGGCGTCTGACCTTAGTGCGAGGTCCTTCGGGTCCTTCTCGTATTCGTCCTTCTTGACGGCCGCGCGGTAGTCGAGCCACCTGCACGCCTCCAGGCTCGATTCGATGAATGCGACGTGCTTCTGGATGAGCTGGTGCCTGGCTATCTCCTTGCCGTGCTGCACCCTGGAGGTGGTCCTCTCCTTCACCTGGTTGAGGCAGTCCTCCATGACCCCGAGGCACCCGGAGCCTATCCCAATCCTCCCGTTGAGGAGGGCGGAATAGGCGACCGACAGCCCCTTGCCCTCCTCGCCGAGCACGTCCTCCTTGTCGACGCGGACGTCGTCGAGGGATATCAGCGAGGTGTCCGACGTGAAGAGCCCTATCTTCTCATCCAGCCTCATGTCAACTGCGAACCCCTTCTTCTTCGTGTTCACCACGAAGGCGGTAATCCCCTTCCCGTCGGCGGGCCGGGCGAAAACTATCATGTCCGTCGCGATGGACCCGTTCGAGATGAGATACTTCGAGCCGGTGAGCCTGTACCCCCCCTCGTCCCTGACGTAGCTCGTCTTCAGCGAAGCTGGATCCGACCCGGCCTCGGGCTCCGTGAGGCCGTAGGCGAATATCACGTCCCCCTTCGCAGCGCGAGGGAGATAGTGTTCCCGCTGCTCCTCGGTCCCCCAGTCCTGGACGGCGAGGCTCCCCAGGCAGAGGTGGACGTCGGCGAAGGTGATCACCCCCATCCCAGTCTGCCCCATCCGCTCGAGGAAGAGAGACTCTGCAAGCTGGCGCGCCCCCCTGCCCCCGTACTTCTCCCGGATGGGGACGCCCATCAGGCCGCGGCGGCGCAGCACCCCGGGGACCTCAGGGTTGTACTTCCGCTCTACGTACCTCTCGTATTCCGAGACGACGAGTTCGTCGGCTGCAGCGTCTGCGTCCTCGAGCAGGGCCAACTCCTCCCGCTCAAGGCCGAGGAGCCTGTTCACTTCGTCGACCGAAGCCTGGAAGAGGCGCTCCAAGTCGGTCCAGGGGTCCGTTTGGGGGCTTTAATCCTCTTTGAAGGAGATGCTTTTCTAGCGCCTCCGCCAGGAACTCGAGACAGCCGTGAAGACCGATGTCTCCCCGATGTGGCTCACCTACTTCATGGTGCGCTGGGACGAAGTGGAGCAGGTCGACTCGGATCAGCGGTGCACCGACTGCGGCGGGCCCCTGAAGAGGACAGAGCCGTTCAGCGATGCGAAGGGGCCGAGCTACGAAGGGTACGTCTGCCACTCGGACAAGCGGGTGACCTGGCTGAGGGTCGGCTAGGCCGACGGGTTCCCTCTGAATCCTTCGCCGTAGCGGTGTGGCCGGTTCATGTTCTTCGCCCACTTCTTCTCGAACACGTCGTCGAGGTCCGCCCGGGGCGAGATCAGCCTCGAGGCGTCCAGGACGTAGAAGATTACGTCGATCAGCTCTTCGATGGTCTCTTCTGGGGGCCGTCCCTTCTTCCACGAGTCCCCTGCTTCACCGAGCTCAATGAACGCGAAGAGCAGCTTGTTCGCGATCTCGTCCGGGGTGTTACCAAACCCCTTCGCGACGACGAGTTCCTCGACCTTCTTCTTTGCCACTTCGAGCGAGGGCATGTGGGCTGACCCCGGGGCTGGGGCTATGAAGCTTTGCGTTTCGGCAGGACGACCGTGCGGTAGTACCTGCACCCTCCCTTCAGCGTGCACCTGTCGCACTTCGGGCCGATCGGTTTGCAGGTGGTCTGGCCGAACCTAACGAAGAGGTCGTTCAGCTCGAGCCAGTAGCGCCTGGGGACGGTGCGCACGAGCTCGGCCTCGGTGTCTTCCGGCTTCTTGGTGTCGACCAGGCCGAGCCTGTTCGATATCCTGTGCACGTGGGTGTCGACAGGGATGGCGGGCTTGTTGAAGGCATAGACGAGGACGCAGTTGGCGGTCTTTCGCCCGACAGAGTGTATCTTCAACAGGTCCTCCTCGTTGTCGGGGACCTTCCCTCCGAACTCGTCGACGACCTGCCTTGACGCCTTGATGATGTTCCGCGTCTTCATGTTGTAGAAGCCAGAAGGACGGATCAGCCTGCGGACGTCGTCCGGGTCGGCGTTGGCGATTTCACTGGGGGTCTTGTACCTTGAAAACAGGTTTTCAGTGGCCCTGGTCGTGTTTTCATCCCGCGTCCTGTGGGAGAGGATGGTCCCGATGAGTATCTTGAATGGGTCGCCCCCCTCCGCGTCCTGCAGTTGGGCGAGGGCGGTGGCCCTCTTGTCGGTGGACCCGTAGACCATCCTCCGGGTCTCCCTGAGGATGGCGGGGACTCCTAGGCGCCTTCGGTTACCCAAGGTTCCTTTCTGTACCAGGCTGCGATCTCCTCACAGGTGCCCTTCAGGTCGTAGGCGGGTACGTAGCCGAGCTCCTTCCACCCCGGCTCCTCGCCGATGCTCAGGGACGCCCGGAGCTGCTCGCCGGCGTACTTCGGGAGGGGGGACCCCGAGAACATGCCCTGCCTCTTCACTTCCGCCTCCTTCCCGACGGCCGCCATCAGCGCCCTGGCCAGCTCTTCGGAGGTCGAGTCGAAGGACTTCACCATGAACACGCTCCCCGTCTTGGACGGACCGAGCGCGGCCTTGTACATCGCCTGGGCTATGTCCCTGGGGTGGATGAACGACATCCTCCGCCCGGAGGGGAGGACGACCTTGCCGGCTTCGATCATCTTCAGCAGCGGCAGCGCCAGCGACTCGTCTCTGGACCCGACCGCCCTCGCCGCCCGGACGATCGTCACCCGGGGCGCTTCGTTCCTCTTGGAGAACTCGAGCAGGAGCCGCTCGGCCTCGGCCTTCGCCCTCTGGTATTCGTTGGCTGGGCGGAGGGGCGAGCCCTCGGTTACGCTCCCCGCCCCGAACCCGAAGACGTCGATGGTGCTCAGGTGGACGAACGCCTTCGCCTTGGCCTCGGAAGCCACCTCGAGCAGGTTGAGGACCCCTTCGGTGTTCGGGCCCATGAAACCGACGTCGGAGTCGGGCATGGGCGAGGCGAGGCTGTAGACTATGTCGACGCCCTCCATCGCTTCGTGGAGCGAGTGGTGGTCAGACAGGTCCGCCTCCATCCCCTGGACGCCGTTGGTGTCCAAAATCTTCAGGTGCGACCCCTTGCGGAAGACCCCCTTCGAGATCTCACCCTGCTGGAACAGGTATTCGACGAGGTGTCCCCCGACGAACCCGGTGGTGCCGACCAGCAGGTTCACTGGGTCTTCCCCTCCGCCTCTCCCATGTGGTGATGGTGGTGGTGCTCGTCCTTGCCGGGCCTCGCCTCGAAGTCGCCCCTGACAAGCCTGAGCTGCAGGTCCTCCTCGAACCTGGGGAAGTCCCCCGTGAGCGCCCGGAGCTTTTCCCTGGCCGCGGGGGTGAACTGGGGCGCGAAGTTCTGGCCGCCGAACCTCCCGTAGGCAACGCCTGTGAAACGCACCTTCTTCCCCCCCAGCTCGACGTACCCCCTGATCAGGTTGGCAACCTCGCCTTCGCTCACAAAGTCGATCACGATAGTGTATGCCGGGAGGCTCACGATTGGTGCCCCACCGGGGAGGCGCTTAAAGTCAGCCCCGGGACGGCGGGCTCTGGACCTGCAGGCTCACATCTGGAAGTCCGGAGGGCGATATCTTGCCCGGACCATCTCCTTGAGAGAGGTGATCAGCGAGAAGCTGGACGAGACGATGTCGGTCTGGGTGACTATCCCGACGAGCTTCCCGTCATCCATTACCGGGAGCTTCTTGACGCCGCTGTCCGACATCAGTTTGGCGGCCACCTCCACCCGCTCCCCCAGGGGGACGGTGAACAGCTTCTTCTTGGTGAAGGCCGACAGCTTCGAGCCGAGGTTCGGCCCCTTGGCGACGCATCTGGAGATGTCCCCTTCTGTTATGATGCCTATCGGCGCGTCCCCGTCGACTATCACCAGCGAGCCGATCTTCCACTTGACCATGAGCTCGGCCGCCTCCATGACAGTCCCCTTGGCCCCGATGGTCTTGACGGAGGAGGTCATGATGTCCTTCACGTAGATCGTCTACCTCACCACCAACACCGGGCACGCGGCATGGCTGACGACCCCTGTAGAGACGCTCCCCAGCACGAGCTTCTTGAACCCGGTCATCCCCCTGGTCCCGACGACGATAAGGTCGGCGTTCTCCTGGGACGAGAAAGTCACGACCGCCTCCACAGGAGACGAGCTCTCCATCAGCTCTCCCCTGGCCCTGACCCCTGACTTCGAGGCCATGTCGAGTCCTCTCGTAAGGACCCCTTTGCCTGTCTCTTCTGCAGCCTGCTCCAGGTCCCCGAAGTCCGGGACGGGCACCCCCGGACCTGGCGCGAACACCATCGAAGGGGAGTGGTAGACGTGCAATATCGTCACCTTCGATCCGTACTTCGCGGAGATGGAGCAGGCGACCTGCACCGCCTTCTCCGAGTCCTTCGAGCCGTCGAAGGCCACGACGATGTTCTTGAACCGGCCGTTGGTCGCCATTTACTCTCGTGGTGTTTGGGTCCCCCGTGGTATTTAATTCGGTCGCACATTTCCCAGCGTTGGGAACGGCAGCCCTGGGGGAACGAACGAGGCGGCCCCAACCGCTTTGAAACTGGGCCGGCCCAAGCCGTCGGGGGGTGGAGGGGCGCCGTCGAAGCGATGAAGGGGACGGGCCCAGGGCCTCCCCAATCCTGATTATCAAAACAGAAAATCGTGAAGGCGGCTTAAATGCCACGTACCGCGCGGACGTCCTATGGAAAACGTCAGCGGCATGCGAGCAATACAAGGCAAGTGGGCGGGACGGTTCATCTGGGCAGCGGTCATTCAGGGACTGATCGCGGCGGTGGTGACTGTCCTCATCCTTGACCCCCTCCAATATCTCACCGGGAACGCGGACTACTACTCCCCGGCCAGGGTCATCGCCGGCAACGGCGCGGGAACCTGGATGTTCACCGGATACATCAGCTACCTGGTCGTGGGCGTCGTGGCCGTCGCCGTGACCGCGATGATCTACTTCTACATCGAAGGCATCCAGGGCAAGGTCTACAGCGGCATCACGAGCGCGCTTGCGTGGGCTCACCTGATCCTGATGAACGTCGGGGTCGCAGGGTCCATGCTCCTCATGATGTACGGGGGCTACCTGGCCGGCTGGGCAGCGTCCCCTACCTCGGCGGGAGGCGGAGGGTACACCGGCCTTCAGATCCACGAACAGATCCTGGGCGGGTTGACCGACCCCATCGGCGGGCTCGTCCTGCTCGCGGTCCTCGGCGCCCTCCTGGGCGGCCTGGGGTACGTACTCAGAAGCAGGGCGAAGTAGGGCCCTGCTTCCCACATTTTTTCGCGACTCCCCGAATAAGCTCAAATATACTGGAAGCCCAATTCGTAGCGTTTGGAGATAACCGATCCGTCTCGGGTCCAGGCTCTGGTGCAGGGGCTCGCCGATGAATACTCCAGGAAGATCCTGCTCTCCGCCATCCCCAAGGCAAAGTCGGTGGAAGAGATGAGCCGGGAGAACGACATCCCCCTCAGCACCGCCTACAGGAGGGTCCACGAGCTGCTCGACGCCCAGGTACTGGTGGTGGAGAAGATCATAGTGACGGCCGACGGAAAGAAGTACGAGCTTCTGAGGAGCTCCTACAGGGCCATCAACGTCACCTTCGACGACGGGAAGATGAGGGTGGAGGCGGTGATCAACGAAGACGTGGCGGAGAAGCTCAAGCGCCTGTGGCTCTCCATGAGGGAGGCCCAGTGAATGCCAGCCTTGAGAATCAGCTTCAACCCTTTAAAGGCCCAAGGGGGTGAGTGTTAACAGAGATGGACCTGATATACCTAGACGTAGCGCAAGCCTTCATCCTCATATTCGGCGGGGTGGTGGTCTACTACGCCGGGAGGGCATACACCAAGACGCGGAGCCAGGCGATGCTCCTTTTGGCGGTGGGGTTTGCCTTCGTCACTCTGGGTGCACTGACAGCGGGAGTGATGTACAACCTCGGCTCGCTTGACCTCGGGACAGTCATCACAATCCAGGCCTACAGCCAGGCAGTGGGATTCTTCGTCATAGTGTACTCTCTCGCCAGGGCGAAAGGCTGACCAGCGGCGAGCCCGGACAAGGCGGGGCCGGCTTGGAGGGCCGGTGCGCCTGGCCGCTAGGCTTCGTAGCGCCTAAATCCCGGACCGGCGGGGGGGCACCCCGTTGAGGCCTCAAAGGCGCGGGATGGGCGCGGCGTCCGTGGTCGCGGTGCTGATGGTGGTGGCGCTCGCAGCGGTGGGAGCGGTGTACGTCACTTCGACCCAGGCGAACGCAGACCAGGTCAGCTCCCAGAATCAGCAGCTCAGCACGCTGCAGTCCCAGCTACAGTCGCTGTCGACTCTCGTCTCCGGAGGGCACGCGGGCGTGAGCACGAGCCTCCCCGTGATGGACCAGCCGCCGACCGTGAGGACCGTCCGCGAGACCTGGTACCTCTCGCCGTCCGCGCACCAGGACAGGTTCAACCCGTCGTTCATAGTCGTGAACCAGGGCGACACGGTGAAGCTCACCCTGATCGACAACGACACCGTCGCCCACGACTTCGTCGTCGGTCCCCCCTACAACATCATAGTGAACGCCACGGTGCCCGGGCTGGTGAACGACCTGACGGGGCAGACGTTCACGACCCCCTCGCGGAACAACTCTCCAGGGGTGACGGTCGAAGGGACCCCTGGGAACGTGACCGCGTATTACTCCTTCGTCGCAGTCTACTCGGGCATCTACGAGTTCGTCTGCACCTACCACGCACAGGTAGGGATGATAGGGTACCTGGTGGTCCTCCCCAACGCCGCCTACGTCCAGACGACCACCGTGGCGAGTTCGACCACCACGGCCTCGGGAGCCGCTGTCGCCGTGAGCATCGTCCAGGGAGCGGCCAACCCCCCGAACAAAGGGTTCGCCCCGGACAACATCACCCTTGTCATCGGGGTCAACAATACGGTCACCTGGACCAACAACGACAGCTCTATCCACACGGTGACTGCCAACGACGGCAGCTTCAACTCAGGATATCTGAACCCGGCGGACTCGTTCACCTACACCTTCACGAAGCCGGGGGTCTACGAGTATCACTGCCAGATCCATCCGTGGATGGTGGGGTACGTGACCGTGCTCGCAGGCTAGCGGAGCGCTTCCGCCTGGATCAACTCTGAGAGCTTCTGGAAGTAGAGCCGCGTCGCCAGGGGCATCGCGTCCAGGTTCCTCTCGATGGCTTCGACGACGTACTTGATCGCCCTCCTTGACGTCTTGAACTCGAACTTCATCGGCAGGATGGGGTCCTGGATCACGTCTATCGAGTCCGTGAGATGACGCGGAGCCTCCGACCGGGCGTCGCTGGCTATCTTCTGATACCACCCCGACAGCACGCCGGGGTCGAGCCCCAGCTTCAGGTCCTCGATGTCCTTCAGGAACTTGTTGAGGACGAGCATCTCTTCGTTCGCCAAGGCGGTCTCAACGATGTAACGGGGGCCGAGGCGGCTTAAGGGAAAGTGTGTAAAGTTGTTGGTGCCTCGGTTAACTGCATCGCATCTGGAAGATCTCGGTCTTCTCGTACTCGGCCTCCCACACATGCGTGCTGTTCCGGCCCCGGCGGACTGCCAGGAGGGTGTACCCCTGGGGGGCTTCGCTGTAGGCCCTCTCGAGGATCTTCGCGGCCGGCTCCGCGTTCTCGTCGAAGGACTGGACGATGTGCTGCCTGAACTTCTCCACCTCCCTCATGTAGTCAGACAGGCAGAGCGTCTTCCCCTGGAGCTTCGCCGACGTGATCAGCTTGACCTCCGTCCCGCAGGCCTCGCACCTGACCTTCGCCATGCCGTCGTTCATGCAGACCCTCCCAACCCCCACGACCATGGGGAAGGTCCCGGGCTGGGTCTCTCCGGCGCCGCAGACGGCGCAGGTCGCGAGCCCCTTGGATGAAGTGTGCTGCAATCTGTCTCATGAGCGGCCGCCAATCGATTTTAAGGTTGCCCCGACGGCCATGTGTCGATGAGGATAGAGTCCCTGGCCCCTTTCCCCATCAGGATCAGGGCTCGGGAGCGCCTGACCGGGGGGACGTTCAGCTACACGCACTTCGAGACGGTCCTGGTCCGGGCGGTCGCCGACGGGGTGGAGGGGTGGGGGGAGGCGATGACCAGGTTCGACCCAGAGGCTACGGCGCTCATGGTCAGATACCTGGCGAAGGGGCTGGCGGGGAGGGAGTTCGACGGCGTGGAGGCCGCCTGGGAGAAGTGCTGGCGGGAGCTCAGGGTCCGCGGCCACACGAGGGGGGTGGACGTCGAGGCGCTCAGCGGGATCGAGATCGCGCTGTACGACTGCGCCGGTAAGGCGCTCAGGAAGCCCCTTGGACGCCTGTTCGCAAAGGAGCCGAGGGGCCGGGTACCGGCGTTCGCAGGCTCGCTCTTCGGATCGCGGGGGCCACTCGGCGCACAGGTGGAGAGGGCGAAGGAGAGCGGCCTCAGGGGCGCAAAGGTGAAGATCGGGTTCGGGGCCGACGCCGACGCCAGGCTCCTGAAGGAGGTGCGCGGGCTCTGGCCGGAGGGGATGATCGTGGCAGACGCCAACGGGGCCTACGACGGGGCCGTGGCGGCAAAGGCGTGCCGGGCGTTCGCCGGGCTCGGCCTGGCCTGGTTCGAGGAGCCGGTGCTTTCCGACGACCTCGCGGGGTACTCGGCGCTGAGAGGTTCGAAGGTGAAGATCGGGGCGGGCGAGAGCTGGTTCGCCGGAGACTTCGACGGGCCGATAGGGAGCGGGCTGATCGATGTCGTCGAGCCGAGCGTGAGCAGGTGCGGGGGATTCCGGACCGAGGTCGAAGTCGCGCGCAGGGCGGCCTCGAAGGGGATCGGATTCTCTCCGATGACAGGGATGAACTCGGCGATATCCCTCGCAGCCTCCATCCACGCCGCGTCGGTCGTCGGGTCCCTGGGGGTCGAGTTCAACCCCTTCACCAACCCGCTGCAGACCGACCTGGCGACCGGGCTACCCGAGCCCAGGGGGGGCGACCTGGCGGTCCCCAGAGGGTACGGGCTCGGGGTGGAAGTAGACCGCAGGTTCCTGAAGGCGCACTCCGCCTGAGGCGGCCAGGCTAGAGCAGCGGCACGATCTCGTCGACGTTCCGCAGTTTGGCGACGAGCTTGTACCCCTTCGCGTCCTTGTCCACGCCGCTCGTCACGAGTATTGGGTCTATCCCCGATCTGGCGGCCCCCGCGATGTCGGTGTCGACCTGGTCCCCGACCATGACCGCGTCGCGGCTGGAGCACCCCGCCCGGCGCAGGGCGATCTTGAACATCAGCTTCGCCGGCTTCCCGATGACTGTCGCCCTCTTGCCGCTCGCGTACTCGACCGCCTTGACCAGGGGCCCGGTCGCCATGGCCGGCCCGGACTTCGCCATGTAGAGGGCCGAGACGTGGGTGGCCACGACCCTGGCGCCGTTCCTGGCCACCCTTGCCGCCTGGTCCAGCTTGTCGTAGGTCAGCGCCCGGTCGAGGCCGATGACTACGAAGTCGGCCTTCTCCCCCTCCGTCCTCCGGTGGCCGTGGGTCTTCATCTCAGAGTCGAGCCCGTCCTCGCCCACGAGGAAGTACGAAACGGTGCCGAACTTCTCGCGGAGGTATTCCGCGGTCAGCAGGCCGCTGGTGAGGACCTCTTCCTCCCTGACCGGGATGCCGAACTCGAGGAGCCTGGAGTGGACGGTCCTCGCCGCGTCGGTTGAGTTGTTGGTGAGTATGAACAGCTTCTTCCCCCTCGCCCTGAGCGCATCCACCACCTTCGTGCCGCCTATCTTCACCCGGCTCTCCTTCCCCTTGTAGAAGACGCCGTCGAGGTCGAAGAGGAAAAGTTCCTTGGCGCCGAGGAGCCGCTTCAAGTCTCCACCCTCGCGCCGTCCTTGGTGGAGGTGACCCTCACCCTGGCGCCGGGAGCGATCTTGGCGTACTGCTCGCGCGTCACCCCGGACACCACGGGGATCTCCTTGCCGTAGATCACCTTCGCCATGACCGAGCCTATCACCGCCGAGAGGTCCACCCCCTCCGTGACGATGGCCGAGGGGTGGTTGCCGTGCCTGACCGCCTCGAGAAACCAGGAGGATGCTGTGGTGGAGCCCTTGCCGAACGGATAGAACAGGACCGTCCCCTTCACGTTCGCGCCCCTGATGTCGCTCCTTACGTCGGTGACCGAGCCGGTCGCCGGGTCGACCCCATGGGCGAAGGTGAAGGCCCTCTGGGACAGCAGCGCCCCCCCTCCAGCATGGCCGGCGACGAGTCCCCTCCCCTTCAGCTCGGCTCCGCTCAACTGGTCACCTCGTCGATGATCGACTTCTGTGTGGCGTACCTCATCCTGATCTCGCCCTCGGAGGAGACTATCTCCGCGAGCTTGGCGGAGTTGGTCATCACGGTCTCGAACCCGAGCCGCTTCAGCGGGGAGATCTCCGCGTCGGTGCTGTGCGTCAGCCGGGCGCCGCTCGCCTCGATCGAGTCTCTGATCCCCGTCCTCTCTGCCATCTCGTAGGCCTGGCCGGACGTGTAAAGGTACATCTTCACCCCTCTCTTCAGCTTCCTCCCTTCGAGCTGCTTCGAGAGCACCCCGAGCTCGTTGACTGAGAGATGCGGGACGCCGAAGGCGACCAGGTCGGGGAGCTCGGCCGTCTGATTGAGGTCCTCCTCCACCGCCGCGAGGTCCGACCTTGACACCTCGATCTGCTCGACCTTCTCGCCGGCGGTGGCGGCGGAGGCGGTCTTGGACCCGGGGGTGATCCCGGGAAGGTGGATCATGGTCACCGGTCCGGCTGCGGCGGCGCCCGCTCCGAGGTGCTTGACCTCGTCCGAGGTCACCGACGACGGGAGCCCCTCGAGCACCGGGACCCTGGCCCCGGCCCTGCGCCCGACGAAGAACCCGATGGAACGGTAGTCGAGGTCGGTGAGGGGGCCCAGGTTCAGCTTGAACGAGACGGTCGCGGCGCGGTTTTCGTCCTCGAGCATGCCGAACAAGGGAGTGAGGCCGAGGACCGCGCAGGAGACGTCCATGCCCGCCGTGATCTTGTTGGACCTGCACCCGAGCACTGAGTTGGCGAACACCACTGCGCTTGACTCCGCCCAGGCCACGTTCTCCCCCTGCTTGGGGAAGTTGCAGACCTGGTACTGGACGCAGGTCCAGCATCTCATCCCCCCGAGCTTGGCGTAGGCGTCGCAGAGCCTGAACTGCTGGCGGGCGTAGTCCTCGGGGACCCCGAAGCTCCTCCAGTTCTGGAGGTCGATGCTCGCCGGGTCGACGGACGTCGGGACCGCGAACTTCCCCCCGGAGGACGCGAAGCGCTCGAGCACTTCGATCCCTGCGTCGTGGAGGCTGCTGTAGTGGGCGAGGACGTGGGCCGACTTTATCGGCACCAGGGAGCCCGCGTCGACCGCGTCCCCGACCCTGGTGACGACCTCCATGGCGAACTGCTTCGCCTCCCCGCCTTCGCCCCTGAGGAGCTTCTCCTGAGAAGAATCGAGGTGCAACCGTTCGCCGCCGAGAGAAATCAGTTAAAAAAGGCGCACCGGGTTCCCACTCCGTTGAAGTTCTCCTACTTCCTCCCCACGAAGCTGTCCTTCGGGTTCGGCGCCCTGGAAGAGATAGGGCCGGAGGCGAGAGCCCTGGGCGCGACGAAGGCGCTCGTCGTCACCGACAAGGTCATGGTGAAGACTGGGATAGCGCAGCGGGTCACCGAGCGGCTGGGGATCGGGTTCGAGGTGCACGACGAGGTCGAGGCGGAGCCGCGGATCGAGGTCGCCCAGGGGGTCGCAGACAGGGTCAGGGCCGGGAGCTACGACCTGGTAGTGGGGGTCGGAGGAGGGAGCTCGATGGACATGGCGAAGGTGGCGGCCGGGTTCGCCACGAACCAGGGAGCGGCCAGGGCCTTCGTAGGGAACAACCTCTTCCCGAGGAAGCCCCTCCCATCGATCATGGTCCCGACCACCGCAGGGACAGGGGCGGAGCTGACGGTCACGTCGATGGTGACCGTCGACGGCCACAAGCAGTGGATCAACAGCCCACTCCTCCTCCCTGCCGTCGCGGTCGTCGACCCCGAGCTGACCATGTCGATGCCCCAGGGGGTGACCGCGGCCACTGGGATGGACGCCCTCTGCCACAACACCGAGGCGTACCTGTCCGGCCTGGCGAGCCCGATCACCGACGCCGCGGCCCTGGAGGGGATCAGGCTCATCGTGCAGAATCTAGAGAAGGCCTACGACTCGGGCGGGGACCGGATGGCGAGGGAGGGGATGAGCCTCGGAGCGCTGATGGGGGGGATCGCCCTCCAGGCCAAGATGGTCTACGGGCACTCGATCGGGTACACCATAGCCACCCGCTACAGGCTCGCCCACGGGGTCTCCTGCGGACTCCCGCTCCCCTACGTCGTCTCCAACTATGCGGTCGCCTGCGCCCCCAAGATGCGGAAGCTGGCGGACGCCTTCGGGGTCGACGGCGGCGACGACCCTTCGGAGCTTGGGAAGGCGGTAGGAGCGAAGGCCATGGCGATCGCCGATCACCTCAAGGTCCCCACGACGCTGAAGGCCCTCGGTGTCCAGGAGGGAGACCTCCAGGCGCTCGCAGAGGAGTGCCTGGGCATGTACCCCCGGCCCAACAGCCCCCTGGTCTTCGACGCCAGGAGCATGGCCGCCCTCTACAGGCGGATGTGGGAAGGGAGCCTGGACGCATAACCGACAAATCTTATACATGTGCGGCTAGGGCATGGGGTAAGATTCAACATGAAGATGCTCATTCAGGGTCAGCTGGAAGACGCCCAGGGGGCGGGAGTGATCAGGGTGGCGAACCCCGCAACCGGAGAGGTCGTGGACTCGGTCCCCAAGGGGACAAGAGAGGACGCAAAGCGGGCCATCGACGCTGCAAGCGACGCGTTCAAGGTCTGGTCGGAGAAGCCTAACATCGAGCGCTCGCGCGTCCTGCTGAAGATCGCCGAGCTGGTGAGAGCCAGCGTGGAGGACCTGGCCGTCACCCTCACGCTCGAGCAGGGGAAGCCGCTGGGGGAGGCGCGCAGCGAGGTGAACTCGTTCGCGAACACCTGTGAATACTACGCCGGGCTGATAGGCAGGGAGCGCGGAGCCCAGACGCCGTTCTCGACAGGGGAGGGGTTCTTCATAGTCACGAAGCGGCCGCTGGGGGTGGTCGGCGCGATCCTCCCGTGGAACTTCCCGGTCTCGCTCATGGGGTGGAAGCTGGCCCCGGGGCTCGCTGCCGGGAACACGTTCGTGGTGAAGCCTGCGAGCACGACCCCGATCACCGACATCAAGATAGGGGTACTGCTTGCGAAGGCGGGGCTCACCCCCGGGGCGGTGAACGTGGTCACGGGGCCCGGTGCGGTGGTGGGCGAGGAGCTGCTTGACAGCCCGAAGGTGGCGAAGATCGCCTTCACCGGGGAGACGGCCACCGGCCGCAGGATCATGGAAGGGTCGGCGAAGTACATCAAGCGCCTCACCCTCGAGCTAGGGGGGTCGGACCCGATGATCGTCTGCGACGACGCCGACCTCGCGCTGGCAGTCGAAGGGGCCGCCTGGGGGAGGTTCAGGAACTGCGGACAGTCGTGCACGTCGGTGAAGAGGCTCTTCCTCTTCGAGTCCATCGCTGACGAGTTCATCAGGGCCTTCGCGGAGAAGGTGAAGACCATCAGGGTGGGGAACGGGATGGAGAAGTCGACGCACATGGGGCCGGTTCACACGGAGGAGCAGAGGGCCAAGGTCGAGTCGATGGTCGAGGACGCCCAGAACAGGGGGGCCAAGGACCTCGTGAAGGGCGGGAGGCCCACCGGGGGCGGGATGGAGAAGGGGAGCTTCTACACCCCGACGGTGCTCACTGGGGTGGGCTACGACGCCCAGATGGCCAGGGAGGAGTGCTTCGGGCCCGCACTCCCGATATTCGTGGTGAAGGACCTTGAGGAGGCGATAGAGCGGGCCAACGACACCCCCTACGGGCTCGGGTCGTCGGTCTGGACCAAGGACGTCGAGAGGGCGTACCACGCGGCCGAAAGGATACAGGCAGGGACCACCTGGGTCAACTCGCCCCCCATCTCGAGGGCCGAGGTCCCCTTCGGCGGGTTCAAGCAGAGCGGGTTCGGGAGGGAGCTGGGGATCGAAGGGCTTGACCACTACTATGAGACCAAGAGCATCCAGGTCCTCGAGTATGGGAAGGGGAAGAAGTGGGCCTTCCCGATAGGCTGACGGCCCGACCGGGCTGACCCGTCGAAGTCGAAGGCACCGCGCCCGAGTCTACCGCCCGGGACGCTCTGTTGCGATGTTGGCCATCCAGTGAATGCCGAACCCGCGGGTATCTGGGCGAGCCTGCGGCGCGCGACCCGCGTTTAGGATGTCCGGCAGAGTTAAATCTCCAAAAAGGCGGTGCGAGGCTTGATGCCTGGCTCCGGAGACCCGGACGCTGCGGTGATGCTGGCCAACGTCCCCTACTTTGTGGGGGTCGACGAGAAGACGCGAAAGGCGGTGGCCAAGGAAGGGAAGCTGCTCACCTACGACGCGGGGAAGATGATCGTGGGCGAGGGGGGCTCTGGGGTGGGATTCTATCTTGTGCTAGACGGGAAGGTCCAGGTCAGCAAGGGGAGCAAGGTGCTTGCGACGCTGGACAGGGGCCAGTTCTTCGGCGAGATGTCGGTCATCGACGGGTCGCCCCGCTCTGCGGACGTCGTCGCGCTGGTGCCAACGAAGTGCTGGGTCCTTTCCTCCTGGAGCTTCTCGGGTCTGGTGAAGGCCCACCCGGAGCTGGCGATGTCCATGCTGAAGGAGCTGGTGAAGAGGCTGAGGGCCACCCAGACCGCTCCCGTCTCCTGAGCAGAAGATAGCCGGTCGAGAAGGAGAGGATGATCAGGTGAAGGTCGGGCTCAGCACTTGGTCTCTGCTGGAGCAGGACGTCTACTCGGCGGTCAAGAAGATCGGCGACGCCGGCTCCGAATATGTCGAGCTCTGGGGTGAAGCCCCCCACGCCCACCCCGACCTGGTGGACAGGAGGAGGCTGAAGGACGTCCTATCGGCCTACGGCATGGTGGTGACCACCCACGCACCGTTCACCGACCTCAACCTCGCTTCCCCCTTCCAGCCGGTGAAGGGGGCAGTGGAGAGGACACTGGAGGGTTTCGTGAAGTTCAGCGACTTCCTGGGCGCCAAGATGGTGACGTTCCACCCGGGGAGCGTCCACAACGCGGCCCTGGTCCCCCAGGCCGACGCCAGTGCGGCTTCCTCCCTGAGGAAGATGGTGGAAGCCAGCGGCGGGGCGATGTCGGTCAACATCGAGAACCAGTCGAAGAGCAGCTCGAAGTACCACTACCCCGTCGGGAGCACCCTCGAGTCCCTCACCCGGGTCCTGTCGCTTGTCCCGGGGTCGAAGTGCACCCTCGACGTCGGACACGCCTACGCCAGCGGGCTCGACCCGTCCGAGTGCCTGGGGGCGCTGGGGGGCAGGCTTGCCGAAGTCCACGTCAGCGACAACGCGGGGAGCGCGGACGACCATCTGATCCCTGGCCACGGGACCGTCCCGCTGGGCAGGCTGATGGACGAGGTGAGGGAGAGCGATGTGCTCGTGTGCCTCGAACTGAACCCTCACAGGTACGGCCCGGACCAGATCCTGGACGCGTTCAGGAAGGCGAAGTCCGGCAAGCTCTAGGCAAGCGCCCCCAAGTTGCCCGTCTGGCGGAACAACCTTTACATAGACTTCCCGGGCGCGGATGAAAGGAAATGGCCCAGTTCGCCAGGATAAAGCTAACGAGCACCAACCTCCCAGAGCTGGAGAAGGTCGCCAGCGACATCAGGGAGATCGCCGACAAGACGGGCGTGAAGGTGCGCGGCCCACAGCCCCTCCCGACGAAGAAGCTGAAGATCACCACCCGGAAGGCGCCCACGGGAGAGGGGAGCCACACCTTCGACCACTGGCAGCTCAGGGTCCACAGGAGGATACTCGACGTCCAGCCCGACGACAGGACCATGAGGCAGATAACGAAGCTGAGGATCCCTGAAGACGTGAAGGTAGAGCTTATCCTAACTTCCTAGCTCTGGGTCTTCACCCAGTCGATGGTCCGCTGCAGTCCCTGCTCAAGGCTCAGCTCGTGCGTGTAGCCCAGGAGGCTCCTGACCTTGCCGATGGAAGGGTAGCTGATCTGAGGGTCCTTCTCCAGCTCGCTCCTTGGCGGGAGGAGCTTGAGCTCCGACTCGGACCCGGTGAGCCGTTTGACCGTCTCGGCAAGCTCCCTGATGGAGACAGGCCCTTCGCCGCCGAAGTTGAAGGCCTGGCCGACGGCCCTGCCGTCGGTGAGTATGGAGAGCGCGAGCTTGGCGTAGTTCACGGCGTGCGAAGGGGACGTCGTGTCCCTGCCGCCGTTGTAGAGGGTGAGCGGCTCGCCCTTGAGGCAGGCGCGGATGAACCTGATGGTGGCCCTGGTAGGCTGGTCGTACTCCCCGAAGAGCAGCCAGCTCCTGGTGATCGCCACAGGGAGCCCCACGGACCTGTGGAACGCCATGGCCATGTTCTCGGACACCACCTTGGAGTAGTCGTAGGGGACCCGCGGGTCGAAGGGGGAATCTTCGGAGACCGGGTTGTGTTTCGGGGCGCCGAAGACGTTGGCGCTCGACGCGACGATGATCCTTGACACGCCCTTCTTCTTCGCGAGCTCGAGCATGTTGAGCGTCCCGAAGCAGTTCACTTCGAAGCACATCTTGGGGTCCTCGATGGTCTTCTTGAGCTCGGTGATCGCCGCCAGGTGGACTATGGCGTCGAAGTCCTGTGAGGCCAGGGTCTTGAAGACGAAGTCCTTGTCGAGGAGGTTCCCGGACACGTCCCAGCCGGAAAGGTCCGTGGGGACCGTCCCAACTCCCTTCTCGCGGAAGTAGCCCACAAGGTTGCGGCCCACCATCCCGGACGCGCCGGTGACGAGAACCTTCAACTTGGGCGGAGCCGGCTTCAGATTCTATTTAAGCAGAAGTTGGTATGGAGGCCCTGGCCATCATTTCTTTCACCAGGTCGGGGTCGACCACCCCGTACCCCATGGACTCGGCGCCGTCAGCCATGGTCATGGGGAGCCTGGACACATGATAGGGGACCTCGAAGGACTCCGCCGCGTCCCCCTCCGCCCCGAACCCCTTCGACCAGGTCCCGCCCTGGCGCCGGAAGAAGAGGACCGCAGTCACCTTCCTTTCGCCGAACCCGCCTCCACGGCCGCCGGCCGCCAGCGACCCCTCCCCGATCTTCAGGAGAAAGAACCTGAGATCCGCCGACCCGGGCCTGAGGTCGAAGTCCCCGTCAGAGATGACGATGGCCCTCGAGCCGCCGGAAAGGTGCGAGGTGATCTCTTCGAGCGCGTCCAACTTGGCCCCGCCGCGGATTTCCTGTATTAAAGCTCCGGAAAAGTCGGGTCAGGTTTTGCCCCGGAGGAACTCTGTCATCAGGATGACCGCGTCGGGGGTCATGGAGCCTCCGTCCAGCATCTTTCTGACTTCCTCGCGGGTGAACTCGCCAACCCCTTCCAGCTCCACCGGGTCGGCGGTGGTCCTGGCCTGGGAGGTCGCCGAGAAGAGCGTCACCCATTCCCGCTCCGTCAGGCCCCCCTCCTTCATGGGGGGAAGGAGATACTTCTTCACCATGGTGAGGTCTGCCTTCACCCCGATCTCCTCCTCGAGCTCGCGCTTGGCCGCGTCCGCGTAGGACTCTCCCTTCTTCACGTGGCCGGTGCAGGAGAGGGTCCACATGCCAGGGTGCCAGGCGTCCCGCCTGCTCCGCTGCTGGAGTATCACCCTTCCGTCCTTCCTGGAGACCACGACCGCGACCGCCCGGTGCAGGAGGCCCCTGTCGAGACACTCCCTGAGCGTCGAAGCGCCCACGACCCTGTCCCTGTCGTCGACGAGGTCGACCGCCTCTTCGCGGGCCAAGGGGCTCAGGCACCCACGCAGAGGAGGAGGGCTTCGGCTTCCTCCTTGGTGGAGATGACCTGCACCTGGAGGTCCACAGCTTTGCGCCTGACCCTGTGGAACAGCTCGGAGTCGACGTTCGAGTTGGCGTTGAACGAGAGGACGAACGAGACCTTGCCGGCGGAGATGGCGGAAAGGACCTCGCCCTCCCTTGACTTCAGGGACTTCTCGTCGAGCTCCATGACCTCGATCCCCTTCTCCCGGAACCCCTTCAGGAGCTTGGCGAGCCCCCCGCCGTCCTGCCAGTGCTCCAGCAGGAGGAGCCCGGCCTCCCCTCGCCGGGGGATCTTGTGTCCGGTCGCCAGGAACGCCTGAGAGAGCGCCTCCGGGAATGTCTCCCCGAAGCACGCCACCTCTCCGGTGGAGCGCATCTCGACCCCCAACTTGGGGTCGGCCCCGTCCATCTGGAGGAACGAGAACTGCGGCGCCTTCACTGCGAAGCGCTTGGGCTCTTCAACATCCGTGGTCCGGGTGAGCGACCCGCCCTTCATCGCCGGCGCCACGACGTCGATGAGGTTGACCCCGGTCGCCTTGCAGACGTATGGGAGGGAACGGGACGCCCTGAGGTTGCACTCGATCACGTAGACCGAGGCACCCCTCACGAGGAACTGGATGTTGAGGGGGCCCCTCGCCTTCAGCTCCCTGGCGATGCCGCGCGTGTATACCCTTATCTTCTCCTTCGCCGCCTTGGTGATGGAGACGGTGGGGATGGACATGATCGCGTCCCCGGAGTGGACCCCCGCGTCTTGGACGTGCTCGATTATCGCGCCGATCACGGTGTTCTTGCCGTCAGAGACCGCGTCGACCTCCACCTCCCTCGCGCCCTCTATGAACTCGCTCACCACCACCGGATACTCCGGGTTGACCCGGGCGGCGCGGGTGATGAAGGTCTCCAGCTCCGAGGGGTCCCAGACCACCCTCATGGCCGAGCCGCTCAGCACGTGAGAGGGCCTGACGATGACGGGGTAGCCGACCCTTGCGCAGAAGGTCGCAGCTTCGGCGGGGGACCGGAACGAGCCCCAGGCGGGCTGAGGGATCCCTAGCCTGTCTAGCAGCGCGCTGAACTTCGACCTGTCCTCCGCGGTCTCTATGGACTGCGACGACGTCCCGAGGATCGTGACCCCCCTCCTCTCCAGGGCCTCGGCCACGTCGTTGGGGGTCTGGCCGCCGACGCAGAGGACCATCCCTTCGGGCCTCTCCTTGTCGTAGATGGCGAGGAGGCGCTCGACCGTCAGCTCCTCGAAGTACAGCCTGTCGCTCATGTCGAAGTCCGTCGAGACGGTCTCCGGGTTGCAGTTCACCACCACGACCTCGTCGAACCCGTTCTTCTTGAGGGCCCAGGCCATGTTCATGGTCCCCCAGTCGAACTCCACTGAGCTCCCTATGCGGTAGGGGCCTGCCCCGAGCACCATGACCTTGCGCTTTGCGGTCGGCGGGGCTTCGTCGACGGCCGCGTCGTAGGTCTGATAGAGGTAGTTCGTCTTCGAGGGCCACTCGGCCGCCAGGGTGTCTATCACCTTGGTCACGGGCGTGACGCCGAGGCGGACCCGGGCCTCCCTCACCCTGTCCTCCCCCACCCCGAGGAGCTCGCCCAGCTGCCGGTCGGAGAAGCCGAGCCTCTTCGCCTTCAGGAGCGTTTCCCTGTTGGGGACTGAGCCGGGGGTCTGTGACTCCAGCAGGCCGTGGAAGTCGACCACGTTCTTGAACTTGCTCACGAACCAGGGGTCGACCTCGCTCTTGGAGGCCACCTCCTTCTCGCCGATGCCAGCCCTCAGCGCCTCGGCCAGGTCGAAGGCGATGGTGTCCGTGGGCCGCTCCAGCCTCCTGAGGGCGTCGGGCTCCACCGGGGGCTTCCCGCCCCGTATCACTCCGTCATACTGGGGGTTGGCCATCCTCGCCGCCTTCTGGATCGCCTCCTCGAACCCCCTGCCTATCGCCATCACCTCTCCGATTGACTTCATGGAGGTGCTGATGGTCCTCACCGCCCCGTCGAACTTCACGGTGTCCCATCGGGGCATCTTGACGACCAGGTAGTCCAGGGACGGTTCGAAGAGGGCGGTTGTTATGCCGGAGACCTTGTTCTTCAGCTCGGTCAGGTGGTACCCGAGGGCGAGCTTGGCTGCGATGTAGGCCAGTGGGTACCCGGTCGCCTTCGAGGCGAGGGCCGAGGACCTCGACAGCCTGGCGTTGATCTCTATGGCCGCGTACCTCTCGGACCCAGGGTGAAGCGCGAACTGGATGTTGCACTCGCCTATGATGCCGCAGGTCTTCGCCGCCCTCAGGGAGGCGGTGCGCAGGGTGTGGTACTCGGAGTTGGTGAGGGTCTGAGAGGGCGCGACCACTATGTTGTCTCCGGTGTGGACCCTCATCCCGAGCATGTTCTCCATGTTGCAGATGATGACGCTGTTGTCGGCACCGTCGCGCATGATCTCGTATTCGATCTGCTTCCACCCGCCGAGGTACTCCTCCACGAGGACCTGGTGGGCGATGGAGCTGTTGAGCCCCCGTTCTACTATCAAGGCGAGCTCGTCCAGGTTCCTGGCCACCCCTCCCCCCTTCCCTCCGAGGGTGTAGGCGACCCTGATGATCACGGGGAACCCGAGCGCGTCCGTCGCCTTCTTCGCCTCCTCGAAGGAATAGACAGCCGTGCTCCTGGGGACGGGGACGTCGCAGCTCACCATGGTCTGCTTGAAGAGGTCCCTGTCCTCGGTGAGCTGGATCCCGCGGATCGGGGTCCCAAGGACCCTGACGCCGTACTTCTCAAGCACGCCGGACTCCCCCAGCCCGATCCCGCAGTTGAGCGCGGTCTGACCGCCGAAGCCGAGGAGGATCCCGTCAGGCCGCTCCTTCTCGATGACCTTGGTGACCGAGCCGACGGACACCGGGACGAAGTGTATGTGGTCGGAGAACTGGGAGCTGGTCTGTATGGTCGCGATGTTGGGGTTGACCAGGACCGAGTCGACCCCCTCCTCCTTGAGCGCCTTCAGGCACTGGCTCCCGGAGTAGTCGAACTCGCCAGCCTCTCCCACCTTGATGGCCCCGCTGCCGATGACGAGGACTTTCTTTACGCTCTCACGTTTCGAATCTCTGCACCTCTGACTCCCTTCCCCTTCATCATGGCGGCGAACCTGTCGAAGACGAAGACCGTGTCGTACGGGCCCGGGGTCGCTTCCGGGTGGAACTGGACGGCCATGCATGGCCTGCTGACGTGCATGACCCCTTCGACGGTCCTGTCGTCGGCGTTCACGAACCAGGGGCGCAGGTCCGTGCTCTTCAGCGACCGCTCGGTCAGCGCGTAGCCGTGGTTCTGGCTGGTGACGTACCCTCGGCCGGTCGTCAGGTCAAGGCAGGGCTTGTTCTGCCCGCGGTGGCCGTACTTCAGCTTGAACGTCTCCGCCCCCTGCGACATGCCGAGGACCTGCTCGCCGAGGCAGATGCCCAGCACGGGGACTTCCGAGTCGACCAGGGACCCGACGCACCTGGCCGTCTCGGTCAGGATCTTCGGATCTCCGGGGCCGTTGCAGACCACGACCCCCGCAGGGTCGTACTTCATCACCGTCGAGTAGCTCGCGTTGTAGGGGAGCCTGACCACCTGGAACCCCCGCTGAAGCAGGTTCCTCACTATGCCGTACTTCGTCCCACAGTCGAGGATGACCACCCTCTGATCCGAGTCGCCGTGGACCACGGGCTTCGGCACGGACACGCCCTTCACGAAGTTCTGGGACGAGTAGCTCTCTGCCCTGGCCAGGAGCTCGGCGATGCGCTCCTTGTCCCTCGACTCGGCGCCGACTGCTATGGTCCCCATCATGACCCCCGCCTCCCGCAGCTTGGTCACGAGTGCGCGGGTGTCTACCCCTTCGATCCCCGGGACCCCTTCGGACTCCATCCACTTCGAGAGCGTGCGCTTCGAAGCCCAGTGGCTGGGCTCCTTGCAGGCCTCCTGGACCACGATCCCCTTGACCTTGACCGAGTCGGACTCGAAGAACCTGGGAAGGCCGTACACGTCCCTGTCCGAGTAGTGCGGGACGCCGTAGTTCCCGATGAGAGGGTACGTGAAGGCGAGGATCTGGCCTGCGTAGGAGGGGTCGGTCATGGATTCGAGATAACCGACCATCCCTGTGTTGAACACGACTTCGCCAACAGAGTCTACCTCCGCTCCGATGGCGCGTCCGTAGAAGATCGAACCGTCCTCGAGAAGAAGGAGTGAGTCCTTCGCCGGCTTGGACACTCTAAGAAAAATTCGCTCGACTGTTCCGCTTTTAAGTATTTGGAACCGGGCCGGCGTTAGCCCTCGGACGCCCCACAGCTCGAAGGCTTAAATCGCGAACGAGGTTTCGCAAAGGGCGGGCTTAAAATTCAGAGAGCCAGCCGCGAACCGTCAGGGGAACTAGGAACGGTCAATAACCTTCTATTGCGGGGAGCTGCCAGATGAGCCCGAGCACCGACTTCCTAGGAAGGGACGTCGTCAGCGCCCGGGACTTCAAGCGCGACCAGTTCGAACAGGTCATCCAGGGGGTGGAGGACCTCGAGAAGCGCCGCGGGAGCCTCGACGGGGCGCTGAAGGGGAAGCTCGCGGCCCTGCTCTTCTTCGAGCCTTCGACGAGGACATACTCCAGCTTCCAGATAGCGGCGGAGAAGCTGGGGATGAGGGTCTCTGGGTTCGCAGGCCCGACTGGGTCTTCGATCACGAAGGGGGAGACCCTCCACGACACTCTGCGAATGTTCGAGGGGTACGGGGCCGACGTGTTCGTGATCCGCCACTCGAAGATGGGGGCCGCGCGGTTCGCGGCGGAGATTTCTGACACCCCGGTCATCAGCGCAGGCGACGGGAGCAGGGAGCACCCGACCCAGGCGATGGTGGACCTCTACGCCATCCGCAAGGCCTTCGGCAGGGTGGACGGGCTGAAGGTGGGGATGCTCGGCGACCTGCGGTACGGACGGACCTCTTCTTCACTCGCGTACGCGCTTTCCAACTTCGACGTCGACATCACGTTCATCGCACCGGACGCCCTGCAGATGAGGCCCGAGGTGACCCAGCTGCTCAAGCAGCGCGGCGTGACCCCGAAGAAGGAGAGCGCCCTGAAGAACGTCGCCGGGGAGCTGGACGTGCTCTATGTCACCAGGATCCAGAAGGAGAGGATCCCGGACCCGACGGAGTACGAGAAGGTGAAGGGGATGTACGAGGTCAACCTCGAGGCGCTCAGGGAGGCGAAGCCGTCCCTGAAGGTCCTCCACCCGCTGCCGAGGGTCGACGAGCTCTCGACAGACATCGACGACACCAACTACGCGCAATACTTCGTCCAGGCGGCGGGGGGGCTCCCGCTGCGGATGGTCCTCCTGAACCTGATCCTGGGGGGCGTCGGCTGATGCCAGGGGGAGAGTCTGAGAGGATGCTCGTGAGCAGGATAGAGGAGGGGACGGTCATAGACCACATACCCGACTGGAGGGCGGACACTGTGTCGAAGGTGCTCCGGCTCGACAAGCTGGCCCGCATGCAGGCGGACGTGTCGGTGGTCATCCTCCAGAACGTGGCCAGCAGGCACCTGGGGAGGAAGGACATCATCAAGATCGACAGGTGGCACGTCGACGAGAAGGACGCGGACATACTCTGCCTCGTCTTTCCAAACATCACGGTCAACTACATCGACGAGGGGAAGGTCTCGAAGTACTCCCCCAAGGTCCCCGACGCCATAGAAGGGAGGATAAGATGCCCCGAGCTCAACTGCATCTCAAACACCGAAAGGGAGCCGGTCACCCCCAGGTTCGCCACCCTGAAGAAGGAGAGGCTCCTCCAGTGCCACTACTGCGACGCACTGCTCGCGTTCGACAGCGTCCCTGAGCATGTGAGGACCTAGCCGACGATGGAACACGACCTCGTCCTGGAGGGGAGGGTCGTGGCGCCCGGGGGCATCCTCGACGCCGAGGTAGGGGTGGACGAGGGCCTGGTGAGGGAGGTCGGGTCAGGGCTGAAGGGGTCGAGGCGGATCCGCACCGGAGGGTGCCTGATCTTCCCTGGGTTCGTCGACATCCACGTCCACATGCGGGAGCCCGGCTGGGAGCGCAAGGAGGACTTCCGGACCGGGTCCGCGGCCGCGGTCCATGGAGGGGTGACCACTGTGGTGGACATGCCCAACAACCCGGTCCCCACCGACACCCCGGAGGCGCTGAGGGCGAAGGCTGCGCTCGCGAAGAAGGCGCTGGTGGACGTGAAGTTCCACGGAGGGATACCGCGGAGCCGCCCCGGGGACCTTTCGAAGATATCGGGCGGGGTGGTCGGGTACAAGCTCTACCTCTCGGAGACGACGGGGGCGGCGCGCTTCGCCGACGGGGACCTGGGGGGCGTATTCAGGCTCGTGGCAGCCACTGGGAAGCCGCTCAGCCTGCACTGCGAGGACCAGGCGGTCATCGACAGGGCGGCGCGGAGGGTCGAAGGGGACGGGCGCCCCGACGCATACGCGGACGCCAGGCCCCCGGAGTCGGAGGTCAGCGCGGTGAGGTCGGTGGTCGACGGCCTGGGGAGCGCGCCCTCGCTCAGGGCGAACGTCTGCCACGCGTCCACTTCGGATACGCTATCTCTGGTCAGGGGAGCCAGGGCGGGAGGGCGGGACCTCCGCTGCGAGGTCGCGCTCCATCACCTGTTCTTCACCAGGCGGTCGATGCTTGAGAACAGGCGCCTGAGGACCAACCCTCCCCTCAGGGGGGAGGAGGACAGGCAGGCGCTCCTCCGCGGGCTCAAGGACGGCACCGTGTCGTTCTTGGTGACCGACCACGCCCCCCATCTGCTGGATGAGAAGATGGCACAGGGGGCGGCCGGGGTCCCCGGGCTGGACGACTTCGCGCACGTCGTGGCCTGGCTGGTCAGGAGCCAGGGGGTGGACCCCGTCAGGATCGCGGAGCTGACTTCGACGAACCCGGCCCGCCACCTTGGCCTGGGGGACCGGGGCGCGGTCGCGCCCGGGATGAGGGCGGACCTCTCAGTCGTCGACCTGCGCTCCCCCGAGGTCGTGAGGGACGACAGCGTGAGGACGAAGTGCGGCTGGTCCCCCTACGACGGGGTCGAGTTCCCCGGGAGGGCGAGGTGGGTGACGCGGGGAGGGGAGCTCCTGATGGACGACTTCGAAGAGATCAGCTAGCCGCCGAAGGCTGGCCACCGGCGGGGGAGCTTGCCGCCGAGCCCGATGCCTTCGGGCGCTTCGGAAGGAAGGCGGTCGCGACGATGAGCCCCACTATCGCGACCAGGACCAGGCCGACGGCGTATTGGACCGGGACGAAGTAGGTGAGCGAAAGGCCGGTGATGATAATCCCCCACCCCAGGTAGTAGTTCCTCGCGCCCCCGCCGACGGCGAAGGCGGAAACGACTGTCCAGAGTCCTGTGAGGACCATCCCCACGGTCACGGCGCCCTGCAGGCTCACCAGGCCGAAGAGAGCCAGGGCGGCGGCGAGGAGGACCGCGACCAGTATGCCCATCCCGTAGCTTGGTTTCATGCAGCTGGGCGGTTCCGACGCCCCCCTGATATTAATCCGCCGGCGCCGGACGTCCCAGTGGCGGCGCGGGGAAGATCCCATACTTCGCTTCATACGCCGCGGCTATCCGGAACAGGGTGTCCTCGTCGAAGAGCTTCCCGATGAGCTGGACGCCCAGAGGGGTCCCCCTGACCATTCCCGACGGGAGGGAGACCACAGGGCACCCAAGATAGTTGAACGGGAGCGTCAGCCGGTTGAGTGCCGAGTAGACGGGGTAGCCCACGCCCCGGATCTTCACCTCCGCCTGGTCAAGCCCGGGGGCGGGGACAGCGGTGCATGGCATCACCAGGGCGTCGAGGCCGTCGAGGCATGCCGAGAATCTCTCCATGAAGGAGGGCCGCGAGTTCACCGCGTTGACGTAGTCGACGGCCAGGACGTCCCTGCCCAGCTCCAGGAGCTTCCTGACGTCTTCGCCGTACAGCTCGGGGGAGCTCTGCAGCCACCGGAGGTGGAAGGCGGTCGCCTCGGCCCTCCGGATCGGGAGCCACCTATCGTAGGTCTCAGGGAGCACGTCCACCTCCACCTCCCTCACCGAGCAGCCGATGCTCCTCAGCCTGTCCAGGAAGCCCTGGAAGTCGTCTTCCACCGAGCGGTCCACCGAATCCTGGAAGCGGTTCTTCACGACGCCGACCCTGGCGGACGCCATGGGAGCCCCTGAGCCGAAGTCGGGGACCCCGGCGTCGGTGGTTGTGAGGTCCCCGGCGTCATGGCCGGAGATGACCTTGAGGATGGCGGCCGCGTCCTGTGAGGAGCGCGCCAGGACCCCGACCGTGTCGAGGGAGGTCGAGAGCGGGATTACCCCGAGCCTGCTCACCCTCCCGTAGGTCGGCTTCACGCCGACTACGCCGCAGAGGGCCGCCGGGATCCGCACGGAGCCGGCGGTGTCAGTGCCGAGCGCGAGCGTAGCCAGCCCCGACGCCACGGCCGCCGCAGACCCGCCGCTCGAGCCACCCGCCATCCTGCTCGGGTCCCAGGGGTTCCTCACCGCGCCGTAGTGCGGGTTCACGCTGGTGGTGCCGGCAGCGAACTCGTGGAGGTTGGTGGTCCCCACGAGGATCGCCCCGGCTGCCTTCAGCTTGGCGACCACGGGGGCGTCGTAGGAGGCGACGTTGTCGGCGAGAATCCTGGACCCGGCGGTGCATCGAACCCCCTGGACGTAGATGATGTCTTTGACCGCGACAGGGACTCCGTCGAGCGGGCCCGCCGGGGCGCGCTCCCTGTACCTCCTGTCCGACTCCGCCGCCGCCTTCAGGGCGCTCTCTGAGAGGACGGTGATGAAGGCGTTCAGCCCAGGGTTAAGCGCGCCGATCTGCCTGAGGCGCTCGCGGACCACCGCGGACGGGGTCGCCGTCCCGTCGGAGTAGGCTCGGACGAGGGCCCCTGCGGTCGGGGACTGCGCCGTCGCCGCTCCAGCCACTCCACTGCACCCTTCACTGCCAGCGGTGGAAGGCCGGGTGGCTCTCCTTGACAGCCACGAACAGCCCGCTCATGGTCGCGGTCGCGACTCCGTCCACCTTCAGCTCCCCGGACACCCAGGCCCTGTCGCCCTCTATCTTGGTCGCCCAGGCGGTCAGCTGCCACTCCCTGTCGATGGGGGAAGGCTTGAGAAACCTGACAGTGTACTCGGCGGTGACAGTCCCCGGAGGGGTCTCGAGCCCCTTGGACTTCATCAGGGCGTAGGTCGCCGCCCAGTTGCCGTGGCAGTCCATCAGGACGGAGATGATCCCTCCGCTCCCGAACTTGCCGAAGGCCACGTGCTCCTTCCGCGGAGTCCAGGTCGCGAGGAGCGAGTCTCCGAAGGGGACGCTCTTCAGGCGGAGGCCCGCGGCGTTCTTCGGCCCGCAGCCGAAGCACACGCTGTTCGGGGCGTACCTGTCCTGAAGGTTCTCGGTCAACCCGGCCCCCGCCCCTGGCATGTTGGGCGCCCGGCGGACGAGTTCATGGCGCCGCGAGGCGCGTTTCCGATAAAAGAGTTTGCAGCAACCTCATATCCCGGAGCCCACAATGGATTTACCTGTGGCGCCGGAGCTTCGTGAAGGGAGAATGTCGGAACCGGCGGTGGAAGAGTCGAAGCTGGAGGTGGGGACGGGCCCGGCGGGGCCGTTCGTCGTCGACGCCAACCTGCTGGTCACGGGGCGGACCTGCGTGCTTGGGAGCAGCGGGAGCGGGAAGAGCTACGCGGTGGGGGTCCTCTGCGAGGAGCTCTGCAGGAACGAGATCCCCTTCGCGGTGGTCGACACCGAGGGGGAGCACACGGGGCTGAAGGAGAAGTTCGAGGCGATCTGGGTCGGGGAGGAGGACGGGTGCGACCTCGGCTGGGGGGGCCTGGACCTCGCCGACCTGGCGAAGCAGGCGCCCGACATCGCGCCCCTGATCCTCGACGTGTCTGATGTGTCGGACCCGAGGGAGAAGGTCACGGCCTTCGTCGAGGCCCTCTACGCGACGCTCACGGAGAGGAGGACGCCGTACCTCCTGGTAGTCGAGGAGGCAGACAAGTTCGTCCCACAGTACGGCCAGCGGATACCGATATTCGGAGAGGTGGCGCGGAGGGGGAGGAAGCGGGGGATGGGGCTGATGATCTGTTCGCAGCGGCCCTCCCTCGTCGACAAGAACGTCCTGAGCCAGTGCGGGAACCAGCTCATCGGGAAGCTGATCATACAGAACGACCTGCAGTCGGTGGCCCAGTTCTTCCCGGGCAAGGGACTCCCCAAGGAGCTCACGGGCCTCAGGGCGGGGCAGTTCTTCGCCATGGGGGGGCTCGCGGCCCCGCCCATGCTCGTCACAGTCAAGAAGAGGGTCACGCGGCCCGGAGGGGTGACCCCCTCCCTTGCGAAGCGGGCGGTCAGGAAGTACTCTGGGCAGACGAACCCGAAGGTCGAGTTGGAAGGCGAGGGTGCGGGGGGTGGGCCGGAGGCGAAGAGCCCCTACGTGGGGCTCCCCCCGTCCATCCGGGCCGACGACATCCCGGTGATGGTGAAGAGGGAGCGGAGCTTCGGGATCTTTGGCCCCAGGGAGGCCGTCACCGCGGTAACCCCGCGCTACCGGACGCTGGTCCAGCTCGGGGTCAGGCTCAGGAGAGGGCTGCTCAAACGGAGGTTCGAGACAGTGTACGTCTGTCTCGACGGGGTGACCGGGAAGGGGGTGTCGATAGACAGGGGGCTCCAGGTGGTCGACGGGTTCCAGAAGCTCCTGAACCTGACCACGCTCCAGGTCGAGGTGCTCAGAGGGGTGAAGACGGAGAGCGACACCAGCGCCATCGACGTGGCGAGCGAGCTGGGGGAGTCGAGGCCCACGGTCTCGAGGGTCCTGGCGAACCTCGATGACAAGAGGCTGGTGCGGTCCATTGAAGTGAGGAACAGGAAGCTCTACAGGAGGCTGGTGGACCTCCCGGGGAGGCCGTCAGAGTTCGTCCCCCTCGAGCTCGTACCGCTGGACCTCGGTGGAGCCAAGATCGTCCCCCCGAAGGTGAAGGAGTCGAGCGTGCGGGACGTGGTGAAGGGGCTGTGGGAGGGTGCGGACGTGGACTCCTTCGAGCCGTTCCTCTATCCGACCTATACGGTCGAGCTGACGGTGAGGAGGAAGCACAGGCAGCTGGTCATCGACGGCCGCAGCGGGAAGGAGCTGACGCTCTAGCCAGCGCCGCCCGGGCAGTCACGACTGCCGGCGCCCGGTGACCCGTCACGGCAGGGGGGCGAAGCGCCTACGACGGCTGATGAACCGGTAGGACGATCCATACCCCTGAAACTGAGGGGCCGCTGGGTCAGATTCGGGTCTGCGGCGAGGGTTTCTCAACGTTGGGAATTGTAATCCCCGTTTATTATGCTGCCGAGGCCGTTTCTCCGGCAACAGCATGTCGTTGAAACACGCCGGACCCCTGGTCAAGGACTTCATGGGAAAGGGAGCCGTCACAGTCTACCACGAGTCCACCGTCCAGAAGGCGGTCCAGGCCATGGACGAGCACAACATCGGGAGCGTGGTGGTGGTCGACACCCTCGGGCCCCGCGGGGTCTTCGCCGAGAGGGACCTCATCAGCCGGGTGCTGGCCAAGGGGAAAGACCCCGCGGCCACGGTGATCTCAGAGGTCGCGTCCCCCCGGTTCCCTGCCATAGGGTCGACCATGACCCTGGACGAGGCCGCCTCGGCCATGATCATGAAGAAGAGCAGGCTGATGGTGTTCGAGGGGGCGGACCTGGTCGGCATCGTGACCCCGACCGACCTCATGAAGGTGCTGAAGGGGGTGGACAGGGACTTCTCCATCTTGAAGGTCATCTCCACCAGGGTCGTCACGGCGATGCCCGAGACGCCCATCGACGCGGTGGTCGGGCTCATGGACGAGAAGAAGATCGGCAGCGTCATAGTCGCCGAGGACGGGAAGTGGACAGGGATATTCACCGAAAGGGACCTGGTCAAGCGGGTCCTCGCGAAGAGGAAGAGCTTGCACACCCCCTTGTCGGAGGTCGCCACCACCCCCTTGATCACCGCCGAGCCGGGGATCTTCGGAAGGGAGGCGGCGGGGACGATGTCGCTGCACGGGTTCAAGCGTCTTCCGCTCTGGGTCGAGGGGGGAGGAGTGGGGGTGGTCACCGCCAGGGATATCGTCCAGGCATACGCAGACTCGGCCACGCCAAGGGCTCCCAGGGTCGGCTGCGTGCAGTGGAACTAGGCCGGCGCCGACTTCGTCCTCATGATACAGCGGGCAGCCTAGCGGGTAGTCGTCGTCCCTGCCCTGCCGGCCAGGGCGGCCTCCGCCTCATCGAGGGGAGACGATGTGACTTGAGGCGGGACCCGATTCTCAGAGGTGGCGAGCGGAGAGCCTGACGCACACTAACAAACGTTAAATAAAATCCACAGGCACCGCCAGCGACGCCTTTGGGCATCGCCAGCCAGCCTCCCACTGTGTTCCCTGAACCTGCGCCGCAGGAGGGAAGAAGGGCCGTGCCGCAGCTCATGATGATAGGGACGTCTCACAAGTCAGCCGACATAGCGTTCAGAGAAAGCCTGGTGCGGGCTGTGGGGGCCGACCACATGCTGGGGTCCCTGGGGGCGGCGAAGGAGACCGCCGTGCTCTCCACGTGCAACAGGTTCGAGCTCTACGTGGCTTCGAGCTCCCCCGAGGAGACTTCTGCTTCGTTCTTCAGGTCTGTCGCCGACGCCACCGGCGTCCAGGGGGCCAGCCACGCCTTCTACCAGGCCAGGGGCGCCGATGCCGCGAGGCACCTGTTCAGGGTGGCGACGGGGCTCGAATCAGTGGTGCTCGGGGAGCCGCAGATCCTTGCCCAGGTGAGGGCCGCTGGTATCAGGTCGAGGAGGGACGGCACCGCAGGCGCGATCCTCGCGCCCCTGTTCGACCGCGCCTACAGAGTGGGGTCCAGGGTGAGGACTGACTACGGCCTCGAGGGGGAGGAGGCGTCGCTCAGCGACCTGGCGGTGGACGCCGTCCGCAGGTTTTCGCCTGGAAGGCACAGGGTTATGCTCATCGGGACGGGGAAGATGATCAGGCTCGCGGCAAGAAAGCTGAGCCGCGGCGCCGACCGGATATTCGTGGTCACCAGGCGGAAGACCCCACCGAAGGGGCTGGACGGCGCGGTGCTCGTCCCCTACGCCGCCATGAGGAAGACCGCGGCCGGCTGCGACGTGATCATCTCGGCCACCTCCGCCGACCGTCCTGTTCTGAAGGCCGGGGACCTTAGAGGGAGGCGGAGGAAGCTCGTCATCGACCTGGGGATGCCCAGGAACGTGGCTCCTGAGACGAGGGGGCTGGCAAACGTGCGCCTGGTGGACCTGGACGACCTGGCGGAGATAGCGAAGGCGAGGAAGGTCCCCGCAGTCCTGAAGCGGGCAGAGAACGCCACCGCCAGGGAGGCCGACGGGTTCTACGACTGGCTGGTGCAGACGAGGCTGTCGTCTGCCTTGGCCGACCTCTATTCGTGGGCGGACGCCGTCAGGGCGGAGGAGCTGAGGCGCGCCCTCGGGAAGCTGGCGTCCGACTCTGCCAAGGACAGGCGCGTGCTGGACGCGATGAGCCGGAGGATAGTGAGCAAGCTCCTCGCAAGACCGACGAGGTTCGCCAGGAAGAGGCACGAGACGCTCTCCGAGGAGGAGAAGCTCGAGCTCCTCAGGTCTGTCTTCGGGGCTGACCCTTCGGATGGCAGATAGGCTGTTGGTGGGGACCAGGGGGAGCAAGCTCGCCCTTGCGCAGACCAAGATAGTACTAGGGATGCTTGAGAAGGTCGGGGGAGGCTATGGATTCGAGGTGGTGCCGATCAGGACGGCGGGAGACGCGCCGCCCCCCGGAGGCCTGGGAGCCATGGACGGGAAGACGGCCTTCACTGGAGAGATAGAGGCGCAGCTGGCGCAGGGGAAGATCGACTTCGCTGTCCACAGCATGAAGGACCTCCCCCCGGCTCCCGACGGCCGGCTCGTGGTCGCGGCGACCCCTCCGAGGGGGGACGCCAGGGACGCCCTGGTGACCAGGACGGGCTCGAGGTTCGGCGAGCTGAGGGAGGGCGCCAGGGTGGGGACCTCCAGCGCGCGGCGGAGGGCGCAGCTCCTCGCAGCCAGGAAGGACATCGAAGTGGTGGAGCTGCACGGCAACGTCGAGACAAGGCTGCGCAAGCTGGACACAGAGAAGCTGGACGGGGTGGTCCTGGCGGCGGCCGGGCTGGAGAGGCTCGGGCTCGGGGCGAGGGCGACCCAGCTGTTCGGCGCGGACGAGATGGTCCCGGCGCCGTGCCAGGGGATCCTCGCGGTCCAGGCGAGAAGGGACAGCGGCGAGACGATGGCGCTGCTGAAGAAGATAGACGACCCGGCGACGAGGGTGGCGAGCGAGTGTGAGCGCGCGTTCTCCGAGGCGCTAGGAGGGGACTGCGACGTCCCCCTCGGCGCGTTCGCCAGCGGCGGCCCGGAGGGGCTGACGGCGGTGGGGGTCCTTGCGTACCCGGACGGGACCCAGCTCGCGAAGGCATCGGCGTCGGGGTCCGGAGCCAGGGCCGGCGAACTGGGGAGGGAGCTGGCTGCAAAGGTCCTGGCGTCGGGCGGGGACGGCATCCTGCGGAGGCTGGCAGGGTGAAGGGGGACTGGGGAGTCGTGGTCGCCCGGTCACGGGAGGGGAACGCGGAGCTGATGGAGATGCTGGCGAAGCGCGGGGTCAGCGCGTCGGCGGTCGAGACCATCGTGCTCGAAGACCCTGAATCGTGGACCGCCGTGGACTCGGCCATAGCTGGCATCTCGCGTTTCGACTGGGTCGCGTTCACGTCGCCGAGGGCCGTGGAGGCTTTCGGGAGACGGCTGATGGCGCTGCGCCTGGCTGCGGAGGGCCTCGGCCCCAAGTTCGCCGCTGTCGGGGCGAAGACCGCCCTGGCCCTCAGGGGCATCGGGATAGAGGCGGAGTACGTGCCTGCCGAGTTCCTTACCTCTGCCCTGGGAGAGGGGCTCCCGGGCGGTCGCGGGGACCGCGTCCTCCTGCTGAGGGCGGACATCGGGGACAAGAAGCTGGTCGCGTCGCTTGAAGGGAGGGGGTTCGAGGTAGTGGACGTCGTCGCCTATCACACAAGGTTCGTGTCTGGGCCCGTGGAGAAGGGCCTCTTGACGGACGCCAAGGTCGTGGCGTTCGCAAGCCCTTCGGAAGTAGAAGGCTTCCGCAGGAGGGTCGGGGGGGGCGGCTTCGGGGAGCTCGCCTCGAGCGCGACGGCAGCGTGCATCGGACCTGTCACGGCGCGGGCCGCGAAGGAGGCCGGGTTCAGGTCGGTCGTGTTTTCGCACGAGCACACGCTCGAAGGGCTGGCCGAGAAGATCGGGGAGATGATGGTCCATGCTTGAGGCGCAGCGGTTCAGGATCGAGAACAGGGCGCGCCGCCTGAGGAGGACGGAGTCGATCCGGAGGATGCTTAGGGAGACCCGGCTGCACCAGGACATGCTCGTCGCCCCCGTCTTCGTTATCGAGGGAGAGCACAGGGTCGAGGAGATAGAAGGGATGCCTGGGGCGTCGAGGCGCTCGGTCGACGAGCTCCCGGATTACCTCGAAAGGCTCACCGGGGCAGGGATAAGGGGGGTCCTGCTCTTCGGGGTCCCTGACTCCAAGGACGAGGCTGGGACCGGCGCCTACGCGAGGGACGGGATCATCCCCAGGACCCTCCGCGCGATAAAGCCCAGCTTCCCGGAGCTGGTGGCGATGGCGGACGTGTGCATGTGCGAGTACACCTCCCACGGCCACTGCGGGGTCCTCGCAGGGATGGATGTCGACAACGACAGGACGCTCCCCCTGCTGGCCAGGGCGGCGGTCGAGTACGCCGGGGCCGGCGCGGACGTGGTGGCCCCCAGCGCCATGATGGACGGCCAGGTGCTAGCCATCAGGAAGGCGTTGGAGGACTCCGGGAGGGACGACACCATAGTGATGGGTTACTCGGCGAAGCACGCCTCCGCCTTCTACAAGCCGTTCAGGAGCGCCGCCGGGTCGGTCCCTTCCTTCGGGGACAGGCGGAGCTACCAGATGCAGCCGGGGAACAGGAGAGAGGCGATGAGGGAGATCCGCCTGGACATCGAGGAGGGGGCAGACATGGTCATGGTCAAGCCCGCGCTCGCCTACCTTGACGTGATATCAGAGGCCAGGAGGAAGTTCGACGTCCCCCTGGCGGCATACAACGTCAGCGGGGAGTACTCGATGCTGAAGGCCGCGGCGCTCAACGGCTGGCTCGACGAGAAGGTGGCGGTCCAGGAGGTGCTCACCGGGATAAGGCGGGCGGGAGCGGACCTGATAATCACCTACTTCGCAGAGGAGGCGGCAAGGTGGATCGAGGAGGGGTGGTGATGGAGGAGCAGGCGACGCGCCCGGGGGCCGAGGAGCAGGGGAAGAGGAGGTTCATGCGCTATGTCTTCTTCAAGGCCGCGAGGGAGTGGAGGTCGCTGGAGGAGGACGAGAAGTCGGAAGGAGCGGGGGAGTTCCTTTCTGTCCTTGAGAAGTACTCCCGGACCCTCGACGTCCGCACCTACACCCTCGTGGGGACCAGGGGAGACGTCGACTTCATGCTCTGGATAGTGGCCGAGGACCTGGCGCCAGTCCAGGAGTTCGTCGCAGAGCTGCTTGCCACAGGGCTGGGAAGGCGCCTCGACGTCCCGTATTCGTTCCTTGCGATGACGAGGAGGTCCAAGTACATCGGCTCGCACCGCCACCCGGGGCAGGAGGGCGAGGGGGACGAGGGGCCCAGGCGGCAGACGAAGTACGCCTTCGTCTACCCGCTGGTGAAGAAGAGGGAGTGGTACAAGGTCCCCTTCGTCGAGCGCCAGAGGATCATGGCGGAGCACTTCAAGATCGGCCACAAGTACCCTTCAATCAAGATCAACACGGGGTACTCCTTCGGGCTGGACGACCAGGAGTTCGTCCTCGCCTTCGAGGGGGACGACCCGGGGGAGTTCCTCGACCTCGTGGAGGAGCTGCGTTCTTCCGACGCGAGCAAGTACACCGAGCGGGAGACACCGATCTTCACATGCGCAGCCGTGGACCACCAGTCGATGGTCAGGCTGCTGGGGTAGTGAGCCTGTGAAACAGCGGAAGTCCGAGGGGCTCTACAGCAGGGCGACGAAGGTCATGGTCGGCGGGGTCTCCAGCCCCGTCCGGGCGTTCAGGTCAGTGGGGGGGACCCCCAGGTTCATCGCCAGGGGGAAGGGAGCCCACGTCTGGGACGCCGACGGGAACAGGTACGTAGACTACGTCTGTTCCTGGGGGGCGCTGATTCACGGGCATGCTGACGGAAGGGTCTGGGCCTACGTCAGGGAGAGGATGAAGAACGGGACAAGCTTCGGCGCGCCGACCGAAGACGAGGTCCTCCTCGCGGAGAAGATATGCAGGTCAGTCCCGTCGGTCGAGAAGGTGCGCTTCGTCAACTCAGGGACCGAGGCGACGATGTCAGCGCTGCGCGTGGCTAGGGGGTACACGAAGAGGAACAAGGTGCTGAAGTTTGACGGGTGCTACCACGGGCACGCCGACCCCTTCCTCACGAAGGCGGGCTCGGGGATGGCCACCTTCGACCTCCCCGCGTCGGCAGGGGTCACGCCCGGGAGCGTCGCGGACACGGTGACGGTCCCGTACAACGACGTGGGGGCGGTGGAGGACGCCTTCAGGAGAGAGGGGAGCGGCATCGCGGCGGCGATCGTGGAGCCGGTGGCCGGGAACATGGGGGTCGTTCCGCCGGAGAGGGGGTTCCTGCAGGCCCTCAGGAGGGCATGCTCGGACAGCGGCTCCCTCCTGATATTCGACGAGGTGATAACCGGGTTCAGGGTCGGGCCCCAGGGCGCCCAGGGGGTGTACGGGGTCAAGCCAGACCTGACGACCCTCGGGAAGATAATCGGAGGAGGGTTCCCGGTGGGGGCCTACGGCGGGCGGAGGGAGGTCATGGAGATGGTCTCGCCCGAGGGGCCGGTGTACCAGGCGGGGACGCTATCGGGGAACCCCGTGGCCATGGCGGCGGGGCTGAGGACGCTGGAGCTCATTGGGAACGGGTCATATTCGAAGTTGGAGAAGAGGGCGGGGGCCCTGGAAGACGGCCTGCGCTCGGCGGCCGGGGCTGCGGGGGTGGACGTGACGATCAACAGAGCGGGGTCGATGCTCGGGCTATTCTTCACGGCCGGCCCCGTCCGCAACTTCGCCGAGGCCAAGAAGACGGACGCGAAGCTCTACGCCAGGTTCTTCTGGAAGATGCTCGAAGAAGGGGCGTACCTCCCCCCTTCGGCCTTCGAGACCATATTCGTCTCGCTGGCTCACACAGAGGCGGACGTAGGCCGGACGGCAGGCGCCGCAGCCAGGTCCCTGGAGGGCTCCGGACGATGACAGAGAGCACCTTCGTGGACGCGTGCCGCAGGAGGCAGGTGGACCACACACCAGTCTGGTTCATGCGCCAGGCCGGGAGGTACCTCCCGAGCTACAGGAAGCTCAGGACCACGAAGGGGATCCTCGAGATCGCCAAGGACCCGGAGCTTGCGTCTGATGTGACCGTGGACCCGGTGAAGCGGCTGGGGGTCGACGCAGCAGTGATGTTCGCCGACATCATGCTCCCCCTCGAAGGGGTCGGGGTCAAGTTCAGGATCGAGGAGAACCTCGGGCCGGTGATACAGAACCCCGTCAGGACCATGGAGGACGTAGACGCGCTGTCGGAGTTCGACCCGGACAGGCACGTGGGCAACGTACTCGGCACGATCAGGCTGGCGGTCAAGAAGCTCCGCGGCACCCCCCTGGTGGGTTTCTCGGGGGCGCCCTTCACCCTCGCCAGCTATCTCATCGAGGGGTCCCCGACCCGCGACTTCCAGAAGACGAAGAGCCTGATGTACAGGGAGCCGGACGTATGGAGGTCGCTCATGTCGCGCCTGACCAAGCTGGTGGCCGTCTATCTGCGGGCCCAGATACGGGACGGGGTCAGCGCGGCCCAGCTCTTCGACAGCTGGGTCGGGTGCCTGTCACCGGAGGACTATCGGACGTTCGCCATGCCCTACACCAAGGAGATCTTCGGGGCGGTCGGAAGGAAGGTCCCGACAATCCACTTCTGCGCCAACTCGGGGACCCTGGTCGAGCCCTTCGCCCTGACCGGGCCCGACGTGCTGAGCGTGGACTGGAGGGTGCCCATCGGGACCGTATGGGAGAGGACCGGCGGGACGAAGGGGGTCCAGGGGAACCTCGACCCGGCGGCCGCTGCGGCGGGGGGGAAGGTCATGGAGGAGGGGGCGAAGCGGATCCTCAAGGAGGCGGCTGGCAGGCGGGGGCACGTGTTCAACCTCGGCCATGGAGTGCTCAGAGAGACCCCGCCAGAGAACCTGAGACGGCTGGTCCAGCTCGTCCACGCGGCCACGTCGAAGCGCAGGTAACCCCCCGGGGCTCCCGGAGGGGTCAGGCAGCGTGGACCGGCGGCTCTGAGATGGTCTTCTCGACGACCGCAGCCAACGCCTTCACGAAAAGGGGAGAGTCGTTGAGCGCGGGCACGCGCCTGAACTCGATCCCCTCGTCTTCCGCCTGCTTGCGGGCTGCGATGTCGATGTCATAGAGGGTCTCGAGATGGTCTGCCAGGAACTGGATAGGCGAGGCCAGCACGTGCCTGCGGCCCGCTGCGGCCAGGGCTGGCATGATGTCGGCGAAGTCGGGCCTCAGCCACTCTTCAGGGGTGTGCCCCGCGCTCTGGTAGCAGAACCCCCACCTGTCCTTCGGGAGCCCGGCGGCCGAGGCGACCGCGGCGGCCGTCTCTTTTAGCTGCTCGATGTAGTAGTCCTCCTTCTGTATGACGCGCATCGGCATGCTGTGGGCGGTCATGAGCACCTGGACGTCCCCGCGGACGCCGCGGCCGAAACCTTTCAGGCCGCGTTTCAGGTTCTCGGAGAGCGCCTCGACGAAGTGAGGCTCGAGGTGCCACTCCCCTGCGACTCTGAGCTCCGGACGCTCCCCCTTCAGGGCGGATACGGCTCCTCTGATCGCCTCGAGGTAGCCCCCCATTATGATCGGCGAGAACTGGGGGGACATCACTATGCCGACCACGACGTCGGCGCCCTCGGCCGCTTCCGGGACTACGTCTGCCACGAAGGGCGGGGCGAACCTCATCCCGGCCACCACCCTGTGCTTCCTCCCAGGGTGCGACCGGTTGAGCTCCCTCTGTAGGGCGGCCGCCTGGGCCTGCGTGATACGGAGGAGGGGGGAACCGCCTATCAGCCTGTACCTCTGCTTGAACTCGGCGACGAGGCTCTCGTCGGGGTCCCTCCCCCCTCTGATGTTCTTCAGATAGGCGGGTATGTCAGACGGGGTCTTCGGGGACCCGTAGGTCATGAGGACGACTCCAACTCTTTCCATGAGGCGGGCGTTTTACGCCGGCTCACGTCCTCGATAAATACGTTCGGCGAGAAGGAATCAGTATTAATTCCGGGCAGGCGGCGGCGGAGCCAGCTTGAAGGCGCTCACTGCCCGGGGGCTCACGAAGGTCTACAGGAAGGGGAAGCACCCCGCGCTCGACAGCCTCGACCTGGAGATCGAGTCGGGGCAGATATTCACCATGCTCGGCAGGAACGGGGCGGGGAAGACCACCTTCCTGAGGATCGCCAGCACCCAGCTCCTCCCCACGTCCGGGAGCGTGACAGTCCTGGGGCTGGACGCGGTGAAGGATGCGAAGGCGCTGAGGGAAAGGATCGCCATCGCGCCCCAGGAGGCCGAGACGATCTACCCTCTGACCCCGAGGGACCACGTCCTCCTGGGCCTGAGGATGCGCGGGATAGAGAAGGAGGAGGCGGCGAAGAGGGCGCGCGAGGCGCTGGAGGACCTCGAGCTGACGGAGGTGGCGGACATGAACTCGGACTGGCTGTCCGGGGGGCTCAAGCAGAGGGTGATAGTCGCCATGGTCGTGAGGACCGACGCCGACCTGGTCTTCCTGGACGAGCCCACCATCGGCCTGGACCCGGTGAACCGCCGGAGGGTGTGGGACCAGCTGACCCGCCTGAAGAGGACCGGGAAGACCATCATCCTCACGACGCACTACATGGACGAGGCCGAGGCGCTCTCAGACAGCCTGGTGATCATCAACAAGGGGAAGGTCATGGCCGCGGGGACCCCCCGGACCGTGAAGGCGGCGGTCACGAGCAGGACTACCAGGGTGGACGTCTTCGACAGGTTCGACAGGAGCGAGCTGGGCGCCTTCGGGCACGTGGTGACGATAGCGGGGCGGTACAGGGTCCTCACCGACGCGTCCGGGGCGAGGAAGCTCGGCGACGAGGCGGTGGCCCGTAACGCGAGCATCGCGATAAGCCCGGTCACCCTAGACGACGTGTTCGTGGACATAGTAGGAGAAGCGGAGAGGGAGGAAGAGAATGGGAGCTAGGAAGACCCTGAGGTCCCTCTGGGCGATAATGTACTACCTGGGGTTCACCCCGATGGTCAGGAACCCGCTCTTCATGGCGTTCGTGTTCTCGACGCCGTTCACGCTGCTGTTCATACTGTTCGTGGCGAGCAACGGGGCGGCCCTCCCCTACGGGCTGGCGGGCGCCCTGACCATGATAACCACCGAGCTGGGGCTCTTCGTCGGTACGGACCTGGCCTCCTACAAGCTGCAGAACAGGTTCCAGGACATGGTGGTCGCGTCTCCGGTGTCCCCGCTGATCTACATGTTCGGCGTCGCCCTCTCCGAGCTTATCTTCGGGGCCCCCGCTCTGATCATCCTCTTCGGGCTGATTGCCGGCCAGGGGGCGTCGCTGGCTGCGCTGGTCTCCTGCCTCGGGGTGGTGATACTCCTCTGGGTGACCACCACCAGCCTCGGCTTCTTCTTCTCGGCCTACGCCCCGAACACCCAGAACGCGTTCATAATCAACGGGTTCATCACCACCATGCTGTCGGTCCTCCCACCGGTGTACTACTCGGTGAAGGTCCTCCCGGCGTACCTCGTCCCCCTGGCGGTGGTGATCCCGACCACGGAGGCGTCCTCGCTGTTCCAGGGTGCCATAGGGCTCGGCTACTCGATCGAACCCGCCTGGGGGTTCGGGGTCCTCCTAGTCGCGACCTTCGTCATGCTGCTGCTCGTCTCGTTCAGGATGAAGTGGCGCGAAAGCTAGGCTGAGTTCAGGCGCCGGGGGTAGGATTCGAACCCACGCGACCGATGAGGTCACGGGCTGTCTTGCGTTGGACTCAAGGCCCGCGCAATAACCGCTCTGCCACCCCGGCCCTGACGTCCACGTCCGTTCCTGAGTTCTTATCCTTTAGCCGGGGGCGGGTTGATAAGCGGAATGGTGGTAGGGAGGCCATGGACGTCGAAGTCCGCCCGGCCCGCAGGTCCGACAAGGCCCCGCTGATGAGCTTCATCAAGGACGTCTGGGGCGGACACGACTACATCCCCACGGTCTGGGACAGGTGGATACGGGACACGAAGAACAGGGTGTACGTCGTGGTCGTCGACGGGGTCCCCGTGGGCATGAACAGGACCAGGCTCATGGAGGACGGGTCAGCGTGGCTCGAGGGGGTCAGGGTGCACCCGGAGTACAGGAGCAGGGGTCTCGCCTCGATGCTGGGGGAGAACTCGATGAGGGTGGCGAAGGGACTCGGGATCTCCACTTTCCGGCTTACGAGCGGGTCGAGCAACCACACGGCGCACAGGCAGATCGCAAGGATAGAGTTCAAGGAGGTGGCCAGGTTCAGCGTCTACGAGCCCCCGAAGGGCCGCCGGGGAGCCGGTGGTGCCAGGCGGGTCGGACAGGACGGAGCGGCCGATGCCTACGCCGCGATCAGGGGGACGGCTGAGTATCGCCTGGGGGGCGGTGTCTTCTGGCACGACTTCGCGGCTGCGTCGCTGACCCCGGAGGTCGTCGACCTCCTTGTCCGCGAAGGGGCGGTCTGGCGCCTCGGTCGGGCCGCGGCCGTGGTCCGCGACGGGGGCGGGGGGGCCGAGACCTGGAAGCAGATCTGCTTCCTGGGCGGCGAGCCGGGGGACGCAGTCAGGCTGGCGAAGGCGCTGACGGCGGGGTGGAGGAGGGCGGACGAGCGGTGGGTCTTCCTTCCGCAGGGGTCCCCCATAATCCACCAGCTCAGGCTCGCGGGGTTCAGGCGCTACCTCTCCAACATCCTGTTCGAGCGCAGGTCCGCCAAAGGTTAAGGACGAGTTTCGGGGAGCGAGGCACCATGGTCAGCGGCGAGAAGGTCACGGTGCTGGGGGCCGGGCTGATGGGACATGGCATAGCCCAGGTCGCCTCGCAGGTGGGCGGGTACGAAGTCTCCCTGCTCGACGTCGAGCAGAGCTTCGTGGACAGGGGGATGAAGATGATCAAGGACAGCGTCGGCAAGTTCGTCGAGAAGGGGAAGCTGGCGAAGGACCAGGGAGAGTCGGTGCTGGCCCGGATCCACCCCACGCTGGACCTGGCGGAGGCCGTCCGCGGGAGCGGGCTGGTCATAGAAGCGGCCACCGAAGACCCGAAGCTGAAGCTCGAGCTCTACAGGAAGCTGTCGGAGCTCGCCGGAGGCGACGCCATACTCGCGTCCAACACCTCGTCCATCAGCATCACCCTGCTGGGCTCGGCCACGAAGAGGCCGGAGAACGTGTGCGGGATGCACTTCTTCAACCCCCCGCAGCTCATGCCTCTCGTCGAGATCATCAGGGGGAAGAAGACCTCCGACGCCACGGTCCAGAGGGTCAGGGAGGCGTCGGCGAAGTTCGGGAAGGAGACGGTCCTCTGCAAGGTTGACTCCCCCGGGTTCATTGTAAACAGGATACTCGTCCCGGCACTCAACGAGGCGATATTCCTGGTCCAGGAGGGGGTCGCCGACCCCGAGGACATCGACAAGGCCGTCAAGCTGGGGCTGAACTGGCCCATGGGCCCGCTGCAGCTCCTCGACTACGTCGGCCTGGACACGACGCTGAACATCACCCAGGTGTTCATGAACGAATTCCAGGACTCGAAGTACAGGCCGAGCCCGCTCCTGAAGGAGATGGTGAGGGCGGGGATGATGGGGAGGAAGTCGGGGAAGGGGTTCTACGAGTGGGGCTCGCCGGGCGCCACTAAGCAGAAGTGAGCCTTTCCTTCAGCTCAGGTGTGAACGGGACCTTCTCTCCACCCCTGCTGGTGAGCACGTGTACGGTGTGCCCGCTCGCCAGAAGGGTCGTGTCGGGGAGCTTGTAGATCTCGTTCTCGAACCGTATGCTGCTGTTTCCGATGTGGGCGACCTTCGTCTTCACCAGGACCTCGTCGTCGAACACGGCGGGGGCGTTGTAGTCCAGGTGGGCCTGGACGACAGGGAACTCGAGCTCGTGCTTGACCCATTCCTTGTACCCGAAGCCTGCGTCCCTCAGGAGGGCGACCCTCCCCACCTCCATCCAGACGAAGTACTTCGCGTAGTAGACGACCCCCATGGTGTCCGTCTCCTCGTAGCGGACCCGCAGCTTCTGCTCGTGCCAGCCACCCATCTGGGAGATGTCCGCCGTCCACCCCTTAAAACCCCTGCCCGCCGCGCGCTCTTCAGAGTGGAGCTTGAAGGCAAGGAGCCAGCCGGATACGAAAGGGCCGGGGACCAGGTCGAAGCCGTGGGAAGTCGAAGATGCCCTGGGGACCGTCAGCCCGCTCCGCCGGCAGGGCGTTCCGCTCTAAGTACGCGAAGGACGTCGAGCCTGACGACATTGCCTGCGAATTCGCCTTCAAGTGCGAGAAGCGCGGCAACGGGTGGACCGAGCTCGAGAGAAGGGCCCTCCCCGACACCCGGGCACTGACCCTCGCCCACTCCGCCCAGGAGGGATGGCTCGCCTAGATCAGTTTCAGCTCGATGGCGAGCGACCCCTGGGCACTGCCGAAGTCTTCCGGCTTCAGCCCGGCCGTCGCTACGTACTCCACGGCCGTGCACCAGGGTTTCAGCGAAGCTCGTTCGTTAAGCTTGACCCCGTAGACGAAACAGTAGTCCCAGTGCATGCTCCCGGGAAAGCCTCGGCTCGGCTCGTAGTAGTTGAGCAGCCTGCTTGACGTGATTTCATAGCTCCGCACCTCCAGCTGCTCCCGCATGATCCTTGAGAGGGTCTCCTCGGGGGACTCGCCCTCCTTGACGTATGAGCTCGGGAAGCGCCAGGACTCGTACTCATGCAGGAGCCTCTCCTGGCTGTAACGCCTCCAGTTTGGCGCCCACTCCTCCTCCCACCTGGGATGGTCCCTCGGCTTCAGGAGCAGAACCCGGTCGTCCTCCTTGGCGACGGCGAAGACGGAGATGCAGAACCCGCCCTTGGGCACACTGTGCTTTTCGGTAGGTCCGAAGTAGGCGAACGAAGTCAAAGCACACGTCGGGAGGCTCTAAGCGATTTAAGGTTGGCCGCGCCGCGCCAGCGGGAGATGAAGATCAGAGAGTTCTCGATGAGGGACTACGCCCGGGTCAGGAGGGTCTGGGAGGAAAGCGGCCTCGAGATACGCCCGGGGGACTCCCGTGAAGAGGTGAGGAGGAAGGTCTCGAGGGACAGGGACCTGTTCCTGGTGGCGGAAGAGGGCGGGACCATCGTCGGCACTGCCATGGGGGCCTGGGACGGCAGGAGGGGGTGGATCTACCACCTCGGGGTGCTCCCTGGCCACCAGCGGAAGGGGATAGCCGCCAGGCTCGTGGGGGAGATCGAGAGGCGGATGAGGGCCAAGGGGGTCCCCAAGGTCAACGCCATCGTG
>DAHVLU010000025.1:0-7669 GCA_027320175.1 Nitrososphaerota archaeon
GGAGTACTACTCCAACATCAAAGGGGAGCACAGCTACTTCCAGGTCCGCGTCTCCAACGAGACCATCAGGTCGCACGTGGACACCGTTGACATGCTCGCGACCTTCGAGGAGGAGACGATCTTCCGCCATGCCCTCGAAGTGAGAAAGGAGGGTGCGATAATCTACGACCCCGACCAGGACCCCAAGCGGCTCGACCAGGTCCCGACCATCGAAGCTAATGTGAAGGCAGCCCTGGGCGCCGAGCTCTCCAAGGCGGGGCTCTCCGCCGACGTGAAGGGCGTCCTCGAGCTGGCCCGCCGGCGTGGGGTGCACATCTATCCCGTCCCCTACAACGACCTCTTGAAGGAGGTCGGGGCGAAGCACGGCGAGTCATCCCTCAGCACCCTCCAGAGGATGCTCAACACCATAGCGGTCGCCGCTTCTTTCGCGCTGCTCTCCTACGACGAGAACGTCGTCAAGGACGCGGTCAGGAAGCAGTTCAAGTCCAAGCCCAAGGTGGCGGAAATGAACGCCGACGCGGTGGGCGTGGCTTACGATTTCATGAAGCAGAAGTACAACGGGAGCTTCGGCGTCAGGCTCTCCCCGGCGAAGGTCGACGGGACCAGGCTCTTCGTCAGAGGGAACACCATGGTCGCCATGGCGAAGGAGCTCGCGGGGTGCAGGCTCCAGACCTACTATCCCATCACCCCAGCCAGCGACGAGAGCGAGTTCCTTGAGGCTCACTCCGAGATAGAGCTTGACGGCCACGCCGCCCACGAGAACCCCCAGGCAGCCGAAGCCGCCGCCTTGAGAGGCAAGGGGAGCATCGCGGTCGTCCAGTCCGAGGACGAGATAGCGGCCGTGACCATGGCCATAGGGGGCGGCCTCGCAGGCGTCAGGTCTTCCACCTCCACCTCTGGCCCCGGATTCTCGCTCATGGCCGAGGGCCTCGGCTACGCGGGCATGAACGAAGTCCCCGTCGTGGTCACCCTCTACTCCCGAGGAGGGCCAAGCACCGGTCTCCCGACCAGACACGAGCAGGGTGACCTGAGGTTCGCGCTTCACGCGGGCCACGGCGAGTTCCCACGCTTCGTACTGGCGAGCGGGGACCTGGAGGAAGCGTTCTACGACACAGTGAGGGCGTTCAACTATTCAGAAAAGTACCAGACGCCCGTGATCCACATAGTGGACAAGGCGCTCGCCAACTCGGACTCCACCATGCAGATGCTCGACGTCAACAAGGTCAGGATCGACAGGGGGGCCTTCCTCAGGGAGATCACCAACGCGGTCAACGGCGAGTTCAAGCGCTTCCAGCACACGCCCACTGGGATTTCGCCGAGGGCACCCATCGGCTCCAAGGGGGGCGTAAACTGGTACACCGGGGACGAGCACGACGAACTCGGGCATATCACCGAGGACCCGGTCAACCGCGACTACATGATGGACAAGAGGATGGGGAAGCTCGACCTCGCCGACAGGGAGGTCCCGCTCTCCGAGAGGGTGAACTTCTTCGGGCCCGAGAGCGCCGACATCACCGTCCTCAGCTGGGGCTCGACCAAGGGCGCCATACTCGACGCCATGGAGTGGCTGAAGCAGGACGGGATCACCGTCAACTTCGTCCAGGTCAGGCTCATCAACCCCTTCCCCACGGAGTACGTCGCCAAGACGCTTTCGAAGGCCAAGAAGGTGGTCGGCATCGAGATGAACTTCTCAGCACAGCTCGCGGGCATCGCCCAGGAGAGGACCTGCATCCCCATAGAGCAACTGGTCGTCAAGTACAACGGCAGGCCGATGTCGGCGGAAGAGATCTACGACTCGCTCAAGATGATACACGAAGGGAAGGCCCCCAAGAAACTGGTGTTGAAGGCGGGTGCTTAAGTGACTACGGCTTACATATTATCTCAATTGGTGACCAAGGCGATAGACTGGAAGACCTTTGGCATCTGGGTGGATACAGAGGGCCACCTCTCTTCCATCGTTAGAAGAGTGAAGAAGAGTGACAGAGTAGGCCTGAGACGAGACTACGAATTGGCCGTCTACCAAGATGAGAAAGGGGCACTGGAGGCACTCGGGGATTTCCTCGTTGCTTCCGGCCTGTCCAGACCCTACTACTACTTCAACGAGAAAACCGGGGTCTGGGCGCTCAAGGTTTACAGAATCGACGACATCGAGAAGATTGTAGAAATGATTGAACCATTCATCCTGACTCGGAAGAAGCAAGAACAGATAGCGAAGTTCAGGAAATTTCGAACCGAACGGTACAAGAGGTTCTCGAGGGAGGCTGCTTAGATGGCGCTTAAGCTCTCGGACCTGAAGACTTCGGCGCACAACGACTGGTGCCCCGGCTGCGGTGACTTCGGCATCCTGAACGCAGTCCAGATGGCCCTGGCTGAAATGAACGTCGACCCCAGCAACACCGTCATGGTCTCGGGGGTGGGCTGCTCCTCCAAGGCCCCGCACTTCATCAAGACATATGGGGTGCACACCCTCCACGGCCGCGCAGTCCCGTTCGCCACCGGCATCAAGCTCGCAAACCCCAACCTCGAGGTGGTGGTGGAGGGAGGGGACGGAGACGGCCTTGGGATCGGGGCCGGCCACTTCGTGAACTCCGGGAGGAGGAACGTCGACATGCTATACATCATCCACGACAACGAAGTCTACGGGCTCACCAAGGGCCAGGCGTCGCCCACCCTCGGGTTGGGGATGAAGCCAAAGTCCCTCCCGTCGCCCAACATCAACGGGGCCATCAACCCCCTCCTCCTCGCCATCGCCTCGGGGTACACCTGGGTGGCAAGGGGGTACTCCTACGACGTCCGCCACCTGAAGGACCTCATCATCAAGGGGATCAGGCACAAGGGGTACGCCTTCCTCGACGTCCTGCAACCGTGCCCGACGTACAACGACATCCAGACCAAGGAGTACTGGGCAGGGGAGGGGAACCTGGACGCCGCAGGCAGGCCGAAGCCGAGGACCTACAAGCTCGAAGAGACCGGATACGACGGCGTGGTCCACAAGCACGACGAGACCGAGATGGAGCAGAAGATCCAGCAGGCTGTATTGAAGTCATTCGAGTTCGGAGACCGCACCCCCATCGGGGTCTTCTACCAGAACGAGTTCGTCCCGACATACGAAGAGCGGCTCGCCGGCCGGAGCCCGTCCTACAAGACGAACCCGCCGGCGTCCCAGGAAATCGCCCGCCCGGACGGGACCCCCCTGGCCAACATCAACAAGCTCCTCGAAGACCTCAGGGTCTTCTAGGCACCCGACTTCGTATACCGAGATCCAGGGAAGGGGGGCCATCCCTCCCCCGCATCTCCTCTACCCTATGCCAGTCGAGTTGCAGTAATCCCGCATGTACTCGTGCAAATGCAGGCGGGCGGAGACGATTGCCACTCTTGGGACCGCCGGCGTCTCACGGTTAATACCCCCAGACGGGCCTCCTCATTCGTGATAGTCGCGGTGGGGACGAAGAACCCCGCCAAGCTCGAGGGGGTAAGACGCGGCTTCGCCAAGTACTACCCAGCGGTGGAGCTCCATTCCGTGGACTCGGCTTCGGTGGCGAAGGCCCAACCGAAGGGACTCGTGGAGATGACTCAGGGCGCCACCGCCAGGGCCAGGTTCGCCCTCTCCAGAGCTGGCGGGGACTTCGGGGTCGGGGTGGAGGCGGGGATCTTCACCATCGAGGACGTCTACTTCGACAACCAGGTCGCCGCCGTGGTCGACCCGTCGGGAAGGGTATCCCTGGGCCACTCGGCAGGATACTCCCTCCCCAGGGAGGACATGGAGCGGCTCTTCAAGGAGGGGAAGGAGCTCGAGCGGTGGGCCGAGAAGGTCAGCGGGATAGACGAGGTGGGGGACAAGGGGGGCCTGATCCATTACCTGACGAAGGGGAAGATGTCAAGGGCTGACCTCACCGAGCAGTGCGTCATGACGGCCCTGATACCTCGGCTCCACCCCGGCGTCTATGGCCTCTGAGCGACGCCGGTTCGGTGGCAGGCTTAAGAACGGTGGAATCCCGAGTCCGCCAGCTGCGGTCCTAGCGATGCAACAACGCGACGCGCCGAAAGAACCTGACTCCGGTTCCCTCATCGGCCAGATCGAGTCCAGCAAGATCTCCAGGCAGCACCTCAAGGTCCTCGCGCTCTCCGGCGCGGGGGTGTTCATGGACGGCTACGACCTCTTCATCATCAGCGTCGCCCTCCTGCTGATCGTCCCGTACTTCAAAGCGGGCGCCTTCGAGGTGTCCATGATCTCTTCCGCCGCCCTCCTCGGGGCGGTGTTCGGCGCTGTGTTCTTCGGGAACCTGGCCGACAGGCTCGGGCGGAAGCGGCTGTATGTCATCGACCTGCTCTTCTTCGTGGTTTTCGCCGGGGCATCGGCCTTCGCCCAGAACGTCTGGGAGCTCGTCCTCTTCAGGTTCCTGCTGGGCATAGGCATCGGCGCCGACTATCCAATCAGCGCCTCCTACATCGCGGAGTTCGTGAGCAACAAGCACCGCGGCAAGCTGATCGCCTCCGTCTTCGCCTTCCAGGGGCTCGGCATCCTGAGCGCGGTGGGGGTGAGCATAGCCCTGATCGTCCTCCCATTCGGGGCCGACGCATGGAGGTGGATGCTCCTCTCGGGGGTCGTCCCGGCTCTGATCGCGCTCACGGCCCGGACCAACATGCCCGAGACCCCCCGCTGGTACCTCTCCCACGGCAAGCCCGAGGAGGCGCGGAAGGTGATGTCGGGCTTCTTTGGCTCTGACATCCCAGAGCAGCGGCTGGAGGTGATCACCGAGAGGGTGTCCGTCCGCGAGCTCCTCCTGTCCCCCTACGCCAGGAGGGTCTTCTTCACGTCGGTGAGTTGGTTCTTGGTAGACGTGGGGGTCTACGGCATAGGCATCCTCACCCCGACCCTGATCGCGTCCATCTACGGGGCCTCCAAGCCCGTCCTCGCGTCCGCCATCACGACCGGCGAGCTGTACATCTTCGCCGGCTTCGGCTACCTTTCCGCCATCGCGCTGATCGACAAGGTCGGGAGGAAGCCGCTCCAGGCGATCGGGTTCCTCGGCATGGCCATCCCCCTGCTCCTCGCGGTCGTGTTCCAGGCCTCCTCGCTGAGCGTCCTCGTGGTGCTCTTCGGGGCATTCTACATCCTGGAGAACGCCGGCCCGAACACCACGACCTGGGTATACCCCGTTGAGCTCTTCCCGACCAGGCTGAGGGGGACGGGGCACGGCATAGCCGCGACAGTCGGAAAGATCGGGGCCGTCGTGGCCACCTTCTTCCTCCCGCTGATTCTGCTCACCGTCGGCAGGGCCGAGATGCTGGAGATCGTCAGCCTGGCGTGCCTCATCGGCGCCGCCCTTACCATCTACATGGGGACGGAGACGAAGCGCATATCCCTCGAGGACGTGTCGGAGATCTTCAAGGGGTTCTACGACACCTTCGACAAGATCTCCGCGAACCTCGAAGGAGCCGCCCAGCTGCTCCACGACCGGGTCCTGGCGGGGTCGAAGCAGGCGAACCCCGACGTCACCGCGCTGGCCGCAGACGTGAAGCGGTTCGAGCACGCCGGGGACGACATCGTCCACGAGGCGTTCGTCAAGCTGGACAAGAAGTTCCTCGCCCCCATCGACAGGGACGACGTCACCCGTCTCCTCAAGACCCTCGACGACACCCTCGACTTCATCGACGCTTCGGTCTCACGGATGGACATCTATCACCTGAAGAGCTTCACCCCAGACCTGGTGCAGTTCAGCGACATAATCCTCGGCCAGGCGAGGGAGATCAGGAAGGCCGTCATAGCGCTCAAGGGGGCCAACGCCACCGTCACGATCGACACCGCTGCGATCCGGATCCACGAGCTCGAGAACGAAGCCGACGACCTTCTGCACTCCTGCCTGGGCAAGCTCTTCGCCGGGCCGGAGCAGAAGGCCTCCGCCTTCGACCTCATCAAGCAGAAGGAGATCTACGAGTACCTGGAGACGACTACGGACAAGGCCGAGGACGTCGCCGACGTGCTCAGGAGCCTCCTGATCAAGTACTCCCTGTAGCCCAGGGCCCCACCCTCTTCTGTCAGAGCCAATCGCAGCGACCGACGCCTGCCCTCGCGGGCACGGGTGCGTCATGGTGGCCAAGCACCACGAAATCTGCCTCGGCGACCCGAGGCGCTCGGCCCCTCCCCGGCCGGAGACCGTCCTCCGCCATCGCTCGCCGCAGGGCCCTGAAAGCTTATGACGAAACCGGCCCCGACGGGGCCGTTGAGTTTCTCCCGCCTCTTCCCCAAGAAGCCGATCATCGGCATGATCCACATGCCCCCGCTCCCTGGCGCGCCAGGAAGCGAGCTGTCCATGGACGAGCTGACCGAGTTCGCCCTCTCCGAGGCCGCCAAGCTCGAACGGGCAGGGCTCGACGCCTGCATCGTCGAGAACGTCGGTGACGTCCCCCTGCTCAAGGAGCACCTGGCCCCCTACTCCGTCGCGGCCATGGCCCTGCTGACCAAGGCAGTGGTCGAGCGCACCAAGATGAAGGTCGGGGTCAACATGCTCCGCAACGCCTGCGAGGAGGCCCTCTCGGTGGCCCACGTCGCCGGCGCCCACTTCATCCGCTGCAACATACTCATCGGGGCCTACGCCACCGACCAGGGGATAATCGAGGGGTGCGCCGCCAGGGTGGCGAGGCTCAGGAAGGAGCTCGGCTCGACGGCTCTGGTCTTCGGGGACGTCCACGTCAAGCACGCCTACCCAATCTTCAACGTCGAGATCGAGTACGCGGCCCAGGACCTGGCCGAGCGCGGAGGCGCCGACGCGGTCATCGTCTCGGGCCCCCGCAGCCCCGTCCCGCCCACCCTCGAGCGGGTCAAGAAGGTCAGGGACGCCATCACCAAGCCCGTGCTCATCGGGAGCGGCATCTCCCTCTCCAACGTCAGGGACTTTTACGGTCGGTCCGACGGCCTGATCATCGGGGAACCGGACTTCAAGGTCGGCGGGGTCTGGGGCGGCCCAAGCGATGAGAAAGCCTATCAGAAGGCGGTGAGGGCTTGCAGGCCTTGAGCAAGCCCGTCAGTCAGACCATGGCCGCCCTCATCCGGGTGGTGTTCCTTGTCCTCCTCGCCCTGCTCCTGCTGTACCCAGGGGTGAACTACCTTGTGCTCATCGTAATCGTCCCGGTGATGGTCTGGCTCATCTGGCGGGACCAGGACAGGATAGCAGAGCTCGAGAAGCGGCTCGCGGCCCCGGAGCCGCCCGCCCAACCAAAGTCTGACGAGGCGTAGCTCCCCTGATGGCCGCCCCACTCTGCGACGCAAAGAGCTCCTGTGCGCGCTCAGGCGGGCGCTGATTCACAGACGTCGACCTGGGCGCAGCAAGGCGGCTCGGGCTGGACCCGAAGCCCGTCTGACGTCCCCCGCGCGGCGCGCTTCCCTCTTGCCGGGCCTCTGAGAAATCCCGACGCTCCTTCGGGGGCGCAGTTGCCTCGGTTTAGCGATTTTAACACGGGAATGCATATATACGAACCTCGGACGCTGGCCGCTTCTGCGCATTAATTGGCGGCGTCTGCCTCGAGCAAAGGGCCGAGCCCTAACGCCATGAAACGCACGACCTCCAGATGCGCGCACAAAAGTGGAGATCTGACTTCGGTTAGATCTGACGTGGGTTGTGCTTTACACCTCGCAGAAATGCGTGGTCGTACTCCTCGATAATCGACT
>DAHVLU010000029.1:0-34203 GCA_027320175.1 Nitrososphaerota archaeon
TACCGTAGAGCGCCGAGCCGTCCTGAACTAGAAGTGGCCGAAAAGCTGGTCCTGGCGGGCCCGGCTTCAGAGGAGCTGGGGCGGTCCCTTGCGGATAAGCTCGGCCTCCAGATGCTCAACGCGGAGTTCAGAGTCTTTCCCAACGGCGAGTCCAAGTTCACCCTCAACGACAAGGTGTCCGGGAGGAGCATCTTCCTAGTCCAGTCCACCTACCAGCCGGTGGACCAGCACCTTTTCCAGCTATATCTCGCGTCTCACCACCTCAGCGAGGAGGGGGCGAAGGTGACCGCGGTGGTCCCGTATCTCGCCTACGCCCGGCAGGACAAGGAGTTCCTCCCTGGCGAAGGGGTGACCCTGGGGATAGTGGCGCACCTCATGCGCTCCGCGGGGGTGAGGCGCCTCGTCACCGTGGATATCCACTCGGCCGAGGGGCTCGCGCTCTTCTCCTTCCCCACCTACAGCGTGTCGGCCATCCCGAGCCTCGTGTCCTACGCCAGGGAGAACCTCGGCCTGAAAGACCCCGCAGTGATCTCGCCGGACTTCGGCGGGTCGAAGAGGACCGAGGCGTTCGCCCAGCTCTACGGAGCCCCGTTCCTGAAGCTGTCCAAGACCAGGGACAGGACCAGCGGCGAAGTCACGATAAGGGACTCCTCCCTCGACGTCAAGGACAAGGACGTCGTGATCGTAGACGACATCATCAGCACCGGAGGTACGGTCAGGGCCGCGGCGGAGACGGTGATGAAGCAGGGCGCAAGGCGGGCAGTCGCCCTCTGCGTCCACGGGCTCTTCGTCGGCAGCGCCATCGACAGCCTGGAGAAGGCGTCGGTCAAGACAATCGTCTCCACCAACACGGTGCCGGGGAAGAACGGGGTCGTGGACGTGTCGGACGCCCTGGCATCTCACCTAAGGACACTTGAAGAATAGGGCGCTGGCGCTCCTCTCTGGAGAGGCGACCACTGTCCCCCTGGCCGAAGCCAAGTCGCTCTTCCTCGCCTATGACAAGGGGTCGCGCTTCGTCTCGCCTTCGCCCCGGGTGCTGGTCTGCGAGTCCGAGGCGGACCCGTTCCTTGTCGGCTCGCGCGTCGCCTTCGCCAGGCGCGTCGGGGTGATGGTCGATGGAAGGGCTGAGGCGGCTCCGCTCCTCAGGGGGCGGCGCGTCAGGTTCCGGGCCTTCGACCTGAGGAAAGAGGGGTCGCCCCCCGACCCCGGCGAGTACCTGGCGGGGGTCGACGCGGAGGTCGACCTGCAGAGGCCCGAAGCCGAGCTCACCCTGGTCCGGGCCGACAGAGACTACCTGGCCGTCACCGAACCCATGACCATGGTCCAGGGGTGGTCCCGTCGCAGGCCCCGGCGCCGGCCGTTCTTTCACCCGGCCGCCATCTTCCCGAAGCTCTCCAGGGCGCTGGTGAACCTGACGAGGTGCAGGGAAGGGGACCTGTTCCTTGACCCCTTCGCAGGCACCGGGAGCCTCTCGATCGAAGCGCAGCTCGTGGGGGCGAGGGTCGTCGCTGTCGACGTCGCGGAGGCGATGGTCAGAGGCGAATTGGCGAACATGAAGCACTTCGGCCAGGAGTGGCTGGGCTCGGTCCGCGCAGACTCGACGTCGCTCCCACTTACGGCGGTCGACGCCGCCGCCACCGACCTCCCCTACGGCCGCGCATCCAGCACTCACGGCAGCACGCCGGCGGCGGTGCTCGCCAGGTTCCTCCCCGCCGCTGCCGTCGCCGTGCGCCCCGGGAGGTTCCTGGTGCTTATGCACCAGAAGGAGGTAGAGGTCGGGACCGGGGGTGACTTCTCTCTGGTGGAGGAGCACGACCTTCACGTTCATAAGCTCCTGACGAGGACAATCTCAGTCCTGAGGAAGAGATAGTGCCTCCCAAGCTCCTGGTGACGTTCCTGGGGACGAGCTCCGCGGCCCCGACCAAGGACCGGGGGCTCCCGGCCATCGCCCTGCGCCGTGAGGGCCACGTCGTCCTGATGGACTGCGGCGAGGGGGTGCAGCGGAAGGTCCTGGAGCAGTCCATCGGCCTGGGGAGAGACATGACCATCCTCGTCACGCACCTTCATGGCGACCATGTGAGCGGCCTCCTGGGGCTCCTGCAGACGATGAGCCTGGCCCAGAGGAAGAAGCCCGTCGACATCGTTGGTCCGGCGAAGCTCCTGCGCTGGCTGGAGGTCACCTCCGACCTCCTCCACATAGGGCTGACCTTCCCCGTCAGGTTCACGCCCGTAAAGCCAGGGGTCGTGCTGAAGGCGCCAGAGTTCAGGGTGAGGGCCGCCCGGGCGTCGCATTCTGTCGAAGCCTACGCCTACCTCGTGGAAGAGAACCCCAGGCCGGGGGTCTTCCACCCCGAGAAGGCGAAGGCGCTCGGGGTGCCCGAGGGGAAGCGCTGGTCTTCGCTCCAGAAGGGGAGGTCGGTGGTGGTCGGCGGGAGGAAGGTCGCTCCGACCGAGGTCACCGGGCCCAGGCGCCCCGGGAGGAAGGTAGGCTACTCGGGGGACACCCGTCCCACGGCTTCGCTCGCCCGGTTCTTCTCCGGGTGCGACCTGCTGATCTTCGACTCGACGTTCAGGAAGGGGGACCAGGACAAGGCCCTGGAGCGCAAGCACAGCACGAGCGCCGAGGCCGCGACCCTCGCCAAGAGGGCCGGGGCCAGGAAGCTGGTTCTCACTCACTTCAGCGCCAGGTACACGAAGGTCGGGCACCTGGTCAGCGAAGCCAGGCAGGTGTTCCCTGCGACAGTGGCGGCCTACGACGGGCTGACGCTGGAGGTCCCTTCGCCGCCTGCGTAGGCGGTCAACCAGTCGATGGCTCCGTCAAGCTTCTCCGAGGAGAGGGTAAGGTAGATCGGGCCCAGGGGCGATTCCTGGGGCCCCCCACATACTGCGACCACGCCGACGGCTGCGGCTTGTCTGTTGAGCAGCAGGGAGCTCGAGGCCCTCGTCTTGTTGAGGATCAGCTGCCTCCTCGCCGCCGACCGGATGTGCCTGTCCCGCAGCTGGTCTCTTACGTGCTCGAGGGACTTTACGTCGGTAGTCACGAGCCTCGCCCACCTCTGGCTGACCGACGCCGCCTCCGGGCCGAGGCCGACCACCCTCCCCAGGGCCCCAGCCACCTTCTCCGGGTCCTCCGACGGGGAGACCGTAGCCTTGAGCGTCAGCCTGAACCTGAACTCATGGAGAGACAATTCTTACCCAGCGGTCGACGACTTCGATCATCTCTGCGTCCAGGAGGGCCGGGGTCGTCCGCTGGTTCGACACCGTCTCGTCGGCGAGCGCTATCGACTCCCCGATCCCGACGTCCAGCTCTCTCCTGTCTCTGGCCGCGAACATCTCATAGGTCAGCGGGTCGTCGCTCCGCCCCCTCTCCTTTAGGAGCTCGAAGCGCCTCGCCGGGGAGGCGAGGACCGCGACCAGCAGCACATTGGCATGCTTCCTGAACTCCACGACCTCGGCCATCGACCGTATGCCGTCGACCACGACCCGCTCCGTCCGGGACTTCTTGATTGACTCGAGGCAGAGCCCTGCCACGGCGGCAGGCCCCCGCTCTTCCCTCAGCCGCTTCATTACCTCGCCGGTGTTCTTGGCGGTCGGCTCAAGCCCCCTCCTCTCAGTCTCGGCCCGGATGACGTCCCCCATGACCACGCGCTTCCACCCCCCGTTCACGAGCGCGGCAGTGGCAGTCGACTTCCCTGCGCCGGGCATCCCGGTCACCGCGACGATCAGCGTCAACCTGTTCACCTCGGCCCGACCGATATCGAATTTAAAGGAACCATGGCCCACCGAATGTCGATGCGCGCATTTGTGGCCCTCGAAGTCCCCGTGGGCGTCCTCGACTCGCTGGTCGCCTTCCAGAGGGAGCTGTCAGCGTCAGGGGCTGACCTGAAGTTGGTGGAGAGGGAGAACCTGCACTTCACGGTCAAGTTCCTCGGGGAGATTACCGACGCCCAGGCCGCCGAGGCGGACTCAAGGCTGCGGAGGCTCTCCCTGAGGTCGGCCCAGGTCGAAGTCAGAGGGGTCGGCGCGTTTCCGAGCGCCTCGCGCCCCCGCGTTGTCTGGGCTGGGGTCGCCAGGGAGCAGGAGCATTTCATCCTCCCGGCGGCCAACGCCGTCATAGACGCCCTCGAAGGCATCGGAGAGCGGGACGAAAGGCCGTTCCAGCTGCACCTCACCCTGGCCCGGGTGCGGTCCGAGACGGACGTCCATGCGCTGCAGGGGGTCATCAGGGACAACGCCGAGCGCGTCTTCGGGACCGCCAGCCTCGCCACGCTGAAACTGAAGTCGAGCCAGCTCACGCCGCAGGGACCCATATACCGCGACCAGGGGGAGTATCGCCTGGGTTGACCTCCATAGCCAGGGTCCTGGACGAGATGAGGCGCAGGGTCGTCCCCTCGCCGAAGGACTCCGCCAAAGTCGCCCGCATCGCCGAGACCACCCTGGCAAGGACCAGGGCAGCGGCGTCTCGCTATCCGGCGTCCAGGGGCGTGCTCCTCGGAGGTTCGTTCGCCAAGGGCACCTGGCTCACAGGCCACGTGGACCTGGACATATTCGTGAAGCTCGACCCCGGGACCCCGCCGGACGAGTTCGAGAAGGTCGGACTGGAGATAGGCGCCGCGGCGACCAGGGGGTACCCCAGGGGAAAGATGTGGGCGCAGCACCCCTACACCGAGGCCACCATCGACGGCACCAAGGTCAACATCGTCCCCTGCTTCGACGTGCGCCAGGGGGAATGGAAGAGCGCAGCCGACCGCTCCCCCTTCCACGTAGAGCTTGTCAGGAAGCTCCCCGAGGCACAGAAGACGGAGATCCGTCTGCTGAAATCATTCATGGACGGGGCCGGGGTGTACGGAGCCGAGATCCAGAGGAGAGGGTTCAGCGGCTACGTGGCCGAGGTCCTCGTCGCGAGACTGGGGGGTTTCAAGGAGGTGCTCGACTGGTTCGCCGCCTACTCCCTCCCGTCGGAAGGCAGGGCGTTCTCCCTCCCGGACCCAGTGGACGAAAGGAGGGACCTGGGCATAGCGGTCTCCGGCGAGAGCCTCGGGCGCATGGTGCTCGCCTCCAGAGAGTTTCTAAGCACCCCGAGCCTGGCCTGCTTTCACAGGATGTCAGGAAAGGAGCGCCCATCGGTCCGAAGAGACGTGCTGGCCGTGGTCTTCACCCACAAGGAGCTGAGCGAAGACACCCTCTGGGGGGAGCTGAGGAGGACGACGAGGCACATCGTCAGGAACCTCGAGCTCCGTGGCTTCGTGATCGCCAGGTCCATCGCCGCGTCGGACAACCGGACTTCGAGCGCCATACTTCTGATCCCCGAGTCGACGAGCCTCCCCTCCATGGAGCAGCGGGTCGGCCCTACCGTCGACCGGCGGAAGGACCTGGACTCCTTCCTCGCCGCCAACTCGAAGGGGTCGAAGCTGGTCTGGGTGGATGACGACGCCAGGGTCCGCATGCTAATCCCGCGCAGGTACATCGAACTGTCCCGGACGATTTCAGACCTCGTCAAGGGGAGGGCAGGCCCTGTGGGCGCCTCCAAAGAGCTCGAGGCGGGGATGAAGAAGGGGGCGAGGGTCCTCTCCGGGAGGTCGCTCATCAGGGCGGCCGCCACCGCCGGCTGGTTGAAGGATGGGATCAGGGAAATCACGACCGATGCCATCGGAACGAGCTAGCCTCGGCCTGCTGACCAAGACGCCGTACATCCAAGTGCTCACCTACCCACGGGTCTCTCTGAAGGACGCGAAGGTCCGGATAAGGCAGCTGAAGGCGCTGAAGGTGGACGAGCTCGTCTTCGAGGGCCCGTCGAAGGTCGGCAGGCTGGGGATCCTCGGGCTGGGGACGGTGGGGATCGTGGTGAAAGCGAGTTCGGGGGACAGGCTCTTCGCGCTCAAGATCAGAAGGACCGACGCCAACCGCCCGGACATGGAGGACGAGGTCAGCCTGGCGACCATGGCCAACAGGGTGGGGGTGGGCCCGAGGGTCTTCGCGCACAGCCGCGACATGATCCTGATGGAGCTGCTCGACTCCCAGGAGCTCATCGACTGGCTGAGGGGCCTGAAGGGGGAGGGAAGGAGGGCCACGGTGAAGGCGCTCGTCCACTCGCTGCTCAATCAGTGCCGGACCCTCGACATCATGGGGATAGACCACGGACAGCTGAGCGACCTGAGGAAACACGCCGTGGTGTCCGGTGGGGCGCCTCGGATCATCGACTTCGAGTCCGCGAGCAGAGGCCGCAAGCCCAGGAACGTGACGGCCGCGGCTCAGTACCTGTTCATCGGAGGCGCCCTGTCCCCCGCCCTGCGGAGGGCCATGGGCGTCAGAGACACGGAGAAGCTGAAGGGACTCCTGGCGGACTACAAGAGGGACCTGAACGACTACTCGTACTCGAAGGTGCTCGAGAACCTGAAGCTGGCTGGCGGTTGACGCACTCCGGGCTCGCCTAACCTTTAAACCGACTCTGGCTTCGGCCCGACCCAGCGGGGCCGTAGTGTAGCTTGGTCCAGCATACCAGTGTGAGCAAACTCACGGTGAGCCTGGGGCGCTGGCGATCTCGGGTTCAAATCCCGACGGCCCCATCTCGATAGAGCTCTTCTCGTCTCCACTTCCGGAGCGGATTCGGTCATTCGGTTATATCTGAGCGCGTAATCTGACGGCCGTGGGCAAGAAGACTATCCACCACATGGGCCTCGACGACCTCGTCGGCGTGAACAAGGCGGTCGTCGCGCTTACAGGCGAACCCCACTCCTACTCCGAAGCAGACGGGAAGAAGCTTTCATCCCTGGTCAAGGAGGTCGAAGCCAGGGCAGACAACGTCTCCCCGGAGGAGGCGATCCCGGAAAAGGCTTCGCTGCTCGTCTTCAAGATCGCCAGCGGCCAGTACTTCCGCGCAGGCAACAAGCGGACCGCCCTGGTGTCCGGAGTGGCTTTCCTCCAGAAGAACGGGTACGCGCTGAACCTCAGGGACACCGCCCTGGTGGACACGGTGGACAGGGCCGGCGTCGCTGCCGCCTCCCTCGACGACCTGTTCGCGGTCATCGGGGACCTCTTGACGAAGACCAAGACAGACCGGAAGGGGTGGGGCGGCGTGGTCGGAACGGTGGTGGACGTCAACAAAGACTTCCTGGCCGGGCTGGCGGCCCAGACCTCAAACTCCCGCCCATAGGAAACGTCTCGACCTTCGTCTTGCGCCAGAAGCCCGCGAAGCTTCGTCGGAGCGCGGAGGAGGCGCCTGGCATCACGCGGGGATCCCTGACTTCGGCCCACGAGCTCTTGTCGAAGTGTATCGGGCCGTCACTCGGGGCTTCGGCCGGCCTGGGAGCTCACTTGTTCTGGTCCGACTGAGCTGAGGGGGCTCGGCGGCGCCTGCTCGCCGTCTTCGCTCCCTGCCCCCCTCTCCCACGGAACCTGGCCCTGAGCATCATGACCTGACGACTCGGGGAAGCCGTCACCCCGCAGTCAAAGGGGGGCTACGATTCTAAGGGGTGAAAGTCGTCAGCCCGGCGAGGACTAGGTCGTGACCGCGCTCGTCTTCTGGGCCATCGCCGCGTGGGCGGCGGCGAGCCGGGCGACGGGCACCCTGAACGCGGAGCAGCTGACGTAGTCGAGCCCAGCCTCCGCGAAGAACGATATGCTCTTCGGGTCCCCGCCGTGTTCGCCGCATATCCCGATCTCCAGGGTCCCCTTCGCCTTCCTCCCCTCTTCCACAGCGGTCCTGACGAGCCTCCCCACCCCGGCCGGGTCGATGGAGTCGAAGGGGCTCTGGGGGAGGATCCCCATCTCGATGTAGATGGGGATGAACCTCGCCTCCACGTCGTCCCTGCTGAAGCCGAACGTGGTCTGGGTCAGGTCGTTGGTGCCGAAGGAGAAGAAGTCCGACTGGGTCGCTATCTCCCGTGCCGTGAGCGCCGCCCTGGGGGTCTCTATCATGGTCCCTACCTGGTACTCCACCCTCGAGCCCGACTCGCGGAACAGGTCCTCCGCCGCAGAGTCTATGACCCCCTTCAGGTACCTGAACTCCCCCGCCAGGGCGACCAGCGGGATCATGATCTTCACCTTCGCGCTCTGCTTCCCCTCCTTCCCTAGCTCCATGGCGGCTTGAAGTATCGCCTTCGTCTGCATCTCGTAGATCTCGGGGTAGGTCACGGCGAGCCTGCACCCCCGGTGTCCGAGCATGGGGTTGTGCTCTGCCAGCTGGCTCACCCGGCTCAGTACCGCTTCCGCCCGGCGAATCTCGTCGGCGGCCGCGCCGTTCTCCTTCAGCGACTGTATGTCGAGCAGGAGCTCCTCGAGCGAGGGGAGGAACTCGTGCAGGGGGAGGTCCAGGAGCCTGACCACGACGGGGTGGCCCCCCATCGCCTCGAAGATGGCCCTGAAGTCGGAGAGCTGGAACGGGAAGAGCCTGTAGAGGTGCTCCCTCCTCGCTTCGGCGTCCCTGCTCATTATCATGTCCCGCACTATCGGGAGCCTGTTCGGCGCGTTGAACATCCTCTCGGTCCGACAGAGGCCTATCCCCTGGGCGCCGAACTCCCTCGCCTTGCGGGCGGCCTCCGGGGTGTCGGCGTTGGCCCAGACCCCGAGCCTCTTGATCCCGTCGGCGTAATTCAGCAGGGTCGCGAGTTCGGGGGACGGCTCGGGTTCCACCATCTTCACCTCGCCCCGGTAGATGTGCCCCGTGGTCCCGTCTATGGTCACCGTCTCTCCCTTCCCGACCCTCTCGCCGGACTTCGTGGTGAAGTATTCTGCCTCCATGTCGATCTCGATCTCGCTGCACCCCACCACCGCCGGCTTCCCCATCCCCCTGGCAACCACGGCGGCGTGCGAGGTCATCCCTCCTCGGACCGTCAGGACCCCCTGGGCGGTGATCATCCCCTTGATGTCCTCCGGGGTAGTCTCGGGCCTCACCAGTATGATCTTCTTCCCGGCCCCCACCTTCGCAGCTTCGTCGGTGTCGAACACGACGGCGCCCGACGCCGCCCCGGGCGACGCGTCCAGCCCCTTCGCCAGCGGCTTGTCCTTGGCCGTGGGGTCCAGCCTCCTGTGGAGGAGCGACTCCAGGGCCTCGGGCTCGACCCTCGCTACGGCCTCCCGCTGGGAGACAAGGCCCTCCTTCGCCATGTCGACGGCGATCTTGACCGCGGCCTGGGCCGTCCTCTTCCCGTTCCTCGTCTGGAGGGTGTACAGCTTCCCGTCTTCGACCGTGAACTCGAAATCCTGCATGTCCTTGAAGTGCGCCTCCAGGTTCTTGGCGACCTCCTGCAGTTGAGACCTCACCTTCGGGTCCATCCTGTCTATCCCCATGGGGGTCCTGACTCCGGCGACCACGTCCTCCCCCTGCGAGTTGGGGAGGTACTCCCCGAAAAGCCTGTTCTCCCCCGTCGACGGGTTCCTGGTGAACCCCACCCCGGACCCAGACGTCTCCCCGAAGTTGCCGAAGACCATGGACTGGATGTTGACGGCGGTGCCGAGCGCCTCGCTGATCTTGTAGTACTTCCGATACTCCTTCGCCCTCTCGTTGTTCCAGGAGCGCAGCACCGCCTCCACCGCCAGCTCCAACTGGGTGTAGGGGTCCTGCGGGAACTCCTTCCCCGTCTTCTCCTTCACTATGCGCTTGAACTCCTCCGCCACCTCCCTCAGCTCCCTTGGAGAGAGGTCGATGTCCATCTTCGCCCCCGCCCTCTTCCGCCGGTCTTCCAGCACCCTCTCGAAGGACTCGGCGTCGACCCCCATGGCGATCTTCCCGAACATCTGGATCAGCCTCCTGTACGAATCGTAGGCGAACCTCTCGTTCCGGGTGATGGCCGCGAGGCGCTCGGTCGTCCTGTCGTTGAGGCCGAGGTTCAGCACAGTGTCCATCATCCCCGGCATGGAATAGGGGGCCCCGGACCTGACCGAGAACAGGAGCGGCCTGTCCTCGCCGCCGAAGACCTTGCCGGTCTGCCTTTCGACCGCGGCTATCTTGGCCCGGACCTGGCCGAACAGCCCCGCCGGGACCTTCCCGCCCGCCTCATAGAACTGCTTGCAGACGTCGGTCGTGATCACGAACCCCGGAGGGACCGGGAGGCCCAGCGAGGTCATCTCGACAAGGCCGTACCCCTTCCCCCCGAGGAGGAACTTGTCACCGCCACGGGCTTCCCGGAAGAGCATGACGGTTTCCATCAATGACCCGACTTCCAAATCAAGCCCGAACCGCGGGGATATATTTGTGAACGCTGGAACTTTTCACACTAACATGGAAACTGGCCCGGCGGGCGCCTGAGCCCGTCACCCTCCCGCCCGGTCCCGCTACGCCTTCCTCGGTACCCTCTCGAGCCCCTTCTCGTCCAGCCTGTAGACGTACCACTCAGAAAGCCGCCTCGCCCCCAGCCTCTCGTAGAACTTCAGCGCCTTCTCGTTCCACGCCAGGACGGACCACTCCATCCGGCCGCACCCCGCCTTCATCGCTTCATCCACGCAGCGCCTGAACAGGGCGAACCCCACCCCGCTCTTCCTGTGCTCCTCAAGCACGAAGAGGTCCTCCAGGTAGAGCGTCGGCTTCGCCAGGAACGAGGAGTACGAGTAGAAGTAGAGTGCGTAGCCGACGAGCCTCCTCCCCCTGGCCGCCACGAACAGGTTGACCCTCTTCTTGGCGAACACGTCCTCCAGGATCCGCTTCTTCCCGGCTTCGGAAGGGGGCTTCAGCCGCTCGAACTTGGCGAGGGCTAGAATGAGGCCGACGAACTGGCCGGAGTCCGAAGGCCTGCCGCGCCTGACCGTGACCCCTGTCATGGATGTGGGGTGTAGCCCGCCGCAGGCTCGATAAATCAGTTGGGTCGGCTCTGCAAAAAGGGGGCGGGGCCTGGAGCTAGTGCTGCTCCAGGTCTCTCGTCATCTGGTCGAACTGGTCTTTCGTTATCTCTCCCCTGGCGTATCTCTGGCGGAGTATCTCCTTGGCGTCGCCGTATCCGTAAGGGTAGTAGCGCCGCCTCCAGCCCCCTCCCCATCCCCAGAATGCCACCCTGAAGATGAAGAAGATGAATATGAAGAAGAAGATGAAGCCGAACGGGAAGAACCCCCAGCCATAGAACGGATAGCCGTAGGTCGCCATCGGCATGTATGGGTACGGATGCGCGAACATGGACGCTACGAACGCGATGACCGCGACCGCCGCCAGAGCCAAGATCACCCATGCGAAGGTGTTCCTCGCGTGGGCGTGCCCGCCGTCGTAGGTGTTCTGCGTGTTTTCTCGCCTCCTGATCCGGTGGGAATGGTGCCCCCTTTAAGCCCCTCTCACGTCTTCTCCCGCTTCTCTATCTTCCGCTCCATCTCTTCGACCTTCTCCTCCCCCGCCCTGACGACCCTGCCTAGGAACGGCCCAAAGAGGAACAGCAGGGCGGTGATAACCGTCCCCACGGAGACGAAGGCGAGCAGCGAAGCGGCTATCTTGCCTCCTGCGTCGTTGACGACGAGGTTCGCCGGGGGGCCCTGGCCTGTCGCGATGAAGCTGGTGAAGTAGAACGAGTCCAGGTAGCTCCACCCTTCGAGCGCGTGCATGGTCAGCGTCCCGATGGCGACGATCGCGGCTATGAGCAGGAAAGAGTAGACCGCCCTCCGCCAGAACGATCTGGGGATCCTCCTGACCTCTCCGCCCCTCGGCGCAGACCCTCCGCTCATGCGACCTCTCCCTGACTCGGCCGGGGAACGTTTTAAACAACTCAACGGGCGCACGCCCCATCCGGAACTGAATAGCTTGGACAACGAGATTCAGAGCGGCCTCAAGCAGGCCATGCGGGCCTATCCCCAGGGGGTGACGGTGGTCACCACCGACTCCAACGGCCCGAAGGGCATCACCGTCAGCTCGTTCACGAGCGTGTCGCTGGATCCCCCGCTCGTCATGGTCTCCATCGCGAAGGGTTCTGCCCTGCACGACCTCCTCAGGAGGGCGAAGTCGTTCGCGGTCAACTTCCTCGCCGACGACCAGAAGTCCGTGTCCGACAGGTTCGCGGGGAGGACCCAGGCGAAGGAGAAGTTCGAGGGGCTGAAGTTTTCGAGGGGGATTACCGGTTCGCCGGTGATTTCAGGGGCCAGGGCAGTCCTCGAGTGCACCCTGTGGAAGGCATACGAGGGTGGGGACCACTCCGTCCTGATCGGGGAAGTGGTATCGGCAAAGACCCTCAACTCCAAGCGGCCTCTGGTCTACTACCTCCAGCAGTACACGACCACCGAGCAGATGGAGTACCCCGCCCCGCCTTCGGACATCGTCTGGTAGGCACTACTTCGCAGATAGCAGGTAGTCGGGTCTGTCCTTGATCTTGGGGGCTGACGTCCTCGCGAACCTCCCCGTCCTGGGGGACCTGACCAGCATCGCGTCGTCGAACCAGCTCCTGGGGGTCGGCGCGCCCCAGAAGGTCTGCCGCTGGGGGTCGTTGAGCTTCCACCTGATGGGGGTCCAGTCGGGGTCCGCGCTGATGTAGTCCCCGGTGTAGAGCTCTATCCTGTTGCCGTCCGGGTCCCTGAGGTACAGGAAGAAGGCGTTGGACACCCCGTGCCTCCCCGGCCCTCGCTCCATGCTCTTGAGGTACCCGCTGGCGGCCAGCAGGTCTGCGGCGTCCATGATGGAGCTGCGGTCGGAGACGGTGAAGCCTGCGTGGTGCACCCTTGGCCCCTTCCCGGTCGTGAGGGCGATGTCGTGGCACGTGTGCTTCCGCCTCAGCCACGCCGCCCAGAGGTCGGGCTTCGGGCCCTCGGTCTCGGTCACCTCCGTGCATCCGAACCCCAGGCCGTTGACGTACCAGTCGTAGGCCGCGGCGGCGTCCGGGAGCATGATATTGAAGTGGTCCAGCCTCATCACCTTCGCACCGCGGTAGCTCTGGAACTTCTGGAGCATCCACTCCTCCTTGTCCATCTCCGAGTAGAACTCAACAGGGAACCCGAACTGGTCTTCCACCAGGAGGGCCCTCCCCTGCCCCTTCTCGGCCCCCGGCTCGACCCACCTCGTGGTCCCTCCCTTCGACTTCGCCAGCCTCTCGATCGCCTTCAGCCCGCCTTCGTCCGCGACCCTGAACGCGAAGTGCCCCACCCCCGGGGCGTCAGACTTCGTCAACGTCAGGCAGTGGTGGGACCTGTCCTCCAGCCCCCTGAGGTAGACGTGGCTCCTGTCCGCCTCGGTGACTATCAACCCCAGTGTGTCGACGTAGAACCTGCTCGCCTCCCTCAGGTCGGTGACCAGGAACTCGATGTGCCCTGCCTTCACTATGTCGAAGCCTCTCTCCATCCTATGGTCAGTCCTCCCGGTGCAGGAGCTCCTTCACCCTTTCCTTGTACGGCTCCTTGTTGTACCACGCGTAGTAGGCGCTCGCCATCCTGACCGGGTCGCCGAAGAAGAACCTCTCGTAGAGGTCCTGCCTCCCCCCGAACGAGCTCCCAGCGGCGTCCCAGGCCAGCTTGAACAGCCTGATGCGCTCCGGCCCGTCCGCGAGCTTGGCCTGATAGTACTTCTCCACGTCCGGCGCTGCCGGCGAGCCGAGGATCCCCTCCGGCGGGATCGCCATGAGCCCGCTGGCCCCCACCTGCTTCAAGACTGCGGCGAACGACGGCGCGAGCCTCGGCCACAGGTTCCGCGCCGAGTTGATGGGAACGTAGTCAGGGGTCATCAGCCCCCACCTGTTCGGCTTGGCGTTGGCCTCGCTGGCCGCCAGGAACGCCTTCATGGTCTCTGCGGTCAGAAGTATCTCGGTGATCTTCTCCTGAACCTGCGGGAACTGGTCTGCCCCTATCGTCTCGGCCACCAGGGTCACGAGCCCGGCGATGAACTCAGCCTTCACCGCCTCCCTTACGGTGGCCTGGTGCGCCATGAACACTATGGCGTCCGTGGCCTCGTTCACCCTGTTCGCCCTCTCCGGGTCCTCTAGGATGAACACCCGTTCCCAGGGGACGAGCACGTCGTCGAACACCACCACCGCGTCCTGCTCGTCGAACCTCGAGGCCAGGGGGTGGTCGTACTTCGACTCCGAGGCGAACGACTCCCTGCAGACGAACTTCAGCCCCTTGGCGCTGACCGGGAGCGCGAACGCGATCGAGTAGGGCACGTCGTCCTGCCCCGACCTGATCACCGTCGAAGGGAACACCATGATCTCGTCGGCGATGGGAAGCGTTGCGAGCATCCTCGCCCCCCTGACAACCACCCCTCCGGCAGTCTTCTCCACTACCCGCGCTGCTATGAAGGGGTCCGCCTGCTTCGACGGCCCGACCCCCCGGTTTGACTGGGGGTTGATCAGGGTGTGCGTGAGGACAAGGTCGTTCTCCCTGACGTATTCATAGTAGCCCTCGATGTTGGCGGCGTAGTCCCTGCCGTCGTCTCCGAAGAACTCCTTCGCCGCCGCCATCGCCATGATCGAGCTGCTCAGGTAGTCCGCGGTCCTCCCCATGATGCCCCCGGAGTATTCCGCCCAGGCTCTCATGGTCCGCGTCCTCTGCGTTAGCTCATCCTTCGTCCTCGGCTGCATGAAGCTCGACCCGATGAGCTCTCCGCTCTTGGGAGACCTGTACGTCATGAACTCGTTGCCCGACTTCAGCTGCATCTCGTAGAGCGCGGCGATCGACTTTGCCACTCCGCTGAACGCCGGGTGCTCGGACACCGAGCCCGTGATCTTCTTGTCGCCGTACCAGACCTCCCGGGGAGTGGAGTCTAGCCTCTGGAGGAACTGCTTCCCGCTTCTTGCCCCCAACTGGCTACCGGCTCAGCAATCCGAGTTCGATAAATGAACCTTTGCGGCGTGAAAGCCGCCGGGCGGGGTCCGTACCTTTAAAGTGGAATCGGGGCGGGGCCGACATCCTCCAATGCAGTTCCTACCGCTGATGGCCGCCGCGGCGTTGGTGGGGATACTCCACATGTCTGCTCCCGACCACTGGATGACAGTCTGCGTCATGGGCCAGAAGGCAAACTGGACCAGGCCGAGGCTGCTCTGGTTCGGCGCGGTCACCGCCGGGGGCCACGCCCTCCTCTCCGTGCTGCTTGGGTTCGGCGTCGTCTTCGTCGGCCTCGTCTTCTCCCAGGCCCTCTCCGGGTACATCACCATCGGCACCGGGGGTGTGATGGTTGTGGTAGGCCTCGTCTACGGGGTGAAGACGCTCCTCTCAGGGGACGCCGGAGGCAACGAAGATGAAGCGGCGCACGTCCAGAGTCCCCCGGCCAAGGGGGCCGCCTACTTCGCAGTGCTGGGGGGCGCGCTCTCTCCTGACCTCAGCATCCTTCCGATCTTCCTCCTCGCGTCCCAGGTCGCCCTGGGGCTCGTCCTCGACACCGCCGTCGTCTTCGCCGTCGCTTCCGTCCTTTCGCTCTTGATCCTCGTCACCGTGGGCTCCGTCGGCATAGCGAGGGTGATGTCCCGGATCCCTCCGAAGTACAACGACAGCCTGGTCGGGTTCGTCATCGCGGCGGTCGGCGCCTACGTCCTGGTCTTCGGCTGAGCGCGCGCCCCATGGGCGGCCCCGCCCCGCTTCGGGGTCGAGACCGGGTTCCGCAGCTTCCCGATGCCCTCCACCTCCAGTTCCAGGGCGCCGTCTGTCTTCGGGAGCACGAACTCCGTCGGGTCCAGGTCACCCAGGGCCTCCTTCGTCCACCCGACGCTCCCGCACGATATCACGTCCCCGGGCTCGAGGGTGAGGAACCCGGAAAGGTACGACGCGATCTTCGCCGGGCCGAACAGGTACTCCGACGTCGAGCCTTCCTGCACCTTGAATCCTCCGAACCAGGTGCTCATCTCCAGGTCGGAGACGTCGACGTCGTCCGACGTGACGATCCACGGCCCCATGGGGCAGAAGGTGTCGTGGTTCTTTGACCGGAAAAGGGGGCCGCGCATGACCGATTTCCTTATCGCGCCGGTGGCCCTGTCTCTCCGGTACGCTTCGTAGGCGTCCTCGCGCGAGTCAACGGGGGCCGTCACGTCGTTGAGCACCGTGTAGCCTGCGATCCCCTCCGCTGCCTCGCTTTCTGACGCCCCGGCCAGCCTCCTCCCCACTATGGCTGCCAGCTCGACCTCAGGCCTCACCCCCGAGGGGGGCGCGAGCACAGTCTCGCCGGGGCCGATCACCGTGCTGGGGGCCTTCATGTCGACGCGGGGCCTGTCGAGGCGGACGTCCTCCCCCCCGAGCATCGCCTGGGTGTTCACGATCGTCGCGAGGATCTTCCCCGGGCGAGGCACCGGCGCGTGGAACCTGGCCCTGGAGACTTCATACCCGCTCCCCTCGGTCTTGAGCCTTGCCAGGGACCTCCCCGATGCGAGCAGTTCGCGCACGCTCCCCCTGGCCTCGAGCTCGAACACCCTGGACCCCACCACCGCCCCCGCGCGCTGCCTGCGCTCGTCCTCCCCGCGGAGGGTGAAGGTGCAGAGGCGCATGGGGGCCGCGACCCCGCCAACCCTTTTTACCCTTTGGCCTCGCCCAGACACCGTTGTTCGACCACCCGCTGGTCCCGGGGGAGACTTCGGCCATCGAGAAGGGCCCCTGGCACTACGGCGCTGACTACATCGCCGTCTACTTCCGCGGAGAAAGGGACGCCCTCCGCGACCTCGTGCCGCGGCCCTTCGAGGTGGGCGACGGCACCTGCGTCGCCTACGTCTGCGAGATAGTCTCCGTCGCCGACTCGGGGCGCGGCATGGTCGCGAGCAGGCCAGACAGGACGCTCTACAGCGAGGCGGCGGTGGGGGTGAAGTGCAGTTTCAGGGAGAAGCCGGGGGTCTACTACCCGGTCATGTGGGTAACGTCGGAGTGGTCCCTGCTCAGGGGCCTGCTGAACGGCTACCAGAAGAGGCTCGCCGACAGGATTTCGATGACGAAGCTCCACCCGTTGAACCCCGGCCTCGGCCCCGTCGCCCCGGGGATGGAGTTCGGCGGGTTCTGCGTCAAAGGCCCGTCCCGGGCCCTGTCGCTCGCCGTCACCGTCCAGAAGCAGGGGGCTCCCTCCGACCTGGTGCAGTTCGGCTCGACCTTCGGAATGAGGCGTTTCCCCCGCACCGAGGAGAGCCAGGGGAGCGTGGACGAGCCGGTCGAGATACTGAAGTCCAACTCAAGGGTCTCCGACGTCTGGATCGGGACCGGGGCGGTGGAGACGGAGCTCGGAGTGGGGGGTGTCCGGCCGATCTCCGGGGCGGTGTACCGGAGCGGGTTCACCATCTCCGGCTCGAGGGTCCTGCGCTGAATTTCAGCCGCCGGTCTGGCGTCAAATCAGATTTATATCAAAACCCCTGCACGACCTGAACGATGCAGACAAGCTACGAGCTCCGCACTTACTCGAACTACATCGGCGGAAAGTGGGTCGAGACCAAGGGAGGGACCATCGAGGGCAGGAACCCGGCGACAGGAGAGCTTGTCACAAAGTCGGCGAAGTCCACCCCCGACGACGTGGCCTTCGCCATCGACGAGGCCCGGAAGGCCTTCGACTCCGGGTCATGGAGCTCGAAGCGGCCCTCGGAGCGCGCGAGGGTCCTGCGGGAAGTTTCGGAGCTCATCCGGCGGGACATCGACAACCTCACTGTCCTTCTGACTCTGGAGAACGGCAAGCCCCTCGCCGACGCCAAGGGAGAGCTCCTCAACGCCGCCAACGTGCTCGAGTACTACTCGTCCGCGGCGAGGCACATAGTGGGAAAGGTCCCCCGCTACAGCGGCGCCGACATCAGCCTGGTGGTCCACGAGCCGGTGGGGGTCTGCGGACTGATCGTCCCATGGAACTCGCCCATCTCTCTCCTCTCATGGAAGCTGGGCCCCGCCCTGGCCGCCGGGTGCACCGTCGTGATCAAGCCTTCGAGCCACACGTCAGGCATCACCATGGAGCTCATGAAGCTGGTCAGCACAGTGCAGGGCATCCCTCCCGGCGTGGTCAACGCGGTGACCGGCCCCGGTGAGTCGGCAGGGATGGAGCTGGTCAGGAGCCTCAAGGTGGACAAGGTCTCCTTCACGGGGTCAACGGAGACAGGGCGGAAGATAATGGAGCTGGCTTCAGTGAACCTCAAGAAGATCAACCTCGAGTGCGGAGGCAAGTCGGCCAACGTCGTCTTCGACGACGCGAACATGGATGCCGCCCTCCGCGGTTCCGTCTGGTCTATCTTCAGGAGCGCAGGCCAGTCCTGCAACGCGGGGTCCCGGCTCCTGGTGCAGGAGACGGTGTACGGCCCGTTCATGAGGAGCTTCCTGCAGGCTGCGTCTGCCATCAAGGTCGGCAACGGCATGGACCCGGCGACCGAGATGGGCCCGATCATCTCCGAGGGGCAGATGAAGCGCGTCCTCGGCTACGTCCAGTCCGGGGTCGACGAAGGCGCCCACCTCTCGCTCGGCGGGAGGAGGCTGGCGGACGGTGACTACGGCAAGGGGTTCTTTGTCCAGCCGACGGTGTTCGAAGAGGTGGAGCGAGGGATGAAGATATTCAGGGAAGAGATCTTCGGCCCGGTCCTCAGCGTCCTCCCGTTCAGGGACGAAGACGACGCCATAGCGATAGCCAACGACACGAGCTTCGGGCTCGCCGGCGACATCTGGTCGAAGAGCCTGACGAGGATCATGAAGGTCGCCCAGGGGACGCGTACCGGTACAGTCTGGGTCAACAGGCACCTGAACCCGGGCCCCGAGGTCCCCTTCGGAGGCTACAAGCAGAGCGGCCTCGGCCGCGAGACGGGGACGGAGGGGCTCATGGAGTTCCTCCAGACCAAGCACATCTCGCTGCAGCTGAGCGAGTCGGCGGACAGGGTCAGAAGGTAGCCTGCCGCTTCTGGGCCCTAGCGGCCGGAGGACCTGACGATCTTCACGCCCCGCTTCGAGTGCTCTGAGATCAGCCTGTCCACCCCCTTCCCCGAGACGGCGACTTCAGGGGGGACGACCCCCCTGCCTACGACGGTCCCTGCCCCCACCATCTGTGCGACGATCGAGGCGGTGTACCCCGTCGTCTTCCCCATGGACGTCACTCCGTTCTCCTCGTCGTACCTGTCCACCATGTCGTATACGACCTGCCCCCGCCTCCCCTTCGCTATCACCCGCATCACGGTGATGTCGTGCGGGTCCCCCTCGGAGAGCATCTTCCCGAGCACCCCCCAGGAGACCTCCAGTGGTGACACCTCCCCCCCTCCCACGCGCACCTTCTCCCTCGAGAAGAACCCCGACTCCATAAGGACGTTCATCTTCTCGGCGTGTCCCGGGTATCTCAGGGTGATCTCGTCAAGCGTCTTCATCCCTTTCATGGTGTACACCAGGCTCGCGAGCCCGTCCGTCGCGAACCCCTCCAGCCGGCCGATGGGCGCGGGGAAGTCGTAGGCCTCTACGGTGGAGAACGGCCTGACCTTGACCATCCTGCCGTCCCTGACGACCCGGGCGTCTTCGATGTACTCCCTCAGCAGCCCCACAATCGAGAACACGAGCTTGTAGTTGAACGGGGGCCTGGGGTGCTCGGGTATACCCCCCACCAGGATGTGCCCTTCGTCCCCTCCCCCGAGCTCGCCCAGGGCGTGGGTGAGCAGGATCCCGCCGAGCCCGGGCGCTACCCCGCACCCGGGGATGAGCAGCGCCCCGGACTTCCTTGCTGCCGCGTCAAGCTCCATCTGCTCGTCCTCGAAGGCGATGTTCACCATCTTGGCTCCCGCATCGACGGCCGCCAGGTCAGAGTGGTGCACTACGCCGTGAGGGAGGGCGGACGCGGCGACGTCGAACCTCTTGAGGAACGCCACCACCTTCCCTCTCTCCCTGATGTCGAGCTTCTCCACCGACAGCTTCCTCCCTGGGGCCTTCCGCTTGAGCGCGCTCAGCCTTTCCTCGTCGATGTCCGCGACCACGACGCCGTCGACATCCCCCGACTTCGCAAGGTCCCAGCCGACGACCGACCCCATGAGCCCAGACCCCAGCACTGCGGCTTTCATGCCGTCCTCCCTCGCCCTCAGGCTTAATGAACGAACCGAGGACATAAGTAATAGAAGCGGTCCGCCCCGATTTCATGGGGCTGAAGGAGTCGCTCGAGGAGCCGGTGTCGAGCTTCATGACGAAGGGGTTCGTGAAGGTGGAGGCCGACGACTCGATCTTCCGGGCGGCCGGGTCCATGGTCAAGGTCGGGGCGACGGAGGCGATAGTCATGGAGGGGGGCTCACCTGTGGGGATCATCACGGAGCGCGACATCCTGTACAAGGTCGTGGCCGCCGGGCTCTCTCCTCAGCAGGTGAGGGCCAAGGAGGTCATGAGCACACCCCTTCAGACCGTGGACGAGTCGGCGAAGGCCCAGGAGGCCATCTCGAAGATGTCGAAGCTCGGGCTGAGGAGGCTGGTGGTCACCAAGGGCGGGGACCCCGTCGGCATGGTCACGCAGAAGGCGGTCGTGGCTGGTCCCCGTGGGGAGCACATCGTCCTGCCTGAGCTCGCATCGCCGAAGAGCTTCTCGTGCCCCTACTGCGACGCGACCATGAAGTCGAGAGAGGAACTCTCGAAGCACATAGACCAGGTCCACCTGGGTCCGGGGCTGCTAGAGGGCGACAGGTCGAAGTGGTAGCCTAGGACGCGGCGAAGATCTCCATCGTCTCTGCTATCCAGAGGATCCCCTTCCTGAGATTCTCCAGTTTCAGATGCTCGTTGGGGGCGTGTATCCCTCCGTCTGTGGCGGACACCCCGATGTCCACCGAAGGCATGTTGTACCTCCTCGTGAACAGATAGAGGGGCCCCGTCCCGGCGGAACCGAGCTCGATGGTGGGCTCCTCGCCGTAGATCTTCGCGCCGGCCTTGATCGCCGCCTGTGCGAACGGGTGCTTGTAGGATGTCCTCGCCGCCGGCTCCATGCTCTCGAGGTGCATCTCGACGTCTTTGAACCCGTTGTCGTCCAAGTGCTTCCTCAGCTTCTTCAACAGTTCGTCCGGGTCCTGCTCCGGGACCAGCCGGAAGTCCATCCTCACGTGGATCTCCTTCGGAAGCACAGTCTTCGACCCGGGCCCAGTGTACCCTGCCCAGATGCCCGCGATGTTGCCCGTAGGCCTCTGGATCAGCGCCTTCTTCGCCAGGTCGTCTCCCATCTCGCCTAGGAACTTCTCCGTCCCGTAGGACTCCTTGTACCCCGCGCCGTCGAACGGCATCGACTGGAGGACCCCGAGCTCGTCCTCGGCGAGGTTGGTTACCCCGTCGTACCACCCTGGGACCAGTATCCTCTCGTTCTCGTCCTTCAGGATGTTCAGGAGGCGCACCATCCTCCAGGGTGCGCTCGGCAAGATCGCCGCCAGGCTGCTGTGCGCGTCCTGGGACAGGGACTTCAGTATGAACTCGACGTAGATCATCCCCTTGACCCCCAGGGTAACCATGGGGGTGCCCTTGGTGTCGACGGTCCCGAACTCCCAGATGACCGCGTCAGCCTTGAAGAGGTCCGGGTACCTCGCGATGTAGTCTGCGAGGTGGACGCTCCCTGTCTCCTCTTCCCCCTCGAAGCAGAACTTCACGTTGCACGGAAGGTCCCCGTCGGCCTTGAGGAACGACTCCACTAGCTTGAGCCTTGACACCAGCTCGCCTTTGTCGTCCGAGACCCCCCTGCCGTAGATCGCTCCATCCCTGATCTCCGGCTTGAACGGCGGGGACTTCCAGAGCTCCAGCGGCTCCTCGGGCTGGACGTCGTAGTGGTTGTAGAACATCACCGTCTTCCCCCCCTTCTTCGACTTCAGCTCCCCGTAGATGAGCGGGGGCGCTCCTTCCGTCTTCAGCACCCTGGTGGACGCTCCCGTCTCCTTCAGCATCTTCTCCACAAGGACCGCGCACTCCTCGACCCCTTCGTTCCTCGCCGACACGCTGCGCTGGGACGCGAGCCTGATGACTTCCTTCGCGAACCCGTTCAGGTTGTCCGCGACGTACTTCTCGAACTTCTTTGAAACCATCCCTCTCAGAAATCCACCTTCCGCCCGGTTCCCGGCCGAGATAAACGTTCAAGGGGACCCGGCCAAGAGGGGAACCTCTAAATCGCAGGGAGCGCGGTCGGCCTGCATGCAAAAGGACCCGGTCTGCGGCATGATGGTGGACGAGAAGAGGGCCAAGCTCTCCTCCGAGCACGACGGCGCGACGTTCTACTTCTGCTCCCCAGGGTGCAAGAGCTCCTTCGACAGGGACCCCCACAGGTACGGGCACGCTCACCCCTAGGGCTCCTTTGCCAGACCTGAGAATCAGCATCCATCCTTAAAGCGACTTTGGCGGCGCGGCCGCACCGCCCTTGAGGTCGAGCCACGCCGTCTCCGTGGGCGTCACAAAGGAGTCGCCATGTCCGGGCGGCGGGGCGCCCCACAGGCCCCTCCGCGAGCAGGCCGAAAGAGCACAAATAGCCGGGAAGGTCCGGGACTCGTCCTTGGTCAAGAGACCAAAGGAGGACTCCTCAAGGAAGGCGCTGGCCTACTCGAAGTTCTACGGAGGGAAGGTCGGCTTCTCTCCCAAGGTGCCCGTGAGGTCCCTGGACGACTTCTCCATCTGGTACACCCCGGGGGTCGCGGCGGTGTCGAAGGCGATCGAGGCAGACCCAGAGCTTTCGTTCGAATACACAGGGAGGTGGAACACCATAGCGGTGGTCAGCGACGGCACGAGGGTGCTGGGGCTGGGGAACATCGGCCCCGAGGGGGCTCTCCCGGTGATGGAGGGGAAGGCGCTGATCTACAACTACCTCGGAGGGGTGAACGCGATCCCCCTCCCGGTGAAGGTCGGAAGCCAGGAAGAGCTCATCTCGTTCGTGAAGGCCCTCGAGCCTTCGCTCGGCGGGGTGAACCTCGAGGACATCGAGTCCCCGAAGTGCTTCGAGATCCTGGACCGGCTCAGGTCTGAGATGAGCATCCCGGTGTGGCACGACGACCAGCAGGGGACGGCGGGGGTCACCCTGGCCGCCCTCTACAACGCGCTGGAGCTCACGGGACGCAAATTGAGGGGCTCAAAGGTCGTGCTCTTCGGGGCCGGCGCGGCGAACGTGGCGGCGGAGCGGCTCCTGGTCAAAGCGGGCGCCGACCCGAAGGACCTGGTCGTGGTGGACTCCAGGGGGATCCTCCACCCTGAAAGGGAGGACATCGATCAGCTCATGCTCAAGAACAAGTGGAAGTACGAGATCGCGATCCACACCAACGGAGACAGAGTGACCGGGGGGCTGAAGGACGCCCTGGAAGGCGCGGACGCCCTGGTCGCGGCCGCGGGCCAGGGGCCCGAGATGATCAAGCCCGACGAGATCGCTGTGATGAACCGGAGGGCGATAACTTTCTTCCTCGCCAACCCGGTGCCAGAGATGCTCCCGGACGCCGCCCGGGCCGGTGGCGCCGAGGTCATCGCCACGGGGAGGTCCGACTACCCCAACCAGGTGAACAACAGCCTGCTCTTCCCTGCCATCTTCAGGGGCGCCCTCGACGTCAGGGCGAAGACCATAACCGACTCCATGGTGATCGAAGCCGCCAAGGAGCTGGCAGCCTTCGCCAGGGAGAAGGGCATCAGCGAACGCTACATCATCCCGACCATGGTCCAGTGGGAGGTCTTCCCGCGGATCGCGGCGAAGGTGGGCCAGGCCGCCATCAGGGAGCGGGTAGCCAGGAAGAGGCTCTCCCCCGAGGAGTCCCTCGACGCCGCCATGTCGATGATCGAGCATTCGAGGAAGGTCATGCGCACGCTGAGGAGGAGCGGAGTGATAGTTGACCCGCCAGAATAGGCGTAAATCGGGAGGGGCCGGAGCCGGCGAGGGGATGCCGATGCAGATCCGGCACGCGAAGAAGGAGGAGCTCGCAGCTGCGGCTGACCTCATAGTCAGGACCAAGAGGCTGAACAACGAGTTCGACCCCCTGTTCGCAGTCGTAGCGGACGCCAAGCCTCGTGCCGAGAAGTACGTGATGAACACCATGGCCGCGCCCGACAAGCTGCTCCTGGTCGCAGCCGAGGGGTCCAAGGTCGTCGGGGTGCTCAGGGCTGAGATCAGAGAGAGGACCTTCTACGAGCCGCACATGGAGGGGTTCATCTCCGACTTCTACATCCTCCCCGAGTTCAGGAGGAAGGCCCTGGGGAACGAGATGCTGGAGCACGCTTCGGCGGAGCTCAAGAAGATGGGGGCCGAGTTCATAGTCGCCGACGTCCCCGCCCAGAACGAGATCGCCAACCGCTTCTACGTGAAGCGCGGGTTCAGGGCTCTCACGAGCCTGTTCGCTAGAGCCCCCTAGTAGTCTAGGAGGGTCCCCAGCTTCGGCTCGTTTGAGGCTCCGAGGAGCATCCCGCACCTGTAGCAGACGAGGTTGTCCCCCGACCTTACCGGCACATGCTCCTGCGTCCTCAGGCAGTAGGTCTCTTCGGGGACCGCGCTCAGAAGCATTTGCCGCCTCGGCCCCGCCTCGGTATATAACCTTCGGCGGGTTCGACATTTCGGTTCGTCGTTTGACTTAGTATTTCCTCGTGACTACCCCTTTCAGGGACCCAGGGCCGTTCACCTCGACGACCGTCTCGAAGGACCTCGGGTCTTCCACAGCCAGCCCCCCGCTGACCTCCCACTCCCTGAATGACGCGTCGTTTGTGAGCTCGGCCCTCAGCTTGTGGCTAGAAGTGAGCGCGAACGTCCGCGTCTTCCCGGTGTAGTCCTTGCCGTCGACGATTACCCGCAGCAGGTCAGGGTCCTGGCTCTCCACAGACACCGGGCGGGTGTACCGCCCGTACAGCCTGGCCATTACGTAGCCGAACAGCGCCGACCAGGCTATCAGGAAGGCATCGGTGACCAGGGTGCTGTCGTAGTTGAAGGCGTAGCCGTAGGGGAGGCCGACGACGAGGAAGCTCACCAGCACCATGACCGCGGCCAGGACCTCCGCCTTCGTGACCGCGTTCTGTCCCGGGAGCCGCTCGTACCAGATGCCGAAGAGCGCAGCCCAGAACAGCACGACGAAAAAGACCGCGAAGGCCATGAACGGCACGAACAGTGAGAACTGCGACGAGTAGCAGAGCTCGAGGGCGGTGCTGTTGATCGCCGAGCCGGTCACCCCGCAGGCGATGGCGAACTCCTGGGGCTGCGCGATGTAGGCCAGCACGTCAGCCTTGAAGGCGACGAGCACTGCCACGGCGAAGGCCGATAGCCCCCCCGCATAGAGGATCCCTGAAAGGGTCCCTGCCTTTACCCCGGCGAAGAAAGAGCCCAAGCCGGCGATCCTAGGACTTCAGGGCAGCCAGGACTTCGACTTCGTGCCCCCTGGGGGACACCTTTCTGAATATCTTCTTGACTTTCCCGTCCGCGCCGATCACGAAGGTCGACCTCTCCGTCCCCATGTACTTCCTTCCATAGTTCATCTTCTCCCTCCAGGTGTCGTACAGCGCGTGCGCCTCCAGGTCCTCGTCACTGAGGAGCGTGAAGTTGAGCGAGTACTTGTCGATGAACTTCGTGTGCGATTCGAGGGAGTCCTTGCTCACCCCGAGGACGACGGCGTCGAGCTTGTCGAACTTCGGGAGGTTGTCCCTGAAAGAACAAGCCTCGACCGTGCACCCCGGGGTGTCGTCCTTGGGGTAGAAGTACAAGACCACCTGTCTCCCCCTCAGCGAGCTCAGTCTGACCGGCTTCCCGGAGGACGACGGGAGCTCGAAGTCAGGGGCCCTGTCCCCGGCGGAAAGCTCCTTGCGAGTGGGGGCCAATGGAGAGTTCCGGAACGGCCTGCAAAAAAAGTTAATGATTGCACCCTGGGAGTCGGCCTCCGCCCTTGATCGTCGACGTGCACGTCCACCCATGGACCCGGGACTTCATGAAGCAGAACGGCCCGATAGTGAAGGCGTGCGACTTCTTCAAGCTGGACATGGAGAAGCTGCCGACGTCCACGGACCAGATCCTCGACGAGATGGACGAGGCGGGGGTCGACAAGGCCGTGATCCTCGGCCAGGACGCCAGCGCTACGAAGAACCCTGCCTTCAGGAACTACACCCTCAAGAACGACGAGGTCGCGAAGATAGCGTCCAAGTCGAAGGACCGCCTCATCCCGTTCGCTGGGGTCGACCCCAACGCTGGAAGGGCAGCGGTGCGGGAGCTGAAGCGGGCCGTGGCCTCCCTCGGGATGAGGGGGCTGAAGGTGCACAGCAGCGCCAGCTCGGTGTACTTGAACGACAGGAAGCTGATGTTCCCCATCTACGAGTTCTGCCAGGACGCCGGGATCCCGGTCCTCTTCCACACAGGCACGACGGGGCTGGGGGACACGGAGATCAGGTACAGCAAGCCGGAGCTCGTCGACGAGGTCTGCCAGAGCTTCCCGGACCTCAGAGTGGTGATGGCCCACTTCGGGTGGCCCTGGCCGGAGGTGACTGTCGCCATCGCCCTGAGGAGCCCCAACGTTTTCATCGACGTTTCCGGGTGGAAACCGAGGTACCTCCCCTCCAGCATAATGCCCTACCTGAACGGCATCCTGCAGGACAGGTTCCTCTTCGGGACCGACTACCCCATGCTGAGGCAGAAGGAGTGGATGGACGACTTCCGGGAGAACCTCGCCCCCAAGCTCAAGCCCGGGGTCTCAGACAAGCTCCTCGGAGGGAACGCGATGAGGATGCTTCGGCTCTAGGGCTGTATCAGCTGGATCTTCAGCGACTTGCGCCCGTTGAAGCCTTCGTTCGGCTTGTGCCAGTATGAGACGTCCGCCTCGCCGTACCGCCAGCAGAGCATCACGCTCTCACCGTACCTCTCGGCAGGGAAGTCCACCAGCCCGTAGTCGAGGTCCTTCACCTCGACCCCCAGGTCCTCGAGCTCGGCTATCTTCCTGGTCATGTCTTCGACGAGCGCGTCGAGCTGGGCCGCCCTCTCAACCACTTCGGCCGTCTTGAACCCCAGCAGGTTGTACTTCTCGATCTCGCTGTGGAGCTTCGCCACCACCTTCTTGCGCTCGATGAGCTCCTTGACCTTCGGCTTCACGTCCGGGAGGAGCTTGGACGCTTCCTGCGGGGTGAACAGATGGGTGTCCTGCTTGTCGATTGTCGTTTTCTGACTCGCCTCCCAGTTTGTCCGTGCACGCCATAAGAAACTTCTGACTGGAAATCCCATGACCAAACATACCAATTCGGTTGACCCAAAGAATCGCCATGCAAGTGGCGGGAGGCCGCGACCTCAGCTCCCCTGTTAGCGTTATTAGTTCGGGGCCAGGGCGGACGCCTGTTGTACACGCGGAGGGGGGACGGCGGTGAGACCTCGCTCTTCGGGCCACGCAGGGTCAGGAAGGACGACCCCCGGGTCGAGGCCTACGGCACCATCGACGAGCTGAACAGCGTGATCGGGGCGGTCATCGCCACCTCCAGGAACCGGACGGTCGTCGCTCAGCTCAAGGACATCCAGAGGCTCCTCTTCGTCGCCGGCAGCGACGCCGCGACGGAGCTCTCCAGCCCGCAGAAGGTGCGCAGGATCGCCGACTCCGACACTCGCATGCTCGAGAAGATGACCGACGACCTCGCCAAGAAGCTCCCGACCCTGAGGAGCTTCATCCTCCCCGGAGGGGGCCAGACCGGGGCTCTCCTCCACCTCGCCCGCTCTGTCTGCAGGCGGGCTGAGAGGCGCGTAGTGTCCGCCTCCCAGACTGAGCAGCTCAACCCTGTCCTGCTCCCGTTCTTCAACAGGCTCTCTTCATACCTCTTCAACCTCTCCAGGTGGGTCAACAAGCTGGATGGGAAGAAAGAAGAGACCTGGACGAGCTAGTCCAGGTTGACCGAGACGTTCTTCGTCCTGACGTAGGCTAGGACCGCCTCCATCCCCTGCTCGGACGAGTTGCCACTGTTCTTGAAACCCCCGAACGGGGTCTGGGGGAAGGTGATCGGCTCCTCGTTGACTGTGACTATCCCGGACTCCAGCCTCCCTGCCACGCTGTGGGCCCTCCGGAGGTCCCTGGTCCATACTCCGGCCCAGAGCCCGTAATCCGAGTCGTTGGCCTTGGCCACGGCGTCGTCGTCCCCCCTGAACGTGGTGACCGTGAGCACTGGGCCGAAGATTTCTTCCCTGGCCACCCTCATCTCCTGCGTCACCCCGTCTAGTATCGTCGGCCTGTAGAAGTACCCCGAGCCCAGCTCCCCTTCCGTGGGGGCAGACCCGCCCGCAGCCACCGTCGCCCCTTCCCCGGCCCCTACCTCGACGTAGCCGGCGACCCGCTTCCTGTGCGACTCCGCCACCAGGGGACCCATGGCCGAGTCAGGCTTGAGGCCGTCCCCGAGCTTCATGCCGTTGGCCCCGTCGACGAGCCTCTGCAGCACCGCGTCCTTCACCGCCTCGTCCACGAGCAGGCGCGACCCGGCCCAGCACATCTGCCCGGCGTTGGTGAATATGCCGTTCAGCACCGCCGCGGCAGCCTTCTCGATGTCCGCGTCCCCGAAGACTATGTGCGGGTTCTTCCCCCCGAGCTCGAGTATCACCCTGGAGAGGTTGCGCGACGCCGCCTCCATCATCTTCACCCCTGTCTCCACCGACCCGGTGAGGGCCACGAGCTCCACGTCCGGGTGCCTCGCCAGCTCGCTTCCGACCTCCTCGCCGCCCCCCGTGACCACGTTCACGACCCCGTCCGGGAGGCCTGCCTCCTTGCAGAGCTCCGCGAACTTCAGCAGCGTGAGCGGCGTGAACGACGCAGGCTTGGCCACCACAGTGTTCCCGGCCGCGAGCGCAGGCGCCATGCTCCTTGCCGCCATCACCAGCGGGTAGTTCCACGGCACCACGTGCGCGGTGACCCCGAGCGGCTCCTTCAGGGTGTAGTCCAGCCTGTTCCCCGGGACCGGGATCGTGCTCCCCTGGATCTTGTCCGCCAGTCCGGCGAAGTACTCGAAGTGCCTCGCCGCCATGGCCACGTCCCCCTTCGCCTGTCCCAGGGGCTTCCCGTTGTTCAGCGTCTCCAGCTTGGCGAAGTCCGCCAGCCTGTCTCTCAGCGCCTGCGAGACCTTGAAGAGCAGCCTCCCTCTCTTGCTCGGGTCGATGGACCTCCATGCCGGGCTCTCGAAGGCCCTCCTGGCTGCGTCCACCGCGGCCCTGACGTCGTCGGCGTCCCCCTTCGGCACGTGGGCGAAGACCTTCCCCGTCGCGGGGTTGAACACCGGGTAGCTCTTCCCCGAGTGGGAATCCACCCACCTGCCGGCGACGAACATCTGGTATGTCGGAGCCGTCTCTGCCTGCATTCCTTGCCTCCCGACTTGCTCCCCGAAGATAACTCTTACTTCAAGAGCTCAAAGGCGGTCGAGATCCCCTGGCCGACCCCGATGCACATCGTCGCCAGCCCATAGCGGGTCCCCGTCCTCTTCATCTCGTGCAGGAGGGTGGTGGCCAGCCTCGCCCCGCTGCACCCCAGCGGGTGGCCCAGGGCTATCGCCCCGCCGTTGGGGTTCATCTTCCGAAGGTCCAGCTCAGGCATCTCCGCGGCGCACGCCAGGACCTGGGCCGCGAAGGCTTCGTTCAGCTCGATTATGCCGAACTCGTCCATGCTCATCCCCAGCCTCGAAAGCAGCTTCCGGGTCGAGTGCACCGGCCCTATCCCCATGTAGCTCGGGTGAACCCCCGCGGTCGCAGACCCGAGGACCCTGGCGATGGGCTTCAGCCCCAGCCCTTCCGCCCTCTCCTGTTTCATCAGGAGAAGCGCCGAAGCTCCGTCGTTGATCCCCGACGAGTTGCCCGCCGTCACCGTCCCCCCCTTCCTGAAAGCCGGTTTCAGCTTCGCCAGCTTCTCCATGGAGGTGTCGGCCCGGGGACACTCGTCCTCTGTGACGCCTCCGGGCCTTTCGGAGGTGCCCACGGGGGTGATCTCCTCTTTGAACCTCCCTTCCTTCGCCGCGTCCAGGGCCTTCCGGTGGCTCGCGAGCGCGAACTCGTCCTGGGCCTCCCTGCCGATCCCGTGCCTCTCCGCGAGGTTCTCGGCCGTCTCGCCCATAGAGAGCGGGGGATAGTCAGCGGGCATCGCGGGGTTCACGAACCGCCACCCGATGGTAGAGTCGACGAGGGTCGCCCCCCCTCTGCTGAATGCTGCGTCGGGCTTCAGCATCACCAGGGGCGCGCGGGTCATGCTTTCCACCCCTCCGGCGATGAGGACCTCGCCCTCTCCCGCGGCCACCACCCTTGACGCGGAATTGACCGCCTCCAGCCCCGACCCGCAGAGCCTGTTGACCGTGGTCGCCGGGACCGAGTACGGCATCCCAGCAAGCAGTGCGGCCATCCTCGCCACGTTTCTGTTGTCCTCGCCGGCCTGGTTCGAGCACCCGAAGTACACGTCGTCCACCGACGACGGGTCCACCCCTGACTTCTGAAGCACCGCTTTCAGGACGACCGCCGCGAGGTCGTCCGGTCGCACTGACCGCAGGGCTCCGCCGTACCTGCCTATGGGGGTCCGCGTGGCCGCGACGACGACCGGCCCGTCCTTCACGATTTGGAGCGCCCGTCGGGGCGCTTATCTCCTTTTGCTGGTACCTAGGCTGGCTTCCTCGCCCAGGCGGCCGACATGGCACGTTTCGCCTCGTTGGCGTGGAACTCGATCCTCATCCGCGGGACCTCGTTCAGCATGTGGTAAGGGATCCCCATCAGCCCGCTCCCATGGACGTAGTAGACGGCCCGTACGCGGGCCCTGGCGTTTATTTCGCTCATTTGATTCAACCAAACCTAGATTTGGTAGGCTGTTAATAAAACCAGCGTTTGGTAAGTAAAGTAGATATAGACTCTATACAAATGTAATTTTGGTTCGCGAAGTTGAGGGCCTTCAAATACGTGAGCGACCCCAAGGCCTTCGAGCTCCTGGGGGACGAGACGAGGCGCAGGATCATCTACCTCCTCCGGGCGAACGAGCTGACGGTCAGCCAGCTGGCCCAGGCCCTTCGCCTCACCACGCAGGCGGTGTATCACCAGGTCAACAAGCTCAAGGAGGTGGGGCTCGTCGAAGTCGCCCGGGAGGAGCGCGTAGACCACTTCATCGAGACATACTACAGGGCGGCGGCCGAGGTGTTCGAGTTCCGCCACGGGGACGTGGGCGCCTCCGAGGCGTCGAAGCGCATCGCCGAGGCCTTCGGCGCCCTGAAGTCAGTCGGGGTGGACATCTCCGCCGACGACGAGGTCGTAGCCAAGGCCGCCGAACTCGACGCCGAGGCGGTCAAACAGGGCCTCCCCCGCGAGCTCGAAGAGAGGATATCCGCCCTCGACGACGTCGCCTTCTTTACAAAGTCCAAGATGTACGAGCTCGCCCAGATGGCGCTGATGTCAGACAGGCAGTTCGAGAAGTTCATCTCGACCTACAAGGAGCTCCGGGCGCTGGTCACCAAGGCACTGGTCAAGAGACCGGTGAAAGGCTGAGCGGCGAACAAAGTGGACCGGGCATAGCCGAGCTGGCTGCACCGAAGCCGCTCCCCCTCACCAGGGACGGAAACTTCCTGAAGTTCTGGGCCGGCGACACGATAACCCAGTTCACCGGCCAGGTCTCGGCGCTCGCGATCCCCACGGTGGCCATCTTCACCCTGCAGGCGACCGGGTTCCAGGTAGGGCTCATCGAGGCCCTCGGGTTCATCGCCTTTCCCATCCTCGGGCTCTTCGTCGGGGTCTGGATGGACAGGACCAGGCGCAGGCCCGTCCTCATCGCCATGGACCTCGTCCAGGTCGCGGCGCTGGCGACCATCCCTGCGGCCTTCCTCCTCGGCTCCCTCGGGCTGTATCAGCTCTACGCTGTCTCCCTGGCCATGGGGACCACGACCCTGTTCTTCGACGTGGCCTACCAGTCATATCTCCCGAGCCTCGTCGGGAGGCACCAGCTGGTGGAAGGGAACCAGAAGCTCCAGATCAGCGGGTCCGCCGCCCAGGTGATGGGGCCGACCATCGCGAGCGCCCTGATGGGGCTGTTCGGAGCCCCCCGGGCAGTCACAGCCGACGCCCTTGGGACCATGGCTGCGGCGCTGCTCCTCATCTCCATCCGGAAGCGCGAGGCCCCCGTCGAGCCGGCGGGGACGGAGAGGCACTTCTTCGCAGAGATGAAGGAGGGCATCCGGGTCATCACCTCGAACAAGCTGCTCTGGACCCAGGCTGGGTGCACGGGGACCTCGAACTTCGGGAGCAACATGTTCAACGTGGCGATGATCCTCTTCGCCTATCGGACCCTGGGGATCACCCCGTCGACCATCGGGCTCGCCTTCTCCCTGGGCTCGGCGGGCTTCCTGCTTGGCGCCCTGGTGTCCTCCAGGGTCACCGGCTACCTCGGGCTCGGGAGGACCATCGCCATCTCCATCTCGGGCAACTTCGGGCTCCTCATCGCCCTCTTCGCGTCGGGGGGTTCTGCCGTCTTCGTCCTCGGCGCCGCCTTCTTCGTGAGCTTCTTCGGGATCCCCATCTACAACATCAACATGGTGAGCCTCCGCCAGATCATAACGCCGAACCGCCTGCAGGGGAGGATGAACGCGACCATGAGGACGATAATCTGGGGGACCATACCCGCGGGCGCCTTCGTCGGCGGGGTCATGACGGTGACCCTCGGCCTCGTCCCTACAATGGTGGCAGGGGGGGTAATCTCAGGGAGCGCCTTCCTGTGGGTGGTGCTCGGCCCGATCTTCAGGCTGAAGAAGCAGCCCGAACCCGCGAACGACTGACCTTCCCTTATTGCCCGGTGAAGCTCGGGTCTCTCTTGTCGAAGAACGCCTTGACCCCTTCGACGTGGTCCCGGGTCCTCCCGGCGATGTCCTGGAGGTACATCTCGTACTCCAGGGCCGACTCCATGTCGACCACCACGGCCCTGTTCAGCGCCCTCTTCGTCAGCCCCATGGCCTTCGTTGGCCCCTTGGCGAGCCGCTCCGCCAGCTTCCCGACGCTCGCCCTGAACCCCTCTTCGGGGAAGACCCAGTTCACCAGTCCGAGGCTCATCGCCCTCGCCGCGTCGATGGGGTCCCCCAGCAGCCCGATCTCCATCGCCCTCCCCAGCCCGAGTATCCTTGTCAGCCAGAAGCTGGTCCCCGAGTCAGGCGCCAGCCCCACCTTGATGAACGCCTCATGGAACGTCGCCTTCTCCGAAGCGGCCCGAAGGTCGCAGGCCAGGGCGAGGCCGAGCCCTGCCCCGGCGGTGACCCCGTTGACCCCCGCGAGCACAGGCTTGTCCATCTTCCTGATCCTCCCCACGATGGGGTTGTACTTCCTCTTCAGCACCTCTCCGAGCAGCATCGGCTTCCCGCGCTCGTAGCCATCCCTGTTCCCACCGAGGTCCTCCCCGACGGAGAACGCCCTCCCTTCGCCGGTGAGGACGACGCAGCGGACCTCGGCCGACCTCTCCCCCTCCTTCAGGGCCTCGAGCAGGTCGTTCCCCATCTGCTCGTTGAAGGCGTTCAGCTTGTCCGGCCTGTTCAGGCTGATCCAGAGGACTCCGCCGGCCTGCTCGGTCTTCACCGTCTCGAACTGCATCTACTTCCCCTTGAACTCGGGCTTCCGCTTCTCCATGAATGCGTGCATCCCTTCCTTCGCGTCCTCCGAAGCGAACAGCATGTAGAACAGCTCCCGTTCGAAGTCGAGGCCGTCAGAAAGCCCCATCTCGAACGCCTTGTTGACAGCCATCTTCGCCAGCTTCACGGCGACCGGGGACTTGCCCGCTATCTCGGCGGCCACCTTCTTTGCCTCCTCGACGCACGCCTCCTTGGGGACCACCCTGCTGACCAGCCCCAGGGTCTTCGCCTCTTCCGCGCCGATCCTCCTGTCGGAGAGTATCATCTCCATCGCCTTCGACTTCCCCACGGCCCTGGTCAGCCTCTGGGTCCCTCCGCCGCCGGGGATCACGCCGATGTTGATCTCCGGCTGCCCGAGCTGGGCCGTTTCAGAGGCGACCAAGATGTCGAGGCTCATCGCGAGCTCCAGCCCCCCGCCAAGGGCGAACGACGTTATCGCCCCCACCGTGGGCTTCGGATAGTGGCCCACCTTGTCCCAGAGCGGGAAGAAGTGCTCGCCCATCACCATCTGCACCGCGGTCATGTCGGCCATCTCCTTGATGTCCGCGCCGGCCGAGAACGCCCTGTCGTTCCCCGCTATCACGACCGCCCGCACCTCTTCGTCCTTCTCGAACGCGTCCAGCGCCGATATGAGCTCGGACACCATCTTGGTGCTCAGGGCGTTGAGCGCCTGGGGGCGGTTCAGGGTGATGACCCCCACCCTGCCTTCTTTGGAGACCACGACCGTCTCGTAGTTCATGTGCGCCCGTGGCAGGCGGTTCCGCTAAAAACTCTCTCTCGGCCTCGCTTCGACGGGCCTACTCTAGGAGCTTGCCGTGGAGCACCGACCTCCTGTCGGCGGCGTACCCCATCTTCCTGAAG
>DAHVLU010000031.1:0-6873 GCA_027320175.1 Nitrososphaerota archaeon
TCCGCTCAGCCTGGCCTCCTTCAGGAGGGGGACTTCGCCCTTCACCTGGAAGAGGTGCCCGAAGGGGCACGTGAACTCGCCGTCGACGAGGCGCCCGCCGGCCGTCGTGCCCGCGTATCCCAGCTTGCCATGGCAGGCGGGACATGCGAGCCTCGCGGCCATCCGCTTCTTCATCTGACCGGCGTCCCCGCGCGGCATCGGTCCCTTCTCGGCCCGCCGGGCGCAGGCGCTCGACCCACGCCTGGATTCGTCCCGGGGGCCGCTTGACTTTGTTGTTCCGAAACGGTTAGGGCGGCCGACCCTCCGGCGGGCCCCCGAAGCCCCCTGTTATCGGCCAGGCAGGAGCGCAGACCCTGAGAGGGCATTCAGACCAATCCGCTGCCGTGTTCCAACTCCGTTCCAACCCGTTCGGGAACGGGTGTTCCTCGGGGTTCCTAATCTCCCCCAGCCTCCAAGGGGGCATCGATGAAGAAAACATATGTCGCGACAGTCGCGATCACAGCGGCTCTAGTGATAGTACTGGCGGCCGCGATCGCACCAATCAATCAGCCAGCCCAGGCGAAGTCCGGGACTTTGGCGGTCATGGGGACGGATCCCCCTGTCACCTCGACCGGCATCAGCTCTGCCACCATGTCCTACAGCTCCGTCAGCGCCCACACCGCAGGCTCTGACATGTCGAGCGGGTGGGTCAGGGTTGCCGGATCCGGGTCCATGAATCTCATGGCCAACGGGACCGCCCAGGTGCTCGCAACCTCCAAAGTCAACGCAACAACCTACGACGCCTTCAGGTTCGACGTGAACTCCATCAGCGTCGTCTACAATGGCCAGACCTATGCAGCCACCGTGGCATCTACCTCGGTCACAGCGGCCTCCCAGAGCCAGGTCCAGGTCAGCTCTGGCTCGTCGGCAGCGGCCCTCGTAGACGTCAGGACGTTCATCCAGAACACAGCAACAACGTCAAACCCGCAGTTCGTCTTCAGCGCAACAGCCATGGCGACGGAAGTCCCCTCGCAGGCATCGGCTGCGGTCTCCCTGAAGCTTGGCGCCACCTTGGACCTAACGGGGCAGGCGTGGTTCAGCTCGTTCGAGACCCAGACCGGCGCGAATGTGACCATAGTCTCGGCCACGGTCGCGAGCGGGGCGCTCAGCATCGACCTCCGGAACAGCGGGGGCGCCAGCGGCCAAGTCCAAGAGGTCATCATCACGCCCGCCTCGGCTTCGGTCTTCGCCTCGGCCTCGCTCCCCTCTTCGTTGAGCGGCTCTGCCGTCTTCACGGTCAGCGGGTCCGGGTCGGTGCAGCAGGCATCTTCCCTGCAGGCGTCCACCTTCACCAGTTCTGGGGCCACCGTGGCCCAGGGGGCGTCGAGCACCATTGACTACACCGGGGACATAGCGATGAGCGGGGGCTTGCAGCCCACCGGAATCGTCGCAGGCCAACAGTACATCATCACCTGCATCGGAGCCAACACATACGCCAGTACCACCGTGGTGGCCTCCTAGGCCACCTCCCTTTTCTTTTAGGTGAGAGTTCATATTGAATAGAATGCAACTGGCCGACGCTTTCGAAGCCGCGACCGAAGAGACCCATCCCGAAGCGTCCAGGCAGTTCGAGGAAGCCCGGCCGGGGCGTCTCATGGGTCAGAGGGGAGGACGCGGTGCAAGTCCCCGAGCCCAGTCATACGATCCGGGTCCCGGAGGAGCCATCCGGGGGAGGGACCCCCGCGTCATGAAAGCCCTCTCCTGCGGCTTGGAACGGCCGTTCCACGGGGTTCCTTATCCCCCCAGGGAGGGATACCTCACGGCATGAGCGCCGTTCGCGCAAGACCGCTGCTCTCGGCGGCGGTTGCCATCGTGATCCTCGCGGGAGTCTTCACCCCGCTGGTCGCCGTCGGCCTTGCGGGCCCCTCGACGCAGTCCCAGGGCCAGCTCAACGACGTCATCAACGCGACCCTCTCGTCGAGGGCCTACGCCCAGCAGGTTGTCGGCATGGCATCGGCTCATGGCCTGGCAGTCAGTTCGGCCCAGTCGAAGCTCAGCCAGGGGGATGCGCTCTTGGCGACCGCCCAGGCCGACGCGCAGTCAGGGGCCTCGGCGGCCGCGGTCGAGTCAGCCCAGGCGGCGATGAGCGACTACACGGCGGCCTCGGCGTCGGCCAGCCTCGCGCTGAGCGGCGCGGGGCTCACCACCTCGGTCGACTACTCCGCTGCAGCGGGGGCCGCCGCAGAGGTCAACGCCACCGTGTCCGTCATTGCCGCCGCTGCCGCCCACGCCTGCGCTCAGACTGACGTCTCGACCTCAGGGAGCAGCGGCCTTGCCGAGGCATGCGCCCAGGTCAACGCTCAGGTCCAGGCGGCCGATGCCCACCTCAGCCAGGCAGCCTCCCTGCTCGCCCGGGCCAACGGAGAGGCCAACGCCACCGTAAGCCTGTCCCAGGTCCTCACTCAGGTTGCCCAGGCAAGGTCGGAGGTCAACGCGACTCAGTCCTATCTGGTGACGATCGCTTCGTACTCCTACGCGCAGCGAGCCGACGCATATGTGAGCGCCTACATCCGGTCCCTCTCCTCCGAGGCCAACGCCACGATCCAAGCGGAGCAGTCCGCCTACGCCAACCTGACCAGCTTCCAGGCCCAATATGCGGCCTACGCGAGACTGCAAGGCTCGGCGGCAGCGAACGTCGCTTCGTCGGCCTCGATTCTCGCGGCCGCCATCTCGAAGGTCGATGGCTATTCGGGCAACGTTTCGTCCTCCATCAGCGCCGCCCAGTCGACGGAGTCGCAGCTCCACGCCGACCTGCAGGCGCTGCCCGGCCTATCAGTCATAGCCGCCCAACCTGGCATCGTCGCCGACATCCAGGCATGCATGTCAGACGGCGCTTCATACAATGCCTCCCTTTCCGCGCTTCAGGCTGAGCTCAACGGCTTCTCCAAGGTCCAGCTGCCGTCCTACGGGAGCTACCTCGGGGCCGTGAACTCGGACGGGAGCTCGGCTCGGTCGAACGGCTCCGCCTACGTGTCGTCCTATGACAAGGTCGTCAGCGACCTTCAGCCGTTTCTGAGCCTGCCGCAGGTGCAGGCAGTCCTCGGCCTCTCCGTCTCGGCCACCGTAGGTGCAGCCGCCTCGTCAATGTCACAGCAGGCCGCCCAGATGACAAGCGGGGGGACCGACGCGTCACGCTTCAGCTCAAGCGTCACGACGGCCCAATCAGACGTCCCTGTGAGCGGCGCCCTTCTCTCGATGGCAGCCTCGGCGGCAGCGCAGTCGTCGGTGTATCTCAACGCCACCGCAGCAGCCGCGACCGCCCAAGTGTCAGCCTCGGTTCAGGCGGTGGCCAAGGCAGCTGCCGCCTTCGACGGCGCGGCCTACCAGTCCACGCAGGCGACCCTGGGAGCGTACCCGTCCGACGAGAGGGGGCTCTCCGGCGCAGGCGCTTCGCTGTCCTCAACCACTGGGGCGTCCGCAGGCGCCACTGCCACGGCCGTCGCCTATGTGGGCGGCTCGATACAGGCGAGGATAGCAGGTGCGGCGTCGGGCCGCGCCGAGGTGTCTCAGGCCCTTCGGTTCTTCTCTAGCCAGGACATAACTGCGGGCATATCTGCCATGGTCCAGGCATCCCTGGAGTTCCAGACAGCGTCCGCCGTCAGCGTCTAGCCCTGCGGACTGGCGCCCCTGTCCTTCACTACCTCGATCTGGTTTTGTGTGCCGATCTTTCGCACTCTGACGTAGCCCAGCCTTTCTAGCCGTTTGATTTGCCGCCAGCCCGAAGTCTTGGGAAGAGCGAATTTCGCCCTGATCTCAGGCTCGAGCACTTTGCCGCCATTCTCGCGTATGAAGCTGAGCACTTGGACGTCATCTGGCCTCAGCCCCCCGCCTGTGGGCCCGGGGCCGCGCCTCCTCCACAGCAAGATTGAGAGCCCCGCTGCAGCCAGCGCGGCCGCCGCAGCCCCTGCCTCCTCTGCCTCCCGAGCTGACAGCCCCAGGAATCCGCTCGCCCCTCCTCCGGGCCCGGGGCTGCTTGTGGTGGTCAGGCCGGCGATGGGGGCCCCGTAGCTTATCGTCCAGGTCCCTGCAGGGACGTCGAGCTCTGGGGCCGCGTTAGTCTCGTTGATGGAGTAAGGAGATGGATAGGGAGCCCCTGATACGAAGCTCAGGGTAGAGAGCGGGGGGAGCACCACGGTGGAGTTGTATTCCGTGGCGTATGTCAGGGTCCATACAGTCCCATTCTTCGAGGTCAGGGCGTCGGTATCGTACCGGAGCGTGACGGAAGTAGCCCCCAACGTGTAGACGGTTATGTTGGCGTTCCCAGGACCGAAGCTGTAGGAAAGTGGGGAGCCGTTTTGGTCGGTCGCCACCAGGTTGGACACCACTTCCGACAGCAACGGGACCACGACGGACGTCGACCTTGAGCCCGTCGCCAGGGTCTGCGTCACGTCGACATAGCCGTCGGCGTATACCCTCAGAGTCAGGGCCTTCCCGCTGTAGGCGAACGAGGCAGGGACCGAGCACAGGAGAATCGCGACCGCGAGAAAGACGAGGAGAACTCTCAGACTCAAGTTTGGCAGGTCCCCCTTCTGGCCCACCTGCCCGCTAAAAGCCTGACGGGGAGCGCATCACCCGCGGCGGATGCGAGCAAGCACGGCATCTAGCAGGAAGACGGTCTAGATGCGGGACGTGGGCAGAGGAACGCGGCGCCAAGTGGAAGACCGTTTCCCGCCTCATGCTGAGGCAGTGAGCCAGGGGACCAGGCCGACCTTCGTCTCCCTCCCCACCACCGAGACACCCGCTGGCGGTTCCTTCTCGAGCACAAGGAAGAACAGCCTGTATTCGTGGTAGTCCACAACCACGAAATCCCCGTCCACGACAGGCGTCCCTGAGAGCGCCTCCGCCGCGAACCTGTTCTCCACCGGCTCCTCGGCCTCTTGCCGGTGCTTGATGAAGAAGTTCGTTGTCTCGGAGTGCTCGCCGAGGGGGGTGAGGAGGACCCTGCGCGCCGTCACCGGTGCAGGTCTGGGCGAGAGGATATCCTCGTGCTCCCCCTGAAACCGAGAGTTGTGATTCCCTTTCTCAGAAGGTAGACCCCCAAAATCAGCAAGCCGACTCCTGCAAAGAATGCGGGTTCAAAGAAGAGGACGGCCGCCCCATAATGCAGGACAGCGATGGTACCTGCCGGAGTGACAATGTGTGCGGAGCAACAGGGTGAGGCAACTAATGGGAAGCCGAAGTTGCCTACACCGGAAAGCGTCACCGGCACGGCTACTGCAATAGCAAACAGCCCTGACGACAGGAACACAGCCGCTGGCATCGCGCTGGTCATCCTCATAGTCGCCTTGTGACCGTGAGCCAAGTAGTTACGCCTTGCGGGGCGACTATTCGAGTAGCACTTTACTACGGGGACGGTTGGAAGGGCATGCATCGCCCAAGGTGGGACACCCGTTCTCATCACGCGGACATCGGGCAGAATCAACTCTTGGGCCGCAGCATAGAGTCATGCTTACAAGAACAAGGGCAGGACGCGTCTTTGCCTGTATGCTCATGCGGTTGAGCGACTTTGGGAATCAGAGGTCACGATATGCGAACACCGAAAGTGAGTCGGCCTTATGTCGCCGGCCAGCAGGCTCGGTGATGAGCGAGTTGAACAAGGGCGCTTTGTCGCCGAAGACGCCGTCGATGCCCTTCATGCTGGGTCCGTACAAAGGCGAAGCGACCGTCCGCTACTCGGCCAACCGAGGCGTCGAAGACTCGGGTTTCACGGCCATCGGGCGAGAGTTCACCGACGAAATGGTGAAGGAGTTCCCCGTGATGAGGGCAACGGTCACTTTCAGCGGCAAAGGCCACGAAGCCATGTTCGGTTGGGCCCAGGCGGTGTCGCACATCCACGGCGACGGCGTCGAGAAGCGCTTCACGGTCGACCTTGCCCCTTCCGTGCAGGGGAACGACTTCCCCTACTGCGCGGTGGGATACAAGCCGAGCACGTTCGACGCTCCGTGCAACAGGCCAGGACCGACATGGCCTGGAGGGCGCACACGTTCCTCTTCCAGTTCATCTCCCAGCCCAGGCGCGAGTCCAGCAGACGCGTCTACCCGATCGTCGGCTTCATGCGGGGCTACGTCCTTTCGGACCGGGGCAAGAAGGTGGCTGTGACCGAGCTTCGGGAGATGGGGGCCAGCGAATGGGAGAGGATTTTCCCGAGGTGCCTCCGGAAGCTCCCAAGGCGGTACGCTATGGCGAAGAAGGACCCGCTGTCGGCAGAGTGGGCTCCTGGCAGCCAGGCTTGGGATACTCCTGCCACCCCCGTCTATCGGCCCACGCCATCACCGGAACGGTCCCCGCTTGCCGGGGTCGGCTGTCAGACCGCCTCGACGCGGGCTCGACCGCTCAGTCGGCGGGTGAGTTCACATCGTCTCCCCAAGAAAGGATTTGCGACGGCGCTACGGGAACGGCGTCAGGCGGCGGTAGCATGTCTGGCACAGTCAGGATAGCTGGGGACCAGCTGGTCTTCGAGATCCACGGCATCGACGGGATACCGTCCATCAGGAGGAGCATCTCGGTCCCCCTGGAGCGCGTGCGGCCTGTCTCGACCGGCGACCCAGGCTGGGCGCCCCGAAGCCCCTATTATCCGCCAGGCGGGACCGGGGACGCATGTACGTCCCGAAGTGGTATCGCGAGGAGAGGGAGGAGGTGATCTTCGACGCCATCGACAGGATCTCATTTGGGACCCTGGTGACCACGACCGGAAAAGGAGCCTCGGCTTCGCACGTTCCGATGCTGGTCGACAGGGGCGACGGCGAGCGCGGGACGGTCGTGGGCCACATCGCCCGGGGGAACCTCCAGTGGAGGGACACCATCCCGGGGACGGAGGGCCTCGCCATCTTCGTC
>DAHVLU010000004.1:0-28886 GCA_027320175.1 Nitrososphaerota archaeon
GCCGGCAGGCAGTGCATCACTATGGCGCCCTTGGGCGCCGCCTTCATCAGGTTCGAGCTCACCTGGTAGTCCTTGAAGTCGCGCATCCTCTTCTCCTTCTCAGACTCGTCCCCCATGCTTACCCACACGTCGGTGTACACCACGTCTGCTTCGGCCACTGCGCCCTTCGGGTCTCTGACTACTTCGAGCTCGGCTCCCGACTTCGCCGCCAGCGACTTCGCCTTCCTGTAGATGTCCTGGTCGGGCCCGTAGCCCTCGGGACAGGCGACGGTCACGTTCATCCCGGTGAGCGCGCCTCCTAGGAGGAGCGAATTGCTGACGTTGTTGCCATCCCCGACGAACACCGTGGTCAGGCCCTTCAGGCGCCCTTTTGCCTCCTTTATTGTGAACAGGTCAGAGATTATCTGCGTAGGGTGTTCGGCGTCGCTGAGCGCGTTCACCACGGGCCTCCCAGAGTGCTTCGCGAGCTGCGTCAGCGTCTCCTGGGAATAGACCCTCCCCACGATCACGTCGAGGTAACCTCCGAGTATCCTCGCTGTGTCCTTCACCGGCTCTCCCCTGCTCAGCTGAAGCTCGCTCGCAGACAGGTAGACTGGGTCCCCGCCCAGCCTTATGGTCGCGACCTCGAAGCTGGTACGGGTCCTGGTCGAGGGCTTCTCGAAGAGGAGGCCGACGACCTTGCCGCGTAGGGTGGGCGGCGGTCTGCCGGAGAGAATTTGCTTCTTCATGGCCCCCGAGCGCTCGACCAGCGACGCCATCTCGGATGGCGAAAGGTCTGCGACCGAAAGTATGCTCCTCAATTCCCGGGCTTGCGCCTGCCGCCCGGCCGTGGTAGATGAAGTTGATGCCGGGCTCGTTCGTCTACTTCCACGTGGAGATGGCGACTGCGGCCAGCATCATCCCTCCGCCGATGACCACGGTCGCCGTGACCTGCTCCGAGAGGAGCAGGGCGCCCCCGACTATGCTGACGACGGGGATCAGGTATAGCTGGATCGAGAGCCTCGAGACAGCGCCGCGGCTGACCATGGCGTAGAACATCAGGTACCCGAAAACGGTGCTAAGGAGAGCAAGGTAGAGGACCCCGAGCCAGCCGTACAGGGTTAGCGATGCGGCTTGAGTGAAGAAGCTCTCTGAAAGGAGCGGGGTCATCAACGCGGTCCCCACCAGCCCGGCGAGGATGGTGGTCGGGGCGGAGCCATACTTGTGCACGAGCGGCTTCCCTACCACTGTGAACAGACCGTAACAGAGCGCGGTGAAAAGCGCCTCGACTATGCCTGCGGCGGAGGCGAAGTCGCTGGCACTGATCGTGCCGACCGACAGGACCGCGGCGCCGGCGAACGCGAGCCCAAGGCCGAGGAGGATCCTCGGTCCAACCCTCTCGTGCAGCAGCAGGTAGGACAGGACGACGATGAAGATTGGGCCGAAGGCGGTCAGAAGCGCGGAGAGCCCCGCCGAGAGGGTCGTCTCCGCGTAGTTCAGCGAGAGGTGGTATCCGGCAACGTTCGCAAGCGCCATCACGAGCAGCCGGGGGACGTCCTTCCTTTCGAACCTGACCTTGGGCCGCCCGATGATTGGGAGCAGTATGAGGAACGGGACCGCGGCGATGAGCCATCTCATAAGCGCCAGATTGACGGGGGAGAGTTCGGTTTCAACTCCCTTGATGGCGACGAAGGCCATGCCCCATATCAGGCTCAGGACAACCAGGCCTGAGTAGGCCGTTACGCTCTTCAGGCTCAACGAGGCCCGTTTTCCGAGTCTGCCGCCATCGCCCTCTCTCTGGAGAGAAGCGCCTTCTTCCTGTAGATGCCAAGGCCATAGCCTCCAAGGCTCCCGTCCTTTCTGATGACTCGGTGGCATGGGATGATGAGGGGGACGGGGTTTGAAGCGCATGCGTTGGCTACGGCCCTCACTGCCTTCGGCTTCCCGACCATCTCGGCGACTTCGTGGTACGACCTGGTCTCCCCCAGAGGTATGGTCCTCAGGGCAGCCCAGACGCTCATCTGGAAGTCGGTCCCCCTGATGTCCAGCGGGAACTTCACCTCCTGGCCGCTCAGGTGCCTGTTGAGCGCCTCCAGTTGGCGCCTGGCCCTGGGAGCACGCTCGATGTTCGCCCTCGGGAACTCGGCTCGGAGGGCCCTCACCAGGTCTTCGTCGCTCCTCCCCGCTTTGACCGCGCATACCCCATGGTCTGTGGTCGCCACCAGCAGCATCCCGAGGGAAGACCGCCCGGTAGCAAAGACGATGGAAGTCCCTTCGCCGCCGTTGCGGTAGGTCGCAGGAGTCATCCCCAGCCTCCTCTTCGAATCTTGGTAAAGCCAGCTCTGAGCAGAATATCCCGTTCCACGGAGCGCCCTTATCACGGGCTCCCCCCTCGCGAGGTGTCGCCTCAGGTTGCTCACCCTGAACTCCTCGAGGTACTCGCGGGGCGACATTCCCATGACCTCGGTGAAGGTCCTCTGCAGGTGGAAGGGGCTCACGCCGAACTTGGCGCCGAGGGTCTTCAGGGTGATGCGCGACGTCGAGTTCTCTCGGATGTAGTCGCAGACGGCCCTGGCCAATTCGGCCTTCCTGATCGGCACCTTGAGCTCGACGGCGCTCTGCAAAGACTTCTCACACCTGGCTGATGGCTTTGGTAATAAGACGTTTTGTCGGAATCTTGCGATTCAGACGCCCTAGAGGACCTTGATCCCGGGGAAGGCCGCGCTGACGACGTAGCCCAGCGTGAACACTACGACGGTCGTCGCGAACAGGATGAGGAGGATTTCGACGAAGTCCCTCATGAACAGCTTCTCCTGTATCACCACGCTGTACCAGGTCGTGATGGCAAGGATGACGACCGCGAGGGTCAGAGACCCGCCCAGTGCGAAGGGCATGCTCGCGGTCAGGAAGTAAGGGGTCGCTAGCATGAGCGCGGTGACGAAATACGACAACCCGGTGTAAGCCGCGCTGAGGCGGGCCGACCCCTTGAACCCTCCCTGCTTCGCCTGGGCGAAGGCCGCCGAGGCCATGGCCAGGGACGCTGCACCGCCGGCTATGATCCCGGCCAAGCCCGCTATCTCTGTCTTCTCAAAGAGCCCCAGCCACCCTGCGTGGATGCCCGAAATCTCGACCAGAGCGTCGGCCAGCCCGAGGACGACGAAGGAGATGTAGGCGACCGCGGAGCTTTCGGCCTTCATGGCGAACGCCTTTTCGTGCTCCTTCTCGTCTGCGACCATGGCGTCGAAGGCGGCCCTGTCTTCTTCGGGGATCAGTTGGGCGAGCCCGCCGTATTCAACGACAACCTTGGCCTCGTGCCTGTCCAGGTACCTGATCGCGAACGTGAGGCCGAAGAACCTCCGGAGGAGGAGCACCCAGTACAGCTTGAGCTTGCTCGGCCTGGGCTCCTCGCCCGGGACGTACTTCCGCCAGAATTCGTAGTGGCCGTGCTCGGTGGCAGACAGAGTCCTGAGCACATCGGCGAAGGGGCTCCCCCCCTCCACGGTCTTCGAGAGCCGCTCGTACAGTGTGTAGTCTGCCCATTCGTCCGACATCCTCGCCCTTGCGACGTCCTTGAGAGTCGTCCCGCCCGAAGACATCTGACTACCCGCGGGCACTTCCCCCGTATTTGAACCATGAGCGGGAGGACAAGGCGTTGAAGCGTTCCAAAGGTGTGGTTTATAGCCGGTGGCGCCGCTGTTGGAGCCGACAGCAAGTGACAAACGCATACTGTGTCAAGTGCAAGGCGAGCCGGGAGATGAAGAGCCCGCAGAGTGTGACCATGAAGAACGGGCGCCACGCCATGAAGGGGACCTGCCCCGTCTGCGGCACCGGCATGTACAAGATCAGCGGCTGAGAACTGCTCGGGCAGCCGCTTGCCCTACTCCAGATAGAATGCAGGCTTGGTCGGGAGGGCGTCCTTCGCCCTGTTCGCCGGGTCGTCGATGGTCTTGGAGCCCGCCTTCTGGACCACCACCGGCACCCCCAGCTCGGCGGACATGAAGCCGGAAGCCTCGGACAGGGCCTTGAACTCGCTGAACCCCCTGTGCGCGAGGAGCTTTGTCAGCATGTCGTCCCCTATTTCGAAGGCGAGCTTGAAGACGCGGTCCGGCTGGATCTTAAGCTGGGCGTACTTCTTCACCACCGCCCCCACGCTCTCCTTCTTTCGTTTGGCAGACGCCATCTCGAAGAAGTAGCTCCTGGCGGAGTCCGAGGAGACGTAGACGCTGAGCTTGGACCTCTTGCCCTTCACCACCCTGAGGACGTTGCGCGCGTCTTCGATGACCTTGCCGAGTACAGCCTCCCCCAGCACCGCCTCATCGTCCACCGGGAAGTCTCTGGGAGAGGGCCAGTCGGCCTGGCAGACCAGCCCCTTCCCCCCCAGCTCGTGGTTGAGGTCTTCGGCCATGAACGGGGTGAACGGGGAGATCATCCTCACCCAGGCGTTGAACACCTCCGTCAGGGTCTGGCGGCGGGGCTTCTCGGCCCTGCGGAGATAGTACCTCAGGTCGTTCCAGATGTCGAGGAAGATCGTCGCCGACGCGCGCCTCATCCTCAGTTCCTCCATCGCCGCCGTCGCCGCGACGATCCTGCCGTTCACGGTGGAGATCAGCCACGAGTCCAGCTCGTTCTCCTCGCGGTTGGACGCCGAGCGCAGGGTCTTCCTGACGAAGGGCATCAGGGATTCGACCTTCTCCTTGGCGTCCATGGCTGCGCGGTCCCTCCAGTCGGCGTCGTCCATGCCGTCGGCCGTAAGGGCCAGTGCGAGCCTGAAGGCGTCGGCACCGTACTTCTTCCTGGCGTCTTCCCAGCTCACGAAGTTCCCCTTGGTCTTGCTCATGCGCTTCCCTTCGATGGTGATCATCCCGTTGATGCCGAACCCCTGGGGCCAGTACTTCTCGGGGAAGAGGGCTGCGTGGTGGAATGCGAAGAAGGTGAGGTGGTTGGGTATCAGATCCTTGCCCGAGTTGCGCAGGTCCACCGGATACCAGTAGGTGAACTCCGTCCTCAGGTCCCTGAGGACCCTCTCGGTGGTCTTCGCGCCCTTGGCTATGTTCGCAGGGTTCCCCTTGCCCAGAAGCACGTAGTCCAGCACCTCAGGGGTGAGGCTGTCGGGGCCGATCTTCTCCATGTTCACGAACTTGCTGATGGAGTAGTATGCCATGTAGATCGTAGAGTCGCTCAGGGTCTCCACCAGCCAGTCCTTGTCCCAGGGGAGCCTCGTCCCCATCCCCGAGCGCCTGGCGCAGGGCCAGTCGTTAAGCCACTCGATGGTGGAGTAGAACATCTGTCGGGCTTCCTCCGGGAACATTGCCGCATGGTCGATGACCAGCTTTGCCTTGGCCTTCCACTCGGGGTTGGAGTAGTTCAGGAACCACTGGTTCTCGAGGATCTTGACGTAGCACCTGGTGCCGCAGCGGCAGACCACCTTCTCAGGCAGCTCGTACATCTTAGAGAGCCGCTCTGTCTTGGCCATGAGCACCAGGGACTTGTCCTTGGCCTCGGCGACTGTGAGGCCAGCCAGGGGGCCGGACGCCTGGGTGAGCACCCCTCTGTGGAACTCCGCGCTGTAGAGCTCCTGGGTCGCCGCCTCAAGGTTCGGGTCGACCGAGTCCTTGATGCTCAGCTTCCTGACCACGTCGTCCGCGGGGACCTTGGAGTACCCGGGGAGTGCGAGTATGGGGACAGGGGCGATCCCGTCGGCGATCTCCTTGACCTGGCGCCCGACCTGGACCCTCCCTTCCTGGATGTCCCTCAGGGCCATCAGGTCGTAGGGGGCGTGGGCCGGGACGCTGTACACGACACCCGTCGCCAGCGACGGGTCCACGAACCTCCCGGGAAGGATCGGGAGGGACTTGCCGGTGAGCGGGGCGATGGCGTAGCGCCCGAGCAGCTCGGAACCCTTGAACTCACGGACCGGCACGACGTCGTGCTTCTGCTCGGAGAGCCTGGTCAGGGAAGTGGCGCTTACGACCCAGAGCTCGCCGTCGACGCGGGCCTCGGTGTAGTCTGCGTCGGGGTTGACCCAGACGTTCGTCGCGCCATAGATGGTCTCCGGCCTGAGCGTCGCTGCGACCAGCGCGAACTCCCCCAGATGGAACTTGATGAGGCTGAACTCGGTGGGGGACACCCCCTCCCCCTCCATCCTGTCGTGGTCACCGGTCGGGCTCTTGTCGAAGGGGCACCACACCACAGGGTGGGTCCCCTGGACCACATAGCCCAGCTCGCGCAGGTGGAAGTACTGCCACTCCACGAACTTCCTGAAGGCGGGGTCGATGGTCCGGAACTCCCTTCTCCAGTCGATGGAGAAGCCGGTCTCCTTCATCACCTGCCGGCTCTGCTTGGTGTAGTAGGAAGCCAGGTACTCTGGCTCGACGAACTTCGCGACCTCCTTCTCCGGGACGTGGTCCAGCTCGATGAAGGTGCGCCGTACCGCCGGGTCACCCTCCCTGAGCCTCTTGCTCATCCCAACGATGGGCTGCCCCGTCCAGTGCCAGGCCCAGGGGAAGAGGACGTTGAACCCCTGAAGACGCTTGAAACGGGAGTAGAACTCCAGGTGGCCGGCGGTGAACGCGGTCCCGACGTGGACCGCCGCGTTCATGTAGGGGAACGGGAAGGTGACGAAGACCTTCTTCTTCCCCGCGACGGGGTCGGGCTCGAAGGCGTGCTTCTCGTCCCAGACCTTCAGCCAGTACTTTTCCCGGGCAGACATGGCGGTCAACTCGCCGGAGCCAGCTTCTCCGCGGCGCTGGCGGCGTCTTCGAGCCTGTCTACCATGGGCCCTCCCCCCTGGGCGAAGGCGGGTGAGCCTCCCCCCGAGCCGCCGAGGATCGGTGCCAGCCTCTTCACTATGTCAACCGCGGCGAACCCGGCCTGCCTCGCGGCCGCGCCCGCAAAGCAGATGATCCGCGCAGACTTCCCTGTCGAGAATACGGCTACGTAGACCAGTGCGGGGTCGGAGGCGACGCTCTTCTCTCCTTGAGCAATAATCTGCTCCTCGCCGAGGGGAGGGTTCCTGGAAACGTAAAGCTTCGCTCCCCCCACGGCCCTCGCTTCAGAGGCGACGCCGGTGGACGAAAGCTCGACGAGCTTCTCCCCCAGGGCCTTCTCCCTGACGCGGGACTCCTGCAGCTCGCCAAGTATCCCCTGAGCGACCCTGGGGAGGTTCTCCCTCTGGGTTCCCAGGATCGAGGAGAGCTCTCCCAGCTCCGAGTCCATCTTGTGCATGTACTCGATGGCCGCTTCCCCGGCCACGAACTCGAGCCGCTCGACTCCGTCCTGGACCCGCTCGGCTTTCTTTATCTTGATCAGCCCCACCTCGCCGGTCGACCCAGCGTGCGTCCCCCCGCACGCTTCGATGTCCCACCCTCCGATGTCGACCACCCTGACCAGGCTCCCGGGCACGACCCCGCCCTGGTAGAGCCTGAAGCCGTACTTCGACTCGGCCTCCTGCCTCGGCATGAAGGTGTTCTTGATCTTCAGGTTCTTCCTCACGATCTCGTTGGCCAGGTCTTCGATCTTCTGGACCTGGGCCTCCGTGAGGTGGGAGAAGTGGGTGATGTCGATCCTCCCGTAGTCCTCTTCCTTGAAAGCCGAGTGCTGCCACACCCAGGGCCCCAGGACGTGCCTCGACGAGCCGTTGATGATGTGGGTCGCGGTGTGGATCTGGGTGACCCTCCTTCTGCGCCTCTGGTCGACGTGGCACTCGACCCTTGCCCCTGCCCTGGGTGCCATCCCTTCGACCTTGTGGATCACTACGTCGCCGTACTTCTCGATGTCCACCACCTTCGCCCTGGCGATCGTCCCCCGGTCCGGCTCCTGGCCCCCGCCGCGCGGGTAGAAGACCGTCCTGTCAAGGACCACGTACCCGCCCTGGAAGACCTTGACCACCCTGGCGCTGAAGTCGAGGGGCGCACCCTCCTCGTAGTACCAGAGCTTGGTCGGCTTCAGCTTCCTCGTGTCGAACTGCATCTTCGGCTGCTCGAGCTCCCTCGTCAGGTGGCGCGCCTGCACCTTCTCGTAGAAGCCTTCGGGAGGGCTGACCTTGGCGCCGGCCTCGATTAGCTGCTCGGGGGTGACGCCGTCAGAGTCGTACAGTCGGACCAGCTCGTCGGTGGTCACCTCCTTCCCCTGACCGGAGAGCGACGACACGATCTTCGCGACCCGCTCCGAAGAGGAGGTGAACCTGGACTCCTCGACCCCCAGGACCTCCTTGACGTCAGGGCCGTGCTCGGCGAGCTCGGGGTACATCCCCTTGAGCTGGGAGATGTGCCAGTCGATCAGGTCGGGGACCTGCAGCTTGAACCTGTAGTAGTTGATGAAGTTCCTGGTCCTGCGGAAGATCATCCGGAGGTTGTACCCCCCGCCCGAGTTGCTGGGGAGCATGCCGTCGGCGACGGCGAAGAGGAGCGTCCTGGTGTGGTCAGCGATGGCGTACATAGCCTCCAGGGCACCGAACTGGTTCCAGAGCCGCGAGGGGTCCTCCCCGAGCGCCTTCGCTATCTTCTGCCTGGCGTCGTCCAGGTTGTGGTACTCGTCGAGGTTGATCTCTCCCGCGAGGGCGGAGTAGCGGCGGAAGAGCTTCTCGTCGTACTCGACGCGGTTGTCCTCTTTCATCCGCTTCAGGATAGGGGCGAAGTATGAGTCGTAGGCGGTCGGCGTCCCCTGGCTGAGCCAGCTGAGGCGCTCCAGGCCCGCGCCCATGTCGACGACGGGCTCCTTGAGCGCGACGTACTTGTCAGGGCTCCCCTCGAAGGCGGTGAAGACCGCGTTCCCGGTCTCGAGCCCCCGCACGTTGTACTGGAGCGAGTAGCCGAAGGCACCGTACCCCATCCAGACATCTTCGTCGAAGGTGATGTCCTCCTTCTTTATCCCGAATGTCTTCGTCAGCAGGTCGAAGTCCAGGTCGATGGTCCTGTCCTTCCAGTACCCCTCCTTGTTGGCCAGGGCGGTCTGGCCGATCATGCAGAAGGACGTCCCGTGCTTCCCGTTGACCCCCACGGTGGGGACGTCGTTGAACCTCAGGCACATCTGGGGGACGACGAGCGGGTTGGCGGGGAGAGAGAAGACGACCTTGCCCCCTTCGACCCTCTGGAAGTCGATGATCGAGGCGACGGTGAAGTAGAGGTCGGGGCGCCAGCGGCTGACGACAGGGTACCGCTTCACGATGGCGTGGCCCTTCCTTGCGAAGAACGACTCGACGGCGTCCCAGGCTCCGACGTAGCTGAACTTCTTCGAGGTCGGGGGGGAGCCGATGAAGCTGTACGGCGAGCAGGGCTGGTCGTCGCAGCGCCGCCTCTCGGGGTCGAGCGTCCAGAAGAACTTCCCGCAGCTCTCGCACTTCTTCCTCAGGAAGCCCTCGCGCCTGAAGAGGTCGACGTAGTAGTATCGCCTGTAGTCGGCTGAGAACTTCGCCTTCAGGGCTTGCTTCTTTTCATTCAACTAGGCTTGGAAGAGTCCCCCGGTCTGAAGTAGATAAACTTGGGACGGCGCCGACGCACCCTCCCGGACGGGGCTGGCGCAGCGAAGAGAAGAACCGGCGTCGTTTCCGCCTCAAATAGTTAAATACCGAACTAAGTTCGGCTTTCCGAATTCACATGGAGTACGTTTACGCTGCCCTCCTGCTTCACAAGCTGGGCAAGCCGGTGAGCGAAGACAACCTGACCAGCGTGGTCAAGGCCACCGGTGTTGCGCCCGACGAAGTGAAGATCAAGGCTCTGGCTTCCGCTCTCAGCGAGGTCAACATCGACGAGGCGCTGAAGAACGCGGCCACCATGGCTGCTGCACCTGCAGCGGCTGCCGCGGCGCCCGGCGCAGCCCCCGCAAAGGCGGAAGAGAAGCCGAAGGAAGAGGAGAAGAAGGAAGAAGAGGCGCTACAGGGCCTCGCTTCGCTCTTCGGCTAAGCTCGAGTAACACGCTCGCTTGCAAAAAGCCCAGCGTGAGCTCTCGCTGGCTTTTGCTACTTCGGCGGACCGAAAGCCCGGGGGTCGAAGACGGTCTGGATCGACGCGATCTTCCCGTCCTTGACCTGATACCACGACGACATGAACACGGTCGGCCCGGTCGTCTTGAGGTCGTAGAGCAGGCAGACATCGTCGCCGTCCACGAAGACTTTCTTGATGTCGTACCTCCCATGGTATTTTCGTAGCATCTCGATGAAGTCGGTCGGTCTCCCGAAGGTCTCGCCAGACGGGCCGCGCACCCTGACGTTCCCTTGTAGGAGGCCCAGGGCTTCGTCGTAGCGCTCGTTGTCCAGCGCGTCGATGTAGGACTTCACCACGCCGAGGGGTCCTCTGTCCGAAGGCATGGAGTGCGCGGGGCGCGACCGAGGGAAAAGCGTTGCGCGGATGAGCCGCTGCGGCCGAGGTCAGGCGAGGAGAGCCCTGCTACTGCAGTCCCTTTTCCTTGGCTTTGGCTTCCAGCGCGGCCGCCTCGGCCTCCGCCCTTCCGAGTATCAGCGCGGCCGTTTCCTTGTCAAGGAGCCCCGCCTCCACCTGCAGGCTCAGCGCCTCCCTGTAGGCGCGGGCCAGGATGTCTGGGGCTGTCTCCTTCGTAACGTATCCGATCAGGATAGCGAGGCCCCTCGAAGACGAATATGCCTCCATGAGGCTCGCCCTGTACTTCTCGAGGTCGATGGCGACGAGCTCGCCCGCGTAGATCAGGCCGCTTTCATAGGCCATGGCGATGGTGAGCCCGGCCCTGATGGGCTTTATGTTGAGCTTCGAGAGCAGGCTCGCGAGCTTCGGGGTTATCTCTCCGCCCCTCTTGACCGCGACCGAGTCCTTGTTCACCCAGATGCTCCCTCCTTCGATCTTGGTCTGGATCCCCGCCTCCCTGAACTCGCTGAGGACCGGCCCCGCGGGCAGGCTGGTGTTCCCCGCCGGGACGATGATGTCGTCGGGGGCCTTGTCCCCCGCCCTCGCGGCGAGGTACACCTTGTTCTTGTCCAGGGTGAGGAAGAGCTTGAAGGGGTCGTAGGTTGAGAAGATGAGCGCGTTCTGCCCCGTCAGGTGAGAAAGGAGCTGGTCGGCGTTCTTGATGCCGGCCTTCTTGAGCCCCATGACCGCCAGCTTGTTCTTGACCACGAATACCTCGGCGTGCTGTCTCAGCGCCTTGCGCACGGCCATGAGCTGGCTCGCCCTGACCTTCGAAAGGCTGGTGACCGCCAGGACCGGGTATTTCTGGGCCAGCTTCGCGACCTTCTCCACCGTGTCGACCTTCTGCTGATTGTGCTTCTTCTGGACCTGGACAGTCTTGCTCATTCTACTCTACCGCCTGCTTCGCCGGCTTGCCCATCGTCGTCTTGACCATTATCGTCTTGACGTTCTTGTCGCCGTTGGGGAGCTTCTTGGTGATCGCGTTGAGGACGGCCATGATGTTCTCCGCCAGCTCGGGCTCGGTCAGCTTGCTGTCCCCGACCTTCGCCATGACGCCCAGCGACCCCCTGCTCCTCACCCTGACGGCTGTGCGCATCCTGTTGATCATCGCCTCGATGGGGGAGTTGGGCGGGACCGGAGAAGGGATCTTCCCCTTCGGGCCGAGCGCCTGACCCAGCACCTTGCCTACCCTGGGCATCAGCGCTGTGTCTGCCAGGAAGAAGTCGTACGACCTCGCCAGCTTCTTTGCGTCCCTCTTGCTGCCGCCGTAGTTCTCGAGCTGGGACTGGTCCAGCACCAGGTTCGCCTTCGCGTTCTTCGCTCTGACCGCCATGTCCCCGGAGCCGATGAAGGCGACCCTCGCCTGCTTGGAGGTGGGGTGCGGGAGATAGACGATCTCGTTGATGTTGAGGTCGGTCTTCTTTGGGTCGACTTCCTTCAGAGTGATCATTACTTCGACGGACTGGGTGAACTTCGTCTCCTTAGACTGGCCCTTCCCCTTCTTGACCAGTTCGGCGAGCTGCTGGTTTGAGAGCATCCACTCTTCACGAATTCCTTGCCGAGCCTTGGCACATCGGTTAAAAGCGTTGTGTCCTCTACTCGAACTTCGAGTCCCACTTTCCGTCGTCTATCTCTTTCATGAACTCCCTGGCGTCCTTCCCGTCGACCTTGACCCCCATGCTGACGCAGCTCCCCACCACCTCCTTGGCTGCCGAACGGATGCTTGCGGCGTAGGACCCCGCGATCTTGCTCTTGGCGATGGTCACCACCTGGTCCATCGTCAGCCCTCCGACGAAGTCCACGTTCGGCTTCGCCGACCCCTTGGGGATGCCCGACTCCTTGGCGACCAGGGCCGAGGTCGTCGGGGTGCCGACCGAGACGGAGAACTGCTTGGACTCCTTGTCGACCTCGACCTTGACCGGGACCCTCATGCCCTTGAAGCTGGCCGTCTGCTTGTTGATCTCGTTCACGATGCCCAGGACGTTGACGCCGAGGGGACCAAGGGCCGGGCCCAGGGGCGGACCCGCGCTCGCCTCGCCGCCGGTCACCAGGACGTTGATTACCTGCTTTTCACCCAACTAGCATCACTTCGGCTGCTCCGGCTTCGCGCGCTCGACTATCTTGACGTAGGTGGCGTCTATGGTGATGGGGAGCGCGAAGGCGGTGTCCAGCAGCGAGACGGTGATCTCCTGCTTCTCCTTCTCCACCCGGGTGATCTTCGCCCTCATGGTCTTGAACGGCCCCGCCACAATCTCCACGGTGTCGCCCTCGTTGAGCTCTGCGACCATGGACTTCGTCACCAGGAACTTCTCGATGTCAGAGTACTGCATCATGCCGGGGATCTTGCTCCTGACGTGCTTGAACCCCTGGATGCTCTCGTCCACCACCTGGCTGTTCGGGGCCTCGAAGAGGACGTACCCCTTCCAGGTGTCCAGTGCAAGGACGGAGTAGATGGGCTTTCGTTTCTGGACCGCCCTGTTGGCCACGAAGGTGGCCACGGTCCTTTCCTGACCTCCGGTGGTCTTGACCGGGAATATGGAGTTGCTCCTCTCTTGATCGCTGATAACGGCCACGGCGAAAACAGGCCGAATTTCGTTTCCCTAATAACCTTTCATCCGAAGAAGATGGCCCCGACCAGTTTGATGATGAAACCGATGGTGCCGACCACGGCTATTCCGATGGCTACGAGCTTCAGGTAGAGGGCGAACTCGTCCCTGTCGCTCTTGTGGGCAAGCCTGAAGATGGCCGCCGACGACCTCAGGAAGTCTCGGAACCCCATGTTCAGAGGGGCGACCTCCATCTTCGGCTTATATCCTTAGTGCATGCCCACGGCCGCCGTGACCCCCCAGGGCGAGCCGGCCACGGTGATCTTGTCTTCGACCACCGACCTCGCGTCCAGGACCCTGGCGGGCGCCCTTGTAGAGGAGGAGGGGTTCGAGTCGACCGGGGTGAAGTTGCGGGGGGAGCCCGTCTATCAGAAGGGCTCGTTCTTGCTGGCAAGGTTCGAGGGGATGATAGTCTTCCCGCCGGACCTGGACGAATACTTCAACCCCCAGGCCTACATCTTCCTGTCCCGGCACTCGGCAGACTCGGGGATCGCGTCGCTGACCGCGCACACCACCGGGAACTTCTCCGCGGAGGCGAAGTTCGGCGGTGCAGGGAAGGAGCTGGGGAGGTCTGACCCGGCCCTTTTGAAGAACTACCTGCGCGCGCTGTGGAAGCACAGGGCGGAGGCCGAAGGGTACGAGATCACAATGGAGGCGACCCACCACGGCCCCACATCCCTGCAGAAGCCCGTGCTCTTCGTGGAGCTCGGGTCGTCCGAGAAGTACTGGGGGGACAAGAAGGCGGCCGGGGTCGTCGGGAGGGCCCTGATGGAGAGCCTCGCGGAAAGGGAGATCTGGCCGAAGATCGCCGTCGGGTTCGGCGGGACGCACTATCCAGAGAAGTTCACCAGGCTCCTGGTCGAGGGGGACTACGCCTTCTCGTTCGTGGCGCCGAAGCACGCCCTCGAGTACGTCGACGAAGGCATAGTGGGGCAGATGCTTCAGAGGACGAACGGGCCGGTCAGGTACGCGGTCCTCGACTGGAAGGGGCTGGGCCCCCACAAAGAGAAGGTCGTCAGGCTGGTCAAGCAGTTCGGGCTGGAAGAGGTCAGGGTCTAGCCGGATCCCCGGGGACCGATGGTGGCCAGCTGGCGCACTGCTTCTTTCACCACCTCGATGCTCCCCAGGTAGTCTCTGATCTCGACCATCTCGCCATCGGTGTGGCTGGAGGCCGACGGGCCGGGGCCGTAGGTCAGGCAGTCGGTTCCCTCCCTGCGGGCGAAGGTGTTCATGTCTCCGGTGCCAGTCTTCCTCACCAGCCTGGGCCTGGCCTTCAGGCTGAGGATTATCGCCCTCTGGAAGGCCCTGACCAGCGTGGAACCCGGGTCGGCCTCATAGGCCTCGGTCGTCGCGCCGGCTGTGAGCCTGACCTCGACGCCGTCTCCAGGGGCTTCGGCGATGGCGCGGATCTCCCGGACGGCTGCGGATGATTTGATCGAAGGGGGCAGGCGCAGGTCGAGGGTCGCTTCGCACAGCCCAGGGACGACGTTCTGGTAGGAGCCTGCCCTTACCAGCGTCGGAGAGAGGGAGAGCGACCTGAAGTAGTCCCCCTCCACCGCCTTCGAACGTTCGTACTCCCTCAGCTTTGTCATCACCGAGGTGAACTCGTCGAAGGCGCTCCTGTGGGCCCAGGGGGACCCCGCGTGGCCGCCCTGGGTGCGCACCGTCAGGTGAAGGCTCACCCTCCCGCGGTAGCCGATGGTCAGGCGGTCCGCCCCGCTCGGCTCGCCGAAGACCGCGTAGTCGAACTTCTGGCCGCTTTTGATGAGCTGCTCGATGCCGGCGCCGTCTCCCTCTTCTTCGGTGGCGGCCGCGAAGGTGATCCTGACCCCCGAATCCGCGGCTTCGGCCCCGGCGACCAGCAGGGCGCAGAGCGGGGACTTTGCGTCTGCCGCCCCCCTTCCATAGACCGCCGTCTTCGTCTTCCTGACCGGCAGCCGGCCCGGGACCGTGTCCATGTGGCCGCACAGGAGGAGGCGCGCCCGCCCCTTCCCCACGTCCCCGATGACGTTGCCGGCCCTGTCAAGGTGAACCTTCGAGTACCCGAGCGCCTTCATCTCGTCGGCGAGGAAGGATGCGAACTCTGCCTCCTCGGTCGTCGGCGAGTAGATGGCCAGGGACTCGACGAGGAGCCTGACAGAGTCGTTCGCGGTTGTGGTCATCTCTTCTGGATGGAGACCAGGTAGTCGACGATCATTCCGGGTATGTCTATGCCGGTGGCCGGGACGGTGTTCTTGAACTCTGTGGTGTTGTTGACCTCGTGGACCACGAAGCCGCCGGGCCCCTCCATCAGGTCGACCCCGACGAACTCGCCCCCCATCGCCCTGGCGGCCCTGAGAGAGAGCTCGTTGAGCTCAGGGGTGACCTTGCACGCTTCGGCCCTCCCTCCCCGGGCGGTGTTGGTCCGCCACTCCGTGTCGCCGGAGTATCTGTAGATGGCGGCCACCGTCTCGTCTCCGATGACGAAGGTCCTGATGTCTCGAGGGGGGCGCTTCACGAACTGCTGGACGTAGTAGACCTGGTAGAGGGGGAACATGTACTCCCTGTCCTCGATGACCGCCCTGGCGGCGTCCCTGTCCTTCAGGAGGGCGGACATGCGCCCCCAGCTCCCGACGACAGGCTTCAGCACGGCGGGGTACCCCACCTCTTCGACCGACCTCAGGGCCGAGTCTTCAGACAGGGAGAGCAGTGTGCGGGGGGTCGGGATGTTGTGCTTCTCGAGCTCGAGGGTCCCGAAGAGCTTGTTGCCGCAGGTCCAGGCGCATGCGAAACCGTTGACGATTCTGTGGCCGGCCGCTTCGAGCGCCGCGGTAGTGTGGACGTTGCGGAAGTAGCTCACGCACCTCTGAAGGACAACCTGGTCGGGCAGCGAGGGTCCGCGCGAGCTGAGGTCGATGGACAAGTCCTTGGAGTCCACGAGGTTGGCGCGCACGCCGCGCTTCTCCGCCGCGGCTACGATTGCCTTCTCTTCCCAGCGTATGGTGTCGTAAAGAAGCGAAAAAGAGTGCGTCCGCTCACTCGCCCCAGTCCTCTCCCTCCAGCTCAGCCTGCCGGAGAGTGAAGAGGCTCCCTGACTGCTCGCGCACCAGTTCGAAAGAGGTGCCGCAGTCCTTGCAGGTCACGATCTCGCCCTGGATGGCGTCCGATGGCACCGGGACCTGGGCGTCGCACTCGAGACAATTCATGTTTCTCCCGTTCCTCGACAGGCGTTGCGGAGCCAGCCGTCTTAACGATTCTCGGCCGAAATCAGCGAATTGTGCGGAGCACCATGGTTGTGTTCGTCCCTGTGATGCCCTGGATGCGCCGCATTCCTTCTATGGTAGCGTTCACTTCGCCGATATTCGCACCTTTTACGACGACGGCGATGTCGAACTGGCCTGCGGTCTCGTAGACCGACTCGACTCCCCTGAGCCCCCGGATCTTTTCGCTGACCTGCCTCGTCGGGGTAGCGGGGTCGACCGAGATCCAGGTGATCGCGCTGCTGAGGTCCCTGTCGTCGACCTCGACGGTGTACTTCCTTATGCGCCCGGTCGCCTCGAGGTTCGAGATCCTCCTCCTGACCGCCGACTCCGAGAGGCCCAGCTTGGTAGCCATGTCGGTGTTCGAGGTCCTGGAGTTCTCGCGCAGGATGCCGATGATCAGGTCGTCGGTCTTGCTAGAATCGGCCCGCTTCCGCTTCGCCAATGACGCCCTCCAGAACCTCCATCCCCCTGGATATTTGGGTCTCTTCCATCACCAGCGCAGGGAGGAACCTGAAGGTGTCCCTGCCGGAGTACGCGAATATGACCCCCTTGGCCTGGGCGGACTGTAGCTGCGAGAGGATGTCTACGCGCGTCTGCATCCCAAGCATCATCCCCAGCCCCCTCACTTCCTTCACCAGCCTGTGAGCAGACGCTATCTTGTTCAGGGCCGCCTTCATCGCGTCCCCCTTCGCCCTGGCCTTCGAGGGGAGGTCGTTCTGGGCGATGAAGTCCAGGGTGGCCGACCCCGCGGCGCACGAGAGAGGGTTGCCGGCGAAGGTGCTGGTGTGCTCTCCTCCTTTCAGGCTCCCCGCGACTTCGTCGGTGGCCACGGCTGCACCGATGGGGAGCCCTCCGCCGAGCCCCTTGGAGACGGTCATTATGTCGGGGGTGACCCCGAAGTGCTCCGACGCCCACATCCTTCCGGTGCGGCCGAGCCCGGACTGGATCTCATCGAGGATCAGCAGAGCCCCCTTCTGGTCGCAGATCTCCCTGACCTGCCTGAGGTAGTCCGCCGGCGGGACGATGATCCCTGCCTCCCCCTGGATCGGCTCAGCGATCACAGCCGCGGTGTCGCCGTCGACGAGCTGCGCGAGGGACTGGGGGTCTCCGTACTCTGCGAAGTCGAACCCCTCGAGGAGGGGCCCGAACGGGTCTCTGTACTTCTTGTTCCAGGTGGCGGAGAGGGAGCCGTAGGTCTTGCCGTGGAAGCCTCCCTTCATCGATACGATCTTCTTCCTCGACGTGTGGCGCCTGGCGAGCTTGATGGCCGCCTCGACCGACTCCGTCCCCGTGTTGGTGAGGAGCGCTTTGCCCAGGCCCTTGGGGGAGACCTTCACCAACCGCTCCATGAACCCGGCCCTGGCGTCGTTGTAGAACGAGCCGTGGCAGGTGATCAGCCTCTCCGACTGCACCCTGACTGCCTCGATCACAGCCTCATTGCAGTGGCCGACGATGGCGACCCCGATGCCGCTCATGAAGTCGACGTACTCCTTCCCGCCCGAGTCCCATACGAGCGACCCCTTTCCCCTGACGATGGCGATGGGGAACTTCTTGAAAGCGGGGGCGCCGTAGGCCTCTTCGAGCCCCTCTGTGCTGGTCATTGGTTGCAGACCACCGTGCACGTGTCGTGCGACAATGCGCGCGTCAGGGGCCCTGGTCTGGCGCCGGAACAGATGATCGCTTCGTTCACTCCGCCTTCCACCGCGTCCACTGCCCCGATGACTTTCTTCTGCATTCCGAAGCCGATGCGAGGGAGCTTGGCGGACGCCTCGGAGGCCGTAAGGCGCGGGACGAGGCTGTCGTCGAGCATCAGGCCGGCGACGTTCGTGAGGAACACCACGCAGTCGGCCTTGACCCCGGCGGCGATGGAGGAGGCGGCCCGGTCTCCGTCGACGTTGAGCGGCTCGGCCCCTTCGCCCGAGGCGACCGGTGAGATGACTGGGACATAGCCTTCCGACAGCAGTGTCTGCAATAGCGAGCTGTTCACTCCGACCACCTTCCCCGTGTACCCACCTTCGATGGCGACCTTCCTCCCCCTGTCGTCCATGATGACCAGCTTTGACTTGCGCTTCCCCTGGAGAAGCTGGCCGTCGGCTCCCGAGAGTGAGACGCTCTTCAGGCCGCTCTTCGTGAGAGCGGACACGAGGCGCTTGGCAAGGAGGCCGCTCATGACCATCTGGTAGATCTCGGCTGTCTCCATGTCCGTGTACCTGCTCCTGATGCCGTCAGGGGAGACGACGAAGCGCTGTTCCTTGCCGAGGCGGTTGGCATATTCGGTGACCACGTCCCCGCCCCCGTGGACGATGATGATCTGGTGTGAAGCCGCAAGAGCCCTGACGTCTTCGATCAGCGCTGTGGGGACTCCCTCCTTCATCAGGCTCCCTCCGATCTTGACCACAATCCTCATTCGATTACACCGGGTGGAGGGGCGCCATCGCCAGGCCAGTCTTCTCGTCGAACCCCATCATCAGGTTCATCGACTGGATCGCGTTCCCTGCAGCTCCCTTGATCAGGTTGTCAGTGGCGGAGAGCGCGACCAGGCGTCCTGTCCTCTCCTCGATTTCGAACCCGACGTCGCAGAAGTTGGACCCCACCACCAGCTTCGGGTCCGGGAGCCTGAAGGGCCCCTGCTTGTCCCTGACCAGGCGGACGAAGTAGCTCCCGGCGTACATCGAGCGGTAGGCCTTCCAGATGTCGAGGGGCTTCGCTCCATTGGCCATGAAGAGGTGGGACGTGACGAGTATCCCCCTGACCATGTTGACCGCGTGGGCGGACATGGAGACCTTGACCTGCTCTCCGGCCATGGCTGCGAGCACCTGCTCGATCTCCGCCGAGTGCCTGTGCCCGGCGGGGCTGTATGGTCTGACGACGCTGAACCTCTCGGAGAAGTGGGTGGAGAGGGACGGCTTACCGCCGGCGCCAGAAGAGCCCACCTTGGCGTCGACTACGATGTGTTCTCTGTCTATCCCCAGAGCCTTCTCCTTCAGGAGCGGCGCTAGGGCGAGTATGGCTGTGATGGCCATGCACCCCGGGGAGGAGACGAGGCGCGCGCCCTTCACTTCGTCCCTGTTGATCTCCGGGACGGAAAAGACGAACTTCTCGAGGAGGTCGGGTCTCGGGTGGTCGTAGCCGTACCAGCTCGGGTAGAGCCCCCGGTCGCTCAGCCGGAAGTCCGCACTGAGGTCGACTACCTTGAGTCCGGCGTCCGCTATCTGGGGGACTACCTTGACCGACTCCCCGTGGGGGAGGGCGGCGAAGACGACGTCCGAGTCCGCGATTACCTTTGAAGCGTCGTTGGCGGAGAACTTCAGCTCGGTCACGCCGCGGAGGTTGGGGTGGACCCGGAAGACGTATTCCCCGGCGTACTTCCTGGAGGTGGCCGTGGTGACCTGGGCCTCGGGGTGCTGCAGCAGCAGCCGCAGCAGCTCCCCTCCGATGTATCCCGAAGCGGCCAGTATCCCCACTCTTACCATGCTATCGCCTCGCTGACTGGGCCACGTACTTGATGAGCTGGGCCGGGATGTCGACGTCCACGGCGGACTGGGCCCCCTTGAACTCCACGGTGTTGTTGACCTCGTGGACGAGGTAGCCCGACTCGGGCTCCATGGCGTCCACCCCGAGGATCCCTCCGCCGACGGCTTCGGCCGCGCTGAGGATTATCTCCTTCAGCTCGCTGTCTGGCTTGAACGACTTGGACACGGCGCCCCTCGCCACGTTGGTCCTCCACTCCCCCTTGGGGGCTATCCTGTGTACGCAGGCCACGATGGTGTCTCCCGCAACGATGGCCCTGACGTCGCGCGGCGGCCTCCTGACATACTCCTGGAGATAGTACATGTGCTGCTCCAGGGGGTTCGCCAGTTCCTCCTTGAACTCGACGAGAGACTGCAGGGTCGCCCTGTCGCGGACCACGGTTACCATCCGCCCCCAGCTCCCTGTGAACGGCTTCATCACGAGCGGATAGCCCAGCTTCTCAGCCGCCTCCTCCGCTGCCTCGGATGTCAGCGCGAGGAAGGTGCGCGGGGTGGGGACCTTGGCGTTGGCCAGCGCTATGCTCGTCGCGAGCTTGTTGCTGCAGGTCTCGGCCACCGCGAAGTTGTTGATCACGTGCACCCCTGCCCCTTCCAGGGTCTGGGTGAGGAGGGACGACCTGTAGTGGCTGATGCAACGCTGGAGCACCACGTCCCCGAACTCCGGGCGCCTCTTCGGGACCTCGAAGACCAGGCCCTTGACGTCGACCAGAGAGGCCTCTAGCCCAGCCGACTCGGCGGCGTCGCTCAGCGCCTTCTCCTCCCATCTGAGCCTGTCGAAGGTTATGGTTACCTTCACTTACTCTCCCCAGTCCTCGCCGACCTGCTCGGCTGGTTTCAGGAGCACGTTGCCGTTCGATATCTCAGCGACCTCATACTCTGTGGAGCAGTCCTTGCACGAGACGATCTCCCCCACGATGGCGTCGTTGGGAACGTTCAGTTCGGCTCCGCACTCTGCGCAGCTTGTGTTCAATCTGACTAGTTCACCTCCCGGGCCCTGCCCGAACTCACCGCGTTCAGCTTCCGCTCGGAAGTCTTCAGGGACGAGCCGAGCCCGGAGAGCGAGGACTCCGTGGAGGCCAGGTCCCGCCTGCGGGCGCTCAGCTCGCTCTGGATCCGCCTGGGGTTGGCGCCCCCCTCGGTGAAGACGTTCGCGAGGAACGCCTCCGGATCGAGCAGGCCCCGGACGGTGTCGTCGTCGAGGGTGACCTTCTTCCCGAACTTCGATGAAACCTCTGTGAGCTCGGAGGCGGCGACCGCCTGCAGCGGCTTTCCGCTCTTCTCCGAGATCCTGACCAGCTCTCCCACGATGGAATGGGCCTGGCGGAAGGAGACGCCGGCGTGGCTCGCAAGATGGTTGGCCAGTGCGACGGCGGTGGAGTTCCCGCCTGCCGCCGCGGACCTGGTCGACTTCGACCTTATCGTGACGGACCCGACCATGCCTGAGAGCAGGCGCAGTGAAGTGGTCGCGTCGTCGACGGCGCGCCAGAGGTGAGGGGTCACCTCCTGCAGGTCCAGGTTGTACGAATAGGGGAGCGCCTTCAGGATGGCGCAGGCGGCCACCAAGTCGCCGATCACCGAGCCGGCCTTGGCGCGCACCATCTCGGCCACGACGGCGTTCTTCTTCTGGGGCATGATGCTGCTCGAAGCGGCGTAAGCGTCAGAGAGCTCGATGAAGCCGAACTCGGCCGAGCTCCAGAGTATCAGCTCCTCTGCCAGACGGCTGGCGTCGAGCATCGCCATGGTCATGCATGAGAGGGCCTCCACGGCGACGTCTCTGGACGACACGCCGTCCATGGCGTTTCTCACCAAGCCTGAGAACCCCAGTAGGGCTGCGACGTAGCGCCTGTCAACCTTCACCGACGTGCCGGCCATGGCCGCCGAGCCCATGGGCGAGAGGTTTACCCGGTCGTAGAGCTGGAGGGCCCTGTCGGCGTCCCTCTGGAGGGCGTCGAAGTGGGCCAGGAAGTGGTGGGCCAGGGTGACGGGCTGGGCGCGCTGGAGGTGGGTGTACCCCGGCAGCATAGTTCCGCCTCGGCTGGCGGCCTGCTTGAGCAGAGCACGCTGCAGGCCCGCGACTGCTTCGACGAAGCCGATGATGGCAGACCTCAGCTCCATGCGTATCGCAGTGGCGACCTGGTCGTTCCTGCTCTTGCCGTAGTTCAGGAAGCCTGCGGTCTCGACCCCGAGCGAGTCGACTGCGTCCTGCTCGAGCTGCTGGTGGAAGTCCTCGGCCCTGGTGTCGGGGGATATCTTCGAAGACGCCGTTGCGAGGAACTTCAGGCACTTCGCCCCGGTGTCCGCGTCCACCTCTTTCGACTTCACGAGCGCCGCCATGTGGGCCATGTTCACCTCGATGACCCGGCGGGCGATGCGTCCGTCCGCCGCCATGGAGGAAGTGAACTCGAGGGCCTCGTCACTTTGCTTCTTTAGCCTTGGTCCTCGGATGTCCATTCTCCCTTTTTCCCTCAACCTGCGAGCTCAGCCCTGCGGCGACCCTCGACTGGAGGCCCCAGAGCTCGATGAAGCCTATCGCGCTCTTCTGGTCGAACTTCGACCCGCGGCCGTAGGTGGCGAGCCCCACGTCGTAGACAGAGTAGTCCGACGACCTTCCGACGACCCTGGCCGAGCCTTTGAAGAGTTTCAGCCTGACGTTGCCGGTGACCCTGTGCTGGGTCGCGGAGATGAATCGGTCCAGGGCGGTGCGCAGCGGCTCGAGCCAGAGCCCGGAGTAGACCAGCCAGGCCCACTCGCGCTCGACCTGGGCCTTGAACGCGAGCTCGTGGCGGGTGAGGACCAGCTTCTCCAGGTCCTTGTGGGCCTCGATGATCGCGACCGCTGCCGGGCACTCGTAGACTTCGCGGGACTTGATCCCGACCAGCCTGTCCTCGACGTGGTCGATCCTGCCGACCCCGTGAGAGCCTGCGAACTCGTTCAGGTAGCTCACCAGTTTCAGCGGCTCCATGGACCTCCCGTTCACCTTGGTGGGGACCCCCTCCTGGAACCCGATGTCGAGATACCCGGGCTCGTCGGGGGCTTCCTCCGGGGCGGTCGTCCACTCGAAGGCGTCCTCCGGGGGCTCGGTGTTGGGGTTCTCGAGCGGGCCGCTCTCCATCGACCTCCCCCAGACGTTCTGGTCGACGCTGTAGATCGACTTCGACGGCTTCACCGGGAGGCCCCGCTTCTGGGCGTAGGCTATCTCCTCGTCCCTGCTCATGTTCCACTCGCGGACAGGGGCGATCACCTGGAGCGACGGGTTCATGGCCCTCACGGTGACGTCGATCCTGACCTGGTCGTTCCCCTTGCCGGTGCACCCGTGGGCCACGGCGTCTGCCCCCTCCTTCTCTGCCACCTCGACCAGCTTCTTGCCGATGAGAGGCCTTCCGAGGGCCGTGCTGAGCGGGTACTTCCCCTCATAAAGGGAGTTGGCCATGATGGAGGGCCACACGTAGTCCTTGAGGAACTCGGCCTTTGCGTCGATGGTGTAGTGGTCCTTCGCCCCGATCTGCCGGGAGCGCCTTTCAACCTCCCTGAGGTCGTCGCGCTGCCCGAGGTCGAGGGTGACGGTGACGACGTCGGCGTCGTACTTCTCGCCGAGCCACTTCACGGACACCGAGGTGTCTAGACCACCCGAAAACGCAAGGACGACCGTTCTGCGCAAATTTCTGCGATGACGCCTCGGACAATATTTTTATAGATTATGGACAGGAAAAACATGTTTTGGTCAAACATGACCCAAAACTGGCCAGCGGCAGGTCTGTGGCCAGGGCGGTCAAGGAGGAGATAGACTCTGACCTCTCGATCCAGGACGCCATCGCCCGAGACTACGTCAACCTGAGCGCCCTGGCCAGGGTCCTTGTGCCCAGGGTCGCTGCGAGGACCGCGAGGAAGGCCAAGGGGGTGAGCGAGGTCGGAGTCGCCACCGCCCTCAAGCGCCTCAGGGCGTCCTACATGCCGGCTTCTCCCAGGGTCACGAAGGTCATCGCAGGGAGCGTGGTGAACGTGAGGACCCGGGTGTCGCGCCTCTCCGTGGAGAGGACGAGGAGGACCCTGCAGACGGTCACAGCCCTCCTGTCCGCGAACCACGACGACTTCATCCAGGTCTCAGAGTCCCCTTCGTACATCACGATGATCTTCGACGACAAGCTCCACGCCAGGGTGAAGCGGTCCCTGGCCGCCGCCGAGGTCCTTGACGAGGGAGAAGGGGAGGCTGCCATCACGGTCCACAGCCCCCAGGAGATAGTCACGACCCCCGGGTGCATAAGCGCCTTCTACAACCAGCTCTTTCGGAGGCGCATCAACGTGGAAGATACGGTGAGCTGCTACACGGACACCATCATGCTGGTCGAGATGAAGGACGCCAGCAGGGCCTTCGAGGCCCTCACCGAGCTGATCGGCGAGGAGCAGAGGAAGCTCGGGTAGGGGGAACACGATAAGTGCCGGAGCGGGCTGGGGAGTGAAGCGATGAAGATCACCGTGTGCGAGCTCCCGGACGACAGGGAGGCGTTCGCATCCGAGTGGGGGCGGCTGCTCAGGCACGCGAAGAAGGAGTCGACAGATTTGGTCCTGCTGCCGGAGGTCCCGTTCAGCAACTGGATCTTCGCCCACCCCAAGTTCGACGCCGGGGTCTGGGAGGACGCCGTCGAGGAGCACCGGATATGGATGGGGAGGGTGCCGGAGCTGGGGGCAGGGGCGGTGTTGGGGTCCAGGCCGGTCGGGACGGGGACGCGGAGGTTCAACGAGGGGTTCGCCTGGTCGAAGGACGGGGTTGCCCGGTCGCACCGCAAGCGCTACCTGCCGGACCAGGCGGGGCACCATGAGGCGAGGTGGTACGGGAGGGGAGGGAGGAGGTTCGCGCCCTTCGACGCGGGCGGGTGGAAGGTCGGGTTCCTGATCTGCAGCGACCTCTGGTCGATGGGGGACGCCCGGTCGTACGGCAGACAGGGGGTCGGCCTCATCGCGGTGCCGCGGTGCACCGGCATGGGCACCGACAAGTGGCTGGCTGGAGGGAGGGTGGCTGCCGTCGTCTCGGGGGCGTACTGCGCTTCTTCGAACAGGACGGGAGAGCGGGGGGCGGCCAAGTTCGGGGGCCTGGGGTGGGTCGTCGACCCAGACGGGCAGGTGCTGGCCACCACGTCCAAGGAGAGGCCGTTCGCGACCGTCGAGATCGAACGGGCGGCTGCCGAGGAGGCCAAGAAGACCTATCCTCGGGACTCCCTGCTCCCGGGCTAGCGTTCGAGGAGCGACCCCAGGAACTTCTGGGTGTCGAACGGGACGAGGTCGTCGTATGACTGGCCCACGCCCAGGAAGATGACGGGCTTCCCAGTGGAGTAGACGATGGAGAGCGCTGCGCCTCCCCTGACATCGGCGTCCGCCTTTGTGAGTATCGCGCCGTCGAAGCCGACGTGTTTGTTGAACAGGTCAGCCTGCGACACTGCGTCGTTCCCGGTCAGTGCGTCGGCCACGAAGATGCGGAAGTCTGGCCTGACCACCCGGGCGATCTTGGCCATCTCCTCCATCAGGTTCTGGTTCGTCTGCATCCTTCCGGCGGTGTCGATGAGCAGGCAGTCCACCCGGTGGGCCTTCGCGTAGAGGACGCCGTCCCTCCCCACGGCCGCGGGGTCCGCCCCGTAGCGCTGCGAGACGACCTTCAGGGAGAGCCGCTCCGCGTGCTCGGTGAGCTGTTCGATGGCCCCCGGTCGATGGGTGTCGCCCGCCGCGCAGACCACGGAGACCCCCTGCTTCTTCAGGAAGTTGGCCACCTTGGCTACCGACGTGGTCTTCCCCGTCCCGTTGATCCCGAGGAAGAGTATGATGTAGGGCTCGCCCCCTCTGGACTTCTCCCTGATGTTGGCGACCAGGTCGACGGTCCCCGCCTTGTCGAAGGCGGATTTCAGGACGGCGTCCAGCCGTTCGCCCACCACCTCGGACGGGTCGACGGACCTCTCGACCCTGGTCCCCGCCAGGCTCTTCTGGACTTCGGAGGTTAGGGCCTCGGCCACGCTCTGGGCCACGTCGCTTTCGATGAGCGCAATCTGGAAGTTGAAGGCGATATCGTCGAGGTCCTTGTCGCTGAGCTCCTTCTCCTTGATGGCGCCGGTGACCGCGGAGAATGCCTGCTTCAGCTTGTCGAACATGGGGACTAGCCCTGCTGGCTGCTTGCCATGAGGTTGTTCAGGAGCTCCCTGTCGGAGTTGAGGCGTGCCCCGATCTCGTTGCGCTGCCCGATGATCGACACTATGGTCTTCTCGATGTCGCGGCTCCTTTCCTCGAGCATGGCCACCACTTCGTCCTTGGGCTTCTCGATGACGACGTTGGAGCCGACGCTGATCAGGACCGTGTCGGTCGAAGGAGGCTGCGACCGCAGCATGGCGCCCCCTCCTATCTGGGTGAGGATCTCGCCAGACTGCTGCCCCGCCAGCCCCTTGATCGACTCCAGGGCGGCCCGTCCTTCCAGGAGGGCGCGCTCGAGGAGGTTCTGCCTGGCAGACAACTCATTGTAAGTGCCTTCGAGTATGCGGATCTCGACGACCAGCGCGTTCACGGTCTCTTCGGCGGTCGGTTCCTTGCTCATGCCCGGGACTTTTTCAAACGCTCAGTGCCCGCGTTATAAAGACAAGCTCCGGTCCCGTCGTCTGGCTGCCTGCGATCGCGTTTCTCGAGTTCGCAACCAGCCCCGAGGCGACGTATGGCACCCCGCTGTTCACCGAGGAGGGGTACGCGTCCACGCCGAGCATCGAGCCGATCCTGGCGACCTCCTTCTCGTCCAGCCCAGGGTAGACCGCGGCTCCCCTGTTCGTGGCAACGACGAGCGAGCCGACCTGGTGGTACTCGCCGATGGGGGTGGTGTGCACCTCCGTCCCCAGGACGTCTCTGACCTGGGCGAGGGCCCTGTGGTCGAGGAGGGGGGAGGCGAGGGCGCCCTTGTCGGTGGCCACGACCAGGTTCCCTGCGGCGGTGAATCTGGACTCGAGCCGGCCGACGTTCAGCCCGGTGGCCGAGCTGATCTCCCTGACCTCGTAGTCCTCCGCGAGCCTGGAGACGATGATGCCGCTGCTGTTCATGGATGAGAGCGCGCCGAGCAGCCTGGATTCCCCGATCGAGGTCGGGACCGCGGTCACGTGAAGGTCTTCGCAGAGCTTGTCAGTCTTGGTCTGGGCGAGCCCCTTGGGCACCAGGAGGTGCTTCTCGTTTGCCTTCAGGAAGATCCCTATGTTTGGGCTCCGGTAGACGTCCATCAGGTGCAGACCCATCGGGTCACACTTTTTCTGGCGCTGGAGGGAGTTTGACCTTCACGATGCCGTCCTCGTCCCGCTCCATCTCGAGGGTGATGCGCCTTGGAGGGTGCTTGATGCCCCTCGACCAGATCAGTTCGTTGACGTCCTCGTCTATGCTGACCTGTGTCGCCTTCATGTGGCGGGTCGCGAATGCCCTTATGACCATGACCGCCTTCTTGGCCCTCCTGTAGGGGGGAGCCTCGTAGACGACCCCCAGCGGGACGACGTAGGTCCGGGTCAGCTCCTCCGTCTTGGCTTCAGACAACCGCTATCACCTGAGGCCCAGCTTGCGCTGCCTCCAGTTCCTCCGCTTGGGGTTGGACCTTACCTTCCTGTTTGTCCTCACGATGACCCACGTGGGCACGGAGCGCGCCTGCTTCCCGGCCTTGGCCAGCCTGTTCTTCTTCGAAGTGTCTTTGACGCGTGCCATGCTATATCCTCCTGATGTTGATTTCGCGCTTCTTCTCCTGCAGCGCGCCGAGCATCTGCTTTACCTGCTCGTCGTCCACAGGCTTCCTGAGCTTCCCGGAAGAGGCCAGCTGGATGACGTACTCCTCTATGGACGAGGCGAGGTCCGGCCTGACCATCTTCACGTTCGCGAGCCTCTGCCTGGCCTCGGACGTCAGCGCCATGCGCAGGGCCGCCTCTCTCATCATCTTGCGCTCTGTGGCTTCCCTGTCGGGCTGCTTCTGCGGCTGCTCTGACATCGCTAAGCGTACCTCGCGAGCGCCTTGTTCCCCTCGGCCATGGAAGTGAAGATCTCCTTGCTGACCTTGTCGAGGAGGGCCCGTCCCTTCGGGGTGAGGACCCGTCCCTTGGGGGTCTTGGAGACCAGCTCGGCCTGCTCGAGCTGCTTCAGGATCTTGCGTATGTTGGAGCCGCCGGCGTCCCTGTGGTGCTTCGGGAAGTAGTGCAACGCCTTGGTCCCCCCGTACGCCCTCTGGAGGTCGGTCAGCCCGACGGGGCCGTGGAGGTAGAGCTTACGGAGGAGCGACGCGGCCCTGGTGAACCACCAGTCGGAACTGGCCGGGGGCCTCTCAGCGTGGGAGCCGGTCTTCACGTAGTGGGCCCAGTCGGGCTCCTGGACGGCCGAGACCGACTTCATCTGCTCCGCTAGGGCGGAGACCAGCTTGCCAGATGGGACGTCGTGAGCGCTTACCATAACGTTTCACGTAACAAATTTCGAGCCGTCTGCGACGCTATTTAAGCCGTTCCGACAACTTTGCGGTTTACGTGGCCGCAGTCGAGACAGGTCGCCCGGACGATGGTGGGCTTCCCGTGGCCGAGCCTGACCCGCGCGTTCACCCCCGGCACGAGCAGTCCCTTGCACCCCCTGCAGGTGAAGGCGCGGAGCGAGGGGTCGAGTCGGACGTTGAACTTCAGCTTGACCTTCCTCGCCAGCGCGGCCTGCTGTCTGGCCATCGCAGGGTCCGTGTGCGCCAGGGCGACGGCAGACTCGATGAGCAGCCTGACGATCGACGCCGCGCCCTCCTTGGGTTTGCGGTAGCTCACAGCAGCAGGTCGGGCCGGAAGGACTTAACCATGCCCCGTCCCATCGGTGCTGGTTGCTGAGTTTCGTCTTCGCCGAGTCCGCCCTGGAGCTGGTCCCCAGGGAGATATGCGGCCACCCGGCGGTCGCCGGCGACGCCAGGCGGCGGGGGATGAAGGCGGGCGAGATGCTGCTCGACAGGAGCTTCCACCATACGGCGATGGCGAAGCTCCGGGACTCGGAGAAGAGGGGGAGGCCGGACCTGGTCCATGTGGCGATGCTGAGCGTGACGGCGACCCCGCTCTACCTGGAGGGCAGGGCCAGGCTGTTCGTCCATACGTACCCCGGCACCGTCATCGAGGTCGCCGAGAAGACGCGGATCCCCAAGAGCTA
>DAHVLU010000014.1:0-8599 GCA_027320175.1 Nitrososphaerota archaeon
GAGGCCCGTCGAGTCGACGACCACGGTGACGTCCTTTGTCCTGTCCCACAGAAGTGTCGATTTCCACCTTCATCTTAGCCCTCCACGGGACAACTACAGTCACATGTTGCTGTACCAGCGCAGGCAGCAGATGATGAGGAGAATTTCGGTATCGACGAGAAATATCTGGTCCCCGACGAGCTCTGGAAGAGGGTACAGGTTCTCCTTCCGCCTCCACCTAAGCACAAGAGGAAGGTAAGCCGGTCGCCCCAAGGATGGACGACATAAAGAGCATGAATGGGATCTTCTACGTCCTGAGGACCGGGTGCCAGTGGAAGGCGCTCCCGAAGTCTCTTGGAGCTGAAAGCATAGTCCACGATAGGTTCGAGTACTGGCTCAGGGCCGGAGCCTTCGAGAGGATTAGGAGGGAAGGGTTCGTCGGGTATGACGAAAAGGGGGTCGACCAAGAATGGCAGGCCGTGGACAGGTCGATTACGAAGACGCCTCTCGGTGGAGAAGGGACGGGGCCCAACCCGATGGACAGGGCCAAATCGACACGAAGAGGAACTCCTGATAGAAGGGAACGAAATATCTTTCGCGGTGGCCGTCGCTGGCGCCGACCGACATGACATGAAGCTTTCAGAGCCGACACTTGAGAAAACCATGACCGATAGGCCCAAGCCAACTAAATAGCATCCACATTATATGTGCCTGGACAAGGGATAAGATTTCCCCGAGGTCGACGACCTGGTCGCGGAGTGGGGATAATCCGCCCACATCGAGAGGGAGGCGTGGACCAATTCAAGAGGAAGAAGATACCGGCTATCGAGCAAGAAGATGGGTCATCGAGAGGACGAACTCCTGGTGAACAGGTTCAGGCGTCTACTGACAAGGTGGGAGAAGAAGTGGACCTACTTCGCAATCATCCATCTAGACTGCGCGCAGATAACCTACCATCAAGCTGGAATATTCGGGAAACTCAAGTGCGCATCTGAGGTCCTGCTAGTTTCAAGAGGGCTAAACATGTCCGCGCGTCCGCCCTAAGCCGCAGCTGCAGACAGTTACGCGGTGTTAGGGAATGGTTTGTGAAGGATTTGAACCCACATATGTGGACTCGCATCCCACCCAGGGCCCCAACATACAAGGGGCTGGCGAGATAGCTCGGGCTGAACGACCCTGCTGCCCTCTGAAGTCCATTTGCCCGTATACGCATGTAGTCAAACCTGATTCGCGTTAAAAGCCGAAAGCCACGAACCTTCCATGCAAACCGCCCCTCCCCGGGACCTGGGCAACGAACCCGTCTCCCTCGCCAAGCTCAAGGAAGTCGTCCGCCGCCTCCTTCCCCCCGGCAGCCCCACAAGGAGCGTCATCATCTCCGAGAAGGACGCTCTCCCCGTCCCCGAGGCCCTCGCCAAGTTCGAGGTCTTCGACAGGCTCCTCGCTTCGGAGCTAGGGCCTTGACCGCACCACCACGCTTCCGTCGGGAAGCTGGGCGACGTACTCCCACCCCTCCTCGACCATCCCCCTGACCGCCCCCGCCTCGACGACCTTCTGCTTCCAGCCGTTCCCGTTCTGCCCCTGGGATCTCCTGTTAAGGACGTCGACGAACTGCTCCGTCGTGAGGAGCGAGAGGCTCCCCATCTTCGCCAGCTCCTCTTCGGAGTACCTTGTCGCCAGCATCTCCCTCCGTATGGCCGCGAGTACGTCCCCCCTGCCGAGCGACGGGGACGACGTGAAGTTCAGCTTCGCGTACTCCTTCCTGAGCCAGTCCGCCTTGCTCCTGTCGTAGTAGTTCTCCTGGCTCCCCGGGAGTATGTGCCCCATCAGGAACTCCTGGGTCTTGACGTCCAGCCGCCTCCCGTCGCTGTTCTCGTCCCTCAGGACGCTTTCGAAGGCCTTGCGCAGGCAGTGGGGGTGGACATCCCTCCACCTCTCTATCCCGGCCCGCTCCGCCGCCTTCTTCACCAGGGAGTCCATCGCCGACCTCCCCATGGGGTGCCTCGCCTCCCTGAGGAACCTGTTGCGCTTCCACCCGTTGAAGATCGGGATCCCGTCGTCGAGCCTCCCGACCTTCGCCTCGAGCTCCTGGAGGTGCGCCTTCAGCGCGTCCACGGCCTCCTGGCCGATGAAGGTGTAGTAGGGGACGTTCCCCTTGCACGCCTCGGGCACTACCTTCTTCATCTCGGGGTAGACCGGGATCTTCAGGGGGAGCACCCCTCCCTCCAGCTCCTGCCTGATGTCCCCGTACCTGAGCCCCCTCAGCGTCCCCTGGCGGAGCCCGGAGTTGAGTAGGACCAGTATCGCCGCCCTGTCGCGCAGGTTGTTGACCCTCCCGGTCCCGGCCATCCGGTGGATCTCCTCCCTGGTGGGGACGTAGTCCGTCATCTCGATGGTCTTGCGCGCCGGCGTGAAGAACCCCTTGATCCTGACGGCGTTCTTTTCGCTCCCGTCGAACCCGTTGGACTTCAGGAAGGCTGTGAGGGCGGCCCTGGCCAGGTTCCCAGTCTCGCTTGTCTTGGCGCCGGCGTCGTCCACGAAGTCCTGCATGCTCTCCCTGATCCACAGCGGCTCGGAACCCACCACCTCCTCAGGGCCCTTCCCGACCTTCCTGCAGTACCTGTAGAGCCAGCTGAGGTAGCACTCTCTGCTCCCCTCGCTCCTTATCCTCCGGGCGAGGTGGTTCAGGAGCCTTTGGACGCTCTTGTACTCGCTCTTCCAGCCGGTCACCTTCAGGTACGTCTCCCACATCCTCTCACCGTTGGTGAACGAGCCGTAGGCGGCCCGCTTCCGTGGCACTCTCGTCCGGCCTCCTTACGAGGAGCGTCCGGGGCCATTTAACGGGGGTTCTGTTCGACACAATCCACGAAAAAGGAGGACTACGGCCGGCACGAGTCGGATTCCTCGGCGGAGGGGGAGACCCTTCCGCTGGGGGCCTCTTCAGCGGGCGTCTACCCGAAACATGCATAAAACGACCGCCGGAGAGCGCTCGATGTTGCACAGATTCGCCCACCTTGCGGACGCACACCTGGGCGCCCACAGGGAGCCCAGCCTGCAGAAGCTGGAGCTTCAGACCTTCGACGCGGCCATGAAGAAGTGCGCGGAGATCGGCGTTGACTTCGTCCTCGTGTGCGGGGACCTCTTCCACGTGGGGATCCCTGACCTGGGTGTTGTCAACTCTGCGCTGAAGAGCATGATGGAGCTCCAAAGGCAGGGGATTCCGATCTACGCCATCTATGGGAGCCATGACTACACCCCCAACGGGACCTCGGTCATCGACATCCTCAACACGGCCGGGGTGGTGAACAACGTGTTCAAGCCGAGCTTCGAAGGAGACTCGCTCAGGCTCGGGGTGACGGTCGACGAGAAGACCGGGGCAAAGATCGTCGGGATGTCTGCCCGGAAGATCGGGCTTGAAAGCCGCTACTTCGACGTGCTGGACAGACCCTCCCTCGAGCAGGAGCAGGGGTTCAGGGTCTTCGCGTTCCACAGCGGGCTCACGCAGCTGAAGCCGGAGTATCTTGGCGCCATGGAGACCGTGGATGCGGACCTGCTCCCGAAGGGGTTCGACTACTACGCCGGGGGGCATATCCATGAGAGGGGGGAGTTCGACCTCCCAGGCCACCGGAACATCGTGTTCCCGGGGCCCCTGTTCACGGGGTATGGGCGAGACCTCGAAGCCACGGCCAAGGGCGAGAAGCGGGGCTTCTATGTGGTCGAGTTCGGAGAGCACGTCTCCAGCAAGACCTTCGTCCCCGTCGACGCGTTCAAGGGGGTCTTCAGGGAATACGACCTGACCGGCAAGGGCGCCCCGGAGGCGGGGAGCCTGGTAGCAGACGACCTGGGCAAGGTGGACGTGGAGGGGAAGCTGGTGGTCGTCAAGGCGCACGGAGAGCTCGCAGGTGGGAAGGTCTCCGATGTGGGACTCGCCGGAATCAGGACGAACCTGGCCGAGCGGGGCGCGGTCCACGTCTACCTGAACAGGAGCGGGCTGAAGTCGAGGGAGGCGGCTGGACCAGTCTTTTCAGGAGAAGAGCCTGCCTCGATAGAGAAGCAGCTCTTCGAAGGGGAGGCGTCCAAGGTGAAAGTCGGGGACGAGCACCTCCGCGGCAGGGACGGAGCCCAGAGGGGGCTCGAGCTGCTCAGGCTGTGGCGCCAGCCTTCCAAGCTCGGGGAGGCGAAGAAGGACTATGCGGTAAGGATGGTCAGGGAGGGGATAGCCGCCCTGGAGAGAGGTGAGGGGAAGGATTGATCATACGGGAGCTCGAGCTGAGGAACTTCAGGAGCCACGGGCACTCCGTCGTCCGGTTCCCCGAGGGCAGGACGCTGCTCGAAGGGGACATCGGATCGGGCAAGTCCAGCGTGCTGATGGGGGTCGAGTTTGCGTTGTTCGGCCTTGGGTCGGAGTCGGGGAACGCCATGCTCAAGCTGGGTGCGGACGAGGGGGAGGTGCGGATGGTCTTCGATGTGGACGGCTCGGAGTACGAGGTGAAGCGGAGGCTTCAGAGGAGGGCCGGGCGCGTGCAGCAAGTAGACGGGGAGCTCAGGACCCCGGCGGAGAACCTGAACCTCTCCCCCAGCGAGCTCAAAGAGAAGGTGTTGGAGGTCCTCGAGTTCAACGAGGCGCCTGACCCCAAGGCCCAAAGCTGGATCTACAGGTACGCCGTGTACACCCCTCAGGAAGAGATGAAGAGCATACTGGTGCTGGCCCCTGACCAGAGGCTCCAGATACTCAGGCGGGCGTTCAGAGTAGAGGACTACAAGACCGCGACCAGCAACGCCGAGGAAGCGGCGCGCGCCCTGCGACTCGAAGCGGCCAAGCTCGAAGGGATGTCGATGGGAGTGGAGGACCTCAGGGCCCAGACCGAGCGACTGCTGCAGGAAGAGGAGAGGCACAGGGGCGAGCTGGCGGGGTTCGAGGCCGAGGAGGAGAAGGGGGAGGAGCAGGCACGGGCACTCAAGGCAGAGCTGGGGGAGGCGCAGAAGCGCGAGCTGGACCTTCAGAGCACCAAGACAGAGAGGGAGTACTACGAGCGGCTCGGGTCGGAGGCCTCGAAAGATGCGGCCGAACTGGCCGGCGAAATCAAGGACCTCCAGGGGAGGCTGAAGAAGACAGAGGCAGCCGTCGATGAAGCCGGCAGCAGGAAGGCGCCGACCACGATCCCCCTGGCTGAGCTCAAGCGGAGGGAGCGGAGCCTGGACGCCAGGGTGAAGAAGCTTGAAGGGCTGAAGGGAGCGACCGAAGGCAAGCTGTCAGAGTATCGGTCGATGACCGAGGAGGGAGTCTGCCCGGTGTGCGAGCGGCCGGTCGAGGCGCACGACTTCGACGAGAAGCGGTCAAGGAAGGAGGCTGAGAGGGAACACATCAACAAGGAGCTCGCCGAGGCCGAGTCTGAGCTCGAGGGGCTAAGAAAGAAGGTCGAGGAGACGGTGGAGTTCCAGGAGGCGAGGAAGGAGCTCGCCGCGGGCAGGTCGGAGGCGTCTCGCCTGAAGGACGAAGTGGACAGGAAGGAGGTCGCGATGAAGAAGCTCGAGAAGAGGGTCGCCTTCGCCAAAGACAGCCTGAAGCAGATCGGCGTGCAGACGAAGGTTCTGGAGGGGGTGGTGCAGCAGAAGAAGGTCACGGAGAAGAAGCTCGACCAGACCGAGGTAATCCTCCGGCGGGTGAGGGAGGGCCTCGTAAAGGCGAAGGAGAGGCTCGAAGGGGTCCAGAAGAGGCAGACGGAGATCGCCATCCAGATAGTGGCCAAGGAAGACGCCTCGAACAGGGGGAGGAAGCTGAAAGAGAGGGAGATCTGGCTCACGGACTACTTCGTGCCGACGGTCAGGACTATTGAGAAGTCGGTGCTCGCCACGATCAACCAGGAGTTCGACTCGATGTTCAAGCGGTGGTTCGCGATGCTTGTCGCCGACCCCGAGAAGGAGGTCAGCGTCGACGAGGACTTCACCCCCACTGTGACGCAGGGCGGGTATGAGCAGGATGTGAAATACCTGAGCGGGGGGGAGCGGACCAGCGTGGCCCTCGCCTATCGCCTCGCCCTCAACGTCCTCGCCCAGCGGGTTTCGGCGGGGATGAAGTCGAACCTGCTCATCCTCGACGAGCCTACCGATGGGTTCAGCAGGGAGCAGCTGGGGAGCGTCCGAGAAGTGTTGGACGAAGTAGCCTGCCCCCAGGTGATCATAGTGTCCCATGACAAGGAGCTCGAGAGCTTCGCGGACCAGATATTCCGGGTCGTGAAGTCCGGAGACGAGTCGTCGATCGCGGCGCCCTGAGTCGCCTGCCGGCACCGAGTTTAAGAGCTGAAGGGGGCCGGAAGGCCCGTGCCGCGGAAGATAACGTGGCTGTCCAACGTGATGGAGGCCTCGGTGACCGGCCTCGAGGACGACGTCGCCAGGTCCATCGAGGTAGTGGAGACACCGCCTGCGTGGATGTGCCTCGCGTGCCGAGGGGCGAAGCTGCTCTGCGGGAAGCCGAGGTGCCCCATCATAGTGAAGGCCCAGGCGATGGCGAAGCAGGGTGACGCCCTGGAGACAAGCGAAATCCAGGGCTCCTCGCCGCCAGGGGTGTTCGTCGGAAGGCTGGGGTACCCCAAGGTCTCCATCGGTCCGATGGTCCCGCCGCAGTTCGGCGACACTGCGATCCTGGACACGCCGGAAGAGTGGCTTGGACGGCCGGTGGAACAGATCGTCGGCTACCGGTATTCGCTCGTGAGGGGGAACTCGAGGGCCAAGGTGGAGGACGCCAGGGACCCGGGGCGGATGCTCGCCTCCCTGCAGGAGCTGGCGATGGCGTCGAGGCCTGTGGACACCGAGCTGAAGCTGACGAAGGCCCCGCGCAAGATACTCACGCTCAGCGAAGACACCCAGCCCTACGGCCCTTCGGGGCCCCTCGACCACTTCCGAATCGACAACCCCTCCGTCGACCGGAGGGTCCAGACGGCCTACTACGACCGGGACCTGGACGCCGCGGGGGCTGTGGGCGACCTCTACAGGAAGGGGGTCCTGGTCACGCGGATTCAGAAGGCGTTCTCGCTCGGGATGTTCGGGGCCGGGCCGAGACGCAGGATAGTCCCGACGAGATGGAGCATAACGGCGGTTGACAGCGCCATCAGCCAGGAGCTGGTAGAGAAGGTCAAACACCATCCGACCATCGACGAGTACAGGGTGTACAGCTTCGGGGTCTACGACAACCAGTACGTCGCGATGCTCCTCCCCGAGCCGTGGAGGTTCGAGTGGATAGAAGCCTGGTTCCCCAATACGACCTGGAACCAGTTCACCACCACTCCGTATATGATCGGGGACTACGAGGAGTACTTTGGGAGGACGAAGTACGCCAGGGTCGGGGGGTGCTACTACTCGACCCGCCTCGCGGTCACCGAAGCCCTGGACAGGGAGAGGAGGCAGGCTGCGGCGGTGGTGCTCCGGGAGACGTATCCCGGTTTCATCATGCCCCTCGGGGTCTGGAACGTCAGGGAGAGCATAAGGCAGCTGATGAAGCAGCCCTTCGAAAGACACGACACGTTCGCTGGCGCCCTCGGCTCGGCGCTCTCGAAGATGAGGATCGGAAGGTCGAAGTGGACGAGGGAGAGCGTCCTATTCTCGAGGGAGCTCACCCAGACCAAGATCACGAAGTTCTGAGCAAGGGGCCCCGCGCATTCTTAAAGCGCGGAGCAATGGACGAATTGCCGATGACGAGGAAGCTGTTCTGGGAGGACATGTATCTGAAGGAGTTCGATGCCCGGGTCGTCTCGGCGGATGCCTCCAGACTCGTACTCGACCAGACGGCGTTCAATCCGAGGGGAGGAGGGCTCGTATCAGATGTAGGAACCATCGACAGCGTCGAAGTGGCCGAGGTCGTAAAGGAGGGCGACGAGATAATCCACGTCATGAGGGGGGAGGGGAGCTGGGCGCCGGGACAGCATGTCCACGGCGTCCTCGACTGGGAGAAGAGGCACAGGATCATGAGGATGCACACGGCCGCCCACCTGCTGAGCGCTGTGGTGAACTCGGAGACAGGGGCGCTCATAACGGGAAACCAGATCAGCCCGGACGAGTCTCGGGTAGATTTCAACCTGGAGAACTTCGACAAGGAGAAGATGTCGGCCTACGTCGACAGGGTGAACCGGGAGGCGGGGAGAGGGCTCGAGGTCACTACCTTCTTCATGAAGAGGGAGGAAGCCCTGTCGAACCCGGGCTTCGTGAAGCTCGCGAACGCCATGCCGCCCACGCTCGCTGAGCTGCGGATAGTGAAGATCGGCGACGCCGACACCCAGGCGGACGGCGGAGTCCATGTGGCAAACACGAAAGAAGTCGGGACTGTGATGAGCCTGGGAACCGAGAACAAAGGGAAGAGCAACAGAAGGCTCCACTTCACAGTCAGGCCGTAGGCGCGACCCCGCCTAGAGAGCTACCTTCTCCGTGCTACCCAGAGCGGCATCCTCTTTGCCGTGCAGTTGCCGCAGTAGGTCTTCATAGCCCTGCTAGTTTCATCGAAGATGGTAGTAGAATGCGACATACACACTTGGACTCCGCACTCCGCACATGAAGCAACAGCGTGACCCTTGCAGACCGAACATCTTGCCATTCGTTCACCCCCAATTTTCTCTGCGACGTACGCTGCACA
>DAHVLU010000008.1:0-1854 GCA_027320175.1 Nitrososphaerota archaeon
AAGAGATCAAGGCAATCTGGGGATAGATTCCAACGTTCTGGTCGCGTACCTGGTCCCCGAACACCCCGACCATGAACGCACCAGGGCGCTGGCGCGGGAAAGCCACGCGGTCAACCCGACAGTTATTCACGAGACCTATCATGCCTGCGTCTTCAAACTGAGAAGGAGCCCGGCGGACACGGTCAAGGCTCTGTTAGACTACATGGACCTCGCAACTTGCCTGCCGATTGGCCCTGCTATCGCCGAGCGCGGCCTGAAGCTTGCCCTCAAGCATTCGCTGGGAGGCAGAGACGCGCTCATCTTGGCTTCTTACCTGTCATCCAACGGAGTCAAGGGCTTCGTGACGATGGACAAGTCTCTGTTGTCCCTCAAAGAAGTCAGATTCGGGAAGAGGGTACTGAAGATATCGTCTCTCCCAGCATATTGATTTCTCAAGGCAGTCGCAGTCGCAAGCCTCGGCGACCAGTGCAGCCTGTCCGGTACCCACCCCCAGCCCCAGGATGAGGTATTCTCGGCAGAGGCGCAACGAACCCTCTACGCGCCTGGGAGCTCGAGCGCGGCATTAACGGAAATCTCCGCCCTTTTCGACGGCCGCCCTTGCCTACGATTCGGCCGAAGCGTTAATCGAATGGTATTCGGAAGGTGCACCGTCGCCATGGCCACTGATCTTGCCTACGTGTTCTGGCACTGGCCCCGCCCGGGCGTTACAGTGGGCGTGTACAAGAGGAAGCTGGGTTCCTTCCAGTCATCCCTGAGGGCCGGAAGGCCTGACCTGGTCGCCGACCTCCTGTCCTACCGCGTGGACTCTCTCCCATGGGGCCCTCGAGACTCCCCGCTCTTCGAGGACTGGTACCTAGTGGAAGACTTCTCGGCTCTTGGCTCTCTCAACGACGCCGCCGTCGCAGGCAGTACCAAGCGCTTCCACGACTCGGTGGCCGGGGACTATCTGAAGGGCGCCGGCGGGGTCTTCGAACGGGTGCTGGGGAGCATTCCTTTACGCGAGGCCAGATATGCCACATGGATCGAGAAGACCGTGGGGATACCCTACCAGTCGTACTATGAGGAGGTGAAGGAGTTGCTGGGGGAGACGAAGTCAGACCTCTGGCGGAGGCAGATGGTCCTGGGACCCTCGCCCCAGTACTGTGTGCACAGCATCGAGCCCCTCAACTTCCCGGAGAACTTCCGTCCTTTCGGGGCGAAAATCAGGGCCGTGGTCAATCCGCCCCCCTGAAAGCCGAGGCGCCCGAGCTACCGCTCACGGTTCATCTGAGCGGCGGCATCTGGTGGGGGAAGTGGTTCGTCACGCGTGGTCTAAAGAGGAGATATCCACATCGCCTCTGCCTCGCAAAGAGAAGCTCCCCGAAGATCCTACAAGGAACAAGGTACGAGCTTCGCTCGTCGCCATTCAGTGAAGTTGCCGCGAAACTGGGCGAGAAGTTGAAGGACTTGGCATCAGTCGATGCCATTTGAGCTATGCCTTCGGATTCGATGATCAGGCTCAGGAGCCCAGGTCCTAGGCCGCTGGATTCGACGTATTTCTCAAGGCCTAACATCGCCTCGCGGACGCCGGGCGCGACTTTTCCATAGCTCGACCTCGCTTTCATAGGATTGGGACCGCGCCGCTTCGGTTCTATAAGATGTGCGCCAAAGGACTTCGGGGCAGATCTCGCCACACCCGTGTAATCTCGACGTCCCGAAGGGCTTTGGGGGAGGGCATAAGGGAGCTCCTGGCTCCCCCAGGGGCTGGAGAAGGACCATTGGGGACGAGGGACGCTCGTCGGGAAACCGGTGGCCGGCAGGCCTTGAAAGGAACGACGGTCTACGCTGTAGGGCATTCGACGAGGGAAATCCAGG
>DAHVLU010000003.1:0-9659 GCA_027320175.1 Nitrososphaerota archaeon
GGCGGGGGTGCTCGCCCTCTTCAGGACGCCGGGGTTGATGGGGGTCTACTGCGTGGGGACCGTCCCAGAGTACAGGAAGCGGGGAGTTGCGACGTCCCTGCTCGCGAAGGCGGGCCGGATGGCCGCGTCGGAGAGGAGAACGCTCATCCTCCAGTCTCTCGCGTCGGAGGGAGCGACCCAGCTTTACTTGGACAACGGGTTCGAAGTGATGTACGAGAAGCTGATCCTCGAAAAAAGACTAAAATGAAGAACGGAGCGCGGTTTTCAGAGTGGACCTGGGCGTCTGCATAGAGAGGAAGGTGCCGGTCGGCGCGCACCCCTTCACGATGGTGTTCGGCGGGTTCGAGCGCGTCGGGGCGGTCAAGACCATCTTCGGGAGAAAGACGAAGGAAGTCCTCGGCGACCTGTCTGTCGACGTAGTCGACGACCGGGGGTACATGAGGATAAACGACGACAAGGGGTCCATCGTGGTGAACGCCAAGTACCTCAGGGAGGGGAACGAGGTCGACGTCTATCTCGATGTGATACACGAGCTGGTGCATATCCGGCAGCACAGGGAGGGGAAGGAGCTCTGGGACAAGAAATACGAATACGTCGACAGGCCGACAGAGATCGAAGCCTACAGGGTGGCCGTCAAGGAGGCGCGGAGGATCGGGATGGACGAGGAGCGGGTCACCCAGTACCTCAAGGTTGAGTGGATCTCGGAAGAGGCGTTCGAGAAGTTCCTGAAGAACGTCGGCGTGAAGACCGGCGCTCGGGCGACACAGTAGACCCCGTCAGGACCGCTGGATCTGCCCGCCGCGGAGTCAGGAGCCCGACTCGACCCTCTTCAGGACGGTCATGGCCCTGAGGGTTATCATCTTGCTCGGGCTGCCGACCTGCTCGAGGGCGAAGGGGCGGAACCTGCTCTTGTACTGCTTCCACCACCGGGGCCACTTCCCGCCGTTGTTGTAGTCCGGGTGCACCGCATCGAGGTTCCAGCGGCCGTCCTTTCGCCGCTTCTTCCTAAGAAGAGAGAGGGCTGGCCCCATCCGCTCGTCGCCGGCGTAGCCGAGGGCGGTCATGAACTCCAGGCCCACGAGGACGTCGTAGTAGTAGTGGTATGGGAAGTGGAAACGGAACCAGGGGTCGTAGCGGGCTCCCTGCCTGAAGAGCCTGCGTTCGAGGTAGAACTCGCATCCGCGCTCCACGGCCGCCTTCATGCTCCTGGACCACTTCTGTCTGGGATAGACAGCGAAGGCGCTCAGCCCCTCCCAGGCGTCGATCGTCCCGTTCTTCCCCGAGCAGTGCCAGCCGCCGTTGGTCTTCTGGGTCTTCACGAGGAAGTCGAAGGCGCTTCTCACCCTCGGTTCGTCCACATAGCCGAACTTGATGAGGGCCCTAGCTGTGTTTCCCGTGAGACAGTGCTCGCTGGCCTCCCCGCCGGGCGTGTCGAAGCCGCCGTCCGGCCTGGAATAGGCGTCCATCCACAGCGAGCACGCCCTGGCGACGCGGGGGTCTTCCTTCGTCACCCCAAGGTCGGAAAGCGCGAGGAGCATCCAGTTGGTCGAGATGTACTTTGGCCTGTAGAGGTTCTCCTCCTTGTCGAGCCAGTTGCCTTCGGGCTTCTGTCGCGACAGAATGTCGGCCGCCCACCCTCTGGATGCGACCGCCTCCTCTGCGTCCTCGAGGTCGCCGGCACTAGTCTTCTCGGCGAGGTCCCTCATCGCCAGGTAGCGGACCGCTGGCTGGGATGGCTCGAGCAGCCAATTGATCGCGCTCTTCATCGCATAGAGCCAGCCGATGGCCCCCTAAGAGGGTAGCCCTTGCGCCGGGGCTGTCGAACCCCACCGGGGATCTCAGCGGGCGGCCTTCTGTGGTCAGCCCACAAACTACAAAGAGCCGTCGCAGCTTCACACGCGCAGTGCCAGACGAGCCAGAGGTCGGCCTCGACAGGGCCGAGCCCAAAGCTGTCAGCGTGGGAGCCGCGAGGGTTTCTCCGGAGTCGGACGAAAGCGATCAGATGAAAGGCAAGACCCTGCAGATGCACGTCGACAGGAGCAGAGACCCCGCGAAGAACCTGAAGCGGGAGGAGGGCCTCTTCAGGCGCGTGGAGTCGGGGGAGCTCCCCGAGCTCGTCCGCTTCTGGATCGATTCGAAATGCCTGGTGAGAGGGAAGGCAAAGAACCCGAAGTATGGCTGGTATCATGAGGCCCTCGCAAAGAAGATGGGGGTCGAGGTCATCGAGAGAGCCACCGGCGGGGGCGTCGTGTATCACGACCTGGGCAACCTGAACTGGAGCTTCTTCCTGAGGAACACTGGGCGGCTGCTGTCCCCGACCCAGATGTTCGAAGACGCCTCCAGGCACGTGGTCGGGGCCCTGGCGGAGCTGGGGGTCCAGGCGCAGTTCGCGCCCCCGAACCGGATCGACGTCCAGGGCTTCAAGGTCTCGGGCATGGCGGCGAGATCGACGCCGAAGGTCCGCCTGGTCCACGGCACGCTCCTGATCGACTCCGACCTGGAATCGCTCAACAGGTTGTGCATACCCCCTCCAGGCTGTCCGCCCGTGGCCAACATCAGCCAGTGGACGGGGCCCATCGAACCGGCGTCGGTGGTCAGGGCGTTCGTGAGGGCTCTGCGCGCGTCGGGCGTAAGGGTTGGGCTCGCGAGCGGCGGCGCCATCTGACCCTCAAAGGCTTACAAGCCGAACCCGCCGCGGTGGGCGGGAATGCCGGGGGCGCGCGTCCGCATGAAGAGCTTCTTCGAGCCGCGCAGCGTCGCCGTGGCAGGCGTGTCCACCGACCCTGACAAGCTCGGGTCCATCATCTTCCAGAACCTCATGGAGAACAGGGCCAAGGGCCTGCTCAAAGCTTCGGTCTATGCTCTGAACCCGAGCCACGAGTTCATCGGGACCATGCGAGCCTACCCTTCGGTCGGGTCTCTGCCCGAGGTTCCCGAGCTCCTGATCGTGGCGGTCCCCGAGTCACAGACGGAGGCCCTGATAGACTCGGCTGCGGCAGGCGGAGTGAAGGCAGCAATCATAGTGACGAGCGGCTACGCTGAGACCGGGAGGAAGGACGCCGAAGCGAGGATGGCAAGAATCGCAGCCAGGCGCGGCATGAGGATCATCGGCCCCAATACGATAGGCGTGGTCGACCCGTATTCGGGGGTCGACTCGCTGTTTCTCCGCCCTACCAAGCAGCTCCCTGACGGAAGGAGCGTCGCATCTCTTCTCAGGCCCCTCAAGGGCGACGTTGTCATCGTGACCCAGAGCGGGCACCTGGGGCAGGCCATAGTCGAAGAGCTCGCTGCCAACGAGGTTGGGATCAGGGCGCTGGTGGGGACGGGCAACCAGGTCGATGTGTCGGTGGAAGACGTCGTCGAGTACTTCGGCGGCGACCCGGACACGAAGGTGATCGCGGTCTACGTCGAGGGGGTGCGCGAAGGGAGGAAGTTCATGGACGCTGCGCGCCGCATCTCAAGGAAGAAGCCCATCGTCGCCCTGAAGGTAGGGAAGACCGGGAGCGGGGCGAGGGCCGCTCTGACGCACACTGCGTCCCTGGTCGGAGACTACGACGTCTACCGCGCCGCATTCCGACAGTCTGGGGTGGTCGAAGCGCAGACCTTCCAGGAGCTGGTCGACTTTTCGATCTCGCTTTCGATGCTGCCGCCATCAGGGAACAGGCTCGCCATAGTGACCAACGCAGGCGGGGTGGGGGCCATAGCCGCCGACGAGGCCAACAGGTCGGGCCTGCGGGTCGAGCCGCCGGCGGAGGGGGTTGCGGGGCGCATCCGCGCCGAGTTCGCCGACTCGGGCTTCGCCTCCAACGCTTCCTTCGGCAACCCGGTCGACCTCACGGCGACGGCCACGACGGAGGACTTCGTGAAGGTCGTCAGGGAAGTCGCCGCACTTCCTCAGTACGACCTCGTCCTCGTCCTGCCGACGCACCAGACCCCTTCGATCGACCCTGACGTCGCGAGCAGGCTCGTCGAGGTCGCGGCGGGCACCAGTAAGCCCGTCTGCATGTGCGTCGTCGGCAGGGCCGAGCTCGCTTCCGAGCTTCATACTGTCTTCATGCGGAACGACATCCCAAGCTTCCCCACCCCCGAGAGGGCAGTCCGCGCGCTGGCGTCCCTGTGGTTCTACTCCAGTCTGAAGAAGCGGGTGGAAGAGTCCCCCAGGGCCAGGGTCAGGGTTCGGCGGTCGTCGTGGAAGAGCGGGCAGCTCGCCCACCAGGAACTCTCGGGCCTGCTCAAGGGATACGGCCTGCAGGAGCCCAGGTCGATCCTTCTTCGGACGCCCACGGATTTCGCGATGCTCGGCAGGGTCAGATATCCCGTAGCCTGCAAGCTCCTGTCGAAGGACCTGCCCCACAAGACAGACGTCGGAGGGGTCGTGCTGGGCGTGAAGACGTCGGACGAAGCCCGCGAGCAGTTTGCCAAGCTGAAAGCGGTCGCTGACAGGACGCGTGCGAAGTTCGACGGGGTGCTCGTGCAGGAGATGGTCGGGAAGGGGGTCGAGCTGATCCTCGGAGCCAGAAGAGACCCGGCTTTCGGCCCTACGGTGGCGGTCGGGCTCGGCGGGACCTACGTCGAGCTCTCCAGAGACGTCTCCATCGCGGTCGCTCCCGTCGCCCCGTCCGAGGTGAGGGCGATGCTGGAGGGGACGAGCCTCGAGAAGATACTCCGCGGCTACAGGGGAGGGCCCGGCGCCTCCATGGAACGGCTCTGCGAGGCCGTCTCGAAGTTCTCCAAGATCATGGTGGAGAATTCGTCCATCGAGGAAATCGAAGTGAACCCGCTGATCGCGACGAGAGGCTCGGTCCTCGCCGTCGACGCCCGGGCCCTCGTCTCTCGGTAGGGCCTACTGGAGGTCCGACGCCCTCGCCGCCGCAAGGGGGATCGTCATCTCCGACTCGGTCAGGCCCCCGTGGTGGCCGCTGAGGTTCAGCTTGCGCTCTTCGACGTACCTGTACCACACCGTCCTGTTGCCGTGAGGGAGCACCATCAGGTTGCCGACCCTGCGCCTGAACTTCCTGGTGGGCTTGTTGATCCCGAACAGCCCGGCTTCGATGGCGTCCTCGGTCTTGATGACCGTCGCCACCGCCTTGAACTTCTTCTGAAGATAGGCCGTCGTCTCGTCGAGCCTGTCCTCTTCGATGGAAAGGAAGGAGTCTCTGGCGCTCCCCCAGGGCCGGATGACCTTCCCTTCGGGAGTCTTCCGGAAGCTCTTCGCCAGCTTCGAGAGCCGGTTCATGTAGAGCGTCTTCGTCGAGTCCACCTGCAGCTGGCCGTGGTCCGCGGTCACGACGACCATGGTCTTCTTGGCCGCTTTCCTGTCGAGCTTGGAGAGGAAGCCCTCGTACAGCGCGTGCGATATCAGCGAGCCCTCCACCAGGGCCTCGTCGGTCCCCGGACCGTAGATGTGCTCTATCGTGTCGACGTAGCTCCAGTAGGCGTAGATGTAGTTCAGGCCCCTGGCCCTCTCCACGAATGTCCTGAGCGAGACGCTCAGGTCGGAGGCGGTGTTGTAGCCGCTGACCTCGCTCCCTGCCCTGGAGACGTTCGAGTAGGCGGTGTTTGCGAGCCCCCGGCTGGTGAAAGAAGTGCTGCTGATCCCCGAGCTCTTCATGCGCTCATAGATCGTGGTCCCGTCGAAGAGGGAGCGCGGGTTCATCGTCCCGACCAGTGTGTCCCTCCCCGAGTCCCCGACCTTGACGAAGGGGAGGGTGATGATGATCTCTCCCACCTCCTCCATGTAGACGTACCACTCGGGGAGCCCGTGCTCCTGTGTGGTCATCCCGGTGGCCAGGGCGGTAAGGTTCGCAGCGGTGGTCGACGGGAACACAGGGGTGATTGGCCTGACGCTCCCCTTGGCCGCGAGGGCCCCGAAGAACCCGTGGTCGCTCTGCCTCTGCCACTCGTTGTAGCCGAAACCGTCGCAGAGTATCAGGACCACGTTCTCGATGCCCGAAGTGTCAAGGTCCCCGAAGGCGTCCTTGGGCAGCGCGGGCCTCGGATCGCTGTGCCCCAGGACTGAAGCCAAGGTGGAAGGGACGTTCGCGAGGCAGTACCCGGCGTAGTCCGGCCTGACGGCTCCCGGGGGCAGCATAGGGGCGGCCTCCTCTTCAGACCTGATATGTATTCCCTGGCGACCCGGAGGACCCCGGCAACCCGTATAATCACGGGCGGCCACGGTTGAAGGGCGTTGGCTCGACATCCCGGGCTCTCGAAGGTCGGGGCGGCCGCCGTCTTGGCGATCCTGAGCATCCAGATCCTCGGCGGCGTGGCCTTCGCTTCGCCGGCAGGCACGGCAACGCCGATCAAGCACGTGGTCGTAGTGATGATGGAGAACCACAGCTTCGACAACGTCTTCGGGCTCTACCCGACGATGAACCGGAGCCAGCCGGGGTCTTTGATGAGCTCAATCCAGGCGCCTGACGACGTCCTAGGCGTGCCCAGTGGGGTCCAGCTCACTCAGGTCCCGAATGGGACCTACTCCACCGCCAACCCCGTGGAGAGCGTGTACAGCCTGGACTGGAACAACGGGAAGATGGACGGCTTCGCGGCCAACAGCGGGAGCCAGTCGATGACCTACTACAGCTCCTGGCAGCTGGGCGTGGAGTGGGACTGGGCCGAGCAGTACGCCATCGCCGACAGGTACTTCGCCAGCTGCATCTGCGAGACAAACCCCAACAGGCTCTATTCTCTGGCCGGCTACGGCGCGGGGATATCTGACGACTCGGGGCCCCCTCCGTACGTCCCGGTCAACCAGTCGATCTTCGGCGAGCTGAGCAAATACGGCGTCAGCTGGGGGTACTACGTCAGCAACCCCGCGAATGGTAACTTCCCGCTCAACTACTTCGACGGCATCGGCGCCTACTCGTCTGACATCCAGAGCTTCACCTCGTTCTACGGCGCCCTGAGCCAGGGATCCCTCCCTGCTGTGTCCTGGGTGATGCCGGTGGGCGGCGGTGCTTCTGGCATCGACCAGCACCCTGAAGCGAACATGACGGAGGGGCAGGACTGGCTCCTGGGGGTGGTCAACGGCGTTATGCAGAGCCAGTACTGGAACTCCACGGCAATCCTCATCACCTACGACGAGGGCGGAGGGTACTACGACCACGTCCCGCCCCCTGTGGTGGACGGGGTGCAGCTCGGGTTCAGGGTCCCGCTGTTCGTGATATCCCCCTACGCGAAGGAGAACTACGTCTCACATACGGTGATGAACCATGCTTCGACGCTTGCGTTCATCGACTACAACTGGAGGCTCCCGGCCCTGAACTCGTTCGTGGCCGACTCGGGGCTCCCGCTTGACATGTTCAACTTCAACCAGACCTACGCCGGAGGCACCCTGGTCAGGCAACCGGTGGTGCTCAGCAGCGGCAGCACCTTCCCTGTGGCCCCCCAGATGCCTCTTGCGGGCCTGCCATACCCAAGGCAGGGGTCGTATGCCGGCGACCTTTCGTCGATGGGGGGTGCGGTCTACACGTCAGCCAACTCGACGGTCACCCCGTTCTTTCAGAGCCTCCCGTTCACGAGCGCGGTCGCAGTGGCGTTGCTAGTGCTATTGGTGCTGGCCGCCAGGTACGGCAAAAAAGTGCGGCGCAGGGCCGGACAGTAGGGTCGCTGGCTCTAAAATACGAAAAAAGCGAGGTAGGGCCGTCGCAGGCCCCACGATGCTCCGTCGACCGAGTCTTACATCAGTTTCTTCCGCGCCAGGACGATTTCGCCCAGAGAGGCGAAGACCAGGAGGAGCCCGCCCATGCTGGCTCCAGCCAGGTTGTACGAGTTGCCGAGCAGCCCGGTGAAGGCGCCGTAATACGAGTAGAGTGGGATGAGGACGAGTCCCAGGATGAAGACGACGGCCGGGATGTAGATCTTGAACGAGGACATCTTGGCGCCTCTGTAGTCCATGTACCCGAGGACCAAGACGAGTAGCCCGACGACGGAAAGGATTCCGGCGTTGGTGGTGTTGAAGCTGGCGGCCGGGGTGAAGTTCCCTAGCCCCGCCTTTGGATACTCGACAAACAAGTTGCCGAAGACCAGGAGGCAGAGGCCGAAGAACATGTACAGATACCCGAAATACTGCATCTTCACTGTTCTCATTGGTGCACCGGCAACGGTCCCTGCTGCGGAAGTCCCTGCAGCGTTCAGGACTGTTTCGGACATCCGAGGCCGGGTTATCCTTCTAATTCTATTAAGCATTCTCCCCCTGTTCATCTAATTATAACGCAGAGCGTAGCTTCTATTGAGGATATTCTGCGAACGTTTATTAGAACTTCTCGATGACGACGGGCTCACTAACATGGGTCTCAACGGCATTGCCGGCTCGCTGAACCAGGTTGGCCAGATTCCTTGGGAGTATGTCGCAGGGTATTTCGTAATCGCCCTTGTGGTGGCATACATCCTGGGCAAGAAAACAGGTGGACTAGGCTCTTTCACAACACTCGACTTCGTCTACATAGGGATAGGTGTGGCGTTCGCAGTGGTTTGGCAGTGGTTCATAGGCGCCTTCCTTGGCGGCTTCCTGCCAGGCTCTGTAGGCCAATACATAGACCTCGGATACATCGGCGGACAGCTGATCACCATGATGGTGATCGCCGCTCTCGTGAGGAAAGTCGGCGTGGGCATAACTTCCTTCGTCGTCTACTCGTTCCTCAGCGACATCTTCCACTACGGGTTCGGTGGCGAACCGATGTACTTCATCTATGAAGGCCTTACCTACGGCCTCATCCTCGACCTCACAATCGCAGCGACAGGCGGCAACATCTTCGGAGTCAAGAGCTCCATGAAGGCCTCGGCAGAAGCCACAGCTACCTCTGGTAGCGGCGGTTCGTCGGGTAAGCTCCTCGCGCTTATGATCGTCGAGGGCGCCATCGTCGGGTTCTTCTTCGCATTCCCAGACCCAATCATTTACGGCGCGTTCTTCGGACCATTCATCAACGGCAGCAAAGTCAGCTGGGAGACCATCTACGCCACCTTGACACGGTTCATAATCAGCGGTATCCCCGCGGGTGCGATAGGCGGGATAATCGCGAACCGTGTGTCCAGAGCAGTAGGCCAGTAACAGAGAGTCGGCTGAAGGCAAGAAGGAAAGGGGAGGTCGTTAGAGACCTCCTCCCGTCCTGTTTTGTGAAGTCAAAAGAAGAGGCTCCTTTTCAAATGCCGCGTTTCGTCGGAGACCAGCCGGGAAGACTTAAGCGCATCACCGGGCGGCGGTGTTCCGTGGCGGGAGCAGGTTCGCCGGAGGTCTCGATGGCGAATCCAGTCGACGTCGAAGGCCTGGTCTTCAACTACGTCGGAGTAGGCAAGCCAGTCCTCACAGTCGACAGCTTCCACGTGGCAGAGGGGGAAGTGGCCCTGGTGATAGGCAAGTCTGGGGGCGGTAAGTCGACCCTCGTCAACTGCTTCAACGGCGTGATACCTCACATCTTCAAGGGGAACGACCCGGGCGGGGTCGTGGTCTATGGGAATGTCGTAAAGCAGACGCCCCTCCCCAAGCTGTCGTCCATGGTAGGCACGCTCCTCCAAGACCCGGAGACGCAGGTGCTGAACTACACGGTCGAAGAGGAGATTGCTTTCGGGCCAGAGAACCTGATGATGCCCCCTGATGAGATACAACGGCGAGTCGACGAAGCCATAGCCACGACGGGGATAGAGAACCTGAGAGAACGGGA
>DAHVLU010000011.1:0-32499 GCA_027320175.1 Nitrososphaerota archaeon
ATCCGGCCGACCCCACTCAATTACTACCGAAGAGCCGATTTCGCCGCCGACTCGCGGGCAGGACTTCAAGTGCTGACCACGTGGTAGTTCGGATTCCTGGCGTACGCCTGACACGAGCAGCCTGCTACGGTGCATCTCCCCCGCTTCGTCGCATATATCGTCTGGAACAGCACCTCGTGGGCCTCCGCCAGGTGCCTGCAGTCGCATACCCCCATCCCGGTCTTCTCGCGGATTCTGCCCAATGGAAACCGACGCAGCGGGCATCACCTCTCCTATGAAACCTTACCTCGCCGCGACGTCTCATACACCAGTACGGCACTGCCGATCCCGGGCCGGCATCCGCCGGCTCTAATCCTATATCCATGGGCCGAGCCGGCCTCGTCAATGACCTTCGACGACGAAGTGCAAAAGATCAATCAGAAGAAGTACGAAGAGATGCTCAGGCAGCAGTCCAAGCCGGCTGCGCCCCCCGCCCCGTCAGGGACGCCCGTCGAGCTGACCGACGCGAACTTCAGCAACGTGATTGCGAGCCATCCCCTTGTCGTGGTCGACTTCTGGGCTCCCTGGTGCGGACCGTGCAGAGCGGTGTCCCCCGTCCTCGAGGAACTGGCGGGAGAGCTTGCTGGCAAGGCGACCTTCGGGAAGCTCAACGTCGACGACAACCCCGCGACGTCACAGCAGTTCGGAATCCAGGGGATCCCGACGATAATGGTCTTCAAGGACGGGGAGCCGGTGGACGGGCTCGTGGGAGCTGCGCCCAAGCAGATGATAGAGGCAAGGATAAGGCCCCACATCGGCTCGACCAAGCCGTCGCCCTATCAGTGAGCTCTTAGTCTTCGCCCTTCGAAGTCACATAGGCGAGCCTGGCGTAGGGCCTGACCGCCTGGAGTATCTTGAGCTCGGCTTTGCGGAGATGCTCCTCGAAGGTGGACCGCTTCATCCTCTGCTTGGCCGCGATTTCATCTATGGTCGCCCCCTTCGGCATCTCGTAGTAGCCGGACTGCATGGCCGCCACGAACGCCGCGAGCTGCTTCTTCGTCAGGGTGCTCAGGAACTCGTCGACGGGGACGGTGATGGCTCCCCTCGCAGACTCCCGCGACACTACGGCCTTGCTCTCAATCTCGAGCTTCGAGACCTTCGACAGGCCGGCGATGGCGGAGTCGAACGCCTCCTTGGTGAACGCCAGCAGCCTGCAGTACTCGAGCCCGCCACGGTAGTTGACCGGCATCACAGGTATGCACCCAGCCCATTCGATCATGGCGACAGTGGAATTGTCGACGGCGCACCTGCACCCGACGACGGCTTCCAGGTTCTTCGAAGAATACCGGTTGAACCTGATGAGTCGGGCGCCGAGCCCCTTCACCATCTTCCTGAGGGCCGGTTCGACCATCATCACGTCTTCCTCCCTTGGCACCTGGATCTCCAGGATGTCCACCTCCAGGTTGCACCACCGTTGGATGCTGGCGGAAGGGAAGAGCTTCGACAGCCCGCAGAAGGGGAGCGAGTGGTCCAGCTTCAGCGAGACGTCGAACACGCCCGCGCTCTGTGCCCCTCCTGCCTAAATTGCTTCGCCATGATGCCGGCGCCTGCCGGTAGAATTCCTTTACACCGACCAGGGTGCCTGACGACCGTGAACACGAAGACATTCGTCGTGCAACACGAGTGGGACAGCGCGAAGACGGACCAGGTGGTCCCGGTGGTCTCGAAGATCATCGAGAGTGCCCGCTCCGGGAAGCTCCCTGCGGGGTTCAACCTGCTGGGCGTGATGCTGTCGAAGGAGGCCCCAAAGGCGTACTGCCTGTGGCAGTCAGAGAGCAAGGCTTCGCTCGAAGGGCTCCTCTCATCCGTCAATCCTCCGACAAAGCATATGGTCTCTGAATTCGACAGGATATACACACAGACAATCTAGGTCCCACTCCCGCCCCCTTTTTCGACGATGGTCTCGTCCTCGATCTTCCGCCTCAGGGCCCGGACCAGGTCCCCCCGGGAGAGGTAACCCACGACTTCTCCGCCCTCCCCTGTCACGACGATGAACGACGCGTCGCGCAACGTCATCCGCCTCAGGGCGTCGTAGGCGAACTCCTCCTGACGCATGGACTCGAACTTCTTCGAGCAGGCCTCCCCGGCGGTCATCTCGCTGTTCGCGCTCGCAGCACCTGCGAACACCTGGTCTCTGCCTATGACGCCGACTGCCTTGCCTGCGCTCGTCACGATCAACCTCTTCCTCAGGTTGAACGGGTGGTCATGACTGGTCATCTGCTTGTAGATCTCGACCACAGGCTGGCCGACGTCGACGCTCGCCACGGGCGCCGACATGATCGAACCAACCCTGATCTGTCTGAGCGGGTTGTACTCGTAGATGTTCCTGACCCTGAGCCCCCGCCTGCTGAGCCTCTCCGTCATGATCGAGTCCTCCATCAGGGCTTCCCCCACGAGCTCTGCGATGACCACCGTGACTATGATGGGAAGCACTCCCTGGTAGTCCCTGGTTACCTCGAGCGCGAACACTATCGAAGTGAAGGGAGCGCGCGACGCGGTGCCGAAGACTGCGGCCATCCCGGCGACCGCGAACACCTCCGGCCCCACACCGAGGCCGGGCACCAGGGCAATGACCCACGAGCCGAACAGATACCCCATGGATCCTCCTATCATGAAGAGGGGCGCGAGGGTCCCTCCGGACGTCTGGGAACCCATCGCCAGGAGCCAGGCGACCGCCTTTGCCACGAGGATCATCAACACCACATCCACCGCGAACTGCCCGTTCAGCACCCCGCCGATTACATCGTACCCCACCCCGAGTACCTGAGGGACCGCGAACCCGATCACCCCGACGGCCAGCCCGCCGACGGCCGGGAGCCACGGCTGCCCCAGCTTCAGCTTGGAGAACACGCCCTCTGTCTTGTAGAGCCCCCGGGACAGCGCGGAACCTAGGATGCCACAGATCAGCCCCAGCCCCACATAGAACGGAAGCGAGGGGATGCCTCCGAAGTCGAACGTCGGGGTCTGGAAGAGGGGCTGAGGAGAGATGAGGTAGATGTGCATCCATCCGCCGATGGCGGCGGCGACGGCGACTGGGACCAGCGATTTCACCCTGAACTCGAAGAGGAGGAGTTCGATGGCGAGGAGTATCGCCGCGATGGGGGTCCCGAAAGTCGCGGCCATACCCGCGGCCGCGCCTGAAGCAAGGAGTATCTTCCTCTCCGCGCCGGTCATGCTAATCCTCTGCCCCACGAAGGACCCGAACGCCCCACCCGTCTGGATGATTGGCCCCTCGGCCCCGAAGGGCTGACCGGACCCTATGGTGACGGCCGCAGACACCGCCTTGAGGACCCCGACCTTGGGCTCGACCTTGCTCCGGTTGAGCAGTATCGACTCCATGGTCTCCGGAATCCCATGCCCGATTATCCTGGTGGAGCCGTACTTGATCATCAGGCCAGCGACGAGCCCGCCGACCACCGGGAGGACAATCACCAGCGCCCCGAGATGGTTGAACTGCGGCGAGGCGAACGAGAAGTCGAACCTGCCGTAGTAGAACAGGTTCGTGACCAGCCCTATCAGGTGGTAGAGGGCGAAGGCGATCAGCCCCCCGGCGAATCCAATCCCGACCGCGAGGAGGGTAAGGAGCCCTATCCTCGACTCCTCTCGCTCCAGGTTCGTCTTGTCTTTGCTAGCGGACATCTTGTGTTAAGCCCGGACCACGAGGGAAACGGGCCTTCGAGCCCCGGAAACGGTCATAACGCTTGAACCTAACACTAGTTAGGCTCCGGCGGTGCCGTCGCGCTAGCTTTTTGTGTCCAGCGATGGCCCCGCACCGCCGCATGGAACTCATCGAGGCCACGATTCTGGCACGGGGCCGCCAGAAGTGGATCGACGCCGTAACGTCTCGTTACAGGGCGAAGTTCCGGTTGTTCCACTCCAAGCCGTCGAAGCGGAGGGACGAAGTGCTCCAGCTGTTCGAGATCACGGTCGACCAGGGTCTGAAGGAGAAGATGCTCAGATACCTGGCCGGCAGCCGGGAGGTGTCGGAGCTCGAAGTGACCGAGTCGAGCCATGGCAGAGTGTTCGGGTTGGTGCGGTCGAAGGGGACGATAATGCGCTGCATCGCCGAGTCCGACTGCTTCCTCATCTCCGCCTCCGGCGAGTATGGGACTCCCATCGAGTGGAGGGTGCTGGGGACCAAACGCTCGCTTCGTCGGCTGATGACGAAGCTGAAGAGCAAGAAGATCGGGTACGAAGTGACCGACATCGCGGTGGCAAGGAGAAAGAAGGTCCTGACGACGAGGCAGGAGTGGCTTCTACGGTCCGCGTTCGAACAGGGGTACTTCGACTACCCCAAGAGGGTCCGCATCAGGGCGCTGGCCACAGCACTGGGGGTCACCGCCCCGACCCTCCACGAATCCCTTCGGAAGACCCAGCGCCGGCTCATCGAAGAGCACTTCGAAGGGGACAGGTCGCTCCTGCTGGCGTCAATCTGATCAGAGGGTCCAGGACTCGGGTTCTACATCCCTTCTTTCGAAGCCAAGCTTGCGGGCATCGTATCTGACCTCGCCGTAGAGAGAGGCCTCGTCCTCCTCCCGGTACACCGAGTCCACAATCCTTCCTAGGGAGTCTCCTTTCATGATGCCACTTCCACTGTCTCCTCCCACGACGATCAGGTTCTGGCTCCTGAAGACGAACGGCAGGTTGTCGAGCGTGTTGTAGGCGTAGAGCCCCGCCCACATCGCCTTCATCCTGGCTCTCTGGAATCCGGGGAAGTAGGCAGAGAGGACCGGGAGCACGCCGCGCTGGTAGTACTCGGCCTCCGGCTGGTACCGCCCCAGATCGTGGAAAGGAAGATCTATGAACGGACGATTGACTTCATCCTCGCACCCGACCCAGAAGCACCCTTCCTCGCTCACCGGCTTGAAGTGCACCCCCGCCTTTGGGAGGATGACCATTGGGGACAGGCCGAGGGAGTTGAACCCCTTGGCGCGCAGCAGCCGCTCCAGGTCTGCTCCTTCAGCATGGACGCTGAACAGCTGGCGCTTCTTCGCCTTCACATGGCCGTCGACGCCGATCGGCTCCAGGAGTTCGTTCAGCCAGGCCCCGCCCGCGAGGACCGCGGTGTCGGCGAGTATCGTCTCCTGCGCGCCCCCGGACAGCGCGACGCCGTCGATCCTCGTCTCCTGCCACACGAGAGGCTCTCCCTCGACGCCGAGCCTCTTGGAGGGCCCCACCAACAGCGCCTTCACCTCGGAGTTGAGCGATAGCTTACCGCCCCCCTTCACGAACTCGCTCGCATAGAACCTCACGAGCTTGTCTGGGTCGAGTCTGCCGCACTTGGGCCCGAAGACGGCCCCATCGACCTTCGGGAGGGACATGGTCCTGCCGCCCTCGTCCACTTGGGTATCCGCCACCATCCCGGGGAGCATCCGCTCGAGAGAAGGCCTGTCATAGGTGGTGGTTTCGACGCCATTGGCGCCCATCTTCTTCAGGAACGGCTCGCTCTTCTCCAGCTGCGCATCATCCATCAACCACAGGTATCCGATCTTCTGCAGGCCTATGTCGACTCCTCGCTCTTCCTGCAAGTGGAGGTAGAAGTCGATGGAACCGTCTGCGAGTATCTGGTTGTCAGAAGAAGAGAAGGTGTTCCTGAACATGGAGTTGCTTCTCCCGGTGTTCCCCTGGCCGACGGCGCCGAACCGGTCGACGACCATTATCCGCTTGCCCGGATTGTTCTTCTGAAGATGGTAGGCCGAAGCGACACCCATGATCCCTGCGCCCACTATCACAACGTCGTAACGCGCCGCCAATCATCCTGTTCCAACGACGCTCGTTAGAAAAGGCCTTTGCAGGAACCGCCCCCGCGGCGTCACCCAAGTCGCGCAAAACGACTTATACCGAAACGGCCAGCCGAAACAACGCTTGAACCGGGTCATCGGCCACATCGACCTAGACTACTTCTACGCGCAGGTAGAGGAAGTGGAGGACCCTTCACTCAAGCAGAGGCCGGTGATAGTATGCGTCTTTTCCGGCAGGACCGACGACAGCGGGGTCGTCTCGACTGCCAACTACAGGGCAAGGGAGTTCGGGGTCCACTCCGGGATGCCCATCGTCCAGGCGAAGAAGAAGCTCGAAGGGCGCGACCCGGCCGTAATCAGGATGGAACACGAGAAGTACGAAGCCGTCTCTTCGCGGATAATGGAGAGCCTGGACCAGATGGTGGACGTGCTCGAGCCCACCGGGATCGACGAGGCGTTCTTCGACATCACACCTTCGACGGGTGGCGACTACGCCAAGGCCCGCAGGGCGGCGGAGGCGATCAGGGCTTCCGTCTCCGAGAACGAGCACCTGACGTGCTCCATCGGGCTCGGAAGGAGCAAGGTAGTGGCGAAACTCGGCTCGGACACGGCCAAGCCGAACGGGCTGACTGTGGTGCTTCCTGAAAACACCACGGCCTTCCTCAACCCGCTGCAGGCGAGCAAGCTCTATGGCGTGGGCCCCAAGACGTCAGCAGCCCTCGCGGACATGGGGATAGTGACCGTGGCCGAGCTCGCAGGGGCTGCGCCCTCCGAGCTGGAGAGGCGCTTCGGGAGGAGGTTCGGGGCGTACCTGCTGGCAGCCTCGTCCGGAGCGGACGAAGACGCGGTCGTAGGAGGGCTGGAGCCGACCCAGTTCAGCCGCATCATAACGCTCAAGCGGGACACAAGAGACCCACAGGAGGTGTTCTCACAACTGGGGCCTGGGATAGACCACGTGCACTCCAAGCTCTTCGCCTCGGCGAAGTCGTTCAAGACCGTGACAGCCATAGGCATCCTCGCCGACCTCTCTACGAAGACGAAGAGCAGGACGTTCGAAACCCCCCTTGCAGACGTGGCGACGCTCCGGGAGGCGGCCCTCGACCTGTTCCAGGACCTGAGCAGGTCGGCGGGCAAGGACTTCAGGCGGGCGGGGATCAGGGTCTCGGGGCTGGCAGGGGTCGAAGATCAGCGGTCCCTTTCCGATTTTGTGGGCCCGGTAGGGTGAGAGCATGTCGGAAGAGAAGGAGTCCCTGAGGTCGGCGTCCGGCGAGTTCCAGAAGTATGGAACCAAGCTCGACAGGGCCATCGACGCAGTCCTGGCGGGCGGGGTCAAGGAGGCGAGGTTCCTGCCAAGCGGGCGGAAGGTCGTGACCGTGGTGGGAAGCACGGGGGACGAGTTCGTAGACCCTGACAAGCCCTACTGCTCTTGCAGCAACTTCTTCTTCAGGGTCGTCGGTGGGCGGGAAGAGATCTGCTATCACCTGCTGAGCTACAAGATCGCCGCAAAGGCTGGGAGGGTGGACGTGATCGAGTTCAGCGACGACGAATACGGCCCGTACTTCGCCGCGACGGTCCGCGACGTCTTCGAAGTCCTGCGCAAGAGCGCCGTCTAGAGGGTGAAAAGAGCCGCGGGAGGGCCTTCCGTGCCACCGGGGCAATTCGGTCCCTCGACCTGCTTACAACGAGCACTTTGAATGGTTTCGTCGACCTCTCTGACCAATTGTCCAGATAGAGCGCCTGTCTTCAAATTCCTCCAGATAAACAGCCTCTGGGATTACCCGTTGCCTCACCAGAGCCGAACCGAGATTCGAAAGGAGTCGACGACACGGAATGTCAGGCCAAAGATAGCCGGCCAAGACTTGTCGCTACTTGGTCGTATCAACTCTCATGAAGATTTTGCCGACGCAGTCCTACGAATCTACGACGCGTTTGGGATGGATGGAAATGACCAGTGCGTCCAACCACTCGAACGCGCTTACTATCTGCTTGGATGGCTGGCTGGAGACGCTGTGAAACAATTCGCAGCTGGCAGCCCAAAGGCTAGAATCGGGATAGGGTTGTGCAAGAAGCACCCGGAAAACCTGGCCCTAGGCGAGTATGTTTCCGAGTGCATCAGGACGCTGGGGGTCCCTGTGAATAGGATTGCCGACGAGCCGTCTAGAGAAAGCGAGCCGCACGGCTCATTTAGGTGGTTATCGAGTTATTCCTTAGTTGTATCATGGCTGAAGGCCGCTTGCCTAGGCCTCACCAGGGAAGAGTTGACTTCCTATGTCCCTGTGAAGATGGATTGGCTCTTTACAGCGCCCAACGAACTGCGCCTTTGGTTTCTGAGAGGGCTTGCTGATTCTGACGGCACCGTGAACCTGAGAAACAAAGCGGTATTCATTGTCACTTCGCCAAACACCAAAATCGTTCGAGGGTTACTAGATTCTGTGGGCTGCCACAATACTGCAGGGTTATCGAAGGGCGTAGGTGTTGTGGCTATCTCGGGGGCCGATGCAGCCCGAATCCAAATCTTCAATCCCGACATATTCACTCATAGAAGGAAGCTGCTAGAGAAGATGTGCAATGCGGCAGTATACCAAAGGCATTGGCCCGAATGGCTCGAAGCGAGGGTTGAGGAACTAGTCTGCCAAGGCCTGGACTCGAGTACCATACGAGACACTCTTCTGAGCAAAGACAACGTATACGTCAAATTGAAGACACTCAATCGGAAAGCGAGACGACTATCTGAAACGAGCCAGCGCCGAGATTCGATCTCGGGACCCCCTGCTCTCCCTCCTCTTGGGATACAAGGCAGGTGCTGAAGTCGGTTTTCCCTCTAACCAGGCTGAGCTACGCTGGCCCATCTATGCTCACTCCGAACTCACTTTATCACCTTTCTCACCGCAAGACGTCTTAAACCGGCTTGCAGAGGGCTTTCATGGAATATCGCAGGCTGGGGCGGACCGACGAGAAGATTTCCACCATCGGGATGGGCACCTGGAAGATCGGCAACTTCAGGACGGGTAAGGAGCGGCAGGCGCAGGTCGACGCGCTCAGGAAAGGGATCGGGCTCGGCATCAACCTGATCGACACGGCGGAGATGTACTCCCATGGGCGGTCGGAAGAGATCGTCGCCGAAGCGATCAAGGGCGCACGAGAGGACGTCTTCATTGCGTCAAAAGTGTCTCCGGAGAACCTGCGTCACGACGACGTCCTCAGGGCATGCAGGGCGAGCCTCGCGCGCCTTGGGACCAGCTACATCGACCTCTATCAGGTGCACTGGCCCAACCCGAACATCCCGATTCAAGAGACGATGGCAGCGATGGAGGAGCTCGTCCGGGAGGGGGCCGTGAGGTTCATCGGGGTCAGCAACTTCAGCGTCGCCGAGACGGAAGAAGCGAGAGGGTCCCTCACGAAGGAGGAGGTCGTGTCCAATCAGGTCGAGTACTCCATGACCAACCGCTACGTCGAGCCGGAGATACTCCCCTACTGCGTCAGGGAGAAGATGACCCTGATCGCCTACAGCCCGCTGGCGCGGGGCCAGATCGCCGCGTCCATGCCTGGGGCGCTGCTCCGAAAGTACGAGATGACCCCGGCGCAGGCCATGCTAAACTGGGTGACCCGCAACGAACATGTGGTGGCCATCCCCAAGGCAGCCAGCTTCCCACATCTGGAAGAGAACGCCTCATCGGTCTCGGTCAGGTTCACTCCTGCCGAGTACGAGCAGCTGACAGAAGCGCAGGCGAGCTATTCAGTGGGCAGAGGGTAGAGGCATCTGGCGCAGCAGTTGTACGCCATCTCCAAGCTGCTTCCGGGGTTCAGGTAGCCGTCGCACCATAGGCACCGAGCCTGGGTGGTTATGGTCCGCATATCGAAGACTGGCAGCCGGGGTTCGGCATATAAACTAAGGCAAAGAACGTTGGATACTTCTGCGGAAGACGAACTATTTGGTGATGTGGTGCATTCGCATCAGGTCTTTCTCGAAGTGCTTCAGATTAGCAGGGATCCTGGCCGCTATGGGGTCTTTCAGGGCCAGCCCCTTGTCCCGCTTCGTCTTCCAGACCTGGGCGTTGAACTCCATGATGCTCTGGCTAACCTTCTCGCTCACGTCGAACCTCTGGGGCTTGGGGAATGCCTCCAGGTGTATGCTCCCTGTCCCATACTGCTTCCTCCAGACGTAGTCTGTCAGGTACGGGGCTATGGGAGCCAGGAGCAGCAGCAGGCTCTTGACGACAGTGTGCAGGGTGTACCAAGCCGCCTCCTGCTCTGCCTTGGTGGTCCCGTCGCCGTAGGCCCTCCCCTTCGCCATCTCCAGATAGTTCGACGCGAAGACATTCCAGAGGAACTCGCGGACCTTGGTCGAGACAGTGAACATATCAAAGCGTTCGTAGGCACCGACGCATTCCTGTGTGAGCTTCCCGAGCTCGTTGAGCATCCACTTATCGGTCCAAGTGAGCTCGGCCTTCTCCGGGACCGGGAAGGAGCTGATGAACCGACACGTGTTCCAGAGTTTGGTGAGGAGCTTGCCCGCCCCGGCTATCCTCTCCTCGCTGAACCTGAAGTCGTACCCCTGGCCGGCCTCCGACGCCCCCCAGAACCTGACCGCGTCAGCCCCGAACCTGGCGATGATCGGTTCCGCGTCGACGTAGTTGCCCAAGCTCTTGCTCATCTTCCTTCCCTGCGCGTCCTGGCCCAGCCCTCCGATCCACGCCTCCCTGAACGGCTCCTTCCCAGTGAGCTGGTAGCACTTCAGGAGCGTGTAGTAGAGCCACGTCCTGACGATGTCCTTCCCCTGCACCCTCAGGGTGGCGGGATAGGTCAGCGCATGGTATCTGGCGTTCCGCAGGTGCTTGGAGATGAAAAGCGGAGAAAGGCTGGAGTCCATCCAGGTGTCGAAGGTCCTGGTCTCGCCGATGAACTTCTCATTGCCGCACTTCTTGCACTTCTTGAATGGCGCCTCGTCCCTCCAGGGCCTGTAATAGACCCCGGGCTTTGGCAGGTGGGGGGTGCTACACTTGCTGCAGTACCAGACCGGGATTTCTGTTGCGTAGTATCTCCGCCTGGAGATGGGGTAGTCCGTCGTGAGCACGTCGATCCAGTCCAGCAGGATCTGGCGGTGCATGGCGGGGTGGAACTCTATCTTCTTGGCGAGCTTCTTCAGGTCTGCCTTGAATTCGAGCTGTTTGAGGTAGTATTCCTCCATCGGGATGATTTCGATGGGCGTCTTGCTCCTCTCGCAGAGAGGGGTCCGGTGCTGGATCTGCTCCACCTTGGTCGCGACCCCCGCTTCCTGCAGATCCTGGATGACCTGGGACCTGGCGTCCTTGATCGGGACTCCGGCATACTTCCCGGTCACCCCGGTCATCTTGCCGTCCATGTCCACGGCGACTATCTCCTCCAGCTTGAACTCCCTGAACAGCATGACGTCGTTGTAGTCCCCGTAGCTGCACACCATCACCACGCCGCTGCCGAACTTCTGGTCGACGCTCTTGTGGGCCTTGATCGGCACCTCTCGGTTGTAGATGGGGACCACGGCAGTCTTCCCGACGACCTTCCTGTAGCGGCTGTCGGCGGGGTTGACTACGAGCATCTGGCAGGCCGCGAGCAGCTCCGGCCTGGTGGTTGCCACCGCCAGTTCGACTCGGCTGTCCTTCACTTTGAACGTGTTCGTGACCAGGAAAGTGGGGAGCTCTTCGTACTCAATCTCCGCGTCAGCTATCGTGGTGTTGCAGTCAGGGCAGTAGTTGTTCGGCCTGTTCGCTACGTAGATCAACCCCTTCTTCCAGAGCTCGATGAACGACCACTGGGTCAGCTTCCTGTACTCCTCCGAGTCTGTCCTGTACTTGTTGTAGTAGTCGCCGGAGATGCCGAGGGTCTTCATGAGGCCCACCATGTAAGCCTCCAGGTCGTCCAGGGCGTGCTTGCAGAGGTTGATGAACTCCTCGCGCGGGGTCTTCCTCATCTGGACCCTGTACTTCCTTTCGGCGTAGATCTCTACGGGAAGGCCGTTCCTGTCGATTCCGACGGGGTAGAGGACGTTCAGCCCCCTCATCCTCGCCGACCTTGCAATCATGTCGATCTGGGTGTACTGTATGAGCGCGCCAGGGTGCCAGGGCTTCCCGGACGGGTAAGGAGGAGGCGTGTCCATCACGAAGTTGCGATTCTTGGTGTTTGACGGTTTGAACTCGAAGATTCTTTCGTATTCCCAGGTCTGCCTCATTTCAGCCTCGAGCTTTGGGTCCCATGAAGTGGCCTCAAGCTTCGCCGAGAACTGGGGCTGCAAACGAATGCAGACCTTCCACGCTGAGACCTATATGAAGATGAGTTGCGTTTTCAGCCCGTTTGTGGCGCCCGGCGCCCTCTCATTTCGCGTAGATCGACGGGTCCTTGACGCCCGCTTCTCTGAAAGCGATCTTCCGGCGCTTGCAGTTCGAGCACCAGCCGCAGTGTACTGGGAGCTTCCTCCCCTTGACGGTCTTGAACCCATATCCCGAGTAGCAGCTGTAGGTGTACTCCCACGGGACCCCAAGCCTCTCCCCCAGCTCTACGACCTTGTCCTTGTCGTAGGTGATCAGGGGCGCGAGCAGCTTGTACCCGCCATGGTGCGTCGCCTGCTCCGCCACCCGGTTCATCTCTTCGAGGAACTCCGGCGTGTTGTCTTTCATGGCCACCGGGGTCTCCCTCCGTATCCCGATGTAGACGTCGTACCTCTCGCTCTTGGAGATGTAGAACGACTCCGCATGGGACAGCCCGACGAGCAGCAGGACCGCGTTGCGGCAAGGGTCCCACCACTTCAGGATCCTCTGCCGCGCCTTCTCCGGGTCCCAGAGGTCGGTCTCCCTCGTCTCCGCAATCTCCTTCTCGGGGTGGGTAAGGACTGACGTGCTGATGTCGCCCAGCCACTTGAGGTCAATGATCTTCAGCGGGGCGTCGAGGCGCTTCGAGATCTGCTTGATGCAGAACTCCTCATATTCATAGGTCCGCTGTTTGTAGTTGCAGAAGATCAAGAGCTGGTTCTTCGGTTTCAGCTCCTTCCCGACGTAGTAGGCGGTCGTGACCGAATCGACTCCTCCGGAAATCATGTTCACAGCGCTTCTTTGCTGGCTCATCCTAGTCTCCAAACCTCCTTTGCAACACGCCGAGCTTGCTGATGGCTTTGTAAAAGATGTAGCCCAGCACAGCGGTGGCCAGAAAGACCCCCACCGTCACCTGGGGGATCTCCACCAGCAAAGGCAGATTGAAGGCATAGCTCAGGGCGTAGCTGACCGACACCCCCAGGGCCAGAGAGTACAGCGTCAGTCCGAGGAAGACGCTCCTGTGCCTGAGCTTCCATGCGACCCAGGCGAACACGAGGCTGGGAATCACGTTGATCAGGTCGATGGGGCCGAGGGCGTCTCCGAGCGCGGGCTGGTTGGCTATGAACACCCCCAGCCCTTGGCCGAGGATGGCGGGCCACCCCAAGATGGGTACCAGCCCCATCAATATGTTCGCGACCCTGAGGTTGACGACGCCATAGCTTATCGGGCTGAACAAGAGAGTAAGGACCACATACATCGCGGCGTAAACCGCCGCCGTCGCCACCACTACGCTTCTTCTCACTATCTGACTCCCCCAACGCCGGGATTTGTATGGCGGATCGGGTCGAGGTCACTCACCCGCCTGTCATCTCGCCCCAGTCAGGCGCGATTTAAGCTGTTAACGGAACTTCGAGTCAAGGTCTGCTCTTTCGGCGTCTGTGAGCTCCCAGTCTCCCGCCCCTGCGTTGTCCCGCACATGCTCCGCCCGTGACGCCCGAGGGATTGGGAAGACGTTCCGTTTCCCGGCCAGCCACTGGAGGGCCACCTGCGCCTTTGTCCTGCCGTCGCCGTGGCCGACGTGGTCGAGCCGGGGGTCTGAAGGGAGCTTCCCGTGGCCGAGGGGGTAGTAGGCGAGGAGGGCTATGCCCTGAGAGTCACAGTAAGGCAGGATGTCCTCCTCGACCTTCCTGTGCACCAGGCTGTAGTCAAGCTGGACAGAACTCAACTCTGACTTCGGCAGGGCGGATTGCGCCTCTTTGATCTGTTCTAGGTTGAAGTTGCTCACGCCGACGTGCTTGAGCTTCCCATCTTCGACGAGCTTCTCCATGGCCCCCATGGTCTCTTGGATTGGAACCCTTGGGTTGGGCCAGTGCACCTGATAGAGGTCGATGTAGCTGGTCCCAAGGCGCGCGAGGCTCTTGCCGAACGCCCTGATCAGGTCGTCCCTGTGGAGGTGATTGGACCACGCCTTGGTGGCAAGAAAGAGCTCGTCCCTGTTCCTACCTGCGGTGGCCTCGGCCACCAGAGGCTCAGACTGATAGATTTCAGCCGTGTCAACCAGAGTGATGCCTGCGTCCAGCCCTGCCTTGACCGCTCCAACCTTCTTCCCCCTCCCTCTCTTCCATCCCAGAAACCCGGTCGCTATCCAAGCGGGGTCGTAGTACGTCCCCATCCCAACCACCGATACCTTCCGCCCCGTCTTCGCGAAATCTTTCAGCTTCAAGGCTCCAGCCCGCGCCGACTTGCCGGTTAAAGAAAACAGCGGGCTTGGTTATTTCCCAAGCCCCAGCCGGAGACCGTGGCCGACCGCCCCGGCGGCAGCACCAGCAGAACCCGTCCCTGCGTACAGGGAGAGGTGCTGCTTCAGGATCTGGTAGGCTTCCGATGTGCTGGGCACATGCGAAAGCGCCACCTGCAGTCCCGGAGGGACAGCATGGGCTGCGTGGACCAGTGCGGAGGCGTCTCCGGTCGCTGCAGCGGTGGTTGCGGTAGCAGCCACACCGCCGAGCACGGCGACGACTAGGGTCGACACCATTTTTCTTCGAGGGTGTTCCGCTGGCTCCGGAGATAATCCAACTGGTTTGACAGGGCGTACAACAGTTTGCTACGGCTAGCCCTTTCTCTTCGCAGACTCGGCCGCCAGCACCTCCTTCGGGAGCAGCCCATAGATATCCGGGTGCTCCTTCTGCAGGGTAGAGAACGTAGGGGGGAGGAGGCCGTTCCTCCTGGCCCTCCGGACGTTGTATTCTATGAAACGCCTCATCGCGCTGGTCTCGCCTGCGGCCTGGACGAACGCCCGGATCTTCTCAATGGCTACATCGTCGTCCAGCTTCTTGACGTTGACGAGGTACGGCGCGAGCACCATCCAGGTCAGACGATGCCTGCCATCGGCTACCGGGTGCGCTAGGAGGTCCTCGACGTAGAGGTACCCCTTGTTTGACTTCGGCTTGGGGGAGGGCACGTATTGGATGACTTCGTCCCTGACCCCTCCCAGCTGCCTAGGGAGTGGGGCCTTCCTCAGATTCCTGACTCCGTCTGCAACCGCGGCCACGGCGCAGTCCCCGAAGAGGTCGTTGAGCAGGTTGTCTCCCATACGGACGACCCCCCGGTCGAGCTCCTGCCTCGCCAGGTTCCACTGCGGGTTCTTCGATAGCTCGTACTTCGAGACAAGCGAGAGGTATACTTCGAACGGAAGGGTGTAGCTCTCCCTCCCCCGCTCGGCCCCCGACCCCTGCAGGCCCGCTCCGAAGCACTCTGCCATGACCGTCACCTTGTTGATCGGGCCCTCCCTGACGAAGAACCCCTTCGCCCGCTCGCCTTCTTTCCTGGAGAACCTGGATGAAAGCACGGGGTCCTGACTCGCGACCAAGGCCGCGGCGAAGAAGCTCGAGAACTCGACGAGCTCCGACATGCTTGGCTCGTATTTCACCCGTCCAAGGGAGCTCAGGAGCCTCCTCCGAGTCTGCTCGATTACTTCCTTGCTCGCCAGCCCCTCTTCGACCGGGATGGACTCGAAGAACTTCCTGGACCTCGGAGCGAACGGATACCTCAGCTCCAGGTCAGACAGGAGGGGGGTCCCGTAGGGCAACCCTCCCTACCAACCCGGCAGCCGCTTTAAGGCCTTGTCAGCTTTCCTTTGCAGTCGACACTATCGAAAGGACGTCCCTGTCCCTGAGGACGTAGTTGGTCGGCAGGTGGAGGCCCGTCCTCACGTCGATGGCGTAGAGCAGGCCCTTCACGAGGTCGGTGTGGACATCCTTTGCCAGGTCTTCCACCGTGGACCCGCTCGGGAGGAGGTACACGTCAGGGAGTATCCTACCATTCTTGTCGGAGAGCTTCTGCGGGTCGTGGACCGGGTACACCGCGTTCTCCTTCAGGAGCTTGAATATCACCGAGTTGAGCGCGAACTGCACGCCTGTCCTCAGGTACTCTCCGAAGACCTTCCGTCTGATGTAGGCGAGGGCGTTCCTCTGCGAGTCGTTGAGGTCCTGGGGCTTCAGGATGTCGAACCTCTCCTCCCCTGGCACGTACTTGATCAGCCCCTTCGACTCGGCGCGCCTCAGCGTCAGCTCGGCCTCGCCGCTGGTGGGGACCACTATCAGACCCTTGTACTTCTCCCGGATCCTCTTGAAGTTCTCGGCGGCGTAGGGGAGGTCCATCTTGTTCGCTATCAGCAGCGTCGGCTTGGAGTACTCCCTAAGCGACCAGCAGAAGTTCTGCGCCTCCTTCTCGTTCCAGGAGTCGAACGCCTTGTCCTCCAGCATGGCGTCCTTCATGGCAAGGATCACATGCTCCTTGCGGACGCCGATCCCCTGCATCACCTCTTCCACGGCTGCGGGGATCCCATAGCCAGGGGTCTTCGACAGCTTCGATATTTTCGGTAGGTTCTGGGTGAAGAGTTTCGTATACCAGAGGACCAACTCCAGCTCCACGTCCGCGAAGTCTGCCATCGGATCGCCTGTCCCTGGCTCTGAGATCTTGCCGTCCTTGTCCACGCTACCGGAGGCGTCGACCACGTGCAGGAGGGCGTCGGACTGGGCGGCGACGCTCAGGAACTGGTTGCCGAGCCCCTTGCCCATCCACGCTCCCTTGATCAGGCCCGGTAGGTCGGTCACCTCGACCGGGATGAACCTCCAGCCGTCTTCACACTTCGAGTTGATCGGGGTGTCCTGGACCCCGAACTCCTTGTGGACGCACAGGGTGACCACGCTGGCCACCCCCATCTCCGGCGACTTCGTAGTGAAGGGATAGTTCGACACCTCCCCTGAAAGCAGCGTCATCGAGTTGAACAGCGTCGTCTTCCCCGCGTTGGTCTTGCCGATGAGCCCAATTCTGATGGTCAAAGGGGGCCTGCCTGTCCCAGAGGCGCTTTGCGGATAAAACCATTGTGTGGAGGGTCAGCTTTAGGGGGAAGGGACCGACCGCCACGCCCTGACCGCCTCATACCAGAAGGCGGCCGCGGCGCCCACGACCAGCACCGTGAACCAGGCCAGCACAGGGACCAACGGGTAGTACGGGTACCCCACGAAGGTGAGATAGGTCGCGAAGACCGTGAAGACCACGGCGTAGAAGACGAAGCGAGGGACAATCAGGGTACCGAGCCTGAGGAAGTCCCTCATGACGTCCACTTTGACTTCTCCTACGACCTCGTATTCTCCGTTGTTCTCAGACACCAATCCGAGGTCCTTTAGCTTGTTGAGGTGGTACTGGGCCAGGGAAGGGTTCGACATCAGGAGCGCCCGCTGCACCTCCCGCACCCCCACCCTCCGCTTCTTCAGGGCGTAGACGTAGACCCGAAGCGTGTTGCCTTTCAGCTCGGCATCGACCATGCCCTGAGTCCGCTTCTCCGCCGCCGGCTTGATTGTGCCCTGGTTGGCTGTCCCGCTCACGAACGACCCTGCTTACCCTCGGGTCTAGCCCCACGTTCAAAAATGTTGGTTGATAACGTCAGCCGGGGTGCCTTACACGGCAGGCAAGGTAACACAAGTTGAAGATTGAGACGAAGACCGCCGCATACGGGCTTGCGGGACTGGCGGTAGCCGGCGCCGTGATCTTCTCGGGGTCGGCTCTGGGGCTCCTGAACGTGCAGGCGTCCGGCCTGCTCTCCGTGCTGCTTACCGACCCGCCCACGGTCCCGACCGGTGTGACCGCCATCTACATCACTTACACTGACGTCGCTGTCCACGCCGCCGGGTTCGGCGACTCCGGCTGGGTGTCCGTGGCTGGCCACGGGACCATTGAAACGATGAGCCTGATCAACCTCAGCCAGACGATTTCAAGCGGGGCCATACCGGCTCTCGACTACAACCAGGTTCGGTTCACCATCTCCAACGCTTCGGTCGGGTACATGGGGAAGAACTACACGGCGGCCGTGGGTTCCGGCATGATCGAAGTCCCTATCGTCGGCGGGCTGAAGGTCAACTCATCTAGCCCTGCCGCCACGCTCGTCGACATCCAGCCTACGGTGGCCAACCTCGGGGGCCAGGCCCGGCCTTCGTTCACGATAGCGGCTGGAGCCAGGGCGCTCCAGGTGCCTTCGGCGCAGGTAGACCAGTCCACGAAGACCATGGGTCACAGAGAGTCGCTCGAAGGGCACAGCTGGTACAACTCCTTCAAGTCAACGGGCTCGACGAACCTGACCATGTCGGGGCTGACGCTTTCCGCCAACTCCTTCTCTTTCTTCGCAACGAACAGCGGGACCGACCCGCTTGTGGTGCGCACGATTGTGATCGCCCCAAGCCAGAAGGGGCAAGGCGAAGAGTCGGCCCTTGGCTCTGTGGTCAACGGAGCCGCGTTCGCAGTCCAGCCTGACGGGTCACTGACCCTCCTGACGGGGAATCCGGGTCAAGCCGAGGCGCTCTTGGATGGGTCAGGATACTCCATCGCTCCAGGGTCAGCACAGCAGTTCAGCTACTCGGGCGCCATAGCGAACATCTTCGGGAACAGGGGCATAACCGCGGGGACCAGCTACTATGTCATCGTAATGGGCCAGGGCACCCTCGGCGTCGAGACGGTACAGGCGTCCTAGCTTCTGTAGCGCAGCAGGGCGGCGACCCCGCCGAAGGTCTTGAACATGCTCCCTTCTTCGGTCCCTGACGATATCACTTCGACCTTCGATCCACCCTGGAACGCCATCTCCTCCAGGACGTCCACGATGTCGGTCTCCACGAAGCCGTAGTCGGTCGCTCCGCAGCTGTCGCAGGGCGAGGCCGCCATCTCCTGCCTGTCCTGCATCTTCTTCGACGTCGCGACCGTGTGCGACTTCACCGTGCCACACTTCTTGCAGGTCGCTTCGAGCCTGACCATGTCGAGGTCGTCGGAGACGAGGACCACTTCGGTGCTCGCCTTTTGCAGCGAGTCAATCACCCTGGGGAGGCCGTACACCGCCAGTCCCCCCTGTCTGTTGACTTCGCCCAGGAACTTCTGGACCAGGCGCTTCTCCTCCACGAGCCTGACGTCCTTCAGGATGTCCCCTGCCTTCTCCACGAGCTCCCTGACCCCCTCCCTGCCAGAATAGCCGAGGTCGAGGACAGCGACTACCTTCTTCTGGAGCTCGTAGTGGAGGTACCCTCCCTTGAGGAATTCGTCCTTGGTGGGGCCAGGGCCTCCGACGATAAGCCCTGTGATCTTGTTGCTGTCGATGAACGTCCTCGTGGCGTGCTCGCCCACCCTGTTGAAGAAGTAGGTCAGCTCCATCTCCCTGCCGCGCTCGTAGCGCCTCGCCGACTGGCCCCCCTTCCTCGTCTTGCCTGAAATCCCGGAGGTCATGATGTCTGCTATCTCCAGGCTCCCTCCGCTCAGGATCCCCAGGCCAACATCGCTCGAGTCTATGGCCAGGAGCCCGAAGACCTTCTCGTCCTTGAGCATGTCCCTCAGCCACTCGACATGGAAATGGTCGTCGCACTGGTACAGGTACTGCGTGACTGGCTTGGGAGGGATGATCTCCCATACGTTGACCACTTCGCTCCCCGGGCCGTTGGTCGCCAGGGCGCCCGAGAAGACCACCAGCCCGGTGTCCGGGGGGGTCTTGTACAGCTTGAGCCGCTGCATCGCCCTGGTAAGGGCGTCCTGGACGTGGTTCCTGGTCGTGTCCGATTTGATGTTCCCGGCTGTCCCCCACTCCTCGCGCAGGTTCGCTATCGCTTCATGGATGGGCTTCTTGGGGGGTATGTAGAGAGACACCAGCTCCGTCCCCCTCCCCTCCTTGTTGCTAAGCTCAGAAATGAGCTTCCTTACCTTGTATAGCCTAACCGAATCCGCCTTGGACAATGCAAAGCTACCCCTACGTCAGGACGGTGAAACAGCGTCTGGAACGGAGGCAGCGGGCATTCCGGATATTGAAAATCACCCTTACCCATTTATAAAAGCTACCGCGCATCATCAACCAGTGGAGGTCTGCGGGATTGAAGATCGTACTCAGGATTGGGGGGTCTGTACTCGGGTCGCCTCCGGCGGCCAAGGTCGTGAACGCCTACGCCGACGTGATTTCTGACCTCAACCACGAGGGGCATCTTGTCGCCGTGGTGGTGGGGGGAGGCGGGGTGGCCCGGGAGTACATCAGGTCGGCTTCTCAGATGGGGCTGTCACCCTACCAGCAGGACACAGTCGCTATCCACGCCTCGAGGCTCAACGCCAGGATCGTCGCAATGAAGCTCGGAGGGGTGAGCAGCGTCCCAACTTCCATCGACGGCATGTTGCAGAGGCTGGCGAGAAACCGCGTCGCAGTCATGGGGGGCCTCAAGCCAGGCATAACCACCGACACCGTGGCTGCCCTGGTCGCCCAGAGGTGGAGGGCCGACCTCCTCGTGAAGGCCTCGGACCAGAGTGGGGTCTACACCGAAGACCCAAGAGTGAACAAGAGGGCCAAGAAGCTTGACAGGATCACCTACGAGAAGATGAAACAGATCCTCGGCGGCTCGCACAAGCCCGGCATCCACAGCATCGTCGACCCAGTCGCAGTAAACCAGCTGACCGATTTGCGGATCAAGCTCGTCGTCCTGAACGGAGACAACGCCAGGGGGGTCGTAAAGGCCGTCCACGGAGAGAGAATCGGAACGGTCGTCACCTGAGCCTGGCAGGAGTGAAGAGCACCAAGAATTGGTCCCGACGATAGTATATGTCTCGCTTGTCGCCGCGATCTTCGTATCCTTCTGGACGTCGCTGGTAGAAGCCACTTACCTCACGCTCCGGCCCTTCTCCCTCAGTTCCCTGATCGGCAACGGCTCTGCAAGGGCCACGACCGCCATGACCATAGTCAGTGAGAAGACGAAACTGGTGAGCGTCACCACCTTCGTGGACACGGTCGCGAACTTGGTCCTCGCCACTACGATTGGGCTGATACTCTCCGACGCCTTCGGGCCCATCGGGTGGGTCTACGATGTCGTCGTCGGCTCCTTTGCCATAATGACCCTCCTCTATCTCCTCCCCAAAGCCATCGGCATCGAGAACGCCCTGCGGATGTCGCTCGCCCTCGCCCGGTCGACCGAGGTGGTGACGACCGTCCTCTCCCCGGTGGCGGTCCCCATGGCCAACATCGCCCGGCGGCTCTCCGAGGCGCTCGTGGGGAAGCCCGGCTACCGAAAGGTCGACCTGGCCGCCGAGTTCGAGGACGTGGTCACCATGCTCGAGAAGTCGGGCCACATCGAACCAGACTCAGGGAGGCTGCTGAGGACCGCCCTCGCTTCGTCTAAGCTTGGCGCCGCCGACGCCATGACCCCGGTCGGAGAGATAGTGTCGGTCGACAGCGAGGCCACCGTGCTGGAGGCTCTGAGGGCCATGGGGGAGTCGAACCACCCAAGGATGCCCGTCTACGACGCCCGGAAGAAGATCTACATCGGCGCGGTGACGCTGAGGACGATATCGAAGGCGGTCTCCCAGGACCAGATCGACTCGAGGATCCACGACTACGTCATCCAGCCCGCCAGGGTGTCCGGGGACGATGGCCTCGCGTCCGTGATCGACAAGATGCAGGACGCAGCCACCACCGTCGCGTTCGTATTCGGCGACGGCAACATAGTGGGGATGATCACCCTATCCGACATCCTTGAGCGGCTGCTGGGAGTGAAGGTCTAGGCGGCCTTCCTGGGGACCGCCAGGCTGTTGAGTTCGTCGAAGGAGATCGCCCCCTCTGTGAGGCTCCCATAGGTCCCGCTCTCCCTGACCTCTCTTGACGCGCGCCTGAGGAGCCCCATGACGGCGTAGGACGCGCTCGGCCCGAAGCTCACCCTGGCCACCCCGAGGCGCTTCAGCTCCGGGACGCTCGGGAGCCCCTTCCGAACCATCACATTCGTGGGGAAGTCCAGGGCCCTGACGAACCGCGAGATCGACGCAGAATCAGTCAGCCCCATGGGGTACACGCAGTCGGCGCCCAGGTCCCTGTAGGCCTGCGCCCTGGCTATCGCATCGTCCAGCTTGGCGTCGCCGTCCCCTGCGGCGAACCTCAGGGCGTCGGTCCTGGCGTTGATGACGAACCTGACCTTGCCCCGGTCGCGGAGCCTGACGAGGGCCCTGAGCCTGGCCGCCTGTTTCTCCACTGGCAGGAGCTTCTTGGTGGAGTGGACGAAATCCTCGATGTTGATGCCTACGGCCCCTGCACCTATCACCGCTTTCACGCTCTTCGCCACACCCTCAGGGCTGTCCCCGAACCCCCCGACCACGTCGGCGCTCAGGGGGACCATGAGGACCTTCGCCACCCTCGCCACGGCGGAGACGAACTCCCTGTTGGGGATGCCCTCACCGTCGGGGTACCCGAGTGACACCAGCATGCCGGCGCTGGACGTGGCCACTGCCGCGAACCCTTCGTCCTCGAAGACGCGGGCGCTGGGCACGTCCCAGGCGTTTGGGAGGATCAGCACCCCTCTCCTGTCGTGCAGCCTCCGAAAGGCCTCGGCCTTCTCAACCTGCGACGTCAATCGTACTCCTCCATCGTCCGGCGGAGGACCTGGAGCGGGACTGCGCCGTTCCCCAGCAGGACGTCGTGGAACCGCCTGATGTCGAACCTGGCCCCCAGCCGCTTCTTCGCGGCTTCCCGGAGCCTGACGATCTCCAGCTGCCCCGTCTTGTAGGCGAGCGCCTGTCCGGGCCATGTGATGTACCTGTCCACCTCGTTGACCACGTTGTTCCTAGCCAGGGCGGTGTTCTCCATCATGAAGTCGATGGCCTGCGCTCTGGTCCACCCCATGGCGTGCATCCCGGTGTCGACGACGAGCCTGCACGCCCTCCAGGCGTCAAAGGAGAGTATCCCGATCCTGTCGAGGTCCGAGGAGTAGAGTCCCATCTCGTCGGCGAGCCTCTCTGAATACAGCCCCCACCCCTCTATGAACGCTGTCACCCCGCTGTTCTTCCTGAACTCGGGAATCCCCTCCAGCTCCTGGGCGATGGCAATCTGAAGATGATGCCCCGGCACCGACTCGTGATATGCGAGCGCCTCTGCCTCGTACCTCGGCCTTGTCTCCGGTGCGGAGGTGTTGATGTAGTAGCGCCCCGGCCTCGACCCGTCGGCAGCCGGCGGCCGGTAGTACGCGATCGTCGAGTGCTTCTCTTCGTGCTCTTCCATCCTCACGACTTCGCAGGGGGCCCCGGGGAGGCGCCCGAACCACTTCGATATCGCCGCGTTAGCCCTGGCCAGGGCTGTCTCCGCCTTGGCGGCGACCTCGTCCCTGGAGGAGAAGTAGAGCGAGGGATCCGTCCTCAGGCGCCTCAGAATCTCCTTCCTGTCCCCCGTCCCGAAGACTTTCTCCCCCAGGCCTTCCATCTCGCCGTTGATCTTTGCGACTTCGCTCATGCCCGTTCCATGCAGCTGGGCCGGGGTGAGTTCCAGCGAAGTGTGCACCCGTATCAGCTTCGGATAGACTTCGCTCCCCCGGGAGATGTACATGATTCCGGGCTTGTCCTGGGGTCTGGCAGCGGGGAGCAGCTCGGCCCTGAGGAAGTCCCTGTACATCGCGAACGCGGGGCGTGCGGAGTCTCTGACCGCGGCCTCGAGCCCACGCTTGAATTCCTCCTTGTCCCCTTCCGTCCAGTCGCCATGGTCCACTGAGAGGGGCCTGAGCAGGGCCCACTCGGAGTCCGGCTTCGCAAGCACGTCGTCGAGCTCCTCCAGCACCTTCTCCACCGCTGCGCGGACCGCCACCCTGCGCTCGGCGATGCCATTCTGCAGGTTGACGACGTGCTGTCCGAGATACTGGCGAATGGCTTGCCATCGCTTCACCATGGCCAGGCCTTCTTCGACTGTCCGCACGGGCTGGTACGACTCGACGTTCATCAGCTCCACCTGTATTCCCTGCAGGGGGTCGACCACCCACTCGTCAAGGCCGCAGGAGCAGTAGTCCACGACCGACTCGGCGTCGACCAGCAGGGCCGTCCTGGTGATTCCGTCCCGACCGGGAAGCCTTCTCTCATCTATCGACTTGCAGCGTCGGACCACCTCTTCATACTGCCTGATTGCCCTCTTCCTCCCTTCAGGAGAGATGTCCGGAAACCTGTCGTCGAACCTCCTATCCCCCAGGGCAGTCGCGAAGAGGGGTTCGTTGTACATCCTCTCTTCCCAGTACTCCTTCGCCAGTCTCGCCAACGCGTCTGCCGAGTCCAGACTCGACTCCACCCCGACTTCCTTCGGCCCTGGGGGTTCCTAAACTGTTGCTAGTTTGGACTGCGAGATGGCGGTCGGACCGTCCTACCAACGGGGCGGCCCTTCGTTCAGAGGGTGCCGGGCTACCCCTGCTTAGTGCGCAGGGGGCATCCGCGCCGGGACTCCGGTGAGGAGCAGATTGCCTCGGCGAATGCCTGGCCTATTTCTCTCGACAAACTGCCGAGAGCGCACTCATAGCCCGCTCCTGCGCTCCTCAGGAACCTGCACCCAGGGTATTCCATCGCCGCAGGCGCCCCCACTTCGACAACCTGTCCGCTCATCACAGTAAGTTCGCGCCGGAGTCCCAAGGCCGATTTATAGGAAGAGCACGTTTGTCATGTTTGGCAACGGGTTTCCGATCGGTGCGAGGGTGGACTTGCCTCGGGCTATTGACAGAAAGAGGAGGAGAAATGGGGTTTGGCGTCCGACGCCCACCACGCAATGAAGAATCGTCGCCGATATTCGTCGATAAGGTACGCAATTGGGCGTGAAAAGCACACATAACGAATATTAACGCGCGCCGGTATTCGGCGTTCGCTATTATTGGAACGAGGGATCAGCATCCTTGATTCGACTCTGAGGGAGGGAGAGCTCTTCCGCGCCTTCGGGGAGAGTACCAGATTGAGTGTGGCATCACTCCTGGCAAAAGTTGGCGTCAGCAAGGCCGAGCTGACGGTCGATTACCCACGGAGGACAAGCGCAGACGAACTCGACCGAGTCATGAGGGTGCTTCGTGACGGAGGGGTGGAAGTGGTGTTGCACGGCCGAGCGTGTGAAGAGGACGTCGAGAGGATAGCGGGTCACAACCCCGATGGGTGCGGGCTCTACATCGCAATAAGCCGGTCCCACAGGGAGCACAAACTCCATGGGATGACCGAGGAGTCCACTGTGGCACAGCTCTGCAAGTCTGTAACGGAGGCGAGGAGCCAGGGGATGAGGTACGTCCGTGCAACTCTAGAAGATGCATCTCGAGTCTACTTGGAAGAGGGTGGTGAGGGCATCAAGAGATTTGGGAAAATCATCGAAAGGTTGCGCGAGGCGGGGGCTACGATGGTCAGCGTCCCAGACACGTCAGGGCTGATGACCCCAAGGCAAGCGGCATCCTTCTTCCGAGCTCTCAGGGACGCAAGCACCCTTCCACTATCGGCTCACTTCCACAACGACTACGGCTTCGCCTCAGCAAACACAGTGGAGGCTGCCCTAGAGGGCGCCGAGGAGTTACAGGTATCCTTGATGGGCATCGGAGACAGGAATGGCATCGGCGACTTTTACGAGGTCGTCGCGGCTCTCAACGACGCCCATGGGACACCGACCGACGTAGTCAGAGGCAGGCTCAGCGGGGCTTACAGGGAGTTCACGAAGTCAACGGGCATCGACCAGTACTGGAGGCACCCGCTCTCGGACGAGGCCCGGACCGTGAGAGCCGGGGTCCACCAGTCGATGACAACCCGCAGGCCTGACGGCTACATACCGAAGAAGAAGCTGGAGAGCGACTTCGAGGGACCCCGCTATATGGTGAACCAGTTCGTCAGTCACAGTCTCATACGGGCCATTCTGACAAAGGTCAGCGGTGACGTGGACGAGGGCAGTTCGAGGCGGGTGGCCGAACGGGTGGCCTCCTCCGCCCGGGTCCGGGGGAGCGTCACCATATCATACATTCAGGAGATCATAAAGGCCGAGACTGGAATTGATGCGTCTCGCAGCCAGATCGCCGATGTCATGGGGGGACAGAAGGTCTACGTCCTGCTCAAGCTCCGGCCACAGCTTCCCGCCGCAAAGATCGCAGGCGAAATCGAAAAATGGGACGACGTGGAAATGGTGGAAGAGGTCTACGGGGAGTCGGACATGATAGTCAGGGCGGCAATGCGCACCGACGGGGACAACGTAGTCACAAAACTGAGAAAACGGTACCCAGACGCGATTCTCGACTTGAAGACGCTCTTCTGTGACTGAGGAACGCGCGAAGGCACCGAGAAGACGCGGTCGAGAGAAGGTCCTCAGGCGCCCAGCGTTCGGACTATGTTTCGCGTGAATTCGTCTGTCGATGCACTCCCCCCAAGGTCAGCCGTGAGAGCACCCCTTCTCCTGCTGCTCAACACCTGGATTACACTCCGTTCGATAAACCTCGCCGTCTCAACCAGGCGCTTGTCCCCCTCGAACCTTGAACCGAGCCACTCAAGGAGCATAGACGCCGAGAGAATCTCAGCCACAGGGTTGGCGATGCCCTTCCCAGCGATATCTGGCGCACTCCCATGAACGGCCTGTGCCATGGCGTACCTTTCTCCCGCGTTGAGCGACGGCGCGAGGCCGAGCCCTCCGACAAGCCCCGCCGCCTCGTCTGATAGGATGTCTCCGAACATGTTCGTAGTAAGTATGACGTCGAACCTCCGAGGCGAGTCCACAAGCTGCAGCGCCGCCGTGTCAACGAGAAGCTCCTCGAGTTCGACCTCCGGGTACTCCTTGCTCGCTTTCCTCACCTCTTCTAGGAAGAGGCCGTCACCTTCTATCAGCACGTTTGCCTTGTGCAGAGCAGTAACCTTCTTTTTCCCGTTTCTTGACTTCGCAAGTCCAAACGCGGTTCGGGAGATTCTTTCGCACGCTTTTCTGGTGACGACGCGAAGTGATACTACCGTGTCCGGGTCGGTCATGAACTCGCCATACCCTTTGTAGAGGTTCCTGTCGGGATAGAATCCCTCGGTATTCTCGCGTACGATGACAAGGTCGACATCGCTTCTGGTCCCTCCTCTCGCCTCTCGAGGGAGCAACGATTTCACGGGACGTATGTTCGCATAGAGGTCAAACTCCTTTCTTATCCTCCCCGACGCCATCGGATAGTCCTTGTCGTCCTTCGGATAAGATCCGGCCATGAGCGGCCCCAGGATCCAACCGTCACAGTCTCGCATCGTGTCGAGGGTCTCCGGGGGCAGAGTCCTGCCGAACCTCCTGTACGCTTCAAGCCCAATCGGAAGCTCGATGAGTTCCAGGGCAAGCGAACTCTTCGATGCGGCTGCTTCGAGCACCGACCGAGCGCTCGACACGACTTCATGCCCGATGCCATCCCCTTGGAGCACGGCGATTTTGTATTGCTTCTTACCCGCCCTTCGGCGCTCAGAGGGTGGAATGGGGGATATCATCGGTCGTCAGGCGAGGAACAGGTCACCGTGTTTTTCAACATAGGCGATGAGGCCCCCTTCGCTGAGTATTGCCTCCATCGTCTTCGACATCTTAGGAAAGGAGACTCTTGTCCGCTTCGTCAGGTTCTCAACGTACCCTCCGGAGAGGTCGAGTTCGATTTCGTCGCCTTCGTCTATCTTCGAAGTATCGCACACGATCGCCGGCAATCCGATGTTGATGGCGTTCCTGTAGAAAATCCTCGCAAACGACAGCGCGAGGACGGCCCTTACTCCTACCATTTTGATTACAAGCGGCGCGTGCTCCCTGCTTGACCCCATTCCAAAGTTCTTTGAGGCGACCACGAAGTCACCAGGCTTTACATTCAGCGCAAAGTCCTTCCTGGCATCCTCTAGGGTATGCTTCGCCAGCTCTGGAAGGTTTGACCTGAGACCCATGAACCTTCCGGGTGTAATCTCGTCGGTTGTGACATTGTCGCCGAACCTCCAGGCCCTCCCTACCAAAGCCTCTCTCCCCCACCCCGACTCAAAGGAATTCTCTCGGGTCAGAGATGTACCCGTTGACCGCCGTAGCGGCAGCGGTCGCAGGCGACCCAAGGTATGTCTCCGCCTTTGGATTCCCAGTCCTGCCAGGAAAGTTCCTGTTCGAACTAGAGAATATCACCTCGCCGTCGGCGGGTATCCCACCAAGCGCACCAAAACAGACGCCGCACCCCGGAGGAGTGACCAGCGCTCCTGCGTCCATAATCGTCTCGATTATCCCCTCCTTTATGCAGCCGAGGAAGACCTTGCGCGATGACGGGGTCACGATTAGCTTCAGGTTGTCCGCCTTCGTTCGATTCCTCAGTATGCTGGCAACGACTCTCATGTCTTCCATTCTAGTATTGGTGCAACTTCCGATAAACACCTCATTCACTTTCACATTCTTCACCTCTGAAACGGGCTTGACGTTGTCGGGGGAGAAAGGCAACGCCACCTGCGGTTCCAGCTCAGACGCATCGAACGAGAATTCGGTTTCGTAGACTGCGTCCTCGTCAGCCCTGATGCTCTTCCACTTGCCCTCCCTGCCGAATTCAGACATGTATCTTCTCGTGCGTTCGTCCGATTTGACCAGCCCAGTCTTTGCGCCCGCTTCGATGGCCATGTTGCAAATTGTCAGGCGCCCGTACACGTCTAGCTCATCCACGGCGCGTCCGTCAAACTCCATTGCCTTGTACGTCGCGCCATCCGCCCCCACCATCCGGAGAGTCTCGAGGATCAGGTCTTTGGCAAACACCCCTTTCGGAAGATGACCGTCGATCGCTATTCGCATGGACTCCGGCACGCGCAGCCAGGTCTTCTTCAGCTTCATCGCGACGGCGATGTCCGTCGCCCCCATGCCCGTCGCAAATGCGCAGAGCCCCCCAGAAGTGCAAGTGTGCGAGTCAGTGCCCACGACCAAGTCCCCCGGCGAAGAGTAGTCCTCTGCCATCACCTGGTGACAGATCCCGTTCCCGGCGTCCGAAAGCTTCAGGTTGTTACCGATCGCATAGTTCCTCACAATTTGTTGGTCGTTCGACAGCTCCTTCGAAGGGCTGGGCACCGCGTGATCTATGAAGAAGAGTACGTTGGGATCAGACGCCTTCGTCGTCCGGCCGACGTCCAGTTTGTTCAGCTGGCTGATCAGGAGGGGACCGGCAGCATCGTGGGAGAAGGCGTAGTCCACGTTGACGATTACAACTTCCCCCGCAGTCACGCTCCCACTCGCAGTATGGGACCCGATGATTTTTTCGGCGAGGGTCTTCCCTGGCATTCTACTTTTCTCGCTTACCTTTTCTCCCTTTTTCTTCTTTTCTGCGCGAATGGTAACGCGCACGCGAGTCGGCAACTCTCGGTGAGCGACCGCCCGGGCTCCTCCTTCCTTTCAGGCATTCTTCGAGCATGCGCTTCAGGTCAGCGTCCTCCGCCTCAGGCTTCCGCATCGTGTCTTCGAGACTTCCTTTCCTGTTTTGGTATGACGTGGCCACCGTCTCTTGTCGCTGTTTGTACATCCACGGAGGGGCACGGCCCGGATTGCGACCCGTGTGGTCCTGTCGTCCATCCAATCTCTGAACGTCTTATCCCCGACTCCTCATACGGGAAGTCACAGCGCGGGGGGTGGGGTTTGAACAGGCGGACCCCGACAGTGGACATGATTGATGGGGACTGACCCGAACGCTTCACGCAGGAATCATATCTCACTATTGATTATGTGGGCGACGGAGTCGACCACAACCGTTGCTCACTCGATACCGAATTCTCGCCCGAAACCAAGTAAGCGATAGCTGAACCTACCATGGCGGGGACAAGGAAGCTGACGCTCCCCGTCGTATCTCCGATGAAAGTGACCGCGGCAAGGGGAGTCTTGTACCCTGCGCTCATGAATGAGGCTATGCCTACGCTTGCGAACACGGCGACGTCGCCATGGACCAGCATCGCGAAGAGAGAACCGGTAAGCGATCCGAAAACAACCAATGGGAAGAAGATTCCACCCACGCCTCCCGAGCCTAGAGTGAAAGCGGTTGCCAGCATCCTGAGGACGAGGATTGCGGCCAGGAACTGGATGCCGAACGAGCCCGAAAGCCCTCCCTGGATCAAAGAGTAACCGGGCCCGAAGGTGTATGGCCTATCAAATGCCAGTCTGATCAGCAAGGCAATTACTCCTACCACCACCCCTCCGATCACATATCTCGACATGAAGGGGACCTTGACGGATTGGAGCCGTCTCCGGGTCTGATGGTATAGTGTTGAAAACGCCACAGCGAAGACCCCTATGAATATCCCAAGGATTGCGGCCAAGACAAGGTCCTCCGGCGTGAACCCGACTTGCGTCGACGCGAAACTAAACAGCGGAGTTGAGCCTTCGACCGAAGCGAAGGTGACGTAGGACGCGACTCCGGAGATAATGGCGGGCAGGAAGGCCCTCCTCGCGAGGTCATCCTTGTATGGAACCTCGAGTGCAAAGACTATTCCCGTAAGGGGAGCTTTGAAAATGGCGGCGATGCCAGCAGACGCCCCCGCGAGCAGGAGTATCTTGAGGTCGTCCTTGGTCAACGAGAACCTCCGGGACAGGTGCCTCCAGACCCAGGATCCTACGACCCCCCCTGCCCCGATGCTCGGCCCCTCAAGTCCCGCCGACCCGCCGAGGCCAATCGTGAGAACCGCAGCTACGTACTCGGCGCTCCCTCTTGTCGTATGCACCCCCTCTCCGCCTGTGTGGTACTGTTCGAGTAACTCGTCGGTCCCTGTCAGGTTCCGAGGGGTCGAATACTTGCGAAGCAAAAGGCCCGTAGCGACGAGGCCCACGAAGGGGAGAAGGAACGCGGCCAGAGGAGTCGAATCGTAGACTCGTATCACGAATCCAGTGAACCCTCCGCCGCCGAAGTCGTTACCAAGCAGGAGGACACGCACTACTACGTCAAGGACTATGGTACTGAGGCCTGTGGCGATGCCTACCATACCCGCGAGCAGGATCCACTTGCGGCTGTATTCGCGGAAGTGCCCTGAGGTGTTAGGGTTGAGCCTTGAAAGGAGGCTCGCATATTTCCGAAACATCGATCTGTCTCGCACCACGGCGAGCTTCATTTGAACCTTCAGAAAGTCGCGGCTCGGTCGAGGCCGAAGTCAGTCTGGTTTACAGTATGCGGGGGGTGGGATTTGAACCCACGAACCCCTAAGGGACGGGATGCCCCATCCGAAGCGAGGCCCGGATCTTGAGTCCCGCACGGTTGACCAGGCTTCGTTACCCCCGCGCCGGTGCCGCTCCGCTGGGTTCCGATAAAGGGTCTCACGACTGTACGGTGACGACCCTGCTGGTCTTGCGCAGGAGCCTGTGTGACGATATCTCGATGATGATGTTGCAGTATCGCGCCAGCTGCCCGAAGTAGGACACAAGCACCCTGGTGTAGCCCGACCCGGTGGTCGTCAGAATCTCGTCCATCACCTGCTTCTCCAGCTGCATGGTCTCCTCCACGAGCGCCAGGGACCTCCCGATGAGCCTGATGTCCGGCGTCAGAAGGCTCTCCACAGTGGTGTTGAACGCCTCTTTCGTCTTCGCGCCCAGCCTCTTCATGCTCGCCGTCACCTTCGGGTCCATCCTCGTCCTCAACCCCCTCAGCCTGACTAGCTCCTCGGCAGCATCTTGGATGATCCCCCCGATCTCGTCCAGCGTCTTGGCAGAGACCCTGTCCCCCGAAGCGTGCAGCGGCGACTCGATACCTATCTCCGAGGCGAGCTCCCTCCTGCTCAGGGCCACCAGGAGCTGCCTGAGTATCAGCCAGTAGAGCTCGTCGACCTCCTCCTGGATCCGTGACACCTCGTTGAGCCCTGTCGTCTGTCTGAGGTCGATGGCCTCCAGGACTCGCTCGAGGCTCCTCGACACAAGGATCTGGAGCCTCTTCATCAGCGAGTCGACCGGGAACTTGGTGGGGTCCATGAAGCTCTGCGCCACAATGCGTTTCTCATCCGACTCGACCACCTCCATCCCCCTGAGCCGCTTGACGATGTCCAGGACCTGGTCTACGGCCGCGTACTCGAGCGGCTCCTTCCCCGCCACCTCGATGGTGTCGTACCCCAAAGCGTAGGCTCCCACCACGAGCCTGGCCAGCATCTCCTTGCTCCCTGCCTGGTCGGCCCTGAGGGTGGCCTTCGCAGCCTCCCTGGCCCTCGTCGTCGGGATCAGGCGGAGCGTCCCGTCCACGTCCTCCCTGACCAGCACGCTGTCTTTCGCCGAGAGGCGCATCCTCTTCGCGTACTCGCTCGGTATCGAGACCGTCAGGGTGAACTTCCCCACCTTCTGCACCCTCCGAACTTCGTCCATGCCGACTCCTTGCGACTATATACCTAATATAGCATACTCTTAAACGACATCCCCGCCCTCACGTGCTAGGCAGCATCCGGATGAAAAGAGACGACTTTTCGTGGATGATCGGCGGGGTCCAAGGGAGCGGGGTCGACACGTCGGCCCAGTTCTTCGCGAAGGCAGCGGCCGCCGGGGGCCTCCAGGTCTTCGGCAAGAGGGAGTACTACTCCAACATCAAAGGGGAGCACAGCTACTTCCAGGTCCGCGTCTCCAACGAGACCATCAGGTCGCACGTGGACACCGTTGACATGCTCGCGACCTTCGAGGAGGAGACGATCTTCCGCCATGCCCTCGAAGT
>DAHVLU010000023.1:0-94519 GCA_027320175.1 Nitrososphaerota archaeon
TTGTACTTGTCCTCAGGATAGATTTCCGCTATGCCGGCGCTCTTCTCGATCGTCTTGGCGAACTCTTCTTCGCTCTCGGGTTGCCTAAATTCGGACATCTTCTGGATTCCAGAGCCCAGAGATAGTTTCTGCGCGACTTCCTTCGCTACCAGAAGAGCATCACCGGTCAGCATCTTGACGGAGACGCCCAGAGACCTCAGCTCCTGCACAAGTTTGGGCGAGTCTTCCCTAAGCTCATCAGCAAGCGCGCTCAGACCAACCAGAACAAAGTTGTGTTCGGTATCGCCGCGGGCCACCGCAAGGACTCTGTAACCTTTCTCGGTGAACCCTCCGAGGCACCGACCGACCTCCTCCCTCTCCGAATCCTTGAGCCCGCAGAGGTCCGAAATCGCTGACACCGCTCCTTTCGCCACGTGGAATCTCCCCTCCTCGCCAGAAATCGCCGCCTTCGTCATTCTGGTGGAAGGGTCGAATGGGAAGAATTCGTCCTGACTGTAACGTTGCGTTTCCAAGCGTCTTTCTTTAGCGGAATCCAGGAAGGCCAAGTCGATTGGATCCTGGTTCGCCTCGTTTGAGGCGAGTGCTCCTAGCAAGACGACGTCCGAATCCCTGAAACCGTTGTAAGCGGTCGCATCCGAAACCACCAGCTTGTTCTTTGTCAGCGTCCCCGTCTTGTCGGCGCACAACACGTCCATCGTGGCAGCGTCCTCTGAAGCGCTGAGCCTGGTCACGAGCACGCCTCTCTTCGCGAGTTCCATGGACCCCAGCGCCATGCTGATGCTGAACATCGCTGGAAGGGCGACCGGTATTGCGGAGACAAGGAGGACAACCGCCAGCGGGGCCATCTCAGTCAGGTCCACTTGTCTTATGACCGAAACGGTGAGCGCGACACCAAGCAGCGAAGCAACCATCGCGACCAACCAGCGAACTACCTTTGCCGTGACTTCTTCCATGTGGAGTTTCGGTTTCGCGAGCTGTACCAGCTCCACGGTCTTCCCGAAGTATGTCCGTGCTCCCGTGGCGGTAACGGTGCCGGTGGCCTCTCCCCTTGTGAGTACGGAGCCACTGTTTATGACATCCTCCTCTTTCCTGGAAACGGAGAGCGATTCCCCGGTGAGAGCGGACTGGTCCACCTCCGCGTCCCCACGCACGACCCTGACGTCTGCCGGAGCTACATCGCCGGCTCTGAGACGAATCGTGTCTCCGACCACAAGCTCACGCGCCTGAAGTTGGGTCCACTTTCCATCCCTCTTCACCTTGGCCTGTACGCTCAGCTTCTGTTTCAGAAACTCTACGGCCGTGTTTGCCCGCTTTTCTTCAAAGACGCTGAGTGCACCATTGAAAACAAGAAGGCCGCTCACAATGTATGCGTCGGCATAGTGTCCGAGCAGGAACGTGAACACAATCGTTATCTCGAGCATCCAGGGCGTGACTCCCCAGAATTTCTTTGCCACGAACAGCGCGGAGTTGCTTTTCTTCACGGGAACCTCGTTGTAGCCAAATCGTGAAAGCCTCCTAGACGCTTCGGAGGAAGGAAGACCTTCCTCGGCGTATGCGGTTTCGGGGCTTTCCTTCTGCTTACTTGCGGACAAATCTTCCACTCTGGTCAGCCTATCAACATCGTGATTTTCCGCAGGTACGTATCTATCTTATGGCCCGACCCGGTCCTCGAGAGCCCACGTCGTGGCCTGACAGCGCGGGAGGGAGCCTCTCGCATCGCTTGAATAGAGACAGAACTGTTCCGGCACCAACCGCCTGGTAGACAAGGGCATCCTCTGCCGCGAGTCACTCGGGGAGGTCCTCGTTGCTTTCCTCTGTCGCTCCCGTTTCTCTTAGACATCTGCACCACAAGTGAGTTATAGAATGACGGCCTGCCTCTTCTCGAAGAAAAATGACACAAACTGAAACACAAACCGAAATGAATCCGACGACCATCGTCGCAACAGTCCAACCAAAGGCGTTCAGCCAAGTGACAGAGCAACTTGAGAACATCGAAGGAATAACCTACTTCTCGCCGCTCGTGGGCAGGTTCAACCTGGCCATCGAATTGAAGGCGGCGGAACCTGAACGAGTCCATGAGCTCGTTGAAAAGATCCGGGCCATAGACGGCATCAAGTCAACAAGGACATATATCCCCCGAGCGGGCTTCGCGAGAGAACACAAGGGTACCCACGCAACCGATTCCCTTGCGCTTGCGATGCTGCAGGTCGAGGGGCGGTCAGAGAAAATCCTGCGGTTCCTAGAGCAGCAGCCACAAGTCCGCAACGCATACGCCGTACCCGGCGAATTCGACATCATCGCAACCGTGAGCGGCAAGAACCATGAAGAGGTTCTTTCCCAGGTTTCGAAGGTGGCGGAAGCGGAAGGGGTACGGACAAGCGAAACCCTGCTCGCCTACCAGCCCACCTGGCGGTAGGCCCTTTCCCCTTTTTTCCAGATTCATCGTGTAGCGTTTGCGAGCCAAGAACGCGCAACAAGGTCATGGGCAATGCGTGAGGCCACTTGGTATGTCACGCTTAGATTATTGCGCCAATATCAATAAATCAAAATATGTCTTCGCCCGGCCCAACCAGAGTAGCGCAAGACCTTGTCATTTCTAGATAGGAGCGTCGAAGAAATCAGCCTGGGTGGAACCAGACGGGGGATCTACGACTACATCAAGTCCCACCCTGGCACGCACGAGCGCGAAATTGAGAAGGAATTGGGCATAGCGACGGGAGATTTGCGATATCATCTGAACAAGCTTTCGAGGGCAGACTTGATAACGAGTTGGGGGAACGGGACCAAGTTCATCTTTCCTTCGAATCTCTTCGGAGAGAAACAGGAGGTCCTTCTAGGGTTGCTTACTCAGGAGACCCCACGTGAAATCCTACTATCCATCATGAGGCATCCCGGCATAGGACAGAAGGAGCTTGCAGAGGAACTGAAGCTTTCCGCGCCGACGATATGGTGGCACATGGATAGGCTCCTTCGTCTGGGGGTGGTGGGACGAAAGAAGGAGGGGAAGTCCGTCTCATACGAAGTGATTGCAAAGCGTGAAGACCTGCTCAACTTCATCGTCCGATACCATCCGACAATTTGGGAGAAGTGGGCCAGCAGGATGCACGACGTAACGCTGATGCTCGACTCCAAAGCCCAGAGGGCGACATCGGAGGAATGACATGTCTGATCTTCTTTCTTTGCCCCTCCAGATTCTCGAAATGGTCGGCTCTACCGGCCTCCTAGAAGGAGTAAGGCTGGTAGTCGCGGGATTCGCTTTCGTGCTGCTCGTCATTTCCCTGACGGCATACAGGAGGAACAAGTCGACACGGCTGTTGTTCGTTTCAGGTGCGTTTAGCGTCTTCCTTGTGAGGGTTCTCGTCGTCGAGAATCTGACGCTGTTGCTCCCATCCCTCTCTCTGGATGTGGTAGATCTGCTCAGGGGCGCTCTCGACCTTGCGACGCTCCTGCTCTTCTTCTTTGCTGTGGTTAGAGACTAGTAGAACCGCCCTTCTGACGGCAGATGTCTCATGAATCTTTGGGACGAGGGCGCCAAGGCGAGGCGTAGACCGGAAGGTTAGACGTCCGCACCACATGACAATTATAGAATCGAGTTCGCCTTTCGACCGAACAACATGAATTTCCCAAGAATGGAGGGTCTTCAATACTCAGACGCCAGATGTCCCAAGTGCGGCACCCGATCGATAGCGGCCGATACTAGTACTGGCGAGCTGGTCTGCCGGAACTGTGGGTTCGTCGCAGGCGAGAGGTCGATCGCTGACAGGCAAGAATGGCAGACCTTCTCTGAAGCAGATAGAGTCAGAACCGGTGCTTGGATATCGATTACCAAGCGCGACATGGGGCTAGCCACAGTCATAGGCAGGTCCAACAGAGACGCCTACGGCAGGGCGTTGGCCCCGCCCACGAGAAGCGCCATTGACAGGCTCAGACTGTGGGACAGCCGCGCCTCGGCCCTGGGCTCGGTGGAGAAGGACTTGGAGCTGGCCATGGCAGAGATCGAGAAAATCGGCGACAAACTGGTTGTTTCGCAGGCGGTGAAGGAGAGGGCGGCCTACACCTACAGGAAGGCTTTGGAGCGGGGGCTGGTGAGAGGGAGGTCGATCCGGGGCATTGCCGCGGCCTCGCTCTACGCGGCGTTCAGAGACATGGAGGCGCCCAGGACGATAAAGGACATCGCTGCCGTGTGCAACCTCGCAGCGAAGGACATCTCGAGGGACTACAGGATGTTGCTGCGCGAGATGGATCTCGTCATGCCCGTGGCGGACGCCGCAAGGAACGTCACGAGGATCGCCTCGAAGGTCGGGATGCCCGAGAGGGTCGTCAGGAAGGCGATAGAGATAGTCAGGATGACCGAGGAGATGGAGATTTCCGCAGGCAAGGCGCCCATGGGCCTGGCTGCGAGTTCGCTCTACTTGGCGGGGGTGCTGGAAGGCGAGAAGAGGACCCAGAAGGAGATCGCCGAGGCGGCCGAGGTCACCGAGGTAACCGTCAGGAACAGGTACAAGTGGCTCATGGCGCTCCTCGGGCCCAGATTGGGCTTGCCGACATAGCTGTCCAAGAGCAGGCGGGGTTGCTGAATGCTCAGAGAGGCTTTGGAGTCTATGCGCGCGAGGACCATTGGCGTGCTGGGGAACGCCGTCACAAGCGCCGGTTCGTCGGTGACAAAGAGAGAGGGATGGATTGAAGCCTTCTACGTAATAGCCATGGTTGCGTTCATGGCGGGGTTCGTCGGTGCCGTTGTGTTCCCGGTCCCGAACCAGAGCTACATACCGTACCCGAACGGTACGGCCGAGACCATCCCCGAGGCCGTCGTGGACTTCTTCGTAATAGCCGTCGGGGGCGCAGGTGTCTACCTCGCCTATCTCACCGGGAGGCAGTCGACCAAGCCGAGGAATGTCAACATGTACCTGGGGCTGGCTCTGCTTCTCCTCGTGGTGTCTGTGTTTGTCGGTATCGACATGGCGATACTCAAGGGGTTCGGCTAGATCAAAATGGAGGGGTCAACGAGAGCGCTCACAGGACGAGTTCCAGACCGCAGAAACAGGGACGAGAAGATGGCCATCAGGAAGCGCTGCGAGCCGAGGAGGCATCGAGCAGAGAGGAGCGCAGCGTGATCCAGTTTGTACACTGCCAAACAGCCCAGAGTCGCGTGCCCCTGGTGCACCGTCCTGCCTCTGCCATGCCGGTCGGTCCGCGCACCACATCGGAACCGCAGGTCGAGTCGCGGCCTCCCAAGCCTGCTTAGGACTCGATCTCCCGTCCTCATGCTCCAAACGGCCCGGGGCGACATAGGACGTCTCTGCGTACCAGCATTAGACACTTGCACCACAACCGAGTAATAGTGAGGGCAAGTTACGAAATCCAGCAAATTACGAATTGACTTTCTCCTCGCCCCGTACCGGTATCTCGACTTCGGCCGCGGTCGGAATAGTCGCGATCATGGTAATCGGCGCCGTGGCTTTCTACTACTTCTCCGCCAGTTCGGGCGCCCCTTCTTCGACCACATCTTCTTCCGCCTCCCTCAAAAGCGTGACCGTGACCGTGCCCACCGACGCCCCCACCCCACCCTCGGGCTGGAGTGCGAACAGCAACCGCACGGACGGGGCCGAGGTCTCTGACTTGTTTTTCAATCCGGACAACATAACGCTGGTGATCGGAGTCAACAACTCCGTCACATGGCAGAATCCGAACTCGGTTGCGCACACAGTGACATCGACCTCAGTCCCGTCTGGCGCTTCCACGTTCAACCTTCAGCTCGCGGCCGGAGGGAGCGTGACACAGCAGTTCACCGTCGCAGGGACATACTACTATCGCTGTACCATACATCCTTGGATGGGCGGGGAAATCATCGTGAAGTCTGGCTCATACTCCGGCTGATTGGTGGAGAATACCAAAGGACCTGCCAGACTGGGGTCAACTACGGCGCTAGTGATCCAGGTCGTGGACCCGGAAGAATAGATGATTGCACCACAACGGATTATTAGATAACGACCCCCGCGAGGCTCGTGACTCCTGAGAGGTCCGGAGGACGAAACGTCCTTTTCGCAGTCGCAGTCATCGCGCTGATCGCAGGCTCTGGCTTGACCTTCGCGTACTTCGGCTTAGCGAACGCGCAAACGGCGTCGAACCCCTCCACAGCAAGCCTGCAGAGCAAGGTTGCATCCCTTGAGAACAGCAACGCGGCGCTCCAGGCCCAGCTTACCGCTCTCAACAGCAGCTCATCATCCCAAACAACGCCCGGTACCGCTTTCACTGCCCAACAGATCTACGCAGTCTCATCCCCGAGCGTAGTGACGGTGCAAGGAGACCAGAGCACGACCGTCTCCTCCTTTTTCGGACCTCAAACCACCATAACCCCAGTCCTGGGCTCGGGCTTCGTGATCAGCTACCAGAACTCGTTCTACATAGCCACCAACTATCATGTTGTCGCCGGGGACAGCAATCTCACCGTGACCTTCCCGGATGGCAACGCGTACCCGGCCCAGATAGTGGGGACTGACCCCTACAGCGACTTGGCTGTCCTAAAGGTGAGCTCCGCCCCCGGATCCGAGTTCGTCTCCCTCCAGCTAGTCCCGTCGACCGACCTGAGCGTGGGCCAAGCGGTATATGCCATAGGAAACCCGTATGGCCTTTCAGGTTCGATGACTCCCGGGATAATCAGCCAGCTAGGGAGAACGATACAAGACCCTGTCGCCGGGAACTTCTCTGTGGCGGGGGTTATTCAGTTCAGCGCCCCCATCAACCCGGGAAACTCTGGCGGCCCTCTGCTTGACGCCAACGGCAAGGTAGTCGGGATAACGACGGCTACTGTGAGCAGCTCGCAGGGAATCGGGTTCGCCATACCCTCGAGCACAATCCTGAGAGACCTGCCTTCCCTGGTCAAGACCGGCACATATTCCGAGTACTCCTACATCGGCATCACCACGGTGGACATGAGCTACCAACTCGCTGTTGCGTCCCACACCAATGTGACGTATGGGGTTCTGATTGAGAGCGTGGTCCCCGGCGGACCAGCGGCAAAGGCAGGCCTGCGGGCAGGGACGACCACGGTCACCATAGAAGGCACCCAGTACCTCGTAGGAGGCGACATCATCGTGTCTGTAAACGGCACCAAGATTATCAACCAAGACGCGCTATCTACCTACCTCGTCCAGAACACCACCGCAGGTCAAACTGTCGACCTCGGAGTAATCAGGTCAGGCACGCTGATCAGTGTAACCATGGTGACCGGCGCAAGGCCGCCGGCATAATGCCGGCGTACCAGGGGTTTGGCTTGCCCTGGTCGCTCCGTTCACTCTCCATGACCAGGGACCGGCTCCCTGGGGCTGTCATACGGGCGCTATGAACCGAAGTCAAGGGCCAGTCATATTTGCATCCTCTTGCCACCGGCCCGCGGGTACGGCCGGGACACTGGCAGCTGGTCGCCAGTTCAGGGAATATGAAAAGGGAGGCGGCAGACGATATCATCCAGGAGGCAACGGCCGGCGTTTCGGCGCTTCACGCCGGGGGCGCCGAATCCGTGCGGGTTTTTGGGCTCGCTGGAACGGAGCGACCCACCGGCAAGCACGAGCGGCCCTTCGACTCCCTCCTCTACAACACCGAACGCTTCACCCGCACCTACTGGTCAATCGACAAGCAAATATGCGCCAGGCTAGAGGTTGTCCCGTGGCTACGGAAGGCACGAAGTACGGTAGGCTTGTGGAATACTCTGCTCTATTCGTAGTTCTGCTCGTGGCGATCGGCGCGGGCCTGTACTATGTCCTGTTTGTACTCAAGGTGATTCCGTTTTCTGCCGTTTCCACCGTTGAGCTCATCGCAGCAGCCGGGCTGGGTTTCGTCATAATCACGGTTCTGGGGCGCGAGATAACCAAAGTCGCAGTCAGGCTCTTCGGGGAAAGGAGGGGGAGCATGGTCTACTCTGTCTACCGGTTCATCGCTTACATCGCGTTGGCCCTCTCCCTCCTCGCGCTGGTGGGAGTTAGCGGGACGGAACTCCTGGCGGGAGGCACCTTCGCAGGCCTCGTGCTCGGCCTGGCGGGCCAAACTGTGCTGGCTAACATAGTAGCTGGCGTGATGATACTGTTCACGCGCCCCTATGAAATCGACGACAGAATCACTTTCACCACGTGGCAATTCGGAGTGATCGCGCCGATATATCCGCCGAAGTTCTACTCGAATGATCTGCTTACGCCAGGGTACAGCGGCATCGTCAGAGACATTGGCCTCGCCTACACAGAAATCAGGCTCGACGATGGACCGATGATCAAGGTCCCCAACAATGTGATGGCGCAGGCGGCGATTGTATCGCATGACCTAAGTGAAAGGTGGGTCAGAACGAAATACGAAGTCCCTTCTACGATAGAGCCGGGTAGGTTCTTGTCCGAGGTCTCAAAGGCCGTAAAGAAGAACGAATGGGTGACCCAGCCAGATTCAGTCCAAGTGATGCTGAACGCGGCTACCTCGACCGTCTACGTCGTATCCGTGGACGCTCTCTGCAGGGGACAGTACGAGGAACCTCCGAGGAGCTCCATCCTCCTCGACTTGATGTCAACAGTCGAAGCCCTCAAGTGAAGCCGCAGCAGGAGACCAAGTCTGTGCGGACGACCCAGCTGGTGTCGCGATTTTATCTGACCCGGTTCGGTGGCGCTTAGACCCGCATCTGCAGGCTCGGATCTCGGCCGGGGCATAATTTGCACGCATGCAAAACAGCTTGTAGGTACCTTTGGCAGCACTCGAACTGGGAATCAGCTATCCGTTTCAGGGGCACCCTAGGGACTGACGATATCCTATCCCGATTAAGGTGCCCAGGATGGATCCCCTGACCACGCAGTGGCACCCAAAAGTGGCGCACTCGCCGGTCGGACCGGGGGTAACTGGCACTCCAAAGAGGAAGAGTTGTCCTCCGCCGCTCACGTAAGCGACAGGCGCGACTAGGCTGACCAGCGCCACCGCGGCCACGGCAACGTACAGCGCCTGCCTACTTCCGGGGTGCATAATCGCCTGGGCCCGACGCTTTCATTTACACCTAGTAGTCAGAACGGCGGACTCGAACCAATCACGCGGGCACCTGCATGGGTGCCCGGGTCAAACCCCGCTTTGACCCTGCTTACCGAGCGGTCGACTTCCAGATCAGGGAAGGATGGCCGAGGCTCGAATGGCCCCTGTCGAGTCAGTTTCAAATACTGGCCACAGCGGCCTCGTCCGAACCTTCTCGAGGCTCTTGTGACTACCTTGGACTACAAATGGAAAGCACTGTCGGTTACGTCGACCGGCGCCCTGATGGCGGCCGTCGACAGCACCGTGGTCCTCCTCGCCCTCTTCCCCATGGCCGAAGACCTGCACTCCGACTTCGTGACCATGATCTGGGTGATCATCGCGTACCTCGTCGTGAACACGGCCCTGGTCCTGAGCCTGGGGAGGCTCGCCGACATGTACGGGAGAAAGCTCCTCTACAACATCGGCTTCGTCATCTTCACCATCGGGTCGGCCCTCTGCGGCTTCGCCCCCACGGGGCTCTCTCTCGTCGCCTTCAGGGTGATCCAGGGGACGGGTGCGGCCCTCCTAACCTCCAACTCCTTCGCCATCCTCTCCGAGGCATTCCCCCGCGGCGAGACGGGGAGGGCCTTCGGCATCCAGTCGATAGTATGGGGCCTGGGGAACATACTCGGGATTGTCCTCGGGGGAGTCATAATCACTTACACGTCATGGCGCTGGATCTTCCTGATCAACATCCCCGTGGGAATCTTCGGCACGACCTGGGCCTACAAGGTCCTCCGGGCCGTCAAGCCCCCCGGTCAGCGGGGGTCTTTCGACATCCCCGCGGCCGTGTCGTTCACCCTTGGCCTTCTGTCACTCCTGCTGGGGATCACCTGGGGGCTCCTCTACTCCTGGTGGAACTCGACGACCCTGGGCGCGCTCCTGCTCTCGCCGCTCTTCTTCGGAGGCTTCGCTGTCTGGGAGTGGAAGTACAGCAAGGACCCCATCCTCGACTTCGGCTTCTTCAGGAACAGGGCCTTCACCTTCTCCATCATAGCGTCCCTGTTCCAGTTCCTCGCCGTGTTCAGCGTCAACTTCCTCCTGATCTTCTACCTTGAGGGGATAGCGGGGCTGTCTGCCCTCACTTCGGCGTACCTCATCATCCCGTTCGCCCTGGCTACGGCGGCTCTCGGGCCGGTGGGCGGGATGGCGTCGGACCGGTTCGGGTTCAGGAAGACGTCGATGCTCGGCGTGGCGGTCACTGCGCTCTCCCTCTTCCTCTTCAGCCAACTGACCACAGGGACCACACTGCTCGAAATCGGGATCATAGAGGCTATCTCCGGGGTCGGGCTCGCCTTCTTCTGGCCGTCCAACACTTCGGCCATAATGGCGGCTACGCCGCCGGCAAAGTACGGGGTGGGGTCGGGCACCATGAACACCTTCAGGAACACTGGCATGATACTCAGCTTCGCGCTCTCTTTGACTGCGGCGACCTCGGTGATACCCCCTCGCGTGGTCTACCAGCTCTTCATCGGGAACCTTACCAGCAAGCTCCCCCCAGCGCTCGCCAACTCCTATCTCTCCGGCCAGAGTTTCGCCTTCGAGATTTCAGTGGCTTTGCTGATCATAGCCTTTGTATTCGTCGCACTCAGCCACAAGAGGGAAGCGACCGCAGTGGAAGTCTCCGCCGACGCGTCGGAGCCCAACCTCCAGAATCAGCGTCCGACGTCTGCCCGCATGGACGCGCTCAGCGACTCCGAGTCAACCCTATAGGTCGCAAATCCGCCCGCTCCTGCATGCCAGAGGGGACGCACGTCTATGTCGTCCAGAAGCACAAAGCTACAGCGCTCCACTACGACTTCAGGCTCGAAATCGGAGGGGTGATGCCTTCATGGTCTATTCCCAAGGGTCCCACGCTCGACCCCACGGTGAGACGCCTTGCGATGCCTACAGGTCCGCATGACCTGGAATACAGGCACTTCGAAGGCAGCATCCCAGGAGGCAGCTATGGTGCCGGGGCGGTGATGATATGGGACCAGGGGACCTACGCCATGGAGGCGGAGGTCTCGAAGGGCGCCCGCCGCGAATTGAAAGCGCGGGCCGAGGCCGAGGAGGCGGCAGAGGCAGGGCTCAGAGACGGGAACCTGAAGTTCGCCCTCTACGGCGCCAAGCTGCAGGGCTCCTTCGCGCTGGTGAGGACGAAGGGACTCGGAGGAACGAGAGAGGCGTGGCTCCTGGTCAAGCACAGGGACAGCTTCTGTAGGGCGGGATACGACGCCAACGACTACGACCTATCTGCGGAGACCAACCGCACGCTCTCACAGATCGCCCAAACCGCACAAGGCGCCGGCCCCTCATGAGCATGGATGCTCAGGTGCTGGATTTTTTAGGAACCACAACCCCTTTTCTCGCGTGAAAAGTTGGCGCGATACGTCCTCGTATCCGACACCACCCTATCCCGAAACTACAGGGGTGTCCCGCTTCTCGACTTCCTCGCCAGCGCGCCGACCGACGCCCTCCCCCAGCCGGTCTACTCATTTCTGAGGGGCCCTCCACCCCCAGCCTCCGGTGGGCGGGCGGTCCTGGCGCCCTACGCCACACGCAAGCTGGAGGCAGCCCTTCTGAAGGGCCTGCCGAGGGACGAGGTCGTCGTCGCCCAGGAGAGTCACGTCGCGGACTTCGTCGACGAAGACACCGAGGTCATAGGGGTCTCGACCATGGACCCGCTCGGACTCGGCCCTCTCACGATGTCATACGCTGTCTTCTTTGAGACCCAAGCCCCCGCCTATGTCCAGAGAGACTTCGAGGACCTCATCGCCCGCGTCAATAGGGCGCGCTCGGGAAAGAAGGCGAAGCTGATGGTCGGCGGGCCAGGGGTCTGGGAGTTCACGGTCCGCCCCGACGAGTTGGAAAAGAACGGCATCGACTACGCGTTCCAGGGAGAGGCGGACGACATAGCCGTGGACCTCTTCCGATACGTGGCCGAGGAGTCCGGCGAGAGGGCAGAGTTCTTCAGGGGATACCAGACTTTCACCCCTGACTTCCACAAGGAGTGGGCGCCCAACCCCAAGTTCATCAGCCGGCATCAGTTTTCGAGACAGTTTCCTTCACTGGACGACATCCCTGAGATAGTGGGCCCGTCTGTGAAGGGGATGGTGGAGGTGATGCGGGGGTGCGGCGTCGGGTGCGACTTCTGCGAGGTGACGCTCAGGCCCCTCCGCTACTACCCCCCAGAGAAGGTGAAGCGGGAACTCGACGTGAACGTGCGCGCAGGCATGCGGAACGCGTGGCTGCACAGCGACGAAATCTTTGCCTACGAACATGGGAGGAACTTCGTTCCCAACGAAGAGAGGCTACTCGAACTTGTCACCGCGGTCATGTCGACCCCGGGCATAGGGCACGCCAATCCCACCCACGGACGCATCTCCATCCCCGCCGCCTATCCTGACTTCATGATGAAGTTAGCCAAGGAGATGAGGGCTGGGCCGACCAATTGGATCGGCCTCCAAGTCGGAGTCGAGACGGGGAGCGACAGGCTCGCGCAGATACACATGCCCAACAAGACCCTGCCGCTCAGGGTCGGGCCAGACGGTACCTGGGGGGAGATCGTCTGGCGGGGGACATACGTGATGAACACCTACTACTGGCGTCCGGCCTTCACCGTCCAGGTGGGACAGGCAGACGAGAATGCGGAGGACAACTGGGCGACGGTGGCGTTGATCAACCAGATGAGCAGCTCCACCCTCAGAAGCGGCCGGCCCTTCGAGTTCACGATCACCCCGATGCAGCACGTCCCCCTTGGCCTGCTGAAGAGCCGCGACTTCTCCTCGTTGAAGCTCGACGTCTCCCAGCTGGCCGTCTACTATGCAGCCTACAGGCACCTTGCGAAGGTGGCCGCCAGGAACGCCACCAGGGCCTCGAGCGAGGCTGGGTTCAGGTCCAGGTACCTCACCGGAGGGATGATCGGGCTCGGGGGGTGGACGATGTTCAGGATGGTCAGGAACATCTGCATGAAGGGCGGTCTCGACATCGACGCTGCCGAGAGGTACGGCATGTCGGCATCAGATCGCCACCGGGCCCCTTCACTGGTGGCTGCAAGGTAAGGCGGGGCTCCGGCTCCGGGGCTGGTGCCCTTCTGTTCCTCCCTGGTTCGACAATCAGGAAATTGACCCGGACTCCGTCAATGGTTTTAAGGGGTCCAAAATCGCCGCGGCTTCCCCATGACCAAGGCGGCGCTCCACAACTATGTGACCCAGTCGCGGTCCAGGGTCAGGGGAAACAAGAACACCCCGGTCCAGGAGTTCCAAAGGCTGCTTTCACTGGCGAGAGCGAGGCTCTCGAGCACAGACTCCAAGTCGCTGAAGGCCGACATCAACGGAGTGGTCATCGAGCTGACCACGAACAGCCCCCACCAGGCGGAGTTCTGGTCCACGAACTGGTGGATGGCCAGGGACGACGCCCCGGTCCAGGCGTCCATCTGCTCGGCGACGGGGGTCGACGGGGTCGACCCGTCCGCCTACTATTGCCCGGAGCTCCACTCCGCCCTTTTCCTCAACACGGAGTATTACGGCCAGTGCAAGTCCTGGGCGCTCGGGATGGCCGCCGCGATCCTCGAGAAGGAGGCGAACACGCTTTCGATTCACGGTGCTACCGCCCTCTACAAGGGGAAGGGAGTGGTGATCGTCGCACCGACAGGGACGGGAAAGACCACACAGTCCTTCCGGATATTCATGAACGACGATGGGAAGATCTGCGGCGACGATTGGGCATACGTCAGGTTCCCGACATCCAAGGGACCCGACCCGGGGCAGCCCCTGGTGGCCCGGCAGCCAGAGAGGGCGCTCTACATGAGGTCCGAGTCCCAGAAGGACCAGGGGTGGCTGAGGGGCGTGTTCGACACGTCCTTCAACGAGAACGTGACGGAAAAGAAGGAAGAGTGCGAGCACATAGAGGGCGCGGCCGGGTGCGCCCTGACCCACGGCAAATGTGTCTTCAACGACGGCATGGGGTGGTGCTACTACGCCTTCGGCAACTCGAGGGTGCTCGTGAAGAGGGAGGAGATCCTCGGTCCGGAGAAGGTGGTGGACGAGGTACCGGTCAACCTCGTCGTGCTTCTCAGGCGGGACGACCACAGTCCCGCAGAGGTGAAGCTATCCCCGGAGGAGGCCATAGAAATACTCCGCATGGGCGAATACATGGTGCTTCCAGGCGCAGGGCCGAAAGAGAAGTGGGGGACGACCTCCCATGAGCCGTGGTACAACCCGTACCTCCTTGAGCTCGACAACGAAGCGCAGGTGAAGTTCTTCAGGATGATGTTCAAAGACTGGAAGGTCCCCTGTATAATCCTCAACACGGGCGTCGAGGGGATTCAGAGGAGCCACGAGCGGATCGTGGCAGCCCTGGACGGGCACGCCAGCCCTCGGTGAACCCTGGAAGACAGGCTCCCGGGAATATCTAAGTATCCACCAGCGCGGGGGCATCCTCGTTGTTTGTACTAGAGTTCCTCCTCATACTCTTCCTGGTTTCAATCTTCGCAGGGATCTTCGGTTCAATCGTGGGGCTCGGCGGTGGCATAGTGATAGTCCCAGTGCTCACCCTGTTTCTCGGAGTGGACATCCACTTCGCCATCGGCGCCAGCATCGTCGCGATCATCGGCACGTCGAGCGGCGCCGCCTCCACATACGTCAAAGACAAGGTGACGAACCTGAGGGTCGGCATGTTCCTTGAGCTCGCCAGCACCTCCGGCGCCATAATTGGGGCAGCCGTGGCTGCCTACGCCAACTCCGCCATCCTTGAGCTGATATTCGGCGGCATACTTCTCGTTACCCTCATCCCCACACTGATGAAAGTCGGCGAGGACATCCCGAAGTCTCCGGAGCTGAAGGGGCTCTCCAAGCGCCTCGCTCTGAAGGGGAGCTACCCCGAAAAGGACGGTACCGTGATCGAGTACAACACGGAGAGGCCCGTGGCAGGGCTCGCGGGCACCTGGTGCGCAGGGGTCCTCTCGGGGCTCCTGGGCATCGGGGGCGGCGCGTTCAAGGTGCTCTCCATGGACCTGGCGATGAAGCTCCCGATGAAGGTCTCGACCACCACGTCAAACTTCATGATCGGGGTGACCGCCGCGGCCAGCGCAGGCATTTACTTCGAGAGGGGCGACGTAAACCCGATAATCGTCGCCCCGGTGGCCATCGGCATACTCATCGGCGCGGCCATCGGTGCGCGCATGCTGCTGAGGTCGCGCAACCCGACGGTCAGGATCATCTTCGTGATCGTCCTCGCCATCACCGCGGTCGAGATGGTGCTCAGCTCCCTGGGGATAGCGGTATGAATCTGAAGGACCCCGACTCGATGAACAACGTCATAGGGATGGTCCTGAGATACGGCGTCCTGATATCCGCCGCGGTCATCACCCTGGGGGTCGCCATCCTGGCGCTGTCGGGAAAATACTCGGATGTCGCAAGCCTCCTGACCTACAATCCGAACGTCCCGCACGGCAACTTCGACGTGAGCTTCGCCGGCATCATCAGCGGGCTTGCGGCGTTCAACCCCCTCTCCATAATCGAGGTGGGCGTGATCCTCCTGATCGCGACGCCCGTCTCCAGAGTGCTGATCTCTGTCCTGCTCTTCGACGCCGAGGGGGACCGGCAGTACGTCCTGATCACAGGGGTGGTCCTCGCCCTCCTTCTGTTCAGCATGCTCGTCACCCCTTACATCCCGGGGTTCCACGCATAGCGCCCCCGCCGGCCAATCTTAATTACGGCAAGCGGGACGACCGGGCCACTTGGTTACCAGGGCGGTGTTCTTCGATTTGGGGGGAACCCTGCTCGTCATGCGGAGGAGCCGGATATTCCGGGCAGTGATCAACGAGGCGGGGCGGGACGCCCCCCTCCACGTGATAGATGGCGCATACATGGGGTTGGAGGGGTGGTGGCTCTCCACCTACGCGGCTGTACCGATGACGCCGGGGGAGACGGACGAGGCCTACAGGCGCCTCTACGAGAAGGTCTTCAGTTCGCTCTTCCCGGACGCAGACCAGGCGGAGGCACTGAGGGTCTCCAGGCGCGTCCGTGAGCGTTGGCCAGTGCTTGAGAAGAACGTCCCACTCGAACTGTACCAGGACGTCGAGCCGACGCTCGGGGAGCTCAAGCGCAGGGGGTATGCCCTGGGCCTGATCTCCAACGCTCCAGCTGACACGGAGAGGATTGTCGGGCCCTTGGGACTGGACCGGTACATGTCCAACTTCGTGTTCTCCGGGGTCGTAGGCTACACGAAACCTCACCCTGAGATCTTCAACATCGCATTGAGACGAGCGGGAGCCAAGCCTGAGGAAAGCGTGCACGTGGGAGACCTGTATGAGGCCGACGTGGTCGGGGCGAGGAACGCAGGAATGAAGGGGCTCCTGATCGACAGGACCGGAACCGGCGGCGATGCCGACTGCCCTACCATATCGAACCTCGGGCAGATCTACGCCCACCTCTAGGCGGCCGCCCTCACACCCCAAACAGAGCGTTACGGGTGGTAGCTGGCGCAGAGCATGCCGAAGTACGTCGGCACCTGGTACGACAGCAGTTCGCCCTTCATGGGCACCATTGACAGCACCCCCGCCAGCATGGCAATCTGCCAGAGGCTGTCAGGCTTGGCCCCCTCGACGAAGTCTGGCTCGAGGCTCATGAGGCCTTCCAACGATCCATCCCGGACGGCTTCCATGACTAGCCGATCGTATTCCGCTGCCCTCCGATCGAAACCATACGGGCCGCTCTTCTTGTGGGCATGGGCCTGGTCTGCGCTGGCTACGAACGCGATCCGCTTCTTCTCGGCAGATGCGGCCGCGGCCACGGCCCTCCCGAAGTCGAAGTTCTGCCGGATGGGAATCCCTCTGGACGGGGTCACTATTACGACCTTGCTCCTCAGGCCAGCCCCCTTAAGCAGAAACCACATCGGGATCAGCGTCCCCCAGTCCATCGCCAGGTCAGAAAGCGGGCCCTCCAGCGCCCCGTAGTTCGCCTCTACCACTGGGAGGCCTTCCGACTCCGCCGCCCCAACCACTCTCGCCGCGAAGCCCAAGTCACAGACAGCCCGGAGCTTTATCGACCTCCTCCCTCCGGTTACGCTCCCCGACGAAAACTGCGAAGCGACGACGCCGATGTGCTTCCGCAGCCTCAGGTTGTGTGGGGTCGATATGACGATGGTGTCTGGTCTCGCTGCCTTCATTTCGACGCCGAGCTTCCTCATTGCCTGGCGGGTCGGCGCGAAGAGTCGGCGTCTTCTCCCGGCAAGCGCGGGGACTACCTCGTCGCCATGGGGTGCGATGCACGCATAGACCAGCGGCACGGTCCGCATCTAGCCGCCGAGGATATTCAAGCGTTCTTCTCTAGGTAATGCATGATGCCCATCACCGACGTCCTGACCGACACCTGGGCGTAGATTGGAAGGTCGGTCGTCTGGGCGTCGCGCTGGACCTCCTGTTCCATCTTCTCTGCGATTTCGTCCAGGGTAGCCTTCTTCCGCCACTCTTCCTTCACAATTGCCACCCACGACTTCACGAGCTCGACCGTCCTGTCGAAGACCCACTCTGCGTCCGACCTGGTCCCGAAGTGAGGAACGAGGAGCTCGGCAGGGGAGGTCTGCCGGATTTTGCCAATGCTCGCAGCCAGCTCGTCGGGTTTGAAGCTGGGGGGTGGGGTGGTCGGGATGAGCGCGTTGATGCCGGGGTAGACTATGCCGACCGCATCCGCGGTGAGCAGGGCGCCGCTCTTCTCGAGCAGGACGGAGATCTGGTGCGGGGCGTGGCCCGGAACGTGCATCAGCAAGGCTGTCATACCGTCCCCAAGGTCGACGTGATGCTCTTCCCCCACCGAGGTGATCCTTTGCGCCGGGACCGGCTCCGGCGCCCCGTAAAGTTCCACGATCGCCTTGCCAAAGACCATGGCGGACGACTCGACGAGCCTCGTAGGGTCGACGAGGTGGGGCGTACTCCTCTCATGGGCTATCACTTCAGCGTTGGGCATCACTCTGAGGAGGCGGCCCGCAGCCCCAGCATGGTCGAGGTGCACGTGGGTGGGTATAAGGTACCTGACGTCGGTCGGCATCACCCCAGCCTCGGCTAGCCCCTCCAGGACGTTCTGATATGACGAAGCGTATCCACAGTCTATGAGGGCCGGCTTCGGCCCCTTGACGAGGTACGCCCCGACGGTCCCTCGCTGGCCCAGCGCATAGGTGTCGAGCAGGTACACTCGGTCAGAGACCTTTCTCGCATACAAGTTGAGGCTCCTAGCCCGGTCCCTTCGGCTTGCCGTATTCGAAGGCAAGCAGCGCCAGTGACGCCGCCCCGAGCTTCAGCACGTCCTCGTCAGCCTTGAACCTGGAGCTGTGGTTGGGGTACACACACCCCTTGGCGGGGTTGTTGGTCCCAAGGAAGTAGAAGGTCCCCGGGGCCTTCTGAAGGAAACGGGAGAAGTCCTCTCCCCCCATTACCGGGTCGATCTCTTTCACCCTGAGGTGGGGGATCGCCTTGAGTACCCTCGCCACGTCTTTGGTCACCCGGGGGTCGTTCACCGTGACCGGGTAGGCGTCTTCCTCGAACTCCACCTCGGCCTTCGCTCCAAACGACTTGCACACCCCCTTCGCCACCTCTTCGACCTTGGTCTTCGCGCGCTTGCGCGTCCCCTCGTCGAGGGTCCTAATCGTACCCTCTAGGCGTGCCTCGTCGGGGATGATGTTCGCCTTCGTCCCCGAGTGGACGGAGCCCACGGTTATCACGAAGGGGCGTACGGGGTCGATCATCCTCGCCGATATGCCCTGGAGGGCCAGGATCACGTGGGCTGCGACGTATACCGGGTCCACCGTCTGGTGTGGCTGCGAGCCGTGCCCACCTCTCCCGAGGATCTTCACCTTGAAGGTGTCAGGGGCGGCCATCAAGGAGCCCCCCCTCACTCCGATCTCGCCCGACTTCTGGTTGTTTAAAATGTGGAGGCCGAACACGTAGTCCACCTTCGGGTCCTTCATCACGCCGTCCTCTATCATCGGCATCGCCCCTCCCCTGCCGCCGTGCTCCTCAGCCGGCTGGAAGAGGAACTTCACCGTCCCGGAGAGCTCGCGCCTGTTCTCCGCGAGTATCCTCGCCGCCCCCAGGAGCATAGCCATGTGGGTGTCGTGCCCACAGGCGTGCATGACTCCATCCGCCTTGGACCTGAAGTCGACGTCGGCCATCTCCTGGACTGGGAGGCCGTCCATGTCGGCCCTGAGGGCCACCACGCGCCCCTTCTTCGCCCCCTTCAGCGTCCCCAGGACCCCCGTCCCTCCGACGCCCCTCTTCGTCTCAATCCCCATCGCCTCTAGCTTCTCCGCGACCAGCTTCGCAGTCGCCTGCTCATGGTAGGCCAGTTCCGGGTGAAGGTGGAATGCCCTCCTCGTCTTTACAATCTCGGGCTCTATCCGCTTAGCTTCGGAAAGGAAATCCATGGCCCTGGCCACGGCTCCGCTCCTAAAAAGGTCTCAACCGCTAGAACATCAGGGACCCTTGTATGTTCAGGGGAGGGAGGTCCTCGGGGTCGATTCTCAGGTCGACTATCAGCGGCACGTCTGACTTCTTCGTGATGAACTTCACAGCGTCCTCTGTCTCCTGGTCCGAGCCGACCGAGATGCCCTGGGCCCCGAAGGCTTCTGCCATCCTGACGAAGTCCGGGTTCGAATGAGTGGTGCCGAACACCCTTCCCATCTTCTGGATCTTCTGCCTCATGAGCAGCACCCTGTACGAGTTGTCGTTGACGATGACGAGCTTGACCCCGACCCTCTCCCTCACCGCGGTTTCCAAGTCCTGGAGAGTCATCAGGAACTCCCCGTCTCCCAGTACCGCGACCACCTCCCGCTCGGGGAAGGTCATCTTCGCACCCAGCGCCGCAGGGAAGACGAACCCCATCGACCCCATGTTGGTCGCTGCGAGGAATGAGCGGCTCGACCTCACTCTCATGAAGGCGTAGGCGTACAGGACATGCAGCCCCTGCCCGGCAGCCAGGACCGAATCCGCAGGAAGGGCGCCGTCGAGGGCCGTGAGGAACTTGCCTGCGCTCACGAAGCCCGAACTTGTCCGAGACCCAGCATCCAACATCGCCCCCCAGGCCCTCCTCCACTCCTCGATCTGTGCCTCCCACGCGCCTCCGAGCGGCCTCTGCGGCAGGATGGGGGCCAGCCTCGCAGCGAAGTCAGGCGCGTCGCACCCCACATGCATGGAGCACGGCGCAGGTTTCCTGTCCCATAGAGGGTCCAGGTCTACCACGTACACTTCGCCTCTTGGGGTCAGGTTGAAACCATAGGTGGAGACGTCAGAAAGGCCGCACCCCAGGCAGAGGACGACGTCCGCCTTCGCGAGCGCCCCATCCGCCACGGTGTTCCCACCCCCGAATCCTATCCTCCCCAGCACGAGGGGGTCGTCGTCCGGGACCGCCCCGCGCCCGTTCCCAGTCACGACCACCGGGACCTTGTACCTCTTCAGCAGGGAGGCGAGCGCAGCCGCTCCCGACGGGCTGTTGATCCCTCCCCCCGCGACGACCAGTGGCATGGCCGCCTTCGCGAGCGCGTCAGCGACCCTTTGCACTTCATCCTGCCCTGCCCTCCTGGCAGGCGAAGCCGAAGGCGGGACCGTGTCTCTCCCAGCCTCCTGCCCCCAGACATCCTCGGGCACCTCGACGAAGACCGGGCCGAAGGGCGGGGACATCGCCAGCGAGTATGCTTCAGAGAACACCCGGGCGGCGTCCTGCCCCCTCTCGACTCGCCACGCCTTCTTCACGACGCTCGAAATCATCGCCGACTGCGGGACCTCCAGCCAGGAGTCCATCCCCACCATACGCTTCTTCACCGCCCCGGCGACCAGCAGCATAGGCGACCCGTCCTTCCATGCGTTAGTGACGCTCACGATAGAGTTGAGGAAGCCCGGCCCCCCATGGACAAAGGCCACCCCCGGACGGCCCGTGACCCGCCCTTCGGCGTCCGCCATGCTTACCGCCACCTGCTCATGTCTCGTCGAGACGTATCTGATCTGACTGGTAGTGAGAGCGTCCATCAGCTCCAGGACCGAGGTCCCCACGAGGCCGTAGCCCCTCTTCACGCCGTAGCTTTCGAGAGACCTTACCAGGACTTCGGATACCTTCATGGATTCACGACATTGAGCGGGCGCTGGCCGAGTGCCACACGAATAACGTTCTCTACCGTCGCCTGGATTATCCTGAGCCTGGCGTCGTTGGTCGCTCCCGCGATGTGCGGCGTCAGGACGACGTTCGCACCGTCCCTTGCAGCTGTGACGAGGGGGTTCTCCGCCCCGGGAGGCTCAGGGCTGTACACGTCGACGCTGGCCCCTCCGATCCAACCCTGCGTCACTGCCCTGGCCAGGGCTGCCTCGTCGTTGAGCTCTCCGCGAGAGACGTTGACGAACACGGCGTAGGACTTCATCAGGCGAAACTGCCTCTCCCCCATCATCTTCCTGGTCTTCTCCGTAAGAGGCACATGGATGCTCACCACGTCGCTTTCAGCCAGGACGCGCTCGAGGGAGAGGTAGGAGACGCCGAGCTTCTGCTCTTCCGGCTCGGGCAGCCTGACCAGGTCGGTGTAGACCACGTTCGCACCCATGGCCCTCGCCCTCCAGGCGACCTCCCTGCCGATCCTTCCCAGCCCTATCACTCCCCATGTTTTCCCATGGACTTCCGCTGCCAAGTTGAGCAGCTCTTCCTGCACCCAGGCGCCTTCGACCATCCTCCGGTTCGCGTATCCGATCCTCTTCATGAGCATCAGGGCCACCGTCAGCGTGTGCTCGGCCACTGAAATCGCATTCGCCCCTCCGATGTTCGATACCGGGATCCCTTTCTTCTTGCAGGCGTCCAGGTCGATGTGGTCGTATCCCGTGGAGGGCTGGGCGATGAACTTCGTCCTGCCCATCTTGGCGACCATGTCTTCGGTTATCGGGATCTTGAACGTGTAGTCTCCGATGATGATGTCCGCGTCTTCCAGGGCGCTGTCGAGGGCCGGACCTTGCTCATTCACCGTCTTGAAGTCGGCCTCCAGAGAATACTTCTCCAGGCTCTCGGCGAAGAAGAGGCGTATCAGTCCCTCTGGCATCGGCGAGAGGACTAGGACCTTCAGCACGCCCCCTTCGGGCCTCAGGCCGATTTTAACGGTTCTGAACCAAGACCCGTCTCGACAAGGCTCATCCTTTTAGGTTGACCCCGGCCGAATGCACGCGTTGGCACTTTCGAACGCGTCCAAAGCGGGCGTAGCCATCTTCGTTGGCGCGGCTCAGTTCAGCCTCGCGCTGATTCTGGCGGAGATATACTACCCGGGGTATAATGTGTCGACGAACTTCGTGAGCGACCTCGGGGCGACCTGTCCTGGGTCTTCCACCACCGGGTGCATAATCAACCAGCCGACTTCGATGATCTTTAACACATCGATAGTCCTTCTCGGGCTGCTGATCATCATTGGAGCGCTCTTCCTTCAGCGGAGCTTCCACGACAAACCCGCCACGGCGATGATCGCCCTTGCCGGGCTCGGCGCCATGGGGGTGGGCCTCTTCCCTGAGACCACAGGGATATGGCACAGCATCTTCAGTCTGATCGTGTTCCTGTTCGCGGGGCTGGCTGCCCTGGTGACCGCCAGGTTCCAGAAGAAGCCCATGTTCTACTTCTCGATAATACTGGGCCTATTCACTCTCGGGGCGCTGGTCCTCTACATTGGGGGGGAATATCTGGGTCTGGGGGCAGGAGGCATGGAGCGGATGGTCGTATATCCTGCGCTGGTCTGGTCAGTAGGCTTCGGGGGACACATGATGGCTTTGGACGATCCCGCAAGGGCCTAATCCGGGGCCCAGCGCACAGCCGTATTCACCTCCGGGCGCGTAACTCTCCGGATTTCAGCCCCAAAATGGGAAGGAGCCGCGCTTCTCGCGCGGCGCCCATCATCCTAGTGAATGTTCCTAGGCCTTTCTTGGCCAGAGTGGAAGTACGCTTTTCCCGTAGACTTCGTTGAGGACGTTCGCAATCGCTGTGTACATTGCTAATAGGCCACACAGGACGCCTTCGTAACCAGTGGCAATACTCAGGCCGCTTGTGGGTGCGGCGCCTGTCAAGAATCCTATAGCCAGTAGGAAGAACAGGATCCACAGAGTGCCGAACACCGCCATGAGTGCGCCATTAATGCGAAGTGTCCCTATGAACATCAGGAGTGTGAACACGCCCCAGAAGAAGAGATAGTATCCAAGGGCTGTGCTAGTGGGTGCGAACGCTGACAGGCCCGATATGCCTGGAAGGATGAAGATGAAGACGAATGTTTCCCAGAAGAACCCGTAGGCGAGGAACGCGGTCATTCCGAATGTGTTCCCCTTCCTGTATTCTAGGAGTCCTGCCACGATCTGGGCGAAGCCACCGAAGAATACGCCCATTGCGAGGACTGTGGAGCCGAGCGCGTACACGTTTGCATTGGCGAGGTTGAGGAGGATTGTAGTCATGCCGAATCCGAAGAGTCCCAACGGAGCTGGATTTGCGAGAACCACGTCAGCCTTTACCGGCTGGCTTTGGCTCAATATGTTCGCACCCGTGAACCCAACTTTCTATATAAGGCTGAGGCGCTATAACTCGAACAGTATTCAGGATTCTCCCTGGATCGGCGTCGCGAGCTCGAGCAGGACCTCCTTCCAGGCTGCCGCTATGTTCACGGGTGAGTACCCGCCCCCTCCCATGGCCAGTATCCTCCCTTCGCAGACTTCGTGCGCTAGCCTGTGCAGTTTCTTGGTGGCGTAGGCGTGGGCGGCTCCGGTGTAGTTCAGGTCAGTGATGGGGTCTCCCGCGAGGCCGTCCGCACCGCACTGGAAGAAGATCATCTCCGGCCTGGCCTTTCGCACGAACTCCTCGACCCTGTCGAATGCCTGGAAGAACTCCCTGTCCCCGGAGCCCGGGGGGAGCCCGATGTTCAGCTTCGTCCCCGTGGCGAACCCCTTCCCCGTCTCTGTGTCGTCGCCGGTCCCCGGATACAGGAACCTGCCGTGCTCATGGATGTCTCCGATGATGACCCTGGGGTCAGGCTCGAACTCGTAGTAGACCCCGTCCCCGTGGTGCGCGTCGATGTCGACGTAGGCCACGCTCCTGAGCTTGTACTCGTTGAGCGCCCTTGACATCGCGATGACGCCGTCGTTGAAGACACAGAAACCCCTGGCCTCCGCGCGCGCAGAGTGGTGCAGCCCACCGACCGGGTTGAAGAAATGGTCGAACTCCCCTTCCATCACGAGTTCGAGGCCCTTGAGGGTGCTCCCGACTGGGAACAGGGACGCTTCGTAAACCCCCTGGAATGCCGGCGTGTCTTCGCTCCCAAGTTCCCCCCTGCCTGTGACCGAGACATCTCTGACGCGGTCGATGTACTCCTGTGTGTGGAAGACGAGAAGGTCTCGCTCGCTGGCTGAGACCGGCGCGAGCAGGGTGAATCCTGGCTTGGACTTCTGGCTGCCGTTGACATACTCCGCAAAGGCAGAGAGGCGCGACGAGTTCATCGGGTTCCCTGCAGGGAACGAATAGAGGAACGACTGCTGGCCGAAGGTGACTCCGAGCCTACACCCTCTCACGTCGCCTACCGCCGTCGGGCAGGTTATTGAGCAATCAGCCCGCCCTGAACACCCACCTGTCCTGGAACTCGGCCAGGGTGACTGCGTCTATGGACGTCGGGAACCTGATTCTGATCAGCTCAGGTTCCACCTTCTCAGAGGTGGGGAACCCCAGGTTCCTGACGAGCTCTATCATCCGTGTATTGTTCCAGTCGATGATCGCTTCAAACATCGCGATGCCGTCCTGGTTGGCCGCTCTCGCAATCCGCTCCGTCAGCCCCGCGCCCAACCCCCTGCCCTGGTACTCGTCGATGATCAGGAGGCCGACCTCTGCGGTCCCAGACCCGGAGCGGCAGTAGGACGACAGCCCAACGATCCTCCCCTTGACGGCTGCGACGAGCGAAACGCACCCAGGCTTGGGAGAGACTTCGCGCAGGAGCGCCTCTCTGGACATCCCTGAAGTGAGGAACCGGTAGTAGACCGAGTCCTCAGACAGCCCATCGACGAACCTCCCGAGCTCTGCGATGTCGCTTTCCCGGAGGACCCTGATCTGGACGCTGGTGCCATCCCTCATCTCGAGGTCCGCCGTCACCGCGTCCCGCTGCGACCGGAAGCTCGGCACTTGCCTTCAGGCGCAAACGGAACCGCCCCTGGCTTTAAGGCGCGAATACGATTCTCAGGACCAAGACCGACGGCGGCGCCTAGGCTGCCTGTACCTGCTTGCGGATGGTCTCGACCACGTCTGGGTTGGCGAGCGTCGTGACGTCTCCGTAGTCCTTCCTGTCAGAGATGGACGCCAGGACCCGTCTCATTATCTTGCCTGACCTGGTCTTGGGGAGGTCGGGGACGATGTAGACGAACCTCGGCCTGGCTATGGGGCCCAGCGCCAGCGCGACGTTGGCCTTGACCTTCTCCTCCAGCTCTTTTGATGCGACGTTCCCAGGCTTCAGGGCGACGTAGACCACGGGCACGTGCCCTCTGAGCTCGTCCACCATCGCTATGGCAGCTGCTTCGGCAACTTCAGGGGTCGTGAGTACCGCGTTCTCCAACTCCTTGGTCCCCAGCCTGTGCCCGGCTACCTTGATCACGTCGTCGACCCTGCCGAGGATCCTGAAGTAGCCGTCAGCGGCCAGCACCGCGCCGTCTCCGGCGAAGTAAGGCCAGTCGTGCCAGTCCTTGCTGTCCTTGTTCCTGTTGTACTTCGAGTAGTACACCTTGACGAACCGGTCCGGGTCGCCCCAGATCGTCTGCATTATCCCAGGCCAGGGGTTCCTGATGCAGATGTTCCCTGCCTTGTTCTGGCCAGCGGGGACCTCGACCCCGTTCTCGTCATAGATTATGGGATAGATACCAGGCATGCCCGGGCCGGCGCTGCCTGCCTTCATGGCTGCCAGGGCGGGAATGGTTGTGCAAAGGAACCCGCCGGTCTCAGTCTGCCACCAGGTGTCTGTGATGACCGCCTGCTTCTTCCCGACTGCGTCGTAGTACCACCTCCACGCTTCGGGCTCTATGGGCTCACCTACGGTGGTCATCGCTTTGAAATGGATGTCATACTTCGAAGGTTCGTCCGCGCCCGCCTTCCTGAGCATGCGGATGGTGGTGGGGGCCGTGTGGAAGATGTTGACGCCAAGCCTCTCGGCGATCCTCCAGGGGCGCCCTGCGTCGGGGTAAAGCGGGACCCCCTCGTACATCACGGAGGTGGCTGCCAGAGCCAGTGGGCCGTACACGATGTAAGAGTGACCAGTGATCCAACCGATGTCCGCGAAGCACCAGTAGACGTCCTCCGGATGGATGTCCTGGACGAACTTCGAAGTCCCGGCGACGTAGGCGAGGTACCCGCCCGTTCTATGTTGTGCTCCTTTCGGCCTCCCGGTGGAGCCGCTCGTGTACATCAGGAAGAGAGGGGACTCTGCGTCCATCGACACCGGGGCGATGGTCTTGCTGCGGAAGGGCTTCACCACCTCGTCGACGAAGAAGTCTCTGCCTTCGACCATCGGGGACTGGGAGAGGTATCTGCCAGGGTGCCGCCTCCAGACGAGGACCTTCTTGACGTCGACGCCCAGCTTCTTCGCTTCCTCAACCGTGATGTCTGCCTCCTTCTTCTTGTCTATCAGGCCCCCGTTCCGATAGTAGCCGTCGATGGTCACCAGCACGGTGCTCTTGGAGTCTTCCATTCGCTCCGCGCACGCCTTCGCGCTGAAACCCCCGAACACCTGGTTGTGGATTATCCCTAGCCTCGCCGCCGCAAGCATGGATATCGGGAGCTCCGGGACCATGGGAAGGTGGAAGGTCACCCTGTCGCCGGTCTTCAGCCCGGCGAACTCCTTCAGGACCAGGGCGAACTCGTTGACCCGCCTGTAGAGCTCCCGGTAGGTGATCACCTGCTGCGCTTCATCTTCGGGCTCCGGGACCCAGATTAGGGCGGCCTTGTTGCCGTACTTGTCAAGGTGCCTGTCCACGCAGTTGTATGACGCGTTCAGTTTGCCGCCGACGAACCACTTCCAGAAGGGCGGCTTGCTGCTGTCGAGGACCGTGTGCCATTTGGTGTCCCAGGTCAGCATGTTCGCGTACTCTTCGAAGCACTTGGGGAAGTTCTTCTCCGAGAACCGCTCGAAGACGGAGGAATCCCTGACGTTCGCCTGTGTCTTGAAACTGTCAGGGGGGTGAATCAGCGGCTCTTCCTTCCAGTGGACCGCAATCTGGGCTTCGGAGATATCGGCCTGTGAGTCGGCCGCCATTCCTCGGGGCAAAAATCAACGGGCCGATTATTTAAGATTGGCTGACGCCGCGTCGGCGGCACCTGCCGCGGGGTGCAACCCTTGGTGTTGCCGAAGACAGTGGGGACTCGCGTGCGAAGCCTGTAGACAGAGAGCTCTCGGTGGTACTCGGCCGCCAGCACCGTGAGGTTCCGATTTGCACTCGGGGAGACGAAGGCGCAGAGCCATCCTCCGAGGACGTCGTGACGCCGAAGTCGACTTCAGACGCCCACTCGGAATGAGCCGCGTCCGGGAGGCAGAAGTGCGGGGGATGGGATTCGAACCCACGAACCCCTAAGGGATGGGATCTCCCGGGTCGTCCGCTTAAGTCCCACGCTTTTAGCCAAGCTTAGCTACCCCCGCGAACGCCGCGACACAACTTTCAGTTATTAACATTGGAACCTCAGGCGACCAGGCTCGAGAACGCCTTCAGGCTCCTCGTGTTCGCGACGTCCTCCGCTTCAAGCCACCCCCTTCTCGCCACCGTCACCCCGTAGCTGATGTTGTCCAAGTCGCCCACAGAGTGAGCGTCAGAGTCCACCAGGATGGGCACCCCCTCCTCCATCGCCTTCCTCGCCCAGACCTCGTCCAGGTCCAGCCGGTTGGGCTGCCCGTCGATCTCGAGCATCTTGCCGTTGTCCTTGGCAGACCTGATCACCTTCGCGAGGTCGATCGGGTTCCCCTCCCTCCTTCCGATGAGCCTGTTGGTCGGGTGGCAGAGGTAGTCAACGGACGGGTGGGCGAGGGCCTTCAGGACCCTCTCGGTGAGCTTCTCAGGGTCCTGCCTGAAGTTCTGGTGCAGCGACGCCCCCACTACGTCGAACTCGTCCAGGAAGCTCTTTTCGAAGTCGAGGGAGCCGTCGGTCCTGATTTCGACCTCCACCCCCCTGAGTATCCTGAACGGCGAAAGCCTGTCGTTGAACTTCTCTATCTCCTTCCACTGCCTCCTGAAGCGCTCTTCGGTGAGGCCGTTTGCGACCCTGACCGACTTGGAGTGATCCGTTATGGCGATGTATTCGTATCCGCGCTTCCTGGCGGCGCCGGCCATCTCCCCGAGCTCGAGGGCGCCGTCGCTCCAGGTTGTGTGCATCTGCAGGTCCCCCTTGATGTCGTCGAGCTCGACGAGGCGGGGAAGGGTGTCCGCGAGGGCGGCTTCGACCTCTCCCTTGTCTTCGCGGATCTCGGGTGGTACGTACTGCATCCCGAGCTTGCCGTAGACTCCCTCCTCGGTCTCCCCAGACAGGCGGGTCCCAGACTTGTCGAAGAGACCGTACTCGTTCAGCTTCCACTCCTTCCCGATGGCGAGGTTCCGAAGAGCGATGTTGTGGTCCTTTGACCCGGTGAAGTACACCAGTGCGGCCCCATACTCTTCCGGTGCAAACAGCCTGACGTCGACCTGCACGCCGTCTTCGAGCTTGACGCTCGTCCTTTTCGGCCCGCTTTCGAGGACCTGGGTGACGCCGGGGCACCCTCGGATGGCGTCCACTACTTTGGGGTCGGTGGAAAGGAGGTCCAGGTCGCCGACCGTGCTCTTCCCCCTCCGCAGGCTCCCTGCCATCCCCACTGCAATGCCGAGGGCCCCGAAGTACGACGCCATCTTCTGGAACTCACCCTCCGCCTCCGGAAGCAGGAGTCGCCTCTCGAAGGTCTGCATCTTCTCTATCCCCAGGCGGAAGGCCTCCCTGACCGTCGGCCCGAACTCTTCGTCGAGTCTTCCGCCCTCGAGCGCAGACTTCAGCTCCTCTACGCTGGCGATCCCCATGTCATGTGCGAGGTGATACGCTGTCCTCGGACCGATCCCCTGCACTTTCATCAAGAGCGGGACGCCGGCCGGGGTCTTCTCCTTCAGCGCCTCCAAGAGCTTCAGCCTCCCAGTCCGGAGATACTCGTCGATCTTCTTCGCGATCCCCTCTCCGACATATTTGATCTCCTCCAGTCGCTCCTCCCTCCAGGCCTGCTCGACGTCCTCGTCAAGGTTCCTGACGCTGGTGGCTGCCCTGTGGTAGGCGATGACCTTGAACCGGTCCTCCCCGTTCGCCTCCACCAGCCCTCCCAGCTCGTCCAGCAGCTGGGCCACCTCGCTGTTCCTCAATCCCTTCGTTTCATGGGCTAAGAGGTTTTAAAGCAGTCCGAGCCGCCCAGCTGTAGTTGCCAGTCTTTCAGAAGGCGTTCGTCCTCATCAAGGTGGCGCCGGGCCACACCGAGGACGTAGTCGACGCTCTCATGAAGATACCCGAAGTCACCGAAGCCCACATCGTCCCCGGGGACTGGGACGTCATCGCAGTGATCAGTGCGCAGAAGGAGATTGTGGTGCCGAGCGACGAGAAGGTCTACAGACTCGTCTTGGACAAGGTCGTGAAGATCAGACACGTGCAGGACACCAGCACCATGGTGTCACAGTTCTCCAAGACGAAGTAGCTACTTCCACCAGCCGAAATCCTTCGGGGTATCGGTGATTGCGACCCCTTTCCTTCCTTCGATCAGCACGTCGTCCTCTATCCTGACGCCGAGCTTCCCTCTGAAATACGCCCCTGGCTCCACGGTGAAGCACATATTCGCCCCCAGCTTCTCCGACCCTCCCTCGACTATGTACGGCGCCTCGTGCACTTCAAGGCCCAGCCCGTGCCCGGTCCTGTGGAAGAAGTTCTCGCCCATCCCGGCCCCCTTCAGGACATCCCTGGCAGCCGCGTCGACCGTCCCCACCTCCACCCCGGCTTCCGCCGCCTCCACTCCGGCCTCCTCCGCCTCAAGCACTTTGTCATAGACCCGCTCGAATTCCACGGAGGCTCCGATGCAGAACGTCCGCGTGACGTCAGCGTAATATCCCTGGTAGGTCGCCCCGACGTCGATAACGACGCTCTCCCCTCGCGCGATCTTCCTTGGAGAGGGGAGGTGATGGGGGTCGGCGGCCATGGCGCCGGACTGCACGAGCATGTCGTCGACCTTCGTCGCTCCCTTCTCATATATCGCGTCGGCGGCCGCCCTTGCCACCTCCAGCTCCGACGCTCCTTCTCTGATGAGCCCCGGGAACCCCTCGAACGCCCTGCTCAGGATGGCGCCTGCTTCCTTCAGGAGCCCGACTTCAGCCTCGTCTTTGATCTCCCGGAGGCCCTGGAGAACGGCCTCGGCGTCGACCGCCTTCGCAGCGGCACCCTTCATCAGCCTATCGAGATACAGGAAGGGCACCCTCCCCTCGAACCCCCAACTCCCTTTCATCCCCGCCCCCTTGGCGGCGGCCGTGATCGCCCTCCCCGGGCCCTCCGAGTCGGTCCACGCGTGCACGTTAACCGGCACTGGCGAGCCCCTGTAGGGGCCAGACTCGAGGGTCGGCGCCACCAGGTGGACGTCCCCCTCGCTCGGAACCAGAAGCATGAAAGGCCGCTCGAGCATCAGCGAGTTGACTCCGGTGAAGTACCTCATGTTCGGGCCGGGTACCACGGTCACGCCGGACAGCCCTGCAGCCACCAGCCCCTTTCTCAGCCTGCGGAGGCGACCAACGTAATCGACCTCTGACCTCATTCTCGCCTTTGGGTATCACATGCATCGTTAATATGTGGTACCGCGACCGGCGACCTGCTTTGGGTCTGAAGGAGCGGGCCGTGCTACCACTGGCGAAGAGGTGGATCGCCGGGGCGGGGCTCGACGCGGCGGTGCAGGACGCCAAAGGGGCCAACTCGAAGGGCCTGGGGGTCGTCGTCAACTTCCTGGGCGAAGAGATACGTGACCCGGCGGCCGCGGACGCCTCCGCAGAGGAGTATCTGCGCCTGCAGCAGGCTATCTCCGACAACCATATCGACGGCTACGTCTCCGTGAAGCTCACCCAGCTCGGGCTCGGGGCCGACGACGCAGGCATGCTCTCCCGCCTGCGGAAGATAGCCTCAAACGCGGAGCGCCTCTCCCAGCTCCTCTGGATCGACATGGAGGGTTCTGCCTTCACCGACAGGACCTTGGAGACCTACATGACCCTCCTGAAGGAGCACCCGGGTGTTGGGGTGGCCCTCCAGTCGTACGCGCGGCGGAGCTGGGCTGACCTCAACAGAGTACTCGACGCTGGGGGGAAGGTGCGGCTCGTCAAGGGCGCCTACAGAGAGAGCCCCGCGGTAGTATTTGCCACGAAGGCCGAGGTGCGCGCCAACTTCGAGAAGCTCATGGAGGAACTCTTCCGAAGGGGCAACGGGTTCGCCATAGCGACGCACGACGGTTCCCTCGTGGACCGAGCGAAGGCGCTCTCTGAGAGTAGCAAGGCGCAGTACCACTTCGAGCTCCTAAAGGGGATCAGGGACGACCTGAAGGTCGAGCTCACGGAGTCGGGTCACAAAGTCTACGAGTATCTTCCATACGGCGACAGCTGGTGGGCGTACTCCAAGCGGAGGATAAGCGAGCACCCCGGCAACATCTGGCTCCTCCTGCGGTCGCTTGTCTGAGGGCCCGCGAGTAGCCGCCATTGATTACTGAATCAACTAACATAGACTCCGCTCGCAAAATACCGGGCGGGCAGTGTAAGGACACAGGTACAACACATGCCCGAATATCAGAAAGGGCAAGTCTGGGGAGCCCTACGCAAGGCCTGGAAGGGCTACCGCATAGCCAAAGTCCAGGGCGACAACGCCCGAATGAGAGAGTATGCCACGCGCATAAAGACTCTCCAGGGGCAGCTTGGCGTTCCTCAGGCGAGCTTTCCGAATCTAGGAATGTAGAGGAGCACGGCTCCTCTTTCCCTTTTTAGTCCGAACCGCCCAGCTCTCGCTCTATTTCCTCGACGATGTCCCCGACGACCTGCTTCTGGACGCCCAGGGACGAGCATATGCTTCCGAGGTTGTCCCCGTCCTCCCGCATCAGGTAGCGGAGGACTCTCCTCCTGTCCATGGCTGGGAGCGACGTGGTGATCCGCGCAGCTTCACGGAGCGCAAGGCTGCGGATGTAGAGCAACACCGCCCTCTCCTCTTCCATCTCTGTCAGCTTCTTGTCCACTTCGGCCACCACCCGCGTGAGCGGTCTGATCCTCGAAGCACCATCCGGATACCTCGGGACCTCGCTGATCTGGGTCATCATCTGCGCGTGCTCGTCTGACTCTTCCACCCCGGGAAGGGCTCCGAAAGAGAAGATGCGGGCCCTGAACAGGTTCGGCGCCAGATCTACTGTGACGGAAAAGCTGTTCTTCAGGAGATACTCCTTCCTCTGCGGACCCCTCGGGCTGTCCTGCGAGACGCTGCTGACGAGCCCTGCCCTCTCCATGGTAAACAGGTGCTTCGCCACGAGCTGCTGGCTGATCTTCAGGTCCTTCGAAAGCTGCAGCTGGTAGTTCGGCTCCTCGCTGATCTTCGAAATGATTCTGCGTCTGATGGGGTTCTCGACGGTCCCCAGCACCGCGTCAAGTTCAGATTGGCTCAATCGCTGTGGACCCTCATTAGCTCGCTCCGATGTATAAATAGATTCCCGGCGGGCACACCCCGCCAAGCGCGCCCACTTCGCCTTGGGCATCTAGGTTCGCGAATTTTTAAGAACGGCCCCCGGCCGAGGGACTCCGATGGGGCTCGGCCGGACGCTCATCGGACGGCGCGCAGCCGTCGCCAGCGAGCAGCCTCTCGCCTCCCTCTCGGGGTACGACGTCCTGAGGAAGGGCGGGAACGCCTTCGACGCGGCCGTAGCCGTCAGCTATTCCCTCGCAGTGACATTCCATCCGGCGGGTGGGTTGGGCGGGGACTTCTTCGGCATGTTCTACGAGGCGAAGACCGGCAGGGTCCACTGCCTCAACGCCAGCGGGTGGTCGCCTTCGGGGCTGACCCTCGAACTTGTCCGGGAGAGGGGAGGAGGCAAGATCCCGACTTTCGGTCCGCTCACCTGCGTCGTCCCGGGCTTCGTGGCCGGAGTCTCGGACATGCACAAGAGGCTTGGAACCCTCGAATTCAAGGAGCTCCTGGCGCCCGCGTTGGAGTACGCGTCCGGAGGCTTCCCGGCGGGCGAGGGGATCTGCAGGTCAGTGGCGGGAGCGTTCCAGGAACTTCCAAGGGAGGCAAAGGGCATCTTCGCGCCCAGCGGAAAGCCAACCGTGCCCGGAGAGAAGATCCGGCAGGAGAGGTTGGCAGAGGTCATCTCGGACGTCGCCGAGGGAGGGGAGAGGGCATTCTACGCCGGCTGGCCGGCAGAGAAAATCGCTTCAGCCCTGGACTCGCTGGGGGTGCCATGCCGGCCGGAGGACTTCGCCGAATACAAACCAGAGTGGGTCCAGCCGCTTACACTCGACTACCGCGGGACGACGGTGTATGAGGTCCCGCCCAACAGCATGGGGGCTACCAGCCTTCTGATCCTGAAGCTTCTTTCCGGGGCGAACCTCTCCGCCATGGGTCCGCTCTCGGGAGGGAGGATCGAGACAACGATGAGGGCCGTCCTTGCGGCCTACCTCCGCCGAGACCAGATGTTGGGGGACCCGCGCTTCGGCAAGATCGACCTCGACCTTTTCATGTCTCCCGAAGTCTCAGACTACACGCCCCAGAGCACCATAAGGTCCGGGGACACTACGGCCTTCTCCGTCGCCGACGGCGAGGGGAACATGGTTTCAGGCATACAGAGCCTGTTCAATCACTTCGGCTCCAGGGTCTTCGTCCCCGAGTGTGGGATCGCGCTGAACAACAGGGCTTCGGGGTTCAGCACCGCGGGGCCCAACATGGTGGCTCCCAGGAAGCGCCCACTGCACACCCTGTCATCGATCATCCTCGAAAGGGGAGGGCGTCCCTATCTCGCCATCGGCGCGAGCGGGGGAGACTACAGGCCGATGCAGCACGCCCTCTTCGTCACCAACTCCGTCGACTATTCGATGCCGGCAGAGCAGAACGTTTCGCACCCGAGGTTCCTCTGGGGGGGCGGGAAGACTCTGCTCGTCGAGCATGGATATGAGCTTCCGAAGGGCGGCGACTACGACGTCCGAGACCTACCCATGCCAGGAAGGACGGGAGTCTGCCAGGCCGTGGAGGTGGCAGACGGATACAGGAAAGCTGTCTGCGACGTCCGGGGGGACGGCGTGCCCGCAGGGTTCTAGGCAGAAACCGCCGAGGTCAAAAAAAAGGGAACCGAGGGTCTCGCGACCCTCTGACCTAGGTCGAGCTTTGGCTCGACGAGCTGCTCGATGTCGTGCTCGATGTAGTGCTTGACGTTGAACTCGACGCCGCAGAGGACGTGGAGGACGCGGAGCTGGTCGTGGGACTGCGGGTCACGCTAACCAGCAGTACCGGCCTCAGCACGTTGCCCTGGCTCACGTGGACGGACGACGGGGTGATGCTGATGTTCATGTCTGCGGTGTCGCCAGACCCGATCGTGAACTGGACGTTCACCATCAGCTTCCCGTTGGCGACGACCTTCAGCTGAGTCGACGTGCCGTTCGTCCAGAACGCCCTGGCGCCCGAAATGTTCAGGACTATGCCAGTGACGTTCCCGGTTGGCACCTTGGGCGACCCGAGCAGGAGGGCGCTCCCCTGGTACTTCGTCAGGTTGACGTTCGTCCCCACGCTCGATGAGACGTTGTAGACGAACCTGTTCACGGAGCCATTCGCTGTGGTCGTGGTCTCAATCGCCGAAGTCGCTGATGTGGTGCTGGTCCCTGTACTGCTCGACGAGCTTGTAGTGGAAGTCTCGGTCACGTTGGAGGAGTACTTCAGTGTCACGCTCGTCACGTTGACCAGTAGGTACTTCAGGGTCTGATTCGACGGAGGCGGATCTGCGAGGTAGATGTTGAGAGTCCCGCTGCCCGGTGACGCGGTCGCAAGGCTCGGGAGGTACACCGTGTAGGCGTACGCCGAGAATCCGATCGTGCCTAGCAGCACGAGCAACGCTAGCACTAATGCCTTTGCCATTTTCGCGGTTGGCGAGGCCGGCGCGGTCTTAATCCAACTGTATTGAACGGGCTTTCATCAGGGTTGCACGCCCGCTGCGGGCGGGGCCCCGAGTTGGTCAGGCCCACTGCGCCTCAGGCGGCCACATGCGAACCCGAGGACAGCCACGGGGACGCTGGCCAGCAGCAGGCTGCCGATGAACGGGAGTAGGACGAGCGATATGATGACAGATACCCATGGTGGACCAAGTCCCCCTCCCCCTGGGAAGCTTCACTCCCGCCGCGGCGCCCGCGGGGTAGGCGATGACCGCCGCACCGCTGGTGGCCAGGAAGGCGGACTGGACGTCCACCCCGGCTATGTAGTAGGCGACCAGGCCGAGCATGAAGAGGCCGTAGAGGGCGACCGCGTGCCTGACTGTAATGAGTCTCCGGAGAGACCCCGGCTTTGTGTTCCCCTAATTGGAGGCCAATAGGGTTCGTCTTCGAAGCTTCGATTTAAGATGGGACTGGGCGGAGGGAAGGGAAGCCGGCCGGTCTCAGGAGAACACTCCCGATGCTAGGTGAGAGAAGCGGGCCCGGTGCGATTTGAACGCACGACCTACAGCTCTCCCCACGCGACGCGTAGGAGGCTGCCGCGCTGTCCGTATTTCGCTCCTTCACAGATCTGCGCTACGGGCCCAGCCACGGCCGGAAAAGAACTAGGATATTATCTGTTCCCGCTCACGCCACAAGGTCGAACTCGATTTCCAGCTCCCTCTTCGAGTTCCTGAACCTCTGCTTTCCCAGCCTGATCCTTCCTATCTCAGCGGTGTTGTCGACGTGCCTCTCATTGCAGCAGTTGATGTTCCAGTCGGGGATCCGTACGATCTTGAGGAGCGTCACCTCGCCAGGGACCGGGAAGAGGTCGTAGATCGCGTCTCCAAAGTGGCCCTCCGCCTCCTGCCTCTCCATCTGGAACTCCAGTACCTCGGCCCCTTCGGAGACCTTCCGGTTGGCCTCCTGTTCTATGCTGGCGAGCTCTTGGTCCGTGGGCCTGTGGTCGAACTGGACTGTCAGCCGTCCGTGGCTCCCGGAAGCGTACACCGAGGCTGTCCACTTTGCTCCCAGCACCTTCTGGGCCGCTCCTTTGACCACGTGCACGGCGGAATGGGTCCGGACCTCCTCGTCGCTCAACTAGAGCCTCGTCGCGATCTTGTAGAAGTCGCCCAGCCTGGTCTGAAGGCCGTAGCGCCTCTCGTTTCCCCGCATGTACAAGAAGATCGACATCAGGGTAGGGAGCATCCTCATCAGGCTGAACCTGTCCTCCACCTTCGCCTTGATGAACTCGTACACCTTGGCGTACACCGAGAAGTGGTCGAGCACCGCGCGCCTGTACCCTTCGTTGTCGCCTAGGTGGTCCACATAGAGGTTGACGCACTGCATGCTCGGGATTATCCCCTCTCCGAGCATGGGGTACACAGTCCCGATGGACTCCCCTACTCCGGTCACCTTCCCATCGAAGAACGGCTCCATGAACTTCGGAGGGGTGACTCTCACGGGTCTCCCAATCCGCTTGACGATCTCGCAGTGGTATTTTTTCGCGAACTCGTCGAGTTCGTAGCGATACCTCCCGCGGAGGTCGCCGGCGCCCACGTGCGCCATGCCGTCACCCAGGGGGAAGTACCACCAGTACCCGGTGAGGCCTGGATAGGGCTTGATCACGAAGTCGTCGTAGGGGAGCTCCTTCGACTTCACCTGATATTCGAGCGAAGGGATTAGGAGGTCCTCGCTGGCCTTCGGGAGGAGCGACCGGTGCATCCCGGTCGCGTCGACTACGGCGTCGAAGTCCTTGAAGTTCCCATCCACCTCCTTGATTTGGGCGCCCCAGTGGATCCTCTTTCCCTTCAGCATGTCCTCGGTGAGCCTGTGCTTGTCGTAGGTGACGAGACCTCTGAGCGGGATGTTGATCTCCTCGTCGCCCAGGTCGACGACCATGTTCTTCCCCTTGTGCAGGACGTAGTCGTCGAAGTTGAAGCCCGCCTCCTTGACCAGGTCGGAGATGAATGGCTGACTCGTCCCCCAGGCGCAGACCGTGTACCAGTTCTTCTCTGTCCTGGCTTCGAAGGCTTCCGCCTCGACGCCGGAGGGGAGGCGGTTCAGCAGATAGGCTCCGGCTACTCCTGTCCCCACGACCGCAATCTTCACCAGTCTTCAGCCCCCATTGTTCCCTGCCTTCCGGCCCCCTTTTTACCTGTCGCCCTAACCATCTTCCTCTCATGAAGGCGAAGGCAATCCTAATATACGTAGGATATTGAATATAATGAGCCATGCCAAGGCCTCAGAACCCCGACATCGATTTCACCACCGTCAAGCTGTCGAAGGAGACCCAGGCGAAGCTCGCCGCCATCGGCAAGTATGGAGAGACCATGGACCAGATCATCCAGCACCTCACCACCCAGACGAAGGGCCTCGAGGACGTGGTCGCCGGCAAGAGCTCTATCTGCTACATAGACGGCCACGAGGGCCGGCTGCTCTACCGCGGGTATGACATCGCGGACCTCGCAGCCCTTTCGACCTATGAAGAGACGACGTACCTGCTTTGGAACGGGCGGCTCCCGACCTCGCTCGAACTCAAGGCTTTCACCGAGGAGCTTACCTCGAAGCGCCCCATCCCTCGCGAGCTCGTATCCATCCTCACCACCCTCCCGCAGAACTGTGACACCATGGACGCACTCAGGGTCGGGGTGTCGGCGCTTGGGGTCTTCGATGACCCGATGTACTCCCAGCAGGAGAAAGCGATGTCGATCGCGTCCAAGATCGGCACGGTCGTGGCGGCCATCCACAGGCACAAGCACGACCAGGACGTAATCCCCCCCAGAGAGGATCTGTCGTTCGCCTCCAACTTCCTTTACATGGTAACGGGAAAGGTGCCTTCCGACGCTGATGCCCGGCTGATGAACGTCCTGCTGATCCTCCACGCCGACCACGAGTTCAACGCCTCGACCTTCACTGCGAGGGTGATCGCTTCCACCCTCTCAGACATCTATTCCGCGATAACCGGAGCCGTCGGGGCCCTCAAGGGCCCGCTCCACGGCGGGGCAAACGAGAAGGTGGTCGAGATGACCAATGAGATCGGGACTCCGGACAGGGCGGACGCCTACGTCAGGGCCAAGCTGGCGAGCAAGGCGAAGATCAACGGGTTCGGCCACAGGGTCTACAGGACGATGGACCCCAGGGCAAGGATCCTCAAAGACATGGCTGAGCACTTCGTCCGGACGGAGAAGGAGAAGCAGTCGCTCGAAGTCATCGAACGAATCGAAGCGATCCTGCTCAAGGAGAAGAGCCTACACCCCAACGTCGACCTGTTCTCGGGCCTAGCGTTGAACCACATCGGGGTCCCGAGCTATCTCTTCACCCCGGTGTTCGCTGTCGGGCGCACGCCCGGCTGGCTCGCTCACGTCCTAGAGCAGTACGCAGACAACAGGATAATCAGGCCCATCTCTGACTACGTCGGCCCGCAGCTTACCGCATACGTCCCCATCGAAAAGCGCGCGTCGTCGGGAGTGAGGCCATGAGGGTCGAGGCCCTGATCAAGCGGAGCCCGGTGACAATCAGCCCGGGCGCCACCATCCGTCAGGCAGCCGAGGTGTTCGCCCGCGAGAAGATAGGGCTCCTGGTGGTCGCGTCTTCCGTCACCCCCGTCAGGGCCCAGGCTGTGATCTCAGAGAGGGACGTGGTGAGGGCGGTGGCGAAGGGGACCCCTCTGACCGCCCAGCTCGAGGTCGTCGCGTCCAAGAAGCTCATCAGCGTCAAACGGTCTGACAGGCCGTCCAAGGCCGTCCGCCTCATGATGGATAACGGGATAAGGCACCTGATCGTGGAGAACGACGACGGCACGCTGTTCGGGGTCATATCGATACGCGACTTCTTCCGCGAGGCCAAACTCCTCCAGGCATTCCTCAGAGACGAGTCTGAAGACGTCCACGGAGTCGACTAACCCCACCAATCTTAAATAGCGTGAGACGGTCGCGAATTCGAAGATGGCTCTTTTCGGGGATATCGGGACCGTCTTCGTGATGGGCTTAGTCGGTATGATGTTCACGCTCCCCGTGGTGATTCTCCCCCGGCTCTTCGCGCCGAGGCGCCCCAACCCAATCAAGAACGCACCCTTCGAGTGCGGCCAGGTCCCCCAGGGAGCTGGCAAGATGCACTTCATGATGCAATACTACGCCTACCTTCTCATGTTCATAGTCTTCGATGTCCTCGCTATGTTCCTGTACGCCTGGGCCGCTGCCTACGAGCCCCTGGGCCTCGGCCTCTCGTCTGACTGGATGGTCACCCTGTTCATGGGCCTCCTGTTCATCCCCATGGCGTTCGCCCTCGTCCTCGCAGGGAAGCGGGAGCTTTGGTAGTGGCGCAGCAGCAGAAGAGCGGCGCCTTCCAGGTCCTGGTCGGGAAGATCGACGACGTCCTGCAGTACGCCATCGGCGACCCCATGCGCTACCTGGCCAACTGGGGGCGCCTCTACTCCCTCTGGCCGGTCCACTTGGAGACCGCCTGCTGCTCGGTGGAGATCGGGGCGGCCGCCGGCTCGCGCTTTGACATGGAGAGGTTCGGCGCGCTGGAGGCGTTCGGGTCCCTCAGGCAGTGCGACCTCCTGATTGTCATGGGCACCGTGACCCGCAAGCTCGCTCCCAGGCTCAAGCTAGTCTACGACCAGATGGCAGAGCCCAAGTGGGTAATCGCCATGGGGGCCTGCAGCATAACCGGAGGGCTGTACTTCGATTCATACAACGTCCTAAGGGGGATCGACGATATCATACCAGTAGATGTCTACGTTCCCGGGTGCCCTCCGAGGGCAGAGGCGTTTCTCCAGGGCCTCGTCCTGCTCCAAGAGAAGATCCGCAGAGCCCCGTCCCTAAGCGGCCGGTGACGGCCAGATGAGCAAGGCACCAACCCCCGCTCCTCCTCCGCCTAGGCCCGCCGCTTCGCTGGCACCTGCGCCTCCCCCTGTCCCTGCCACAGCCCCAAAGCCCGAGCCGATCCGGGCAAAGGCACTGGCGGCACAGCTGACCGCGAAGTTCCCAGAGGTCAAAGTCGACTGGATGAAGGAGAGGCGGCTGAAGGTCTCCACCAACGCGATGCGCATCAAGGAAGTCGGGTTGTTCGCCAGGAGCACGCTGGGCTTCGACCACATCGGCACTGTTAGCGGCGTCGACTGGATTGCGAAGAACGAGCTGGAGGTCGTGTACTTCGTCGGCTCCACCACCCCTGGACAGGAGGACTTCGTCCTGGCCGTCTCGGAGCGCATCGCCCGGGACAACCCCGTCGTCCCCACCATGGTGGACGTGTGGAAGGGGGCGGAGTACCACGAACGGGAGACCCACGAGATGTTCGGGATCAACTTCCAGGGGCACCCCGACCAGAGCCACCTCTTTCTGCCAGAGGACTGGAACGAGCTGCCGCCGCTTCGCAAGGACTACGTCTCGCCGGGGAGATGACGTCATGACTCAAGAGGCAGAATACTCCCCCGACGCCGACAGGATCATGTCTGTGTCGCTCGGTCCCCAGCACCCGGGCGCAGGCCACTTCCGGATCAAGCTCTGGCTCGACGGGGACTACGTGGTGCGGTCGGAGCCGGACGCAGGCTATGTGCACCGCGGCGAGGAGAAGATGGGGGAGTACAGAAACTACATCCAGAACGTCCCGCACCTCGAAAGGCCAGTCATACTCGACAGCTCGAACATACTCTTCCCTTACGCCCTCGGCGTAGACGAGCTCATGAACAACAAGGTGCCTCAGCGGGCACAGTACCTTCGGGTGATAATGTCGGAGACAAACCGCATCATCTCCCACATGTACTTCCTGGCGATCCAGGGCCTCTTTCTCGGCCACACGACCATGATCACCTGGTGCATGGGGGACCGCGACTTTTGGATCGACTTTGCCGAGCGCATAGGCGGAGCCCGGGTCACCTTCGCCTACATCATCCCCGGGGGCGTGAGGAACGACATCCCCGCCTACGCGATCGAGAAGGGGCTCAACACCTGCGACTGGTTCGACAAGAGGATGGATGAGTACGAGAAGATATTCTTCCGCAACCCCATGGTCCACCAGCGCTCCGACGGGATAGGGGTCCTGAGCAGGGAGGACGCGATAGCCTATGGGGCTACGGGGACCGTGGCAAGGGCGTCGGGGGTTTCCGTGGACGTGAGAAAGGACGAGCCATACAGCGCCTACGAGGACTTTGAGTTCAAGACCCCCGTGATGACCCAGGGGGACGTCTACGCCAGGGCCTACGTCGCTCTCCTGGACATGAGGGAATCGGTCAAGATCATCAGGCAGGCTCTGAAGAAGCTCCCCCAGGGTCCGGTCCGCCTCAAGCTTGGCCCCCAGCCCAGGGTCCCGGCTGGAGAGGTGTACTCGCGCACCGAGGCGGCCAGGGGCGAGATGTCATACTACATAGTAAGCGACGGTTCCCCGAGGCCCTACAGGCTGAAGATCGGAGTCCCATCTACCAAGAACCTCAGGGTGCTCCCCCTGCTGCTCAGGAACGTGCACGTGGCCGACATACCCCCGATATACTGGGGGCTCAACTACTGGCCCGTCGAAGCAGACCGGTAGCCGTCACTTGCGCTGAAGCGCCGCCCGGACCAGACTCCTTCTCAACGAGCGTGGACTGTGCCGCCCACACAGGTCAGGCCGGTGACTCGGCGCCCCCGGTCGGCGGCGCGAACGGCTCCGCCTCGGGGAGCCTCTCTCCCCTGTGGAAGACGTAGATTCCGGCGACGATCAATCCTCCTCCTAGCAGCTGGACCGACGTTATCTGCTCTCCGAGGAACAGAAGGGCGAAAACGGCACCGAAGATCGTCGAACTCGACCAGACGAGCAGCATCCGTATTGCGCCCAGGCGCTTGACGGCCGCGATGAAGAGGTAAGTCCCTCCGGCCACGGCCAGGGCAAGCATCCCCATGGCTGCGAGGTCCGTGACGCTGAACCTCAGAGGGACCAAGGCCGCGACGAAAATGACCGTCAGGGCGCCTCCCCCGATCAGGTTCCTGAACTTGCCGAGGAGGGATGGATCGAGCCGCTTCGAGACAACGGCCATCACACTGTTCTCCACCCCCCACAGCACGGTCGACCCCAGGACGAGGATGTTCCCGGTGAGGCCCTGGAAGAAGGCTAGGTTCGACAGGTCCAGGTTGGTCGACACGACGAGCAGCCCGGCGACTATGAGCAGGGCTCGGGCAGCCATCCCCCTGCTGAGCCTCTCCTTGAACGCCGAGTACGCGATGACGGTCGTGAACAGCACTTCTCCATTCGCAAGCAGCGACGCGTTCACCGCAGTCGTCCTGCTCAACCCCTCGAAGTACATCAGCGGCGCCAACCCGGCACCCACCAGCCCGAAGAAGACCAGATACCGGAACGAGCCCTGGTCGGGCTTCCTCTTCGGCTGGTAAGTCAGGAGCACGAAGCCGGAAAGCAGTATCGAAAGTCCCGTGACCACGATCGGGGAGTTGTCGTTCAGGGAGAACTTCGCGAGAGTGGAGACCGACCCGGCGCAGACGGAGCCGGCGATGGCGAGGATGTACCCCTTCGTCGTCTCTGACCTGGCGGTCACCTGTGAACCCTTACCGGTATGGAGTCGAAGTCTTAAATCAGGTCGCGCCTCCCACTCGGTGTGTCCGCCAACGCCGAAGTGTTGGACGAACTACGAAAAATAAGAGAGCTCCTCACGCCCAAGCCAGCGTCTCCTGCAGCCCCCGAACCGAATGGGCTGTCAGCAGAATTCAAAGCGTTCCTGAAGAACTACAAGGTGCTGGGACTAGCGGTGGCGTTCATCCTGGGTGTCTACCTGGGCGCGCTGGTTCAGGCGCTTGTCAAGGACCTTATCCTCCCGCTCATCGGCATCCCGCTGAGCGGCCTGGGAAACTTCACCACTTACTACTACACCTTCGCGGCACAGAAGTTCATGATAGGCGACTTCATCGGCGCTGTGATCACCTTCCTCATCGTCGCGCTCATCATCTTCCTCATAGTCAAGATCGCCAAGCGCTACAAACTCGAATAGGGGCTCTCGCCCTTCTTTCTCGGCCGTATCAAGTGAAAATCGTTAAGCAGACTGTCAACGCTAATTGCCACAGTCGGTATTGTCCGATTCCCCGGATATCGGCACGGACATCACGATGAGCAGCAAGTTCGAGAAGGGATGGAAGACCCAGGAGACGGAGCCTTTCGGGAAGATGGTCCGCGACACCGTTCGCGGCCCACAGCCGATGCGCCCCCAGATCCAGAAGGCTACCCAGCAGCTGACTGGGGAGATCAACCGACTGGACCAGGCGATGGGCCGGCTGAAGCAACGAGAGAACTCCATCTTCAAGAAGACTGTGACTGCAGTCCAAGCGCACGACCAGGAATCCAGCAAGGCGTACTCCAACGAGCTGGCCGAAGTCCGCAAGATGGAGAAGATCGTCACCCAGTCGAAGATCGCCCTAGAGCAGATCACGACCAGGCTTCAGACGGTCACCGACATCGGCGACTTCGCGTCCACAATCGCCCCGGCCATCGGGGTGATCAAGAACGTACGCGCTACCCTCGGCGAAGCGATGCCCGACGCCCAGGGAGCACTCGGTGAGATCGGCGCCCAGCTCAACTCGATCATGGTGGACGTCGGCCAGATAACTGGCACGACCTTCTACCAGGCCGAGAACAGCGAGGAGGCCAACAAGATCCTGGCGGAGGCGTCAGCCATCGCGGAGAAACGCATGGCAGAGACCCTCCCCGAAGTGCCGAACACAGCGGGTCAGTCCATCTTCACAAGCGAATAGACACCCCCAGGCAGCTCGGCCCAAAGCCGGGCGGCCTTTCTTTCTGTCTCCGGAGCCAGGAGCGGAGGCCAGGGACTTCAGGCTATCCGGCTGGAGAAGAAGTGCTCCAGAGCAGCTCGAGGAACTCCTTCAAGTGGCTCGCCACCGCCGGGCTGTCGACCCAGCCGCACGCCGAGTGGTCTGGGAGCCCGATGAGTGCGACGCTGTCGTCCACCAGGAGGTCGAACGCCACGTGGTTTCCAGTCCTGATCTCGACCCCCGGCGGGAGGAGCCCGATCCCTTCGTCGTCGCAGATGGCCCTCACCTCCACCCCCCTCGCCACCGATTCGGCGAGGAGCTCCATTATCTTGGCGTCCTCGAATCCCATGCTGGGCGCAACCACGATCACGCCCTGCTTCGCACCCCTGAGCATCTCGTACACCTTGTCCAATACCTTGCCCCTTCCGCGGAGGGTATACACTAGCTCGGCCTCTTCGGTCGGTTCCGACTTGTAGATCCTCTCCAGCTCTTTGAAGGTGTCCTCGAGCCTCGATGAAACCATGGCTCTGACTCTGGTCGGCTCCTTGGCGCGGTAGGTGACCGGCTTCTTCACCACCTGCTCGACCCACCCCTTCGAGGCGAGGGTCCTCAGCGCAGTGTACGCGCTGGGGTACGGGATCTGGGACTCGCTGGCCACCTTCTTGGGCTCCGACGGCCCCAGCCCCGCCAGGGCGACGTAGGCCTTGGCCTCGTAGCTGGTCAGCCCGACGTCTTTCAGCTGCTCGACCACGTCAGCCCGGTTCATACTCGCAATATCGCCAAAGCACTTATATAGCATTTTCGTAGCGTTCGCAATAAATGCCCGGACCTGACTACGACGTCGTCATCGCGGGGGGAGGGATGGCCGGTCTCATCACGGCGGCGTCCATCGGACACCATTCGAAAGGGAAGGCCAGGGTTCTCATCGTCGACAGGAACAAGGAGGCCGAACCTGGAAGGAAGACCAACAACGGCTGGACCTGCGGCGACGCCACCAGCAAGAGGTCCCTAGACTACCTCGCGGAGCACATCGGCATCAGGTACGGCTCCCCCGAACTCGAGCACCCGGTCAGCGGGGTCTACGTCTACTCTCCAGACAGGAAGACCAAGGTGCTGTTCGAAGGCGAGGGGTACCTCTTCAACCGCAAGCTCGCGCCCAGACGCCAGGTAAACGACGCCAGGAAGGCCGGCGCAGAGCTCATGTTCGGAGCCACCGCTGAGAGGCTCCTGTCTGAAGACGGAAAGATCACCGGCGTGACCGGCAGGAAGTCTGACGGCACCCCCTTCAGCGTCACCGCCAAAATCGTCATCGACGCCACAGGATCGTCTTCCACCCTGAGGAGGTTCCTCCCCATCGCCTCCCTGATCGAGAAGGAGATCGACCCTGACGACGTGGTCGGGACAGGGAGGTACATCCTTGACTTTGAGCCTGCAAAGGAGGACCCGGCGTTCTTCTCCCCCGACTACTGCATCATCCACCTCGACCAGTTCTTGGCCCCGGCTGGGTACGCCTGGGTCTTCCCCAAGGGGAAGAAGAAGGTGAACATAGGCCTCGGCGTCTCCCACTCCGGCCTCGCCCGCAGGAACAGGCGGTTCGGGCTCAACGACAACCTCCAGAGCCTCATCGACAAGTATCTGGCGGACAACCCTGTGATCAAGAACTACTCCCAGCCCGGCGACGACGCCAACTCCGGGAACACGAAGGGCAACTGGCAGGTGCCCGTGAGGCGCCACAACGACTGTATGGTGGCCAACGGCTTCGCGGTCGTCGGAGACTCCGCCTGGATGCCCCGGCCCATCGACGCGGGAGGGATCAGCCCCTCCATCTACGGCGGGACGATCCTGGGGAAGGTAGTCGCCGAGGCCCTCGAGGCGGGGGACACCAGCGAAGCTGGGCTCTGGAAGTACAACGTGGAGTACATGAACACCCACGGGTATCCCATGGCGAGCTTCGAAGTCCTGCGCCGATACCTGCAGACGGTCGACAACGACCAGATCAACTACGGGATGAAGTACTTCCTTTCGGAGGACGACGTCACGGCGATAACCGAGCGCAAGCACCCAGAATTCAACCAGGCGCGCTTCATGAACCCTGCAATGTGGTTCAGGGTGCTGGGCCAGCTCCCACTGGCAAGGGGCCTGAGATACACGGTGAAGAAGAGCGCCGCCCTCGTCGACATCAACTTGGACTACCCCGAGTCCCCATCAGGGTTCGGCGAGTGGCAGAAGCGGCTGGGAAGGGAACTCTCCGAGACCGTGGCGAAGTTCAAGCCGCTCGACACAGCGAACTAAAAATACCGGCCGGGCCAGGCGTTACGGCCGTGGCCCCAGACCCCCTGGACGCCGAGATCATGGACCTGATGAAGGAGATCAACCCCTCGGGGGCGTATCTGGTGGGGTTCAACGAGTACGCCGGGAAGCTCTTCATAGCCTCCCAGGCCAACGTCGAGTCGGCCCTGGGGAAGGTGCGCAGCCTCAGATCGAAGGCGAAGGCAGAGTTGCAGAAGAAGCTGCTCGACTCGATGGAAGCTGGACTGCTCTTCGACGAACCCCAGCCTGTCCTCGATGACATAGTGGGGACGATATTCGCCCACCTGGTCAAGGAAGGGGTCAACGACGCGCACATGCTGACGCTGCTAGGCAACGCGGCGGAAGACATCGACGCCTGCCGCGGGCGGTTCTCGGGGAGGGACATCCCAGTCGCGGTCAAGGCCCTGGCGCTCTACAGGCTCGGCGGCGCGCTTGAGATCCTGGACACCGTGAAGGGGGAGACCAAGAGCCTCGAGGTCAAGCAGGCATGCGACGGCCTCAAGGCCAGGGTCGCCGACTACGTCAAGCTCTTCGAGCTCGAGGGGTGGGGGAACGGGGAGTTTCCCAACGCGGAGAGGATATTCAAGGAGAAGGGCTCCGACCTCCGAAGGCAGAAGTTCTACCCAATCGCCCTGAAGAAGGGGTTCGACTACGACGAGACCCCAGAGGAGCTCGAAAAGGTCGCGCTCGCCTGGATCGACGAGGAGCTCCCGAAGTTCAAGCGGGTGTCGGAGAGCCTCGCGAAGCAGCTCAAGTGCAAGCCGACGCCGGAGGAGGTTGAGTCAAAGATCAACGAGAAGGACAAGCTCGATTCCAAGGAGCTGGTCAGGGTCACCCTGAAGGTGAGGCGGGTCGTGCAGAACCTCGTCAACGAAGACCTTTGCATGATCAACCCAAAGTACAACACCAAAGTCATCGAGACCCCTTCGTACCTTACCGGGACGATCCCCACCGGGGCCGCGCAGTTCTTCGACACTTACACCAAGAGGCCGTTCCAGTACTTCTTCCAGACCACCGATCCAAAGAGAGACCCCGACAAGTCGGTGGCGGCCCTCGTCTCCCTGCTGGTTCACGAGGAGTACGGGCACTGCGTCCATCACTCCAACAGCTCTCTGGATTTCGTCGGGAAGCTCCCGATGCTGCAGAAGATGCCCGGGGCCCCGACTGGCGCGCCGATAACCGAGGGGCTCTCTTTCAACAGGGAGCTGGAGTTCCTGGAGGTCTCCAAGGGGCTCGAGTCGAAAAAGAGGCTGACCAAGGCTGAGAAGGCCTACGTGAAGCTCCTGGAGAAGCACGGCGGGCTCGAGCAGTTCAACCGCGAGCTGGAGTTCATGACGAGACGGATGAGGATCATCAGGTTCCTCAGGGTTCTGGGCGACGTCTGGGTCAACACGGGGAAGAAGTCGCTCCTAGAGTTCCTGGACTGGGGACACGACCATACCGGGGTGCAGCGGAGCAGCATCTATTTCCAGCTCTTCCCTGCCCACGAAGGAATCTTCCCAGGCTACGCCACCACCTACGCGGTCGCGGGGCAGGAGATCAGGAGCATAGAGAAGAGGATAGGGGACCCGCGAAAGAGGGTGAAGTTCTCGACCTACCTCTGCAGCGTCGGCTTCCCTCCCAAGAGCATCTACATGAGGATGCTGCGGGCCTACGCGGCGAAATTGAAGTAGCGGCAGGAGGACCACGGAACATGGCGCCGTTCGACCCGAAGGCGAAGGAGTTCCTCAACGGAGTCCACTTCGCCAGGCTCGCCACGATCAGAAAGGGCGGCTCCCCGCACCTCACCCCCATCTGGTACATGTACGTGGACGGGAAGCTGATTGTGAACACCACCCCCCAGAGGGTGAAGTTTCACAACGTCAAGCGGGACCCAAGGGTTGCGCTCCTGGTCGACGACGGCTACCCCTACATCGTGGTCGAGGGGAAGGCGAGGGTCGCCTCCGAGCGGGACCCGAAGAAGGACATCGAGACACTGGCGATAAGGTACACCGGCGAGGAGAAGGGGAGAAAGGCGGCCAGGGAGAGGTACTGGAAGACCGAGCGGGTATCCCTTGAGATAGTGCCGGAGCGTATCATCCAGGCGCTCTGACCGAGCTACTTCATCGCCCTGAAAAAGAAGTCAGCGACGAAGCGGCTGTACGACTCTCTGTCCGAGCTCTTGGCGAAGTGTATGTGCTGGAAGATCACCCTGTTGAGCATCCCCAGGAGGCAGTCAACGGCGAGGTTCGCCTCGGTCCTGCGGAAGAGCCCCTTCGAGATAGCCTTCTCCACGAGGCCCTCGGCGATGCCTGTGATCTTCTCCAGATCGTCGGACACCCTCTGAGCGCTGTGCTTGTCGAGGGACGCCGAGTCCCTCATGTAAAGTCCGATGTCGAACGCATGCTCCGGGAAGGTGGAGAGGTAAGTGGAGATGAACGACTCGAGCCCCTTCCTGGGGTCAGCGGCCTTGGAGGCCGACGCCAGGTTCGCGATGAAGGCGGACATCGAGATCTGCTTTCGGGCGACTGCGTCGAAGAGCCCTTTCTTGCTCCCAAAGTAATAGTAGATGACAGGAGCCGTCGTCGCCGTCTCCTTGCAGATGTCCCTCACGGAGACGTTGGCGAACCCCCTCTCGGCGAACATCTTCGAGGCTACCTGGAGTATCCTCTCGGCGGTCGCCCGCTGTTCCTGCGACTGCATCCCTTGGGAAATCTGCCTTCCAGCGTATTTAACGCTTGAAGCCTAGGGGAACTTCATTGAGTTCATCATGCCGGAGAACTTGGTATCCTTCCTGAGCCAGTCGAACCTCGGCTCGACATCGCACCAGACCAGCCAGCTCGACCGCTCCTCGAACGCTTTCTGGAGCCACGCGAGCGTCAAATCCCTGTCTCTGAGTCCGTTGTAAATCACCGCAATCCAGTATGAAGGGACGTACTTCGCTTTGGACCGTTCGAGCAGCCTGTCCAGGACCTCTAGGGCCTGGTCCCTCCTCCCGGCGGACGCCAGCCCGTGCCCGAGCATCGCCAGGGCAAGGGTGCCATCCCCGGAGAGCCTCACCGCCGTTTCAAGCTCTCCGATCGCCTCGGAGAACATCCCCTTCTCGAGGTAGGGCCTGCCGAACCAGATGTGGGTGAGAGTGAAAGTCGGGTCCAGTTCGACCGCTCTCCTATACTGGCCGATGGCCCTATCGTACTGGCGTGACAGGTAGAGCACGTGCCCCTCCCCCGTGTTGATGGCAAGGTTGAGGGGGTCGAGCTCCTTGGCCCTGGCTACCTCAGAGAGAGCTTCGTCGAACCGCCCCATGGCCTTTAGGAAGTCGGCGAAGTAGTGGTGCGCTGGGGCGTAGCTCGGGTTGATGCTTATGGCCTCGCGGAACTCTTCTTCGGCACCCTGCCAGTCCCAGTCGTACTGGAACCTGATGAGCCCCAGCGAAGTATGGGCTTCGGCCAGCTGTGGGTCCAGGGAAAGCGCCTTCCCCACGGCCTCCTTCGCCCTGGGGAAGACTTCGTTGGGGGGTGCGAACTCGAGCAGGGCTAGGGTGGAATAGCTGTCGGCGAGCCCGCTGTACGCCTTCGCGTAGCCGTCGTCCACGGCAAGCGCCTTCTCGAAGAACACTATCGCCTGCCTGAGGCCCTCCTCGGTCCTGCGGCTCCAGCTCTGCCTCCCCCTCAGGTAGTCTGTGTATGCCTCAAAGCTAGCCGCAGGCCGCTGCCCTCCCGCACCCAGTACCTGCAGCTTGAGCTCGGCGGCCACCCGCTGGGCGATATCCGACTGTATGGAGAACAGGTCGCTCACCTCCCTGTCGTACTGCTGGGACCACCTCGACTCCTGGGTCGAGGCGTCAACCAGCTGGACCGTGATCCGCACCCTCCCGCCAGCCTTTCTCACGCTCCCTTCAAGCACGTTCCCGACTCCGAGCTCGCGGCCGATATCCGAGATCGGCTTGGAGGTCCCCTTGTACTTCATCACTGACGTCCGGGCGATGACCTTGAGCCCCTGGGTCCTGGAAACCGAGGAGATCAGCTCCTCCGTCAGCCCGTCTGCGAAGTACTCCTCCTTGTCGTCAGCCGATATGTTCCTCAGTGGGAGGACCGCGATCCTCCCTGCCTGTTCCGTCTTCGGATTTTCCGCCGCAGACGATATTCTCTCGCCAAAGCCGGCGACCTGGTAGACCTCCATGGGGAGGCTGACGTTCTTCAGAAGCGGCCGCCCGATGGATTCGAATTTGAAGTCAGCCTTGTTGAGCACACTGTCGCGGACCTGCCCCGTGACGCATATGCCTCCAGGGGGCGCCAGGGGCTCTATCCTCGACGCCACGTTCACGGCGTCCCCGGCGACGTCGCCTCCGGAGTGGATCACGTCGCCCAGGTGGATGCCGATTCTCATCTTCATCTTGCCACCGCGGGCCCTTTCCGGGTCCGTCCCCCTCACCGCAACCTGAATCTCTCCCGCGCACCTGACGGCGTCCAGGGCGCTCACGAATTCGACGAGGAACGCGTCTCCCATGGTCTTGACCTCCCTGCCGTTGTGCCTCGCAAGGATTGGCCTGACGATCCTGCGCTGCTCCTCGAGTATCTCCAGCGCCCTCGCCTCGTCCTCCTGGGCCATGGCCGTGAAGCCCACGGTGTCGGTAAACATTATGGCCGCAAGCCTGCGCTCGCCCCCCGCCTGGCCCGAGCCCGACATGGCCTGCCCTCGGCGAGAGGTGTCCTTTTTCTGTTTAGCCCAGACGCCTAGTCGAAGTCTCCGCCGCCTTCGCCGCCCATGCCGCCCGCGCCTCCTGGCGGTCCGGCCGGCGCCTTCGACTTGCCGGCGGCGATGACGTCGTCGATTCGGAGTATCATCGATGCGGCCTCGGTGGCCGACCTGATGATCTGGACCTTCACGGCGAGGGGCTCGAAGACCTGGCGCTGGTACATGTCCTTTACCTTCCCGTCGGATGCCTCGATGCCGAACCACTTGCCGTCCTCGGTGGCGTGCTTTGCCCTGAACTCGACCTGCGCGTCGATGGGGTCCATCCCGGCGTTGAGGGCGAGGGCGATCGGGATCGACTCGAGGGCTTCGGCGAACTTCTGCGCCGCCAGCTGCTCTCTCCCTGAAAGCTTGTCCGCCCAGCTCAGGACCCGGGACGCGGCCTCGGCTTCGGCTGCGCCTCCCCCTGCCACGATCGCGGGCTTCTCGATGACGTCCTTGGTGACCATCAGCGCGTCGTGCAGGGACCTCTCCCCCTCATCCACGATCCGCTGGGTGCCGCCTCGGACGAGTATGGTGACTGCCTTCGGGTTCTTGCATCCCTCGACGAAGACCCACTTGTCCTCCTCCACCTTCCGCTCTTCGACGCGGGCAGCGTATCCCAAGTCGGACGGTGACAGGTCCTCGAAGTTGTTGACCACCCGGCCACCTGTGGCCTTGGCTAGCTTTGTCATGTCGGACTCCTTGGCGCGCCTCACCGCCAGGACTCCCGCCTTGGCCAGGTAGTGCTGGGCGATGTCGTCTATGCCCTTCTGGCACACGACTACGTTGGCGCCGACGTCGACCACCTTGTCGACCATCCCCTTCAGCATCTTCGTCTCCTCGTCAAGGAACTTCTTCATCATGGAGGGGTCGTTGATGTTGAGCTTCGCGTCGAACTCGGTCTTTTCAATCTCGAAGGGCGCGCTCACCAGCGCGATCTTGGCCTTCTCGACCACCTTGGGCATCCCGGAGTGGACAACCTCCTTGTCTAGGACTATGCCCTGGATCAGCTTGGTGTCCTTTAGCGACCCACCCGGCTTCTTCTCCACCTTCACGTTCTCGATGTCAACCCTGAACCCCTTGTCGGCCTTCTCGGCCACGGCGAGGGTGGCGTCGACCACCAGTTCGGCGAGCTCCCCTGCCTCCTTGAAGACAAGCTTCGTCTGCATGCTTGTCCGAGCCACTTTGACCAGCCACCCGCGGTCATCGGGGGTGACCTTCTCGGCGGCGTCCTCGAGCGCCTCGATGGCCCTCTTCGCTGCCTTCGAGTAGCCGTCCACAATCACTGTCGGGTGGACGTCCTTGTCGAGGAGTTCCTCCGCCTTCTCCAGAAGGGCTCCTGCGAGCACCACCGCAGATGTCGTCCCGTCGCCGACCTCGTTGTCGGTTGTCTTGGAGACCTCCACGAGCATCTTGGCTGCGGGATGCTGGACGTCGATCTCTTTCAGCATGGTGGCGCCGTCGTTGGTTATGGTCACGTCTCCGAGCGAGTCGACGAGCATCTTGTCCATCCCCCGCGGGCCAATCGAGGTCTTCACGACCTCAGAAATCAGCTTCGCCGCGGCGATGTTGTTCCTCTGGGCCTCCTTGCCCCTGCTCTGGCTCGACCCTTCCCTGAGAATCAGGACGGGCTGTCCGGACGAAGTTACGGCTGGAATAGCGGTTGTCGACATGATGTCACTTATCGGTATACAACCAATTGGGGTTTATTAGCGTTACGCGGGGACATCGCCCCTAGCGAGGGGACGGGGCGCGCCGCCCCCTCTCAATGTGGCGCTCGATACTCTCTGCCAGGCCGAAGTCCCATTCAGTCACCCCGCCCTCCGAGTGGGTCTGCAAAGACAGCTTCACGACAGTGTACCTGATGTTGATGTCCGGATGGTGCTCCTCCTTCTCAGCTATCTTTGCGACCGAATCGACGAAGGCAATGGCATCCATGAACCTCTTGAACTCGAAGGCCTTCACGATGAACTTCCCCTCTTTCTTCCATCCGCCAAGGTGCTTTAGCCTGGCGGCCACTTCGGCGTCGCTGAGCAGCGCTGGCACAAGGCCGGATCACGTCCGGTTTCGTATATAATTTAGTGAAAGGGCAACTGCAATTGACCGGGGACGTTTACCGGCCGAAATGTAGAGAGAGCGCGGGCGTTGCAGGAAAAGAAGATTCTCCAGGCCGTAGCCGGCTCTCTCGCCAGGGTCGCAGAAGCGAAGTCCAACGTGGCCGCGAGCGTCGACACCGCCGGGCTGAGGCCCCACGTAAGGAACCTCTCGAAGCCGGGCTCGCCGAGCTCTGCCATGAGAAAGGCGGGGGTCGCGCTCATAGTCGGGACTCCTGATCCCATAACTGCCGTCCCTGGGGTGGCGCTGCTCGCAGCCTCCTACGCGTCCAGGCGGAAGGACCCGGCGAAGCTCGACGACCTGGCCGCGGAGACCAGGAAGTTACTTCGCGACATCCAGGCCTTGAGCCTTTAAGTATCCGGCGACGCTGCTCGTCCCTCGATGGACCTCAAGCCGGCGAAGGGGATCAAGGTGAAGGTCAACGCGTCGCGCGAAGCGGTCTTCGGCGACGAGTCCGTCGGCGTCCAGAGGATCGCCCTCAGCGACGGAACGAAGTCGGGGGTGATGACCGGGCGGACCTTGGTCGGGTTCTGCGAAGTCGAGATGCCCAAACTAGATGGGCACAACCACTGGTACCCCGTCGAGGACCTCACCGGCGAGCACGGCGAGAAGATCGTGGAAGAAGAGATACCGATAGAGTTGGATGAAGACGAGGGCCCCGAAGAAGACACCTAGCGAGGCGTCGGCCCCGCCGGCCGAGATCGTGTTCGTCATCGACGTCTCTGCCCTCACCAAGGAAGGGTTCGTGGGGAGTTCCACCTACGAAGGGAAGAGGGTCGACCTCGGGTTCGACGACACTGGCGAAGGGGTCTTCCTGACCCCGGAGATGGCGGCGCGCCTTCACGTCAGGAAGGGGTCCAGGGTTTCCCTGGTCCTGGAGGGTGAATCGACCCAGGTCGTCGACCTAGCCGTCGGCGGCGTGGGAGCGCACCCCAGAGTCTCTGACCCGAAGGCCTACTACGCCGTGGGCCGCGAAGGTGGGGCGGTCCTGCGCCTCCGCAGGGCCTAGCGGAGCATCGAGTCGCCGTCGGATTCGGGGAGCTCGTACCATCTGCTCTTTTCCCCAACCCTGGCCCTCATCTTCCAGCCGAACGACTTCGGTGCCGACTCCATCATCGACTTCAGCTTCTGGACCCTCAGGATAACCACCTCCTTCCCAGGGACCTCGCGCTCCCTGCACCAGGACTCGAGGGCCTCGAGGCTCTTCCAGAAGGTGGTATAGACCCCCCAATCCTTCGAGCAGAGGTCAGCGATTTCATCCCCTCTTATCCCGCCACCCCCGGGGGTAACGTCGAAGTCATGGAACGCCACCACGAGGTCCTTGTACTCCTTCTCGGTCTTCTCCACCACCTGCAGCTTGGTCATGACGAGCTGTGTCATCGGCAGAGTGTACGTCCCTGCCAGGATGCTCTCCTTGAAGTTGAACTTGTGGCACATGACGAACTCGTCGAGGAAAAGGTCTACCCTGCGGCTGTTCTCCATGTCGTAGTAGATCAGGCGCTGGCCCATGTTGAGCTTGTTGAACAGCTCCCTGGGCTTGTAACCGAGCGTTTCCATGATTTTCATGATGTTACGGGAGTCCTGCCTCTTCCCCATGAGGTCGATGTCCTTGTTCTCCCTGAAATACCGCGGGTCCATCGAGCTAGGGCAGAGCTTCTTGAACGCCAGCCCCCCGAACAGTCGGAGCCTCACTCCCTTCGACTCGGCAGTGTCTATGATCTGAGTGGCGGCATCGAGCGCGTTGACAGGCAGCAAGACGAGGCTCTCCAAGCGACCCCTGATGTGCTTGCTTTTGGATTTAAGACGTGTTTAGCATCGACGTGTTGAACGACGGGCTAACTGCAAAACCGCGGCCCACAGCGCTGCCCTGCCTCAGCTTGGTCGCTTGCGGGACCGCTCCAGCACCCAGCGTGGCTTCTCCCAGAGCTCCTCGAAGCCGGCGGAGTTCCTGATGAGCACCCGGTCGCCGTCGTCGTCCAGCAGCTCCACGGCGGGGACCTCGGCCCTGAACCGGGCATACTCCGCGTCGGTCATCGCCGCCTTCTTCCTTCCACCGATCGAGGCATGCCAGTCGGCGCGAGTACCATCGAGCGAGAACTGGACAGACGTCGGACCGGCCTGGAAGTAGAACCGGGCGTACCTCAGCCTCCTGGGGAGCTTGTGTTCGAGGAGGAGCTTCATTACTTTCGCAGAAGCCTCATTGGGTTAATAACAAGTGCGGCTCGAGGCTTTAAGACTCTGGGGGTGACGCGTAACAATTGAAGCATATACGCACGGTGAGTCATGTCTTCTGAAATAGCCGAAGACCTCTCGAGACAGACGTCCGAGCTCGTCTCTAGGTTCGAAGGCAAGGCCAGCGCGTTCTCCCACCGTGCCGACTTGGCATCGATCACATTCCCATGCGACCCCGCAGCGGCCGAGCAGACTGCCAGGGAGTTCTTTGGCGAGGGAGACCACGTGGCTACCGGGGTTGACGGGTCAATGGACTTCGATGAGCGTCTGCAGATGATCCTGTTCTATGCCAATGCCACGGCCTACAGCTGTCCGTTCAGGGTCGCTGACCACATGACGTTCGACCTTCGGTCGGCGTACAGGGACTCGAAGCTGTCCGCGTCGGCGGCGATTCCTCTGTGGGCCGAAGACCTTTCGAGCGTGTCGAGCAATGATCTGGAGATTGACATCGACTTAGAGCACTCGATGGAGAAAATCCCCGGCTCCTTCATGACTTTGGGGGAACTATACTTGGGATACGTCGCCTGCGAAAGGTCGCGCCTCCTCTTCCTCGACAGGCCGGTTTCAGGTACTTACTCTGCCTTCGCTCGCGACGCGAGGAACATCATCAAGCGGGGTGCTAGCAATCTCACCAAGTGGTCTCCTGGGACGCCCTTCTCCATGCTGGACATGTATCTCGCAGTCCACTTGGGCTCGCCAAGGCTGGCCGTCCCCACCAGGAACCGTTTCTTACACTTCGCCCTTCTGAAGGAGCTGGTTGAGGGGCCGGCAAGCATCGAGGAGCTCTCTTCTCGGCTGAGTGTGGGGCAGGCGGAAGCAGAACGGGCGGCCAAGCGTCTGGTCAGGCTCGACAAGAGATATGACGGCGCCATCCTGGCTGACTCGGTCGGGTCCCACATGGAGATCAGGGACTCGGTCGCCGGTTACTGGCAACGGACTCTAGCGCTATCCCTTGACTACGCTAAGCAGGTCTTTTCCAGGTCCAGACATCCGCTCGCTTTGAAGGGGGATGACTTCCTGACGATACTTGACGTCAACGCCGTCTCTCTCTTCCTGCTTCAGGGACTTGTTGAGCGTGCAGTCGAGAGGAAGTCGCTATTGGTAGGCATTGCCAAGGACACATCCGCCACCGACATAGCGAGGTCTGTCCTTCCTTTCGCATCTTCGAAAGGTTTCATCAAGCTCAGGGAGTCGGCTCCCATGCTGAAGAACGACAGGGCGTTTTTGGCTCTGTTGAGCTCCGAGAACCCTGAGATCCTCACACCCTGGAGGACCATGGGCTACGACTCCGCCTTCTCGACCATGGTCGAGGTCGGCGGCGAATTGAGGAGCGCGCGGAAGGTGGTCTCGAGAGAGCGGCTCTTCGTCCGGGCCTACTTCCAGCTCAGAACGCTGAGAAACGACAGGCGGGTAAGGTCCCAGGTGTTTCTCTTCGATCGCCCGTACGTCCACCAGGTCGACAGCCTCGCGGCAAGGAACTTCGACGTACAGGAGAGGTCGGGGGTCGCGAAGATCTCCGCTTACTTCGAGGGGGACGCGCCCAGCAAGTTGTCGAACATGATCCTCCAGATTCTCGCTTTGAACGACAACCCCGAGGTGTTCGAGGCGTTCGGCCACAACCAGCTCCTCTATCTTGCAGACAAAGCCGTGAAAGCCGAGGTCAGGATGCTTCGCACCTCCCTCCGCGCGGTAGCCGACCTCCGAGTGGGTGGAGTCGCGAGCAGGAGGAAGATTTTCGGGCTCGTTACTCCTTATAGACAACAACGGGCGGAGGCAGAACACGCGAGGATGAGACAGTAGCGATGATAGCGGACCGGGAGAAAGGATTCTTCGACACCATGGACGACGAGTTCGAGGCGCGCCTGAAGATGGTCACGAGGTCGACGAGAACTTCGAAGAGCGAGGGGAGGGAGCTCACAGTCTCCAACCCTATCGCGATTATCGAAGCGCGCTTCAGCTACAAGGTGCTCGACAGGCTCTACTTCCCCAACTTCGTTGCGATCGAAAGGAGCGTGGACGGAGAAAGGCGCTATGTCATGTACGAAGTGGTAGGGGTCACGCCAACCCACTATCAGCTTCCGGGGATAGACTCGTCGATGCCGACCCTGCTTCGGAAAGAGTACCTCGACACAATCAACGAAAGCTGGGGCAAGTCCCAGGAGACATGGATTGACTTGGCCGCCATACCCACCAACTATTGTGCGAAGTTCGAGAACGGCGACCTCGAATTCGCCCGGGCCCCCTACGCCCCCCTCCCCGGTGCCAAAGCATGGCTCCTCTCCAAGCCTGCGGTGGAGAAGTTCCTTTGCGTAGCCAAAGGGGTGGAAATCGGGACCATGGTGGGATTCGACCTGCCGTTCACTGTGGATATGGACAGCATGATCCGGTACCACATGGGGGCCTTTGGGTTCACCGGCGCTGGCAAGTCGAACCTGACGAGCGGATTACTCAGGACAGCGCTCGCTCGTGACCCGATGCTGGCGGCAGTGGTCTTCGACATCGCCGGCGAGTACGCTGTCAACCTGCTAGACCTACTGAAGGACGGTGCCAAAGTGTATACTACCGAGATGATAGACAGCCCTCAGGAGTTCGTGAGTTCCCAGGCGGTCCCGGAGACGCTTGAGAGTGTTCTTGGCAGGGAAAGGATCGAACGGGAGCTGACAAAGCTATTCAGGAACGGCGTTGAGCGGCTGTCCCTCCAAGACGCCGGGGGAATCGACCTGGCGTGGATTCAGTCTCTCTTGCAAGGGACGGTGGAATCTGGAAGGACAGGGGGAACATCGGCCAAACTCGGCATGGCCCGCCTAACGATGTCTTTCTACGAGAAGAGGGGTTACAGGCCGAGCACCCGCCTTACGGACCTCGACGACGAGGCAAGAGATGAGTTGTCAGCTCTGCTGAAGGAGATATACCAGAGCGTGAATGAGAGGTCAGGGCTCAGGTCCGACCTCGACCTCATAGTCAAAACGCTCGAGACTTCCGAGCGCGTCCCCACAGCTCCGCTCAGAATGACCCCTGAGGTGCTTGCCGAACAACTGGTCCGAGGCACCGCTCCCCGGCTCTCCATCCTCTACATGCCCGACCCTCACACCGCGCGGTCGGTGGCCACGCGGCTGATTCGGCGCCTTCTCTTCTTGAAGAAGAAGGTGGGAAACAAGCAAAGACTGCTTGTCCTCCTTGACGAGGCGCAAGAGTACATCCCTGACGAACCTACCGACAAGGACTTCACCAGAGACTCTAATCTTGCCGTGGAGCAGCTCCTCAGGCAGGGGAGGAAGTATCGCCTTCACTGTTGGATGGCGACACAAAGGGTCGCCCGGCTCAACGTGAACGCCCTTCAACAGTTACACAGCTACTTCGTGAGTACGCTCCCGAGGATGTATGACAGGATGGTGATAGCCGACGCTTTCGCGCTCCCCTATGAGGTCCTGGAGCGGTCAGCCGACCTAGGGACGGGTGAATGGCTGTTCGTTTCGTTCAAGGCGGCCAAGCAGAGGAACGTCCCCGTCTTCCTGAAGACGGAGAACAACGAGACCTCAGTCGCCGCAAGTCTGAGCTCCTAGCGTCGGCGCTACTCTATTCCGACGACCGCTACGCCGCTATGCTCTCCTTTCCGTTTCTTTGTCATGTAGGCTGGGATGGCAGCGAACAGGCTGATGAAGCCCATGATCAGGAAGAGCCCGTGAATCGACCCGACGAACTTCTCCTCGATAAGCGGACTGATCCCCCCCGACGCCCCTGAGAATATCGCCTGCAGCACGGTGTCAGGCACGCTGGCGGCCATGACGGCGAAGGCAAGCCCAAGGCTCAGCAGGAACCCCGTGTTCACCAACGTAGAGGACATCCCAGACGCGATCCCCCTCCTAGGCGCCGGGGTGGCGTTCATTATCGACGCGACGTTCGGTGCGACGAACAGCCCTCCCCCCGCGCCGGCAAGCGCCATCGGGACCAGGAGCATCGCGTAGCTGATGTTGCTCAGTGGGAGCGGGAGGAGGCCGAACCAGAACAGGGCTGCCGCGGTCACCAGAAGGCCGGCTGTTGCCAGCCCCCTCGACCCGATCTTGTCGGAATAGTGCCCGCTGAGAGGACCGAACGTTACGAAGGCAACCGAGAACGGGATGAGCCACAGCCCCGCTGTGTAGGCGTCGAGCAGGAGCACCCCCTGGAAGTAAAAGACCAGCACCAGCGAAACGCCGCCCCTGGCGACGGAAGCCAGCAGGTTGCTGGCCATCCCCGTTGCGAACGCCCTGATCCTGAACAGTGAAAGGTCCATCATGGGGAACCTCACCCTGGTCTCCGTGTAGACGAATGCCCCTATCATGGCCAGCCCCGTGGCCATGAGCCCCAGATACTCCAGGTCCCAGCCAATGAGGGCACCCAGCATCACCCCCACGAGGAAGACAGTCAGCCCCCCGGAGAACAGGAGGTTTCCGAGGGGGTCCAGCCTGTCCCCCTTGCGCCGCTCCCCTGTCTCCTTGAGCTTGAAGTACGCCCACCCCGTCGCGAAGGCGCCTACCGGGATGTTGATCCAGAATATCGACCTCCAGCCGAGGAAAGACCCTGCGAGCACCCCCCCGAGCGCCAGTCCCAGCACAGACCCCACAGTGCCGGCGACCTGATTGAGTCCGAGCGCCCTCCCCCTCTCGGTCGGCGGGAACACGTCGGTGAGGAGCGCCGCCGCGTTGGAGAAGATCAGGGCCCCGCCCGACCCCTGGACCAGCCTGAACAGCACCAGCGACGAGCCGTTGGGAGCGATGCTGCAGAGTGCCGAGCCTATGGTGAATAGCGCAAACCCCACGTTATAGAGCCTGACCCTCCCGAAGATGTCAGAGAGCCGCCCGAAGCTCATCAGCAGCGACGCCGTGACGAGGACGTACCCCATGATGATCCAGACAGCCTCGAAGGGGGTGGCGTGCAGGTCAGAGACAATGGTCGGCAGGGCGATCAGCACGATGTTCGAGTCGAGGATCGCCATGAAGGCGCCGATGGTGGTGTTGGTGAGTACCACGTACTTGTACTGCAATTGGGGGTGTTCCCTAGGGTCCCTCAGTCGGTTGTGGATAAAATTTCGTCTGGGCCCCTTTCAGGGCGCTTCTGGGCTCCCTACCTGATTCCCGCGAGCCTGTGCTCGACCCTCATGCACCGGTCCATCACGTAGTCGACCTTCGCCGTCGAGAGGATCTCCTTCGCCTCTTCGTTCTCCAGGCCCGACTGTCCCCAGAACACGAAGGGCCTCCCGGTCTTCGCCTTCATTTCGGCTACCTGCTTCGCAACCTGCGGGAACTCCTCCGATGGCCTGAACACGTCGACGACCTCGACCTTCCTTGCCAGCTCCTCCGGTATGTCGGCGAGCGACGGATATGCCTTCACGTCGTTCACGGAATCTGCGGTCGGGTTCACCGGGACGATCGTGTACCCCTGACTCTGGAGGTAGGCCGGAACTGTGTTGGCGTCCTTCTCAGGGTTCTTCGATGCTCCCACAACAGCGATCACCTTGTACTTCCTCATCACTTCGACTGGCTCGACGGTGAACTTCATGCCTGCATGCGGACGGAATCCGGTTAATACAGCTGTCGGGCGAAGGCTCTAAAAGCGGACTCGGGGGGTGGGAACGACAACCATGTTCGCCGGATTCCTGTCGACCGTCCCCATCGGGACCGCCAACCTGTTGGCGTACTCCATGATGGTCCTCGTCGCCATCTTCCTCATCTTCGGCCCCACCGTATACTACATCTACTGGAGGCAGAGCAAGAAATCAAAGTCTGCCGAGTCCGCCGAGCCGCCTACTGGGACTGTCTAGCGGCCTTCTGGCTGCGCGATCGCTTCTGCAGTGGGATCACGACCGCCGCGCCTACCGCGGCTATCGGCAGGACCACCACGGCCACCTCCGCGATCCCTTCAACCACGTTGACGAACAGGCCAGACACCGTCCCGATGAACGTCGCCAGCCCCGACTGCCCGGGCGGAGCCGAGACGCGGACCAGGACCCACTGTTCGGCCGAAGTCCCGTTCTGGTCCGTCGCGGTAGCTGTGACGTTGTACTGTCCCGGCTGGTAGTACGAATGGATGACTATCTGCCCCTGGCTCGCGGACCCGTCGCCGAAGTTGTAGTTCACCACGTAGGGCTGCGCCCCGCCCTTCACCACCGCGTTGAAAGTCACGCTGAGGGGCGCCTGCCCGTACTTCGGGGTCGCGCTCAGGGTCATGGTCAGCGGTGCGGCCTGGGCGGCCTGGGTGACGGTCACCTGGATTGTCGCGTATTCGATGAGGGTCCTGGTCTGGAGGATCTGGCTCTCGACTTCGTTGATCTGCTGGTTGACCCCCTGCAGCTGCGACTCGATGGCCAAGGTCGAGTTCACCGAGGTGGAGCTGTTGAGGAGCCGCAGCAGCGCGGCTTGCTCGGTCTGAAGTGATGCGAGGGTCGCGTTCAGGTCAGTGTACTTGACGCTGACATCGTTCGAGTTGGACGTGAGGGCCTCGACCGTCCCGAGCGCCTCGACCTTGGCGAGGACCTGCTGGTAGTCCGCGGCAGGGACCCTGATCACCACATTGGCGGACGAGGGATACGTCGACTGGTAGGCCACGTACCCGCCCGAAGAGTAGGCCAGGGCGACGACCCCTGACGCGGCCTGCTGAGGTGAAGGGGACTGGAGCGTGACTTGGCTGGAAAACTCGATGAGCCCTCCGCTACCTCCGGGGAGGCCCTGCGTCGTGTTGCCTGCGTTCGCGAGCGGGACCGACCCGGTCAAGGTGGTGGTCGTCGTCTCGAAAGTCGTGCCATTGTTCCCTATGACTTGGGTGCCGCCGCCGAAGGTGACGGTGGTGCCTGCCCCGGAGAGGACGTTTAGGACCGGCGCCAGCCCGAAGAACCCCTTCTGAGACACAATGTCCGCCGAGCCGTAGGGTGCCGGCGCCGGCGCCAGACTTGAAGCGAGCCCCACCACGATCCCTCCCGCAACGATGACCGCGACTATGCCCACCACCGCTCTCCTGGCTGTGATGCCTCCGAGCTTGTCCATGGGCATGCCCTCCTGCGCGGGCCGACTTAGTCCCAGTCCGTCGAACGCTCTGTTCGCACACCGCGAACGGAGTCCTTATGAAATCTCGCCACGCACTAACCCCCGTTGCCCGAGGATGGCCCCTCCCGCGAAAAGGTCGAGTACGCGCTGCGCGGGAAGACTCTCACCGTCTACCTCTATCTGCTGAGGCACGGAAAAGCGATGGGGGTCCGGGAGGTACAGAAGGAGCTCGGCTTCTCGAGCCCATCCGTGGCGTTTCATCATCTGGACAAGCTCGTCGAGCTGGGCGTGGTTGAGAAGGACCAATACGACAGGTACCTGCTCGCCAAGAAGGTCGACACGGGGATACTTCATTCGTTCGTGAGCATAGGGGGCCTCACCCTCCCTCGGCTGGGCTTCTATGCGGCCTTCTTCACTACCATCGCGGCCGCCTACCTCATCCTCGACAAGGGGTCCCTGGACGTCTACGCCGCGCTGGGCACCATCGGAGGAGCGGCGGTCTTCTGGTATGAGACGTGGAGGGTCTGGAGGCGGAAGCCGTTCTGAGACGTAGAACTAACTACCCAGGGGGAGTCATCTCCTGAACATGGATGAGAGGCGCTTCGGTCTCGGGCTGGCCGTGGGGGTTCTCCTTGGCGTGGCAATCGTGGCTGCTTCGGGAGGGCTGGCGGCAGCACAGCTCATGCGGCTGCCTGCCTCTACCAACGAAAAGGCCCTCACGACGACGCTGACCCAGACCACGACCGTCAGATCCCCGCAGACGTCGGTGCCGACGGGAACCAACGGAACCCAGGGGCTTCAGGTGACCCCGTCTAATGCCACCACAGGCAACTCCGCGGCCACCAATGCCTTCCTGTTCAGCGTCAGCTCGATTCAGGCTGCCCTGCCGTCGACGAGTTTCGCGGCCATCGCCTCCCAGAGCCCGGCCTCGAACGCCCTGTTGATCGTCCCAGTAGCGGTCGCCCTGCTCCTCGGCGCATTCGTCTACAGGATCTACGCCAAGCGCAAGACTGCCGACGAAGAAGACTGAGGCCTGCGCCGACCTACTTCGGGACCAGGAACTCTCTGCTGTTTGGCTCTTTGCCGTTCCAGCGCTTCGACCATCCGGCAAGGTCGCACAGGATCTTGTAGACCTCATGCCCTTTGACGGTCAGCGAGTATTCGATCCTCGGCTTCTCTTCCGCGTAGACCTTCCTTTGCACGACGCCGAACTTCTCAAGCTGTGTCAGCCGCTCTGCGAGAGACGTGGCGCTTATCCCTTTGATGTGTCTCTTGAGCTCGTTGAACCTCGTAGGCTCTATCTGGCCGAGCATATGGATGGTGGGGAACGTCCAGGTCCTCGACATCTCGTTCCATGTCTGATGTACGACTGAGCAGGAAGCCACGACTTTCGGGTCAAGCTGCTCGGACTTGGTCACACTGGCCATTGCTAGTTAGTCGGGAAGAACTACTGGTTTTAAAATCTAGCGAGGAGGCGAACTATCGCATGATACGCGAGGGCCGTCCTGAAGCGCAGACGGGCCAGCCTTTCAGCGACGCGGAGGCGACCTACCTGGCCGAGAACTTCATCGGAAGGGTCGCCACTGCTTCACGCGACGGGGCTCCGCACGTGGTCCCAGTCAGTTACAGGTTCGACGGCACGGCCATCCTCTTCGGCGGTCGGAACCTCACTTCTAGCCTGAAGTACAGGAACCTGATGTCGAACAGCAAGGTCGCCTTCGTCGTGGACGACGTCGTCTCCACCGACCCCTGGCGGGTGAGGGGGCTGGAGATTCGGGGGAGAGCGGAACCGGTCACCATAGACGGTGTGAGCATGGTTAGGATAATCCCGCTCAACATAAGGAGCTGGGGACTGGGGATCTGACCATGGCACTGTCAGGACTCGAAGGTCAGGTCACCGGCGCGGTCGACAAGCTCAGCGAGAGCATCGTCGGCGTCAGCAGCATGAGGCTCGAACGGAGGTTCTTCGGCATAGTCCCGCTCGAGGGTCAAGGTTCCGGGATAGTCTTGGACAGGAAAGGGCTCATCGTTACTAACAACCACGTCATCGACGGCGCCAACCAGGTGCACGTCAGCCTCAAGGACGGGAGGACGTTCACCGGAGAGGTCGTCGGCTCCGACGAAGCCACAGACGTGGCGGTCATCAGGGTCGACGCCTCAGACCTCCCCGCGGCCGAGCTGGGGGACTCGGAGGCGGTCAAGGTGGGCCAGTTCGTCCTCGCCATCGGCAACGCGCTCGCCCTCCCAGGGGGCCCCACCGTTTCAATGGGGGTCCTGAGCGCGAAGGGGAGGCCCCTGCCTGGCTCCGACTTCATCTTCGAGGGGCTCCTGCAGACCGACGCGGCGGTCAACCCGGGCAACAGCGGGGGGCCGCTCGCCGACCTCGACGGGCGGATCATAGGCATCACCACCCTCATGATACCCTACGCCCAGGGGATGGGGTTCGCCATCCCGATCAACACAGTCAAGCGCATCTCCCAGGAGATCCTCCAGAACGGCAGGGTCGCCCGCAGATGGATAGGCATCTCCGGCATCGACGTCAGCCCCCAGCTTGCCCGGAGGTACGACCTCCAGGCCGAGTCGGGGTTCCTTGTGGCCGAGGTGGTCCCGCGCAGCCCGGCGGAGTACGCGGGGCTCCGCAACGGCGACGTGATAGTGGGAGCTGACGGTGCAGAGGTGAAGCATACGAAGGACCTGCTGCTCGCGGTATCCAAGTCGGGCGCCGGTGGCAGGATGAGGCTGGACATCAACAGGATAGGGAGGAAGGGGTCCATCGAGGTCGCCCCGACCGAGGCACCCCCGGTCCAGAACTACGGCGGAAGGTAGCGCGCTCAACGATTATTAGCGGAAGGGCTGCGGGGAGGTTGTGAAGCGGAGCGTCCAGGCGGCCGTCCTCTGTGGGGGGCGTGGGGAAAGGCTGAGGCCGCTGACCGACTATTTCCAGAAGGTGATGATCCCGATAGGCCCGAAGAAGCTGCCCCTCCTCGCGTACACCGTGGCCATGATACGGCACCACGGCATAACAAAGATCGCCCTGCTCACAGGCTACCGCTCAGAGGACATCAAGCGCTACTTCAAAGACGGCTCGGCCCAGAAGGTGAAGATCTACTACTCTGAAGACGAGCCGGGGGTGGGCGGGAGCCTCAACGCCGTCGCAAACGCGCTCAAAGGGGGCGCCATAGGGAGATGCGACGAACTGCTGATCTACTACGGCGACATCCTGACGGACCTCAACATCACGGAGCTCCTGAAGACCCACAGGAGCACCGGGGCTGACGTCACCCTCGTCCTCGACAAGGGCTACACCCTCCCCGTGGGGGTAGCCGAGGTGGAGGGCGGCCTGGTGAAGTCCTTCAAGGAGAAGCCCAAAGTGGGGATGAGCGTCACGACCGGGCCCATGGTCGTCGGCCAGAAGGCGATGATGCTCATGGCGAAGGTCGCCGGGCGCAAGAAGACCGACCTCATGACCGACTTCGTCCCCGAAGTACTGAAGCGTGGAGGGAAGGTCGCGGCCTACTACACCACCCGCGATTGGTTCGACGTCGGCACCGTCTCCAGCTTCGTCAAGCTTGACGAGGAGATGGCCAGGCACCCACTCAACTACGTGGCGTAACCGCTAGCGGGACACGGCCAACACCATCTGTGACCTTCGCAGCCTCTCCCCTATGCAGCCCCTGACGAGGTCGCACGCCTCGACGATCCTTCTGTCGCTTATCGAGTAGATGACCGCGGTGCCGTCTCTTCTGGAATTGAGGAGGCCGAACTGTCTCAGGATTGAGAGGTGCTGAGACATGTTTGCCTGCGGGATTCCCGTGGCCCTGGCGAGCTCGCTCACCGACTTCTCGCCTGACTTCAGGGTCCGGAGTATCTGTATCCGCTTGGGGTGGGCCATCCCCTTGCAGAACTCGGCCTGAAGGCGGGTGAGCTCCTCTTCGGCGTTCGCGCCGCGTGAGCTCCGCACACCACCCATCCCCCTCTAGGCCGCCCTGGTGGCTGCCTGCTGTTCCGCCTTGGCCGGGAAGCGCGTCTGCCCGAAGAACATGTCGAACACCCTCTCGAGGCTCCCGTTCAGGGCCCGCCAGTAAATCATGGAGAAGGACCGCTTCTCGATGTACTTGACGGTGGACGGCGTCTGGTCTTCGGGGGGAGACTCGTAGGTCGCGGACACGAAGATGGCTTTGTACCGTCCCACCTCCATCGGGCAGTTTATCCTCCCGTTGTATGCGAGCTCATCGTGGGTGCCGCGAATTTCGCTCACTATGTTGTGGGCGACGACCACGGACTGTAGGTGGGCGACGACGCCCGACTTCGAGACGGGAATGTCGGTCGCGTCCCCGATGGCGTAGACCCCTTGCTGCCCCTTCACCTTCATGGTCCCCTTGTCGGTGGGAACGTAGCCGTCGGCGTCCCCGATCCCCGAGTCGACTATCACGTCCGCTCCGTGGTGCGGCGGGATGGCGACCAGCAGGTCGTAGTCGGACTCCTCTCCCTCCAGGGAGTAGACCTTGCGCTTTGCGGGGTCGACCGAGTCCACGTTGAAGAACGTGTTCACCTCTATCCCCTGCTTCTCGAACATTGGGCCGACCACATTGGAGACCTTCTCCGCAGGGTACGCCCTTGGGTAGGGAGTGAGGAACCTGATCTTCACCCTGTCCCTGATCCCCTTCTTGCGGAAGAAGTCGTCCAGCATGAACGCCGCTTCGTTGGGAGCTGGGGGACACTTATGGGGCGTCCCTGCGATAAGGACGGCGACGGTCCCGCCCTCAAACGCCTGCAGCGCTTCCCACACGCGCATCGAGTCCCCCGGCCCCGTGTGAAAGTTCAGTGAGCCTTCGGCAAGGCCGGGAACTTTGGAGGGGTCCGCCACCGCGCCGGTGGCAATCACCAGATGGTCGTAGGGAAACGCCCTCCCGCTCCTGGTGGTCACCTTCCTCCCGTCCAAGTCTATCTTCGCGGCCGGGTCTTGGATGAACTCGACTCCCCGGCGCAGGAGCCGTGTCTCGTCCCTCACGTACTTCCTGGGCGCCGCGCCCTTGAATGCGATGTCCAGGTTCCCGGGCTGGAAGGGGTGTGCGAGGTGTTCGCCGAGGAGCTGCACGCTGGCTGACCCCCCGCGGATCTCTTGGCGCAGCTCCGACGCTAGGAGGTTCGCAGTGAATGTCCCTCCGTCCCCTGACCCCACTATGACTACGCGGGCCACTTCCCTCAGCTCCGCTTCTTGGTCACTTTTACGAGGATGCGGATGTACCCCTGCTCATCCGCCAAGTCTAGGACCTCGTTCCCGCTCTTCTGGGCCCACGCCGTGACGTCCGCCTTTGCCGCCGGATCGGTGGCCCAGAGCTCGATGATGTCTCCCAACTGGGCGGTCCGGTAGGCCTTGAAGAGCTCGGTGATGGGTCCGGGGCAGAAGCTTCCCCTGCAGTCCAAGACTTTGTGAGGCTGTAGTGCAGACATCTCATTCACCTAGATGAAGATGATCTGCCCGCCCTCCCCCAGGGAGAGCATTGTGGCTGCTCCCACGACGTCGTCCACCTCGCCGATGAGGGACTCCTTCGGGGTGTTCATCACCTCCATGGTGGTGGAACAGGCGTGGAGCTTGACCCCCAGGTCCTTCGCCATCTTGAACAGCTCGTGGACCGATGGCTGCCTGGCCTTGGCCATCTTCCCCTTCATCATGAGGGTCGCCATGGCGGTCATGCCTGGGATCATGCCGAGTATGTTGGGCACCGGCATCCCCGGGTTCCCCACCGGGGCCACCTTGAGGGAGTCGACCTTCCTCTTGTTGACGGCGTCAAGGCCCCAGAAGGTGAAGAACATGTGGACCTCCTTCCCCATGGCCGCTCCGGTGTTGGCGATCATGAGTGCGGGGTACACCATGTCCATGGTGCCTTTCGAGAGGATGACCAGCAATCTAGAAGTCTGCTCGCCCCTCTCTTCTGTCTTCAGCTGTGTCCTCTGAGCCACATCAATTCACGAGTATTCGCAGATCCTAATGTGATAATAAATCGAGGAGCCGTTTCTCAATTCGTGTTCTCAGACTAGAGAATCGTGTGTCCGTTTATAGCGGAGGAGGGCGGAATCGCCGAAGTCAGGCGGCTGCGGGAGGCGGGGCCTCGCGCTGCTTCTTGAACACATAGTTCTTCGTCGCCAGCGACAGCACGATCGCCATGGCCATCACCCCCATCGCCAGGTAGAAGACGTAGTCGAAGGCGGTAGCGTTGGGGAACGCCACATGAATGAGGACTACCCCTCCGGGGGTCTGGTGGGGGATGTTGGCTATGGTCGTATAGGTGCTCATGATAGTTGTGCCGACCACCGGCCCGATGGCGCCCCCGATGTTCCTGAGCATGGTGTTCAGGCCGAGCCCGGTGGCGACCGTATCGCGTGGAAGCGACACGCTGATCATGTTCACGATGGGTATGATGAGCGAGACCGCGCCGATCATCGACACAGCGGTCGCGAGGGCGAGGTCGGTGGTGGTGCCTCTGTTGAAAATGAACAGGCTGAACCCGGCGATCGAAATCGCGCCCCCCATGACCATGGCCGGCTTGGGGCCGTAGTGCGTGACGATCCTGCCGATGCCGGGGCCCGCGACCAACATCGCGACGGCGGCAGGGCCGAGGGTGAGCCCGGCGGCGATCGGGTCAAGGCCGAACCCCAGAGGCTTCGGGTCCTCCGCAAGGTACACCACGGCGTAGAAGAGCATGAACATCCCGATGCCCGAGATGGTCCCTATCCCGTTGGCCACGAGCACGTTCCTGATCCTGAGCAGGCTCAGCTGGATCAGAGGGTTGGACTTGCGGGCCTCGGCCACGAAGAACCCCACTGTGAGCGCGAGCCCCGCCGCCAGCGCACCGAGGCCGTAGAGCGAGAACCATCCCTCGTACGGCCCTTCGCTGAGGTAGAACAGCACGAGCGAGACCCCGGCCATCAACAGGACCACGGTCTGGTAGTCGACCTTGCGCCCGGTCCCAGTGTGCCCCTGCGGGAGGAAGCGCCAGATCACCACGAAGAGCACGATGCTGAGGATGAACGCCGAGTGGAAGGCCCACTGCCACCCCAGGTCCTGGATGATGTAGGCGCCGAGTATCAGCCCGGCCGCAGCGCCGATGGCGAAGGTCGCGCTGACCACCCCCTGGGCGGTGGCTATCCTCTCCTTGGGAAAGGTCTCCGCTATGATGGCAAGCGCCAGGGGGACGACGGCGAACCCCACGCCCTGCACCGCCCGCGCCGCTATGAGGAAGTAGATTGACGGTGCGAACCCGGCCGCTCCCACCCCCGCCGTGTAGAAGACCAGGGCGACGAGGAACATCTTCTTCTTCCCATAGCTGTCCCCGAGCTTCCCGAAGAGGGGGGAGACGGCGCTCCCAACAATGAGGAACGCCGAGGTGATCCAGGACACGGCGCTGACCGTGGTCGAGAAGTAGGTCTGGATGTCAAGGATCCCAGGCAGGATCATCGTCTCGACGTAGTTCAGGAGGAGGGCAACGCCGACCATCGCCAGGAGCGCCCTGAGCTGGTGGCTCGTGGTCCCAGTCGGGACACCCGCCTGCATGGCGCCCGCTGGTTGAGATTGCATCTTTCGCACGACCTTCGACTCGGCGTTATAAACTGCCCTGGGCTCTCGGGGCCGACAGCCTGACGCGCCTCACGGGATGATCTTCTTTCCGAAGAGCGAGAGCGCGAGCTCGACCGCGAGCTCAGCGGTGTGGTTCGACGTGTCGAGTATGGGATTCACTTCCACGAACTCTGCCGAAGTGACCTCCGCCGAGTCGGAGAGCATCTCCATGGCTAGGTGGGCCTCCCTGTAGGTTATCCCTCCCCTCACCGGGGTGCCTGTGCCTGGGGCCTCCCTAGGGTCCACGACGTCGACGTCGAAGCTCAGGTGGACGTTGTCGACGCCCGCCCCTGCTATCTTGGTCGCCTCGCTGATGACCTTCTTCATCCCGAGTTCATCGACGTCTTTCATGGTGAAGACCGTCATCTTGGACTTTGAGATGGCGTGTGCTTCCTCAGGGTCGAAGCTCCTCCCGCCGATCAGAACGGTGTTCTTTTCGACGGCCTTCGGGGACACCCCGCCCAACTTTGACAGCTTCGGGTGGCCGTAACCGAGGATCGCGGCGAGCGCCATGCCGTGGATGTTACCGCTTGGCGTGGTCTTCACCGTGTTGAAGTCTCCATGGGCGTCGAGCCAGATGATGCCCTGACGGGGATCCGAGCGGGCGAGCCCGGCGAGGGCGCCAATCGAGGCGCTCTGGTCACCCCCGAGGACCAGCGGGAAGTAACCAAGGCGGACCGCGTCGGAGACCTTGCCTGCAAGCGCCTCGCACTGCCGGACTACATCTCGGAGATACCGTGCGCTCTTGTCTCCCATGGCCGCGGTGGCCATGTCAGCCGAGGGGATGTTGCCGAAGTCCCTGACCGAGTGGCCCAGGGCACCAAGGCTCTCCTCGAGCTTGGCGATCCTGATGGCACTCGGCCCCATGTCCACCCCCCGCCTCTGCTGCCCCAGGTCGACCGGAGCGCCGATTATCCCGACCTTCATCCCCTGGTCTCGCCATCGGGGTGCTATTAACGGCGTGTGGGGACGGCACCGCTCGCGAACCTTTAATCCGCCTGCGGCGAAGGAACCCTCGACGTGAAGACAATCAGCAGGGACGAGCTCGCCTCGAAGCTCGGCACTCCGGGCATCGTCGTAGTCAACGTCCTCGCGGCCCCGGCCTATGAGAAGATACACATCAGGGGCTCGGTCTCCATCCCACGTAACGAGCTGGAGGGAGGGAGGTGGCGCGAGCTCGACCCCTCAAGAGAGATAGTCGTCCACTGCTCCAGCTACGAATGCGGCGCTTCCAGGGCGGCAGCGGACCTTCTCGAATCGAAGGGGTTCAACGTGAAGGCCTACGAAGGCGGAATGAAAGAGTGGGCCGAAGCGGGTCTCCCGACCGACGGGGCCATCTCGGCGGGTCAGTTCCTCAAGGAAAGGTATGGCAAACCGTTGCCGGCTCCGGCCGGACCTCGTTCGTCAGGATAAATAACGCGGCCGCCACCCTTGCCCACGTGCGCCAGTCCCAGATAGCGGGGGCCCTGATGATGGTCGCCGGCGCCCTCATCCTGGTCTTCCTCGCCAGCTTCTTGGTCAGCATCATCGTGATGATCCTGGAGCTTCTCGCGGTGATCATAGGCATCATCCTCGTCCTGGGAGGCATCGCCATGCTCATGTTCGGCGGCCGTTTCTGGGGGCGGGGCCCGAGATGGGTACCGGGCCCGACAACTTGACGCCAACTGCGTAAATATCCACGACAAGTGCCCCGCCGCGAATGTCTGCCATCGAGGTTGACGGACTCAAGAAGAGGTACGGCGACCTCCAGGCCGTCGACGGCATCTCCTTTTCGGTGAACAAAGGGGAAGTCTTCTCTCTGCTTGGCCCCAACGGGGCAGGGAAGACGACCACGATCGAGATTCTGGAAGGGCTCAGAGAGAAGGACCAAGGCGCCGCCAAGGTCCTCGGGCTGGACCCGTGGACTTCAGGCTACGAGCTGCACAAGGCGATCGGAGTCATACCACAGGGCTTCAAGTTCCTCGACTACCCGACCCCCAGGGAAGCCGTGGCGTACTACGCGACCCTCTTCGGGGCGAAGGTCGACCCTGACGAGCTGTTGAAGAGGGTGATACTCGACGAAGCCGCCAACATCTGGTTTCAGAATCTCTCCGGGGGCCAAAAGCAGAAGCTCGGGATGGCGCTCTCCCTGGTCAACGACCCCGAGGTGGTCTTCCTCGATGAGCCTACCACCGGGCTGGACCCCCAGGCCCGCAGGGCGGTCTGGGAGGTCGTCAGGAAGCTCAAGGCAGAAGGCAGGACAGTCATGCTCACCACCCACTATCTGGAAGAAGCGGAGATGCTGGCTGACAGGGTCGCCATCATGGACCACGGCCGGATCGTCGCCATGGGAACGACCGCGGACATCGAGTCCAAGTACGGGTCCGGCCAGAGGATGACCGTCAGGGCGAAGGACGACCTCCTCAGGTACCTGAAGGAGAACACCAGGCTGGAAGTCAAGGGGGACGGGAGGGCGGTCACCGTCTTCCTCAGGGACAAGAGGGACGCCTTGGTGGCCCTGGGGGCCATAGAGGAGTCCGGCGCTGAATGGGACGACCTGACTGTGAGGAGGGACAGGCTGGAGGACGTCTTCCTGCGCCTGGTCGGGGAGTCGGGCGCCGAGGAGAAGGGGGACGAGTAGCAGTGGCGTTCAGCGGCAGGAGGATGGTCGCGGAGCTGAAGGTCTACGCCAGAGGTAACCTCAGGAGCAGGGAGGGTTTCTTCTTCACCCTCGTCTTCCCGATCATACTGATACTGCTCTTCGGAGCGATCTTCTCTGGCGGGGGCGCCAGTCAGGTCAGGGTGTACGCCCAGAACTTCGACACCGGCCCCTCCGGGGCGATCTTCCTCAGCGAGTTGAACAGCACCTCGCACAACTGCAGCCAGACATACAACAACGGACTCTGCCTGATTATAATCCCGAACAACCAGAACCTCTCGCAGTACCTGTCGTCGAAGTCGTCTTCAGACGGGATCGTCGTCCCCTCCGGGTTCAGCCTGGCCTACGCCACTAAGCAGCCCATCAACGTGACCGTGTACGGCAACCCCGCATCGACCAGCAGCGCCATCGTCTCGGGCATCACCAGGGAGTTCGTCAGCTCCTTCAACTCCTACGGAGTCAACGGGACCGCGAAGGTAGGGGTGACCCCGCAGACGGCGGTTTCGTCCTCGTACAAGTACATCGACTTCCTGGTGCCCGGGCTCATCGGGTTCGCGGCGCTCACGAGCCCCATGTTCGCAATCACGAACTTGAGCTCGACCTACAGGCGCGACAAGGTGTTCAAGCTCCTCTCGCTCACGCCCCTCACCAAGACCGAGTGGCTGCTGTCGAAGATCATCTGGTACATCGGGACCACCTGTGTCTCCTTCGTTCTCATGTCCGCCGTCGGGGAGTTCGTGTTCGGCGCCCACATCGCGCTGAACTGGGGCATAGCAGTCTTCCTGGTCCTGGGCCCGTTCTTCTTCGTCTCGCTGGGGATGCTGGTCGGGACCGTGTCCAACAGCCCGGAGTCTGCGGCGGTCGTGGGGAACCTGGTAACCTTCCCCATGATGTTCCTTTCGGGGACCTTCTTCCCCGTGCAGTCGATGCCGATGTACCTGCAGGCCGTTGCCCACGTGCTGCCGCTGTACTACCTCATCGACGGGCTGGTCAACGTGATGATCTACGACAACTTCGCCGCCGCCTACTTCGACATGGGGCTGATGCTGGTGATTTCAGTCGTGACCTTCGCCCTGGCAGTCAGGTTCTTCCGCTGGCGCGAAGACTAGGCCTTCCCGTCTGCGCCATCGGGGCCAAGACCGTACTTCATCGCCGCCTGAGACTGCAGCCCCCTGATCTCCCTGATCTGTCTGGCCATCCTCCTCCCGAAGGCCAGGTCCCTCAGACCGGCGTAGAGCCACATGAGCGAGACCGCCAGGCTGACCGCTCCCGCTGCCACGAGGCCTGGGTCGACAAGGTTGACGGTCTGGGTCGTTATCCCGAGCCAGTAGGGGAAGACTACGAGCTGGAGGAAGTAGTTGACCGCAAAGTATGCCCCAGCTACAGTCGCTATGGCCGCGAGCAACGTGACTTTCCTTCCGCCCTTCTCCATGTGCCGGATGAACTCCTCCTGCATCTCTATTATGGAGACATTGGGGTCCCTGTCTTCCGACATGCCCAAGTTCAAACCCCCCGCGGCTTATAACACATGCTCACAACTTGTCTACTCCAAGGCTGAGAAGAGCATCTTGAGGCTTTGGTCTAGGTGGCCGAGGACCTCCATCCCCCTCGGGGTGATGGCGTACCTTTCATGCCCCTCGGACTGCTCGACCTGGACAAGGCCCCGCGCAGTCAACAGCCCCAAGTACTCGGGGAGTCTGTCGTAGGGGACGTTTGCGACCCGCGCCAGTCTGGTGGGGATCCGCGGCCCCGACGCCAGGGCCCGGAGCAGTTCCCAGCAGATGACCGTCGTGTCCCTATTTTTCAACCGCCCTCAGCATGAAACGGGCTGATATGAACAAGTTGAGCTCACAAGTTGTGTGCTCAACATGTGCGTCAGTGCCTTAAGCAAAACAACCTCGCATAGACATGATGAACGAAACGACGGGTCCGGGTTGGCTCGGCTACGCCCTCGACAGGGCGCGAGGGCGCGTGAGAGTCGGGGAGCTCGGGGACCGGGTGCTCCTACTCGGGCGGGAGTCGGGGCTCCTCTCGACGCTCTTCGCCTACGCCGGAGCGGAGGCGGGGCTGAGGTTCGCAATACTCGACGTCGACGGCTCGATCTCTCCAGATGTCCACGGCTACTTCAGGCCCTTCGACTACCGTTCCATGCTCTACGAGGCGTTTCACCTCGAGGGGGACGACGCCATGCACGGCCAGTTGGTCGCGTCAGCCTACGCCGCTGCCCTCGACCTCACCCCAGAGGAGGAGGCTATCCTCTCCGCTGCCCTCCAGAAGCTCTCGGAGCAGAACGACCTTGCGACCCCTTCCGCCCTCTACGACGTCGTCGGGGCCATCGAAGGGTTCAGAGGGTTCTACGTGGACAAACTGAAGGGGAGGATAGGCGCCCTGAGGCACCTCGACACGACGCGGGTCGACGGATTCGACGAGCTGATGCGCGGGGGGTGCTTGGTGAGCTTCGCGTCTGCTCCGTATCCTCTGGCATCTGAACTCGCCGCCGGCCTCTACGTCGCGAAGGTCCTCCACCTCATCGAGTCGTCGTCCGGCCGCCCCGACACGCTCCTCATCACCGGGGCCCACCGCCTCTTCAGGAACCTCTCGCGCTTCCAGCACGCGGGGAGGCTCATGGCGCACCTGCTGGAGGCGCAGCTCCCACTCGTCCTCTCCTCGCCGGTGCCCGCCCTGCTGAACGACAGCGTAGTGGAGTCGATGCCTGTCAGGGTGTACTCCAGCGAGGCCTGGAACGCCCGTAAGACTTGGAAGCAGGCTGCCGCCCTCGCCCACGCCTACGTCGCGTGCGACGACAGGTCCGGCAACACCACGGCGTTCGTCCCGCGCTTCATCAGGCCAATGCCGTCGTCCGGCGGGATTGCGCTTCGCCTCCCGCCTACCAGAGCCAGCCCCGAGCTCACCAGGACCATCCTCGAAGAGATATCGAGGTTCGACTCCGCGAACCGCCAATCGGTCATCTCCTACCTCTCACCTCAGTTCCTGGCCGCTGACGTCGGTGCCGAGGTCGACAGGCTGCACTCGGAAGGGCACCTGCTCATGGAGCCCAAGCAGGACGGGAGCGGCCCGAAGGTCCTGGCTTTCACGCTTACCGAGTCCGGCAGGAGACTACTCAGGGAGCTGAGCGGGTGATGGAGCACCTGAAGACCGACTGCGCGGCGGTGGACATGCTTACCGACGGCGGCCTGGCGACCGGTACCATAACTCAGATATTCGGAGAGAAGGCTCTCGGAAAGAGCATCATCTCCTTCCAGGCCGGCTGCTCGGTTGCCGCATCCGGCGGGAGCGCGATCATACTGGACACCGAGCAGTCCTATTCCAGCTACCTCGTCCCCTACTGGCGCGACAGGATGACGAAGCGCTTCGCCAAGGAGTTCAGCGTAGCAGAGGTGAGGCTGGCGAGGGCCCCCAAGGTCTCGGCGAAGCGCAAGCCTGTGACCAGAGGGCAGCTCATCACGGCAGTCGACGCCGCCCTGAGCCACCTCGGCGTGTCGTACACCGACGCCCACCTCAGCGCTGTAGCCGACATCTTCTCTCCCGACTTCTCCGTTGAGCTCCCGCCCCCGGGACCCTCTGTCATGATCTTCCAAACTCCGGAGGTGGTGGACCTGCTGAACCTCCACGGCATAGACGCCGCCAGGGAGGTCTCCAGCGGCGGGCGGGTGGAGCTAAAGATGAGGCAGACCCCGACCTACCAGTCCGCCCTCCACCACATAATCCGCGAGACGGGGGCGAAGCTCCTGGTCTATGACTCCATCTCCGCCCCTTTCAAGTCCGCCTTCCCCAGCACCCAGGACCTGCCCGCCCGGAGCGCAGGCCTCGCCATGCTCCTTGCCCACGCCCAGAGGCTCTGCGTCGAGTTCGGGATCGCGGTCCTCGTCACCAGCCACGTGTCCATCGACCCCATCAACCCCTGGGACAGGATCCCCTACGGCGGGGTGATCCTGGGCCACGACGCCAAGTTCTCGCTGGAGCTCACGAAGTCAACGGCTTCGAGGAACAAGGACCGGGGCCCCGAAGCAGTCAACCCCGACGACAGGGAGGCGAGCACCAAGGCGTTCTGGGCCGCAAGGCATCCGGCCCTGGAGGAGTACACCCGCTTTGCCTACGCCCGCCAGGATGGGGAAGGGTTCCACTGATGGGGTGGGTCCTGAGGTCGCTCGCCGCGCTGGTGGGGGCCGCTGCGCTCGGGTTCGGCGCCTGGCCCGTCGCCCTCCTCGCCTTCGCCTGCCTCGTCCTGTCGTTCCGGAGACCTGGCGCACGACGGCCGAACACCCACGAGCAGGGGGTGCTGCCGAGACCGGGGCGCCCCTGGGGTCGCTACGCCCTGGCAGGAGCGCTGTTCCTGCTGGCGCTGGCAGCCCTGCATGCTGGGGGAACCTTCTCGCCCATCCTCTTGTCGTCGTGCTCGCTCGCCGTGCTCCTCTGGCCGGCAGCCACGAGGAACGGCATCGCCACCGGGGTCGTACCAGAGCCGGAGTCGATCCTGCTGCGCAGCGCCCTCTTCCCCTTCCGATGGCACGCTCTCGCCGAAGTCAAGCTCGAATCGCAGGGCCAGGCGAGGGGGGTCGCCGCGCTGGACGGCATGCTCCTCGTCTTCGCGGGGAAGGCCCCTTCGGCGTTCCAGGTCGTGAGCGTCTATGCCCTCAGCCACAACGACGCCGAGGAGAAGGTGGTCAGGGCTCTGCGGAAGGAGTCCAGGCTGCTCTCACAGCGGGGCGCCCACCTGCTCCCCCTTGACAGCCTCGACGCCAGCCTGAAGCTGTCCCTCGCCCTCGACCGCCTGGACATAGGGACCGAAGACCTCAAGGCGGTCTCCGGACTCCCCTTCGACGTCTTCGCCCTCAAAGTCAAGGATGGCCTCGTCGTCGCCCACCGGGCTTTCAGGGTCTCCGGGCCCTCGGGCCAAGCCTCTGTCCCGCCGCCGGACCTTGCAGGCTCGAGGCGGCCCCTGCTCGCCGAAGTGGTCGAGAAGGTGGGAGAGAGGCACGGCTGGCCCATGCCTGACGAATACTCCTCCTTCCTAGCTTCCATGGACGCGTCGAGGTCCGAGCCTCTGGTCGATAGGTTCCGCACGAAGGGGGGCGACGCCAGGAAGCTCGCGGTCGAGGCACCGGGAGGGGCAGAGGTCACCCTGAGCAGGGCGCAGCTCAGGGCGGTGGCCAGGGTCTACTGCTGATCCCGGGACGGCGCCAGGCAGGAGAGCTCTCGGGCACGGCCTGGACTGGTGTGTCTATGTTCAAATCGGTGTGATATCGGCCCGTCCCTGAAGCCAAGTTGACCGGGGTCGGAATCGACGACTCGCTGGAGACCGTCGTACCTGAGGAGGGGGAAGAGCAGCGCCACCTTCGGAGGACTCCGCCCGCCGACCTCCCGATCTTCTCCATCCTCGACTCTATAGACTTCGACGACCACTTCGTCCTCCTGGGCGAGGTGGGGACTGGGAAGAGCACGGTGGTCCCGATACACGAGTTCGAAAAGTCTGGGAGGACCAGGAACGTCATAATCCGGGAGCCGTCGAGGGCCTCCTGCAACGCCCTCTACTACTCGCTGGAGGCCCTGCACCCCGAGGTCAAGGGGGACCTGGCCATCATAACGAAGGACACGAAGGTAAACGTCGAAGGCAAGATCAAGATCGTCACAGACGGAGTCCTGATCCGGATGCTCGCCGACCGCTCGGTCAGCGACACCTCGATCTACTTCGACGAAAGCCACCAGATGTCCTCGCAGCTGGAGCTTTGCATGTCTCTCGCGAAGAACGACGAGGCGGAGGCGAAGAACCTGTTCAGGGTGATGAGCGCCACCATCGACCCCAGGGAGTTCCTCCGCTTCATGGGGATCACCAAGCTCCACTCCGTCAGCGGCAGGAGGTTCCCGGTGAACGTCGAGGTCGAGCTTGTGCGGGACTTGGACGCCATGTTCGACACCCTGTCGAGATACCTCTACACCCAGCCCAGGGACGAATCCTGGCTCGTCTTCCTGCCGACAAGGCGCCTAGTGGAGAAGTACGCGGGGAGCTATGGCGGAGTGTACATCCACGGCGGGCTCGAAGGCACGGAAGTCAACAAGATCCAGCGGAGGGCCGAGAAGGACAGGAACCTGAAGATCTTCGCGACGAACGTCATAGCTTCGTCGGTGAACATCTACGTCGACAACGTCCTGATATTCAACGACGTGATCAATTCGAAGGACAGGCTGGGGCAGAAGACCCTCAGGTACGGCAAGCTCGACAACAACTCTCTCCTCCAAATGATGGGGAGGGTCGGCCGCTTCAAGCCCGGGCGCGCGGTGATCCTCACCGACTCCCCGGTCCCCCGGAAGATAGACCCGACACCCGTCCGCAAGTCGCTCGAGACCGAGACCCCCTTCGACCTCGTCCTGCTGCTGTCGAAGTATGGCCTCGACCTCTCGAACCTCGAGTTCATGTCCAGGGTGAACCACAGCGAGGTGGCGTTCGCCGCGGACTGGCTCACCAGCATAGGGGCGATCGAGCACCGTCCCCGCAGGATAACGAGGAAGGGTCTCCTGATGAGCGAGATCCCTTACGAGCCTGACTTTGCCCACATGATCTCTGACGCCCTGACCTCGGGGGACTACCCGGTGGGCGGGTTCCTGCTGGCCGCCGGCGCCTTCGGGGACTCGCTCAACCACGCATACAAGACAGACTTCGAGCCCGTCGCCCGCAACTTCCTCTACGGCCTCGACAGGTCCAACGAGCTGAACATCAAGGCGCACCTCCTGAAGAGCTATTCCGAGGACGCGTCGGGCTCGTTCAGGGCGAAGCTGGCTGCCAACGGGATCTTCCCTCGCTTCGTAGAAGAGGCCTGGAAGAACTACGAGGCCGCCGTAGATTCCCTGAACGACCTCCTCCTCGCCTCGAAGTCCCAGCCCATCGCGAAAGATGTCGTCGTCGACCCCGACATAGGCCGCCTCGAGGGGTTCCTGTCAGATTGTCTCTCCTTCGAACGGTACAACCTGCGCGACAAGGGGAACTACGACCTGAGAAGCCTGAACATCGAGGACCGGTTCTACGCTAGGAGCGTGACTGTCAATCTGAGGAAGATACTTTTCGACGTTGTCGCCCCGAGGCCGAGGGGGCGCGGCCGAAGGCACCGCTGAGCGGCCCAGAGTTCCCCTGCCCCGCCCTCGACACCCATCCCGTCGCCCCAGGTACGGGGCTCGACCTGGCCCAAGTCACATCCGCCTCCGAGGGGACGAGCCCCGCACAAGGGCCTCCCTGGCGGCGTCACAGAGGCCCTGGCAGAGGGCCGGGTGAAGCAGGCGCTCGCGCAAAGGAAGCCCCGGGTCCAGAGCCGTCCTTTCCTGTCCCCCGCCCCCCGCGCCCTTCCCCCGACGACGATGGCACATGCGACCCGGGGACGACGAAAAGGTTCATAACCCGACTCCGAAGGGTCGTTTCAAAGGTCGCCAAAGGTCATGCCGCGCTTCAAGACTACCGCAGAGGCACTCAAGATCGTCCACAACAGGGAGCAGATACGCAACCTTGGGATAATCGCCCACGTCGACCACGGGAAGACCACTACGTCAGACAGCCTTCTGGCTGCCACTGGGATGCTTTCTCCGTCAGTCGCGGGCCAGGCGCTGGCACTGGATTACATGGAGCTGGAGCAGCAGCGCCAGATGACCATCAAGGCTGCCAACGTCACGCTCTACTACGAGAAGGACGGGAAGCCATACGTCATCAATCTCATTGACACGCCGGGGCACATCGACTTCACAGGCAAGGTGACCCGGTCCCTCCGAGCGGTCGACGGCGCCATCGTCGTCGTGGACGCGGTCGAGGGGATAATGACCCAGACGGAGACGGTGACCCGCCAGGCCCTCGAGGAAAGGGTCCGCCCCGTCGTCTACATCAACAAGATAGACCGCCTGATCAAGGAGCTCCGCCTGACCCCGGAGAAGATGCAGGAGTGGCTCTTCGGCATCGTCAGGGACTTCAACCGCCTCGTCGAGACCTACGCCGAGCCCGAGTACAAGCAGAAGTGGAAGGTCTCCGTCCAGGACGCCCAGGTCGCCTTCGGCTCTTCGAAGGACAAGTGGGGCTTCAACTTCGACATGGCCAAGGCCGCGGGGATGTCCTTCAAGGACATCATCAACGCTTACCAGAGCTCCACCCCAGAGGAGCTGGGCAAGAAGCTCCCGCTGCATGAAGCTCTCCTCGGCATGGTGGTGAGGCATCACCCCCCGCCCCACGTCGCCCAGGCCTACCGCATCCCCAAGATCTGGCCCCAGGGGGACCTAACGAGCGACGTCGGCAAGGCGCTCCTCGCCTGCGACGAAAACGGACCGACGGTCATGATGGTGACCAACGTGGTCGTCGACCCCGCCGCGGGGCTGGTGGCAACGGGCAGGCTCTTCTCAGGGGCTGTCAGCAACGGCGACCCCATCTATCTCATCAACTCCAAGCGAGAGGGAAAGATACAGTCGGTGCAGATATTCATGGGGTTCCAGAGGGAGATCGTCGACTCGCTCCCGGCCGGCAACATACCCGCGCTCCTGGGCCTCGACATCAGGTCCGGGGAGACCATCTCCAACCAGAAGGGGGTCGCGCCCTTCGAGTCGATACACTACGTGAGCGAACCGGTGGTCACTGTCGCGGTCGAGGCGAAGCACCCCAGGGACCTCCCCAAGCTCGTCGAGGTCATGAGGCGCCTCAACATCGAGGACCCGAACCTGGTGGTCACGATAAACCAGGAGTCGGGGGAGACCCTCATGTCCGGCATGGGCGTCCTCCACCTTGAGATAGCTACCACCCAGATCCAACAGGCCGGGCTCGAGATCATCACGTCCCCGCCCATCATCAACTACAGAGAGACAATCCGCGCGCGCGCCGGCCCGATCATGTCCAGATCGCCGAACAGGCACAACAAGATCTTCATCGAAGTGGAGCCGCTGGAATCGGAGGTCATCGAGCTCATCCGCAACGGGACCATCGGCGAGAACGTGGAGAAGAAGGCGGTCATCAAGACCCTGCGCGACCACGGATGGGACCCCGACCAGGCCCGAAACTTCCAGGCGGTCGACGAGAGGGGTAACGTCCTCACCGAGGTCACCAAGGGTGTCCAGTTCCTCCAGGAGTCCATGGACTCCATCCGCGCAGGCTTCGACGACATCATGAAGAACGGGCCTCTGGCATACGAGTTCACGAGAGGGGTCAAGGTCGCCCTGACCAACTTCGTCCCCCACGAGGACCCGGCCCACAGGACCTACGCCCAGCTCATGCCTGCTTCCAGGCGCGCCATACTGGGGGCCATGCTCTCGGCCAACCCCACCCTGCTGGAGCCCATCCTGGGCATCGAGGTGAAGGGACCGTCCGAGCTCATCGGAGCGGTCACCGGGGTCATCAGCGCAAAGAGGGGCAAGCTCGTCCGCATCGACCAGAAGGAGGTCATGACCGTCGTCGAGGGTGAGATCCCTGCTTCAGAGACCTTCGACCTCAGCGAGAAGATGAGGGGCGCCACCGCAGGCAAGGCGGTCTGGAACACCCACTTCAAGACTTGGCAGGCTGTCCCCCAGAACATGCTCTGGGGCCTGGTGACGGAGATACGCAAGAGGAAGGGCCTCCCTCCGGACCCCCCAAAGGCCGAAGAGTTCATCGACAAAGAATAGGCCCGCCGACTATCCCTTTAAGACGGCCAAAGGCGGCCACTGCTGGCGACAGGCCCCTGGAGATTCTTTCCTACAACCTCGACCTCGACGTGGACTTCAGGAAGGCCTTCGTGAGAGGGCGCGAAAAGATCACAGTCAGGGGGGCTGCCAAGCCCTTCGCCCTGGACTCCACGACGCTGAAGGTAGAATCGGTCAGGGTAAACGGGAAGCAAGCCAGCTTCAGGACGGACGAAAGGCGGCGGAAGCTACTGGTGAAGGGGGTCCCCAAGTCCAAGTCTGTCGTCGAAGTCGACTTCACGAAACAGGTCTCAGACGACGTCATCTTCGGCCTCTACAAGTCACGGTACGGCAAGGACTACATCCTGGCCACGGACCTTGAGCCCGCAGAGGCCAGGACCGTCTTCCCCTGCGTCGACGAGCCCGCTTACAAGGCTGTCTTCAGAGTGCAGATCACAACAGACGCCGGGCTGAAGGTCATCTTCAACACCCCGGCGGTGAAGGTCGAAGACATCGGCGGAGGGAAGACAAGGCACGTATTCGAGGAGACCCCGAGGATGTCGACCTACCTGCTGTTCTTCGCCATCGGAGACATGGAGGAGACCAGGGCCATGTCTGGCGGGGTCGAGGTCATCACGGCAACGCGGCCCGGTCAGTCCGGCAACTCCGCCCTCGCCCTGGAGATGGCGGCGGGGTCTCTGAGAGATTTCGCGGAGTATTACGGGGTCCCCTACCCCCTCAAGAAGCTGCACGTCGTGGCGCTCCCCGAATACCACACGGGGGCCATGGAGAACTGGGGGGCGATCTCGTCGAGGGAGAGCCTCGCCCTGGTCACCGAGTCGAGCGCATTCGGCCAGAAGAACAGGGGAGCGAGCGCGATGGTCCACGAAGTTGCCCACCAGTGGTTCGGGGACCTAGTGACGATGAAGTGGTGGGACGACCTGTGGCTCAACGAGAGCTTCGCCACGTTCCTGGGGTACAAGATGACGGCGATGCTGAGGCCCGACTGGGACATGCCCGGGATCTTCCTCCGAGACGAGACCTTCGAAGCCCTGAACCTCGACGCCGTAAGGTCGACGCACCCCGTCCAGGCTCGCGTGGCGAAGGTCGAGGATGCCATGCACAACTTCGACGCCATCAGCTACAACAAGGGGGCGAGCATCCTCCACATGCTTGAGTCGTACGTCGGGGAGGACAACTTCAGGAAGGGGGTGTCCGACTACCTGAAGAAGTTCAGCTTCTCCAACGCATCGGGGCACGACCTGTGGAGGTCTCTGGGGGCGGCTTCCAGGCTCCCCGTGGACCGGGTGGCAAGAGAGTGGCTCACCAGGCCGGGGTTCCCGGTGGTCAGGGTGGCCTCGAAGGGGAACAGGGTGACCCTCACCCAGCGCAGGTTCCTCGTCACAGGGAGCGTCCCAGCACGGCCCTGGCCGATCCCTACTACGGTGCTCTCCGGTGGGAAGGCCAAGCACGTCTTCCTCGACAAGAAGTCGGCGAGGGTCGACGTCGAGGACGGGTCTGACCTCCTGTTGAACGCCGGGAGAGGCGCGTTCCACCTTACCATGTATGACCAGAGAGGGTACGACACCCTGGCGAAGAAGTTCGCTCGGCTCGACCCCCACGACAGGGCGGGCATCATGAACGACCTCTTCCTCTTGATCCAGGCGGGCGAGGCCGACCCCGACCTCTACCTGAGGTTCGTCGGGCTCTGCGGAGGGACCCCAGATTCCATGACGGTCGAAACGGCCGCCAGCCAGCTCCGAATCCTGGCTTCCATCGCCTGGGACTCGGCCAGACTCCAGGAGGTCTACCCGGCGTTCTTCCCTCCCCTTCTTCAGAAGATAGGAGAAGACCCCCGGCCCGGTGAACCGGCATACGTCGGGGCGACGCGCGAAGCCCTCGCCTCGCTCTACGTCCGACTCGACGACGCCTACGCCGCCAGGCTTGCTCCGAGGTTCGAGAGCTACTTCGATGTCAATCCCGACCTCAGGGGCGCGGTGGCGACCGCCTATGCCCGCACCAACGGCAGACGAGCTCATCCCAGGCTCGTCGAGATGGTGAGAACCCTCCAGGGCGAGGTCGACAGGGCGAAGGTCTGGGGCGCCCTCTGCTCCTTCAAAGAGCCGGAGCTGGTGGCAGAGACCCTGGCTCTGGGGATCAGCGGCGAGGTGAGCAGGTCCGACTCCGCCTACCCGATCCTCTACGCCGCCCTCAACACGGGCGCCCGGGAAGCATATTGGGGGTGGCTCACCACCAACTACGACAAGATCAGGGACTTGTATGCCGGGTCTCAGCAGTTCTACCTGTACATGGGGCTCGTCCTCCCCATCTGCGGGGTGACGCGGGAGGCAGACGTCAGACGGTTCCTCTCTGGGAGGCGCATGAAACAGGGGGGCTCGAGCCTCACGAGGGCCCTCGAGCACCTCGCCATCAATACCAGGCTCCGCAGCAGGCTCCTCTCGAAGTAGCCCCTCCGACTAGGGTTAAGAGCGAGCCGGCAACGACCGAGGCAGATGGATCCCGACGACGCCGCATACAAGAAGAGCGTGAGGAACATGTCCCTGGTCCTGGCCGCAATCGTGATCGCTGTCTTCGTCTCCCTGGCCGTGTCCCCCTACGTCTTCCCGGCGGCCGACACCTTTCAACCATCCGTGTCCTACGACTCCGCCTTCGGGTTCACGCTCCACCTTATGATCAACTCCACCTCGATTCCCCGCGGCGGCGTCATCTCGCTATCCGGGTGGCTGAACAGCTCATCAAGCTCGATCGACAACATCACCGCCTCGGAAGGCTGGGGGGTTGGACCCGGAGGGCTGTGGACCAAGATTTGCACCTCCGGGTGGCCCATCGGCCTGGGGGTCATGGCCGGGCACTTCACCCAGGACAACGCCACCCTCGGGACGCTGATCCCGATACCGCAGCCCCTGTTCCAGTGCCCAGTGCAGGCGGCGACCCCCGGCTACTTCCTCCTCGGCCCCCACTCCTCGAGGGCGCTCGTCGACCTGAACGGGATCCCGCAGTACTGGGTGCTACAGTCGGGCTTCTCACTTTCCACCAGTCAGCTCGCTCCCGGGACATACACCGCGGTCATCGCGGACGAATGGGGGGACGTTGTCACTACGAACTTCGCCGTCTCCTAAGACTCCTTAACTATCGGAACCCGCTTCCCGGCACCGTTGAGAGTGGACCCCTCCCTCATCCACCGGCTCTTCTACCCGCAGGTCCCTCTCGTAATGGGGGCCCAGCACGGGGGACGGGTCTCAGCCATGCCCGTGGTTTCGTACCTCTCGGTCTCAGAAGAGCCCCCCATGGTCGGCGTAGGCTGCGCGCCTGCAGGATTCACGTGTGCCCTCGCCCTGAAGGCGCGGGCCTTCTCCCTCTCTGTCCTCGACAGGTCCCACTCGGACGCCATTGCAAAGCTCGCGACCGTGAGCGGGGCCAAGGTCAAGGACAAGCTCTCGGAGGCGGGGCTCACCCACTCCACAGGGAGGGGCGCGAAGGTCCCCGTGCTGAAGGACGCGCTGGCGACCGTCGAGTGCAGGCTCACCGCGGCCCCGAGGTTCGGGGACCATCTCGTCCTGGTGGGCGAAGTCGTCGCAGCCTGGGCTTCGGACGCGTTCTCCGGCTCCTGGAACTTCAAGGGGTACAGGCCGATGCTGTACACGGGATGGCGGGACGGGCTGACGTTCTACGAAGGTCCCTAGGCGTACGAACGGACCACTTCAGACGAGAACCTGCGCAGGTCAGCGATTATCTCCGAAGCTGCGGGGTGGTTTATCGAGGCGCAGTAGTATTCGAGTCCCGCCAGGGCGTAGGCGTCGATCTGTTTCCGTATCTCGGCGGCCGTGCCTGACACGGCGACCCGCTTCTCGTTGTTCGCCCCCACATACACATCTCTCTTCTTCCTCACGTCCGTCGTCATCCTCATCGAGAGCGTCACCTTCCTCTCGGCCCCCCTGATCCTTGAAGCCCCCGCCGAGAACCCCTCCAGGTCTGGGCCGACGGGGTGCCACCCGTCCCCGAGGCTCACCGCCCTCCTGATCGAGGTGGGCCCGTTCCCGCCTATCCACACCGGGATGTCGCCGTTGACCGGCTTGGGAAGGAAGAGGGCATCCTTGACATGGAAGTGGTCCCCGTCGAAGTCGACCACGTCGTCCTTCCAGAGCTTGCGCATAAGCGCTATGCTCTCGTCCATGACCTTCCCCCTCCTCCTGAAGTCGGCGTTCAGATACCCGAACTCCTTCTCGGCCCACCCGGCGCCGAAGCCGAGGATCACCCTTCCCCCGGAGAGGACGTCCAGGGCGGCCGCCTGTTTGGCGACGAGTATCGGGTTGCGCTGGGGAAGGACCACGCAAGAGGTGCCGACCCTCAGCTTCTCGCAGCGGGACGCTATGTAGGAGAGCAGGGTGAAAGGCTCGATCAGCTGGCCGTAGGGTTCCTTCAGCTCCGAGGGCATTATGATGTGGTCCGTCGCCCAGACGGAGTCGAAGCCTGCTTCCTCGCAGACGGCCGAGATCTCCAGGAGCTCCTGCGGAGCGATCTTGTCTCCATAGTTGGGGAGGATGTAGCCGAACTTCATCTGACGATGTCCCTCGTGGTGGCGAACTTCGTCGCAAGGCTCCCGGTCTTGTTCATCTTCGCCAGGTTGAGAAGCAGCGGCGTGATCATTTCTATGGTGCGGGCTTCGGAGAGCGGCCCGGCGTACAGGGGACGGAGGTTGGGGATGCTCGTCACCAGCGCGGCGGCCTCCTCATACGTCTCCCTCGCATCCGCGGCCACCAGTACGTCCATGGGGACCAAGGTCTCCCTCTCGAAGAAGACTGACGACACGTGGTTGAAGGCGGTCGCCACCCTGGACTCCGGGAGCGCTGCCGCCAGCTCCTGGGCTGCGGACCCTTCGGCCAGAGCGAACTTCAGCAGCCCCTCCTCCGCCTTCAGGGGGTTGATCATAGAAACGGCGACCTTGCCCGACAAGGCCCCGGAGAGCCGGGACGCTTCCCCCATGGCGGAGTAGGGGACTGCGAACACCGCCAGCTCTGCCGCCCTCGAGGCCGCCTCGTAGCCCATCCCCGATGCCCCCTCTATCCTCTTGGCGGCGTCGCGGGCCCTGCGCTCGTCCCTGGACCCGATGATGACCTCGTTCTTCTTCGAAAGGTGCCGTGCCAGCCCAGTCCCCATGGCCCCGGTCCCGCCAAGGATGGCGACCTTCAATCCGCCTCGAGCCTCGCCTGCGGGGACTTCTCTTGGTATTTAGCGAACTTGGCGTCCATGACCTCCTTGATCTTCTCCGCCCTCTTCCACCCGATTCCCTGGGTCAGGGCCAGCTCGCCTGCGGTCAGACTCATCACCCTCCTGGGGGAGCCGTACTTGGACAGCAGCCGTTCGGCGAGCCTCCTCCCCACCCCTGGGAGAGACGACACCAGGTAGAGCTGCTGCTGCGGCACGCCCTTCGCCTTCGGGGGGAGCTCCGACGGCATCCTGGCAAGGGGCTTCGCCCTCGCGTGGGCCAGGAGCTCCGCGATCGCCACGGCCGTCTCCTTCGGGTTCGCGGTGTAGAGCACCCTCAGGCCGTAGGCCATGGTGACGTTGGCTATGGCCCCGTAGAATGACTTCAGGTTCTTCGCGAGCGACTCGACCTCCTTGGAGTCCCCCTCGACGAGAAGGAACGGCTTGGCATAGGCGGCGGAGATCTTCGCGGCCTGATAGAAGATGCGAGAATCATAGACCGAGGAGACCAGGTCCCTGACCGACTTCCTCTCGACCGCGATCTCGGGGTTCAGGACGTAGTCTGCCACCGGCAGCCTGCTGAAGTAGACCCGCACGTTGAGCCTGGAGAGTTCGTCGGGGACTCCGCTCGCCCTCTCCCGCTCGTCGGCCACCACCCGGGCAGGTATCACGGAAACTGGACGGGGAGGACGTAATAAAAGGAGTAAGCGGTGACTGCGAAGATGGCGACGGCCGCGACCGCCACCGCCCTGTCCCTGAGGCTCGCCCTGTACTTTATGAGGGAAGTGGGCCTAGGCACGGCCCCATAGGCCCTGGACTCCATGGCCTCCGCAAGCTCCCCGCTCCTGACCACCGAATTGACGACCAGGGGGATCAGGACGGGGATCATGTTCCTGACCCGCCGGAAGATGTTCCCCTTCTCCAGCTCGAGCCCCCTCGACTTCTGGGCGTCCATTATCTGGATCGTGTCCAGCATCATCACCGGGATGAACCTCACGGCGGTCACGAAGGCGAACACCACGTCCCTTGGGAGCCTGAACGTCTTCATCACCTGTTCCAGCTCGTCGGGGGACGTAGTGATGAAGAACAGGCTGGTCGACACGACGATGGCCACGAACCTGATCGCATAGAGGAAAGACGACTCCAGGTTTCTGGTGAAGGCGAGGTTGATGAGGAAGATTATGGCGGAGAACGAAGCAGTGAGCGCCATCGTGCGCCCCACCCTGCGAAGGACCGTCGCCACCGCGGCCACGGCGACCATGAAGGCTATCACGATGAGAAGCTCGTAGACCGACCGGACGAGAAGCGTCGTGACGAACATGAGCGCGGAGATCAGAAGCTTCACCCTGGGGTCCAGCCTGTGGTACACCGAGTCCCCTCGCCGGAAGACGAATCCGCCGCTCAGCCACATCATGGTCTGAACCCCCCCTCCACCCAGCGCCTCGCTTCGAGCGCATCCACGAATGGCTCCGGGGGCTTCGAGCTGAGGGCCCTGTGGAACTCCACAAGCTGGGGCTGGGCCACCCTGGCGGAGGCGAGCAGCGCCTCGTCCTGCATCATCTTCGGCGCCGGCCCGTCTCCCACGACCTTCCCTGACTTCATCACCACGACCCTGGGCTGGACGGGCCAGAGGAACTCGATGTCGTGAGACACGACGACGACCGTCTTCTCGGCTGACTTCAGCATCTTGATCGTCCCTGCGAGCTTCTCCTTCTGCAGCGCGTCCTGCCCCACGGTCGGCTCGTCGAGGATCACCACGTCGGGGTCCCAGGCTAGTATGCAGGCTAGGGTCAGCCTCTTCTTCTCCCCGCCGCTCAGGACGAGCGGAGACGACTTCCTGTACTCCTCGAGTCCGAAGAGCTCCAGGCCCCAGGCGACGCGGTTGCGGACCACCTCCGGCGGGAAACCGAAGTTCCTGAGCGCGAAGGACATCTCCTCTTCCACGCTCTCAGAGAAGAGCTGGTGGTCGGGGTTCTGGAACGCGACCCCCACCTTCCTCGAGAGCCGGGCGGTGCTCGTCGACTTCGTGTCTTGGCCGTCCACCAGCACCCTGCCTGAAGCAGGCTTCAGCAGGCCGGTCACGTGCTTGACCAGGGTCGTCTTCCCCGCGCCGTTCTCGCCGACGAGCGCGACGGTCTCGCCCGGCTCGATCCTCAGGGTGACCCCGTCGAGGGCCTTCACCCCGTTCTGGTGCACGAAGGTCACGTCCTGGAACTCGATCATCTCTGCCTCTCCTCCAGCTCTCTTGCGAGCTCCGCCGGGCTCAGCAGCTGCCCGCTCGTGGCGAGCCCATCGTGCGCCAGCATCTTCTGCAGCTTCGTCACCGAAGGGGCCGCGACCCCGTAGCGCTCTGCCTCTTCCCCGAAAAGGACGTCTCTTGGGGTCCCCTCGAGGACCTTCTTCCCCTCGCTCATCACCACGAGCCTGTCCGCGACTTTCACGAGCAGGTCTAGGCGGTGCTCGACCACGACGAAGGTCGTCCCCAACTCCTTCCTCAACCCCGCGACGAGGGCCACCAGGTCCCCGGCGGTCTTGGGGTCGAGCAGGGACGTGGGCTCGTCGAGTATGACCAGCCTCGGCCTCATCGCAAGGACCCCCGCCAGTGCGACCCTCTGCTTCTGGCCGTCGGAGAGCTCGTGCGGGGCCCTCTGCGCAAGGCCTGCAATCCCGAGCAGCCGGAGGGCCTCGTCCACCCGGCCGCGCATCTCTTCCCTCGGGACCCCGATGTTCTCGAGGCCGAAGGCGACGTCCCTCTCGACAGTGAACATGAAGATCTGGTTCTCGGGGTTCTGGAACAGGAACCCGACCTTCTGGGAGAGGTCGCGCATGTCGGTGCCCTTCACGCTCGCCCCGGCGACCTTCACCTCGCCCGCGTAGTCTCCGCTGTACATGTGAGGGATCAGCCCGTTGACCGCCCTGAGGAGGGTGCTCTTGCCGCACCCGGACGGCCCTGCCAGGACGACGATTTCCCCCTCAGGGACATGGAGGTCGAAGTGCGACACAGCCTCCTTCGGGGCCTCGGGGTAGCGGAAGCTCAGCCCCTCGATGTCCAGTATGTTCGTCAGCTCCGACCACCCTCCGGTCTCAGGGCGCCCGGTTCTCCCCCGGACTGGCGATGGCTCCTGACCTGGCCAGGACCGCCCGTCTGATGCCATATGCCGCGGGGATGACATAGAGCGCCACGGTGGCGTTGAAGACGGCGATCAGGACCAGGAGCCCAGGCACCTCGGCCTGGGTCACACCGAAGCTGCCGAACCCTACCGGGTACGGCTGCGCGAGGACGAGCCCGTTGACCACGGTCATCACCGCAGTCCGCACCAAAGCTCCGAGGGCGGTCGCCGCGACGACGAGGAGCGCAGTGTTCCGCCCCCGGGCGAGGCGCTGCGCAGCCAGGACCCCGGCGAACATGGAGACCTCGGCGATCAGGTTGTAGATCGGCCCCGTGGGCAGGCCCCCCGGGTTGATGAACTCCAGCGCCACCCCATTCAGAGCCGCGACGGCGACCCCTCCACCGAAGCCGAGGTACAGCATCGCGACCAGCACCGGCACCTCCCAGACACCGTAGAGGAGGAACCCTGCGTAGGGTGCGGGGATCGACGGCCCGTTGAGGACGACGGCGAGGGCGGTGAAGAGCGCCACCAGGCTCACCCACCTCGTTCTTCTCATGGAGCCGCCGACCCCGGTATTCTTTTAACGCTTTGGTAGCTACCAGGTAACTTGTAGATGGTGAAAGCGAAGCCGAGCGCCGAGATGCTGACTACCCTGCTGCACCTGGTCAGGCTGGGGGCCGTACGGTCGTTCTCGGTGGTGTCGTCGGGGAGGCTCGGAGACTCGCTCGGGGTCAGCCAGCAGGCCGCGTCCCTCAGGCTCAGGGGGCTCGAAGCCGCCGGCCTCGTCGAGAGGGCCCAGTCGGGGCGGAGCCTTGCGGTGAGGCTGACGGACGCCGGCCTCGACCTGGTCGAAGCCTTCATGGCAGACACTGCGGCCAACCTCGAGAAGGGCAGGAGCACCCTCGTCTTCAGAGGCACCCTCTTCACCGGGATGAAGGAGGGCGGCTACTACGTCTCGCTCGAGGGGTACGCGGGGGGCTTCTCAGGGGCTCTCGGCTTCAAGCCGTTCCCCGGGACCCTCAATCTGAGGCTGACAAACCAGGCGATGATCGACCAGCGCCGGAGGCTCGACCTGATGAAAGGCATCGAGATCCCCGGGTTCAACGACGCGAGGAGGTCGTTCGGACCGGTCAAGTGCTTCAGGGCGAAGGTCGCCGGCAGGCTCCCCGGCGCCGCACTCGCCATCGACAGGACGCACTACGACAGCTCCGTGCTGGAAGTAATCAGCCCGGTCAACATCAGACGGGCTCTCGCCCTGAAGGATGGCGATGAGTGCTCGGTCACCGTCTACCTGGGCGAAGGTTGGGCGCGTCGACGGTGAATGAGACGACGTCCCCGTCCTTGAGGCCGAGCTTTCCTCTGAGATACGTCGGCGATATCAGCTCCGCCACCGTGTCGTTATAGAAAGTCACGTCGATGAAGAGCAGCGTCACCCGCTCCCCCCTCAGCTCACCATCGAAGCAGACCAGAGAGCTGAACGACTCTCCCCCCAGAGAGAACCCACCTACCTTCGTCCCGTCGCCCGACCTAAGCTCCTTCAGCTGCCGGACCATATCCTCCTCTTCCAACTTGAGGTTCAGCGTCCCAGGGTACGGGGTGTACCCCAGGCGCTCCCTGAACCTCCTCTGGTACTCAGGGTGCCCCACGTAGTATCTCCCCTTCCCCATCCCGCTGAACACCCTCCCCGTGACCGTCAGTCTCAACGCGAGGGCGCCGGCCGGGGGGACGATAAAAAGGGCGATTGGCTTATCTAGAATGCCCGCCACGACGGCTCCCGGCTTGGCCAAACAGGAGATACTGATACTGGTGGACGACAACGACAACCAGATTGGCACAGACACTCGCGAGAACTGCCACGCGGGGAAAGGAAAGCGCCACAGGGCATACACCGCCTTCATCTTTCACAAGGGCAAGATGGTGCTGCAGCAGCGGAGCTCCAAGAAGCTGCTCTGGCCGGGGGCCTGGGACGTCTCCTTCACCAGCCACGTCTATCCGGGCGAGACGTACCAGCAGGCAGCTTCGCGCAGGGCCCTTGAGGAGCTAGGCGCTAAAGTGGGCCCCTTGTCCGACGTCCACTCCTTCGTCTACTTCGCGCCCCAGGGGGCGAACGCGGAGAACGAGTTCTGTCGCGTCCTCGTGGGCGACTTCGACGGGAATGTCACCCCTAACCGCGACGAGATGATGGCCGTGAAGTGGGCTCGCGTCGCCGAGGTGGCAGGCGACCTCCGGGCGCATCCCGACTCCTACACCCCTTGGTTCAGGCTGTCGTTCGAGGGTTTCCTCAAGAGCGAGGCTTCGCGCCGCTATTCTTAGTCGATCTTCTTCAGTTCGCTCAGCAGCTCTTCGACCCTCTTCAGGGTCGCGGACATCGTCTCATCCTCGCCCGCCGACGTCGAAAACGAAGCCGCGGTCGAGTGGCCCCCGCCGTGCCCCCCCAGCCTCTTGGCCATCTCCTCCGCCACCTGGGTCCCGAGCTTGACCCCGGCCAGATCCATGAAGCGCTGGGTCGCCCTCAGACTCACCCTCGTCTCGCCCTCGGTCTCCCCGGCGACCAGAGCCAGGTCAGCCCCGAGATACACTAGGGACCTGGCGACGTGGGCCTGGAAGGAGCCGACGAGGCTAGTGGCCACCACCCACCTCCCGGCCCTGTAGATCTTGATCCTCTGCGCCCCCTTCAGCTTCGCCATCACCTCACCGATGTCCGGTTCGCCCCTCAGGTCCTTCCTCGCCGACGCCAGGTCTGCGCCGAGCCCGATGAGGCTGACCGCCGCCCTCAGCCCGCCCTCGCCCGCGATGGCGAGGTGCGAAGAGTCGAAGAGGATCGCCTCTAGGAGCGCCTGGGACGTCATGCTGTCCGGTTTGACCCCCTTGGCTTCGAAGAGCGAGTATACGACCTCTGCCGCGGAGGTGGCCGACTCGTCCACCAGCACCCTGTCGTACAGCCCCGAGCTCCTGAGGGGGTGGTGGTCCACCAGGACCTTGACCCCGCCCGCACCGGCGAGCCTCTCCTTCCATTCGTTCAGGAGCTCCTCGTCCCCCACGTCGACGGCCACATAGACGTCGTAGTCCTTGGCGGTCCCGCCGCTCGCGATCTTGTGGGAGAACTTCGAGCTCAGCTTCGTGGTGAGGGTGGTCATCCCCCCTGGGGTCACTATCTCCACCTCGCAGTCTGGCGCCAGCGCCCTGAACAGCGACGAAAGGGCGTAGGCTGAGAGGTATGCGTCTGCATCCGCGTTCCTGTGACAGATCACCGCCGCCCTGCCGAGGCGTTCGGTCTCTAAGAACGGAAATGCCTTCAGGTCCGATTCATTGGCCAAGTGTCGCCACGGGTCACGCGTCGCCGGGCGGCTGAGCCGGCTGCGGCCTGCTCTTCACAGACTCGTCGATCTTGGTCTGCAGGTCCTTGAGGCTCTCCCTGAACCTTGACTCCTGCTTCGCCAGGACCATCTTCCTCGTGTTGGCGAGCTCCTTCTTTTCGTTGAGCTCCTTCACCACCTCATCCTTCTTCACCCTGACGAGCAGATTCCCTGCGAATTTGTAGACCGCCTCCGAGTCAGACGCTTTGACCAGTTCCTCGAGGGCCTTCTCAGTCTCGCTCAGCTCCAGCTCCACCTGTTGCTTCTGCGCGAGCACGGCCTGCAGGTTCTGCTGGGCCTGGTCGTACCTCGCGAGCTGCTCCCTGAGAAGAGGCGGTAGCTCCGGCTGGCTCAATCTTAGAATTCGCGACTCTGGTCTCTACTTAAAGCCTTTCGAGTTTCAGGCTGCCGTCTTATTGTTTCAAGGACCCCCTTCGCCCTGTCGGCGACCTCTTCGGGGCGTTCCCCTTCGATTCTCAACTCGCAGTTTCCCCGGCGGAAGGTCGCGGACGGAATGGCCTCTTTGATCTTGGCTCTGAGATCCTTGTCCGCCCTGAAGACTAACTTCAGCGCCACGGACTCTA
>DAHVLU010000005.1:0-20319 GCA_027320175.1 Nitrososphaerota archaeon
ATGATGATACCAATCCGCTGCTTTACCTGCGGCAACCTCATCGGCGACAAGTTTGCGCCGTTCCAGGCAAGGGCGAAGGCCGGGGAAGACCCGGGGAAGGTCCTCGACGACCTGGGGCTGAAGCGCTACTGCTGCCGCCGGATGCTGATCTCATCCATCGACGTGATCGACCAGGTTCTGCCCTTCTTCAGCAGGAAGGCAGAGTTCTAGGCAAGGGGAGGGGCATGTCGGAATTCGACGACGACGACGCAGGCTCGTCTGACAAGATGGTCGCGCCGGGATTCTCAGAAAAGGCGCTGCTGGCCACGGGGATCCGCATCGGCACCCCCGTCCGCACCAAGACCATGGAACAGTTCACCGCCCGCCCGCGCCCCGACGGCCTTCACATGATCGACTACGGCAAGACCCTGCAGAGGATAGACACCGCTGGCAGGTTCATCGCCGCGACCGGGGCGAAGAACACGGTGGTCTACACCAGCAGGGAGCACGGTGCCAAGGCTGTGGAGAAGTACTGCGAGCTCACAGGGGCGATGCAGAGGATCGGGAGGTTCATGCCAGGGACGTTCACCAACCCGCTCTATCCGGGGCACCTGGACGCGGAACTGGTCGTGGTTGCCGACCCCATGTCTGACATGCAGGCCATGGTCGAGGCTGGGAAGCTCGGGGTCCCGGTGATCGCCGTCTGCGACACGGACAACGTGACCGACGACATCGACCTGGTCATCCCTGGCAACAACAGGGGCCGCAAGTCCATCGCTGCCATCTTCTGGCTGCTGGCGAGGTCGACCCTGGTCCACTCCGGCCAGCTTACCGAAGACCAGCCCATGAAGTACGGCATCGAGGACTTCGAGACGAAGGCGGAGGAGGAGCCCCGCCCCGAGGGGACCGAGGAACGCATATCAGAAAGGCGCGAGTAGCGCCCCCGTGCCACTGAGGAAGCCAGCCGTAGCCGGACAGTTCTACCCTTCCGACCCGTCAGAGCTCTCCAGCCTCATCGACGGCTGCTACACCCACCCGCTCGGCCCCGGCAGGTCCCCTCCGGCCCCCGCGACCGACGCAGGGGCGGTCGCCGTGGTCTCCCCCCACGCGGGGTACGTCTACTCCGGACCGGTGGCGGCCCACTCGTATCTCCACGTGTCGTCGATGAGGAACCCCGACACCATCGTCGTCGTCGCCCCCAACCACTACGGCATCGGGAGCGGGGTCTCCACCTTCATGGAAGGGGAGTGGGAGACTCCCCTCGGACGGATGAAGGTCGACGCGGCTTCGGCAGCCCGGCTCGTCGATGCCTGCGAGCTCGTGACGGCGGACCCGGGCGCCCACAGGCTCGAGCACTCCCTGGAGGTCCAGCTCCCCTTCCTCCAGAGAATCTACGGGGACTCGGTCCCTCTGCTCCCGGTGTCCATGCTCTTCCAGGACATGGACACGTCCATCGCCGTCTCCAAGGGGCTCGTCAAGGTCCTAAGGGGGAGGAGGGCGGTCCTCATCGCGTCCTCCGACCTCACCCACTACGAACCCGCCGCCGTCGCCAGGGAGAAGGACTCGGCCCTCATCCAGCGGGTCCTGGACATGGACCTGAATGGCTTCTACTCCACCCTCGAGAGGCTGGACGTCTCAGCCTGCGGCTACGGCCCCATCGCCACGGTAATGCAGACAGCGGCCGCGCTGGGCCTCGGCAAGGCCGAGCTCCTCAAGCACGCCACCAGCGGGGACGCCCAGGGAGACAACCTTCAAGTCGTAGGCTACGCCGCCCTGAGATTCGTATAGCATGAAAGCCGTCGCCGAAGCTCCGTCAAAGGTCATCATCACCGGCGAGCATTTCGTCGTCCACGGGGCCTGGGCCCTCGCAGCTGCCATCCCCCGGCGGGTCAGAGTGGTGGTGAGCCGGTCGCCTTCGCTCGCTGTGAAGTCCGACAGGTTCGAAGGGAGGTCTCCGAACCTGGCGCCGGTCCGCCGGGTAGTGGAGGAGGTAAGCAAGGAGTTCTCGGTCAGCTCCGCCGTCAGCGTCTCGATCTCCTCGCAGGTCCCCGGGGGCGCCGGGCTGGGTTCTTCCGCCTCGACCATGGTCGCGGTTGCCTCCGCCCTCTCCAAGTTCCACTCGCTCGACCTCGGGGTCGGAGACGTCGTCCGCCTCTCCATGGTGGGGGAGCAGGACATACACGGCAAGCCCTCGGGCATCGACCCCACTGTCTGCGCCCACGGCGGGGTGATCCTGTTCAGACCAGGCTCGAGGCCTAAGAAGGTCCGCCTGGGCAGCCCCCGGACGCTGATCGTGTCCTTCTCGGGGATCAACCGCGCCACCAGGGGCCAGATCGGCCGCGTCTCCCAGACGAAGGCGAGGTACCCGGGGCTCTTCTCACGGCTCGCACAGGCGGTCAGCGCCCTGAGCCTCGAAGCGGCCGAGAAGCTCGCAGCAGGGGACCTGAAAGGCCTGGGGGGAGACCTGGCTGTGGACCATGCGGCCCTGGACTCCATGGGGGTGTCGAACGACACCCTGGACTCGATAGTCGACCTGATGACCTCTCTCGGGTGCTACGGGGCGAAGCTCACCGGCGCCGGCGGGGGAGGGAGCGTCCTGGGAGTGGCGCCCGAAGCAAAGGAAAAAAGCATTGTTTCAGGGCTCTCCGCGCGAGGGTTCGAAACGTTCGCAGCACGCATACCAACCGAGGGAGTGAAAAGCTGGCTAGAGCGGTAGTCGCGAAGCTGGGCGGCTCCGTCATAACCGACAAGTCGAAGCCCTTCTCCTACCGCCCGGACGTGGTGTCAGCCCTTTCTGAGGAGATCGCTTCCTCCGACCAGAAGGTCGTGGTGGTGCACGGTGGTGGGTCGTTCGGCCACGTGGTGGCCAAGCAGCACGGGATCAACACCGAACCAGGGGACGCCCCCGCGGCCGGCGTAGCCCAGACCAGGGGGGCGATGTATGAGCTCAACCGGCTCATCTGCAAGACCATGCTGGAGTTCAAGCTGAACCCCTACCCGTTCTCCCCCTTCGACGCCGTCAGCAGGGCCGGGGGCTCCGCCGTGGCGGCATGGATCAGGGGGCTCCTGAAGGAGGGCCTCACCCCGGTCACATTCGGGGATGTAGGGCTCGCTCCTGGCGGCTTCAAGGTGATCTCCGGGGACGTGATCGTCCAGGAGCTGGCGAAGATCGTCGAGCCCGAGCGATGTGTCTTCGCGCTCGACGTGGACGGGGTCTACGAGGAGAACACGAGGGTGATCATCCCCGAGCTCACGCCGTCGAAGATCAAGAGGATGAAGGTGCAGGCCGGCGACGACGCCACCGGGGGGATGAAGTTGAAGCTCGACGTCGCCGCGCGCATCGCCGCCGGGGGCTCCAGGGTCTGCTTCGTCTCCGGGTATCGGAGGAACGAGTTCGCGAAGGCGCTGAAGGGACTCGACTTCTACGGGACAGTGGTCAGGTCCTAGTCCTAGCAGGGGTAATCAGGGTCTGGGCATGTCCATCCTCCAGGACGAGATGAAGCGCGTCAAGGCGCGGGTCGACCGCGCCATCCTCGACGAGCTCCTGCCGAAGTCGAGCCCCGTAAGGGAGGTGGACCTGCTCTACAGGATGATCAGAGACTACCCCGCCCGCCCCGCCAAGGGGATGAGACCCTTCCTCTGCGTCACCGCGTGCAGGGCTGCGGGAGGGAAAGAGGACGACGCGCTTCTCACCGCCGCCTGCATCGAGCTCTTCCAGAACTGGATCCTGATACACGACGACATCGAAGACGGGTCGGAACTCAGGCGGGGCTCCCCTGCCCTCCACATGTCCTACGGGGTGCCCTTGGCCCTCAACGCCGGGGACGCCCTCCACGCCCGCACCTGGGAGGCGCTGCTCCGGAACGCGCCCAGGCTCGGGCTTCAGCGCACCTTCTCTGTCCTCGAGGAGTTCTCCAGGATGGTCAACGAAACCACCGAGGGGCAGCACATGGAGCTTGGATGGGTCGTCAGAAAGCGGTGGGACCTGACCGAGAAGGACTACTTCGAGATGTGCACCAGGAAGACGTCGTGGTACACCGTCGCCAGCCCGTGCAGGCTCGGGGCCATAGTCGCGGGGGCGAAGGCGGGCGTCCTGGCCGACCTGAAGTCGTTCGGGACCAGCCTCGGCGTCGCCTTCCAGATACAGGACGACTCCCTCAACCTCACCGGGGACGAGAAGAAGTACGGCAAGGCGAAGTCGGACGACATCCTGGAAGGGAAGAGGACGCTGATCCTCCTCCGCCTTCTGTCGGAGGCGGGGCAGAGCGAGAGGGACAGGGTGGTAGCGATAATGGGGAAGGACAGGGCGAAGAAGACCGACAAGGACGTCGCCTACGTCCTCTCACTCATCGAAAAGTACGACGCCGTGGGCTACGCCAGGAAGAGGGCGGCCGAGCTCTTGAAAGAAGCCCTGGCGACCCTGAAGGGCGTCGCATGGGAGGGGGACAAGGACGCAGCAGCGCTCCTCGCGGCTTTCGCAAAGTTCGCAGTAGAGAGAGAATGGTAGCCGACTCGCTCAGCAAAGATGTGCTGGACGCCATCGAGAGGGCCGCCCTGGCGAACGCGGTCAAGCACGACGGCCGGGCCGAGACAGGCGCGGTAATCGGCAGGGTCCTCGCGGAGCGACCCGACCTCAAGACAAAGGCCGGGTTGGTCTCGAAGGAGTCAGCCGCGGCCGCCAAGAGGGTCAACGCCCTCTCGGTCGACGAGCAGCAGAAGCTGCTCGCGGAAAGGTTCCCCGAGGCGGCGGAAGAACATCAGAAGCGTGGACGGGTGGGACTGCCGCCGCTTCCGAACGCGACCAGGGGGAAGACCGCGTTCAGGCTCCCTCCGGAGCCCTCAGGGTTCATGACCATCGGCCACGCCATGGCGTTCACCATCAACTACCTGTACAAGGAGCAGTACGACGGCGAGCTCTGGCTCAGGTTCGAGGACACCAACCCCAGGAAGGTGCAGCCCCGATACTACGACAGCTTCCGGAGGGGGATCGCCTGGCTAGGCATCGAGTGTGACCACGAGAAGAACGTCTCCGACGACATGGATGCCATCTACGCCAGCGGGAAGAAGCTCCTTGAGCAGGGGGACGCCTACGCCTGCTCCTGCGACGAAGCCAAGGTGAAGCGCCTGCGGTTCGACGGGGTCGCCTGCGAGCACAGAGACAACCCGGTCGAGACGAACCTCAGGGTCTGGGACGAGCTATTGGCGAAGAAGCACGGCGAGGGCTCCTACGTGGTCAGGTTCAAGGGGGACATGCAGAGCCCCAACTACTCGCTCAGGGACACCAACCTGTTCAGGGTCATCGCCCAGGCTCACCCGCTGACCGGCGACAGGTACACCCTGTGGCCCACATACGACCTGGCGAACGCCGTCGAGGACGAGATGTGCGGGATCACCCACGTCCTCAGGAGCTCCGAGTTCAGGAACGAGCTCCAACAGCTCATCAGGGACGCCCTGAAGTTCAGGCGCCTGGAGGTCATCCAGTTCTCAAGGTTCAACTTCAAGGGGACGCCGGTCTCCAAGAGGCTCCTCCGGCCGCTGGTGGAGAAGAAGGTAGTCTCGGGGTGGGACGACCCAAGGATGCCGACGGTGGACGGTCTGAAGCGGCGCGGGGTGGTCCCCCAGGCCATCAGGGAGTTCACCCTGCAGGTAGGATATACCAAGACCGAGCACGAGTACGACTGGAGCATCCTCCTCTCGGTCAACAGGAAGATCCTGGACCCGACATCGAAGCGGCTCTTCTTCGTCCCCGACCCGGTCCCGCTGGCGGTCGAGGGGGCCCCGGACCGGAGAGTGGAGCTGCCGTTCCACCCCCAGAACGACCTCGGCAGCCGCACCATCAGCACGGGGGGTGAGCTCTTCGTCTCCTCGGGCGACGTGAAAGGGATAACCACGGGGAGCGTCTTCCGCCTGATGGATCTGTACAACGTGGAGCTGACGTCTCCCGGCCAGAGGCCGAAGGCGAAGTACGCCGGGGACGAGCTCATCCCCAACACGAGGAAGTTCCAGTGGGTCACCCCCGAGCACGTCGAGGTCGAGGTCACCGTGCCCGGCGAGCTCTTCCTCGAAGGGGACGTCTACAACGAGGACAGCCTGAAGGTGGTCAGGGGGTTCGCCGAGGGGGCGGTCTCGCAGCTGAAGCCGGGCGACATCGTCCAGTTCCCGAGGTTCGGATTCTGTCGCCTCGACTCGCCCGGGCATTTCATAATGACCGGATAGGCGCCGACCGACTTTCGGCGGCTAACCGTTTATATGCTGGGCAAATCGGGCTGGTTTGGGAGATTGAAAGATGACCCCAGACAAGAAGCCTTACTACATCAAGTTCGAGACGCCCAAGGAAGTCTCCGAAGCTGCCTATGAGGTACTGAGGCAGGCATCGCGCACGGGGAAGGTCCGCAAGGGGACCAACGAGTCGACGAAGGCCATCGAAAGGGGCCTCGCCAAGCTGGTGGTGATCGCAGAGGACGTCACCCCGCCTGAAGTGGTCGCTCACCTACCGATACTCTGCGACGAGCGGAAGATCCCCTACGTGTTCGTGCCGTCGAAGGACCAGATAGGGCCGGCGATTGGGATCGACGTGTCCACGGCCGCAGCCGCGGTTCTGGAAGCAGGCGAAGGCTCGCAGATCCTTGAGCAGGTCACCCAGGAGCTTTCGAGGCTGAAGAAGGCCGCATGAGCAGCAAGAAAGAAGCAGAGACCCTAACCCCAGCCGAAGTCGTGCAGATTGTCGGAAGGACGGGGGTGGCCGGCGAGATCACTCAGGTCCGCGTCAAGATACTCGAAGGGAAGGAGAAGGGACGGATCCTTACCAGGAACGTGAAGGGCCCCATCAGGCTTGCCGACGTGCTGGTCCTGAGAGAGACCGAACGAGAGGCTCGGAAATTGAAGCTGGATTTGCTTTTGTGGTTCATTCTGGGCTTCGCATTAGTTGCCCGACTTGGGCTCATCCACTAGGCGCACGACGACCTCTAATTGGCCCTCTTCTTCGCCCATCTTTGAACCGTCTCGAACGACAACAATACCCCGAACTCGTCAAGGACCTTCTCTGAAAGTTGGGGAACCGACAGATCCTTGTCGCTCCTCTTGATGTAGTCCCTGATTTCAGGGGGCACCCTCTTCCCATGCCCAATGTGACCAGCTTTTGCCAGCTTCTCGAACCGGACCCACCTCACCGTCTTCAAATGAGGCGCGAACGGCGGGATCTTAGCCAAATTTCGAATTTGATTTTTGGTAACCGAAAGAGCTTCGCGGTTCTGAAAAGATGCTACCCCCAACGACCGCAGAATTTTCTTGAAGAAATCCCAGTTGGGACCAATCCAGGATTCTACTGTCTGCGATGCGATGCTAACAGATCCGTCCGACTCCGCAATTCCCTGGACCAGACCCCTCCTGAAATTTTCGGGAGTATCAACCGTCCAGTCCATTCGCACAGCATCATACGTCGTTCTTTCTCCGTCTCTCAATCCCAGCCCGATATTGAAGAACCAGTCAATCAACGGAGAAGCTTGCGAGACCCACTGGTAGAACCCGTGCGGTTTTCGTTCCGGTTTCGGCTGGTCGGAAACCCTGTGCATCCGTAATCCCAAGCTTCTTGCACAGAAGCTTGTGAACTCGCCAATGCTCTCGTTTGAAGCGTATTTCTTGCTCAATACAAGACCCAAATGGCGATGCCAATTCGATGACCTCGACTTGGCGCAATCTCCAATCACCATTCCCAGAAGAAACCCAAAGATGTACTCGTTGGGGAACCCTTCCGTTTCCTCTCTTTGATCGCTCAGTTGCAGGATGACGTCTGACACGTCCTTCCACGACGAGATACTCTTTGGGACTTGCACAAATGGACCAAAGGGGATTGCGTGACCCGAGGAGTTGTCAACGCTAAGCCAAACCCAGGCCTCCCTCGGCTTCCCCAGCTGGATGTACAGACCAAGATAGTAGGCAAGCTTCGGCTTCTGTTCAAATCTCGTCCATTTACGCACCGAGTTGGCTTTGACACCAGTCGTTCGGGCAATGCCGGCAATGGTTCTCCCTTCCTTTAGCAATAGCATGGATTCAGCATAGAGCCGGTATCTCTTCAGTTCATACTCATCAGGTTCGCACCCCTTCCAGAAATAATGGGTGAATGTGATGTCACTTCCAACCTGCGAGATATGTCCAAGCATCTTTTCTCTAATATCGGGCTTTTCCCAGGGAATATGGTCCGGGACCAAGGTATGAATGCCCAGCCGCTAGGCATGCGTTTAAGCCACTGGTAGATTCGAACGGTTTCTTCAGGAGGGTTCTCGGAAAGTGAGACCTACTTCGTGATCGCTTTCACAAAGTCCGCCATGCTCTGCGGCCGGGTGTATCTCCCATGAGTGAGCCTGGATACCTCCCTGAGCTCCGCTGACGCCGAGTTGGAGAGCTCGATGGCGTCTACGGGGATCGGGGACTCCTTCAGTTCGTCTTCTATCGCTTTCAACGGGCGGCCGTCGTTGTCCCCGTCGCTGATCAGCTTCACGACCCTGTCCTTCCTGATCGAGTCGGCGACCTCGCCGATGGCGTACTTGACGGCGTCCGCCAGGGGGCTCCCTCCCCTGCACTGCATGTCGTCCAGCCTGTAGAGCTCCAGGGTGGCGGGGGGCGGGTTCAGGGGGACCACGACGTCCAGCTGCATCGACCCCGGGGTGCCCAGCAGCCTGTAGAACGTGACCCCGATCCTCAGCGGCCAGGGGAAGTAGGATACGGGCCACCTTTCCGTGACGAAGCCCATGAGCCCCTGCTTGACCATCCCGATCTTCGTCATCCCGGACGACTTCAGCTTCCCGCCCATGCTCCTGGACCCGTCAACCAGGAAGAAGACGTCCTTCGCGGTGCTTTCGTCGTAGGCCAAGAGCGGATTCATGCCCTGACAAACGTATAAAAAAGATGGATTGAGGGTTCCAACGTTGGCATTCAGGGCTGCGAATCAGGCTCCTCTTGCGCCCAACCCGGTGATTATGGCATGCATGGGCCACGCCGGGGTCGGCGTCGGCGCTGAAGCGTATCGCTGGGTTCTCATGGACGTAGGCGCGAACCCGAGCGCCCCCACGCTGAAGGGGGAGAAGCAGCAGCTCGAAGTTCTGAGGCGCTACGGGAGCACCATTCTGAGGTTCGGGGCCTCGCTTAGGAAGGGAGAGACCCCCCTCGTCCCAAGGGCGCTGCTAGTCGACCTCGACCCCCGCTCCGCCAACCTCATCCTGCAGTCTTACCCGCAGCTCTTCGCCATGAAGGACAAGCACGCGGTCTACGGCCTCGGCGGCGCCGCCAGGAACTGGGCCGAAGGGAGGACCAGGTTCAGGAACGAGATCGTGGGGAAGCAGGACATCGCGTCGAGGATTCAGGCCATATCCCCAGAGCCGGTCAGAGGGTTCATCGTCCCCTTCAGCATGGGGGGCGGGACCGGAGGCTCGTTCTCCTCCGAGTTCATGTCCTACGTCAAGGGGAGCAACGTCCTAGGCCACGCCACTATCGCCACCTTCGGCATCCTGCCGGAGTTCGGCTGGGACCCGGTGATCTACGGCCCCGCCCACATCAGCATAGTCCTGAACCTCGCATATCAGATAAAATACTCCGACGCGCCGATCCTCATGGACAACAAGGAGCTCCGCTTCCAGGCCGACCGGCTGAAGGGGATGCTCGACGCGCGGTCCTCCATCGTGGACGAGCTCCCGAAGCAGATCAGGGTCGGGTGGCACGACTACAGGGACAAGAACCTCCTGGCCGCCCACGTCATCGCCGAGTTCATGGACTCCTTCATCAGGGAGACAGAGTGGGACATGTCGAACTACCGGACCTGGCTGGCGGCCAGCAAGCCGAAGTTCGTCATACCCTGGCTTATCCCCCTGGTCCCGAAGGGAGGGTCGGACATGAAGGCGATCCAGCAGGCTCTGGACGACGGTAATGACGGCCTCCTCTTCGACCTCGAGCAGGAAGGGACCATGGAGAAGGGCAAGACCGACTCGGCCTGCGTCCTGATCAAGAGCTCGGGATCCCTCAGCGCGGAGGACAGGGAGTTCTTCAAGAAGGTCCTGGCTGACAGGTACGAGATCGCCGACAAGAGGGTCATCTTCATCAAGATCCCGACCATGCCGGGCGAGCCGGCTTCCGCCCTGGTGCTTCTGAACATAAAGGGCGTCGGCAAGAAGCTCCTCCCCATCGTAACCGAGGCAGAGGACGCCTGGGACTCCTACAAGGACGAATACCAGAACAGGAACCTCGCCCACGAGGAGTTCAAGAAGGCGGTCATCGACGTCTCCAGCCACCTGGGTTAGGAGAAATTGAACCTCACGGAGCTCGAAGGCATCGCAGGCAAGCTTCTGTCTGAGCAGAAGCGCCTCCACGAGATCGACTCCGAGCTTCACGTCCTTTCACAGGAGATGAAGCAAGACCCCAAGCGGAACGAGAAGGACCAGGCGTTCTTCGCCCTCATCGGCATGGACTGGTCCGACCCCGGCCACAAGGAAAGATCCGAGTCGCTCAAGGTGGAGAGGGAGACAGTCCAGGGCTCGATAAACGACGACGAGGCGCTGCTCTTCGAGCGCATCAGCTCCGAGCCTCTTATGGTCCCCCTCGACCCGGTCCCCACCCAGGAGGGCGGCCAGTTCCTTTTCAGGTTCAGGTCCGGCGCAACCTTCCCAAAGACGGTGGAGGAGCTGTCCCTGACCCTCGGCATCCCTTCGCCCCTGAAGATCGGCGAAGTCACCATGCACCCTGACATGGTGGCGGTGGCCGAGTCCGATGAATACTTCGCGAAGAAGAAGGTCGTAGAGGCCTTCGAGGACATCAGGAAGGCCGTCAAGCGGCGGCTCTCTCCATAGACGGCGGCCGGAACACTCCTTTTAGCATAACCGCTCCACGGGTCCGGCGGAAAGCGTGTCAGCGGTAAAGCGATTCACAGGCCTCTTCGAGAAGGTGAGGGCCCCGCTAAGCAAGATCTCCAGCGCCACCTCCGGGCCGAAGGACGAGGAGCTGATCACAGCCGCCATCCAGAGGGTCGAGGTCGAAGGGGAGGACCAGCTTCCGTCGGGCGCCCCCGAGGACTCCGAGCAGGTCTACAGACGGCTGATGCGCCGCCTCGACTGGCAGCTCAAGAACTCAGGGATCACAGTCGAAGAGCTCGTCCGGACCTACCCGAAGGAGGTCACCTCGCTGCTCCTCTTCAAGTCGTACGAGGCCACGAAGAAAAAGAAGAAGCTGGAGGTGACATTCAGGGACAGGCTGATCGAGTCGGGGTTCAAGTCGATCCAGCCGGGGCTCTGGATCCTCCCGCCGAACAGGATGGCCCCCGGCCTCGACTCGCAGGACGCGCTCAAGATCTGGTTCAGGCAGCGCATGGCGAGGTCCGTCTCCAAGGCGGTCGACTACGTCTTCCCGTTCATCTCCGTCGTCGACCTGAAGAAGGTCGTCTCGGAGCGCAGGGGGATCAGGAAGCTGCCCACGGCCAGGACCCTTTTCGGCGTCCTTTCGGTCGAAGAAGTGGTGCCTCCGAGCCACATGTATGCCACGATGAAGGCGAGGGGGCTCGGCATCAGGGAGGTGATCCTCGCCGGGGACATCCCCTTCCTCGCCAGCGCATTCGCCGAAAGGGAGGACATCGAGGGCATACACGCCAACGACCTGGAGATAGCCAGACGGCTGAGGTACGCCACCGGCGCGGCGGGGATCAACCTCGAGGACCTGGCCAACCTGGGGCCTGAGACCATCGCCAAGGCCCTGGACGGGTTCGTGGCCCACCCCAAGGACTTCTCCCATAGGCTCATCGTGGAGGCCCAGTACTGGATGAGGTTCCTCGGCGGGACGGTCCCGTCATAGGGACGGGGCGAGGAAGTCGCCGCCGCATTTATATCCCAAGTTCGGAAGGGCAGCGAAAGAAGGTGCGGTAGCCTGAGATGTATGTTCCAAAGAAATGCGTCTTCTGTAGTAAAGAGGTCAGACTCGGCTCCGGCATCCTGTTCGTAAAGAACGACGGTTCCACGCGCGCGTACTGTTCGTCGAAGTGCAAGACCAACGATCTGAAGCTGGGCCGCGACCCTCGCAAGCTGAAATGGGCGAGGAGGCCTGCCAAGAAATGAGCGCGGCCGCCGAAGAGACCCTGATAGTCGTGAAGCCGGACGGGGTGAAGAGGGCCCTGGTCGGCGAGATACTCGGACGATTCGAGCGCAAGGGGTTCGCGATAAAGAACGTCAGGATGCTCACTATGTCCAAGGACCAGGCCGAGCTCTTCTACAACGTCCACAAGGGGAAGCCGTTCTTCGGCGAGCTGGTCGGATTCATCACCTCGGGGCCGGTGGTCGGGGCGGTCCTCTCCGGGAGGGACGCCGTGGCCACGGTGAGGAGGATGGTCGGGGCGACCAAGAGCTGGGAGGCTGCCGCAGGGACGATCAGGGGGGACTTCGGTCTGGGGTACACCGACAACATCATACACGCCTCGGATTCGGCAGAGAGCTTCGCCCACGAGCGGTCCGCCTTCTTCGGAAAGAGCGGAGGGTGAAGGCACCTTAGGGTGCCGGATGGGGAATGTCAGAGAGCAAGGGCCGACTGAGGCAGCCCATCGTCGTCATCCTCGGGCACGTAGATAGCGGCAAGACCAGCCTGGCCGACGCCCTCAGGGGGACCGGTGTCCAGGCGAGGGAGGTGGGGGGGATCACCCAGGAGATCGGCGCCAGCTTCTTCCCGATGGACACCCTCAAGCAGATCAGCGGCTCCCTCATCGACAGGGCAGGAGCGGAGCTCCAGATACCGGGTCTCCTCATGATCGACACCCCGGGCCACGCGGTGTTCTCCAACCTGAGGATCCGAGGAGGGTCGGCGGCCGACATCGCCATCCTGGTGGTCGACGTCCAGAAGGGGCTCGAGAACCAGACCCTCGAGAGCATAGACATCCTGAAGCAGAGGCACGTCCCGTTCCTCATCGCGCTCAACAAGGTCGACATGATCGCGGGGTGGAAGAAGGGGAGCCAGGGTCCGCTGGCGCAGATACTCAAGGACCAGCCTCCGTCGTGGAACGACGAGCTGGAAGAGAGGCTCTACAACGTCGTAGGGGGCCTCTCGCGGCTGGGCTTCCAGTCCGACGCCTACTACAGGGTGAAGGACTTCCGCCAGCAGGTGTCCATCGTCCCGGTCTCGGCGAGGACCCACGCGGGGATCCCTGAAATGCTGGCAATGCTCATCGGCCTCGCGCAGCAGTTCCTGAAGGGGAGGCTGGAGGTCGACGGGGGCCGCCAGGCCGCCAGGGGGATCATCCTGGAGCTGCAGGAGGAAGTGGGCATCGGGGAGACCGCCAACATCATCCTGACCGAGGGGACCCTCAACGTCGGCGACTCGATCAGCCTAGTGCGGAGGGAGGGCGCCTTCAAGTCCAAGGTGAAGGCGATGTTCATGCCCAAGCCGCTCGACGAGATGAGGGACCCCCGCGACAAGTTCACCCCAGTCGATTCGGTCTACGCCGCGGCGGGGGTCAAGCTCATCTCGCCCGACCTGGCCGGGGTCGTCCCCGGGACTTCGGTAGTCTCCTTCAGGACGGAGAAGCAGTTCCAGGACTTGAAGTCGGAGATGGAGAAGGAGCTCTCTAACGTCGTGGTGAAGACGAACAACATGGGGGTCATCGTGAAGGCAGGGAGCATCGGGGGCCTCGAGGCCCTCCTCAGGATGCTCGAGGAGCGGGGCATCCCCGTCAGGCAGGCCGACATCGGAGACGTCTCCAAGAACGACATCGTGGACGCCCAGGTCGTAGGCGACCACGACCCGTACCTCGGCGCCATCCTCGGCTTCGACTGCAAGGTCCTCCCCGAGGCCAGGGAGCACGTCGGGAGCAACCCGCTCTTCATCTCAGCCATAATCTACGAAGTGATAGACAACTACGCCAACTGGGCGGCCGACAAGAGGGCCTCCGACGAGAAGGCGGCTCTTTCGAGCCTCACCCGCCCCTGCAAGCTCAAGGTCATCCCCGGCGCCTTCTTCCGTCGCAACGGTCCGGCCGTCTTCGGGGTCGAGGTGGTCGCCGGCAGGCTCCGGCCCAAGGTGAGGTTGATGTCCGCCGAGGGGGCGGAGCTCGGGACCCTGGGGCAGATCCAGGAACAGGGGAAGGCGCTCACCGAGGCAAGCCCCGGGGACAAGGTCGCGATCTCGGTCGAAGGGCCGACCCTGGGCCGCCAGATCAGGGAGAACGACACTATCTTCACCATGCCCCGGAGCCACGAGGCGAAGCTCCTGCGGACGAAGCTCTACGGCTCGCTCAGCCAGCCGGAGCACGAGGTCCTGAACGAGATCATAGCGATAAAATCCCCGGCAGACCCGATGTACGGGTTCTGAGCCCCGCCAGCCGGAGGGGGTGCGGCCCACTGCTTATATCCCCGTCAGTCGCGGCGAGGCTCGAATGGTTACCTACAAGCTGATCGTCTCGGACCCGAAGACCGGCAAGTCCGAGGCTTCAGAGGTAAAGGACGCCAGCGCGCAGCAGCTGGTCGGCCGTAAGGTGGGCGAAGTCATCGACGGCGCGTCGGTCGGGCTCACGGGCAAGATCAAGATAACAGGGGGGAGCGACAAAGCCGGGTTCCCCATGCGCGGAGACACGCTGGGCGGGGGGAAGAACTACGTCCTCATGACCCGGGGCGTCGGTTACAGGACGAAGGAGGATGGGATCAAGAAGAGGAAGCTCGTCAGGGGGAACACGATAACCGAGGAGACCTACCAGGTGAACGCGAAGCGGGTCGAAGACGCGGCCGGGACCAGCTAGTTTCGCGCAATCTTCCTTGCTTTCCCAGAATATTACTTCAGTATAGACTGCAAAAGCAGAAATATCACCGGGCCGTACGAGGCTCAGGCGTGGTGGATGGCTCGGCTCGATGACCTGGACATGAAGATACTCTCGGCGCTCCATACCGACGCCTCCGTCTCCGTCCCCAAGCTTAGCCGGGATCTCGAGGTCAACCTCTCCGTGATGTACAGCAGGATAAAGAGGCTCCAGAAGCGCGGGGTCATAGAGCGGTTCACGGTTCTCGTCAACGAGGAGAAGCTGGGTATGAGGGCGAGCGCGGTTGCGGGCCTGAACATCGACCCCAAGCAGAGGGAGTCCATCCTGGAACAGATAATGAAGGTGGACGGGGTAAGGCTCATCCGCGAGGTGACCGGTCGCTTCGACATCATTGTCAACCTGAAGGGCGAGTCCCTGGACGAGCTCCACAGGGCTGTCTACGACGTGATCGGGAAGATCCCCGGAGTCATGCAGGCGGAGATATTCATGGAAGTCTCCAGGCGGAGCCCGGCCGTCGCCTACAAACTCACAGAATAGCGCTTAACGTTCATATGGACGCCGGGATGGTCGCAGAACAGTTGGACCCTCTGATACTTCTCGACCAGGCCGTCGCCCAGGAGAAGGTGCCCAGGGCGCTGGCGAAGAGGGTGAGGCTGAAGATGAAGTACCTCCAGGGCGCGGTCCAGAGGGTCGAGAAGGCGAGCGGCCTGAAGTACCCGCCTTACTACGTCGAGCCTGTCCTCCCGGTGTCGAAGTCGGGGAACGAGTACGGGCAGATGGGGGTCCTCTTCGCCAGGGTGATCCCCACGACCCTGAACGGGAGCGTGCTCATCTTGGTCCAGTTCACCGCCGCGCTGCTGGCCTACGGCACCAAGGGGACCGTCGAAGCTGTCGCGGCCCACGAATTCACCCACTACGTCGAGCTCGTCCGGAAGCTCAGCACCACGAACGTGACCAGCGACGAGGTGGCCACCACGCTGTACGAGGCGTCCTACGCCGACGCGGAGAGGGTGGTCCCCCCCAAGCTGATCTTCACCGACAGGGCCCTCGTCTCCCTGGTAAGCCGCAAATTCAAGGAGCAGCTATCAGATCAGGCGCTCAACAAGAAGGTCGGGGACTCCTGGATCGCGAAGGACCTTCCCATCCGCTGGGTCGGGCCCGAAGACAACCGGGTCAAGCTCCCGATGGGGGCGGTCGCGTCCACCAAGTTTGACCCCGCGGTGCTGGCGAAGGTCGCCCAGCTGGAAGAGAAGAAGCCAAGTTGAGACTGACAGCAGACGAGAGGCGCACCCTCGGCAACCTCGCGGAGACGCTGGTGGAGCCGGCGAGGATCGCCGGGATAGCTGCCTATGGGTCGAAGGTCGCCGGGTACTCCCGTCCCGACTCCGACTACGACCTGATCGTCGTGTCCAAGCGCTTCCGTGAGGGGATCAGATACCGCTACGTCGACTCCCCAGTGGCGGCTTCCGCGCTCATCGTGGACCAGGACATGCTGGAGCAGGACGCGCGCTCGTCCTACCTGGGGGAGTTCGTGGTGGGGAGGCTGCTCAACGTGTACGAACCGATCACCAACCCGGACCTTTTCAGCGCCGTGGAGCTCGACTTCAAGAAGAGGGTCTTGGTCGAGGCGCTTCTCGAGCTCTCGTCCGACTACGGGGAGTTCGGCAGGCACCTGCTGGTCCCCTACGACTACTTCCTCTTCGACAGGCTCCACCGGAGGGCAGCCATCTACCCCCCCGCCACCTACAGCTACGTCCACACCTACACCTGCGAGCTGGGCGACGAGAACAGGAGGGTCTCGACCTCGGGGTTCGAGGCCGCGGCACGGGCGCTCCAGCCCAGGGGGTTCCTCCGAACGGAGGCCGACGGGGTGAGGTTGGTCCCGGAGAAGCTCAGGGGCGACGCCTTCACCAGGGTCCAGTCCCTCTTCTCTGTGACCGCCCGTGGAGTGACGCAGTACGCCATCCACGGCTACGCGGGGAGGGTCGGGCCGTCGGTGTTCAGCAGGGAAGCGCTCTCGAAGCTGCGCAGGATGAGGGAGAACCCCCCGCCCTTCGTCCCCCTGGAGGAGCCGAAGTCGCTGCTCCGACTCGCCGAAGGGACGGTGGTCCCCGACGCCTCTCTCCTCGTCAAGGAGCTCGCCCGGCTGCTGGGGTTCGAGTCATATTCCACGAAGGAGAGCGACATCGGGGAGCCCTATTCCACCACCAGGGTGCTCACCTTCAAGGACCCGAGCAGGGAGAAGGCCGTCGTCGTCAAGAACTACACCGACGTCAGGTCCCTGAAGTGGGCGCTCCTTGGGATATGGGCTTCGGCGGCGAACAGGTTCAGCACGGGCCCGGTCTCACGCATGGACAGGGAGTACGGTATGACCCTGCTGCTCAGGAGCAAGGGGGTCCTGGTCCCGCCGATCCTGGCCGTCGCCCCTGCAGAAAGGATCCTGGTCAAGGACTTCGTGGGCGGGCCGACGCTCGCCTCTCGGATCAACGAATACCTCAAGGGGGGTGTGGGGGGCGTCGAGGAGGTGGCGGCCTACGGTAGGCTCATGGCAGAGATACACGCCCTGGGCGTCGCCCTGGGGGACGCAAAGCCCAGCAACGTGATCATTTCTGGGAAGGGGCTGTACTTGACCGACCTCGAGCAGGCCATGGCGGGCGGCGATCGGGCTTGGGACATAGCCGAGTTCCTCTACTATACGGCGAAGCTGTCGGTCAGGGAGGACGCCATGAAGAAGGTGGCGGTCGCGTTCCTGGACTCGTATGTCAAGGGGGGCGACGGTGCCAGCGTGTCGAAAGCGAAGGGGCAGAAGTACTTCGGGCCGTTCCGGCCCTTCCTCACCCCTGGGATGGCCAAGATGCTGCGTGAGCTGGTGTCAGCCTACGCCTAGCTCTTCTGGGTGTATGTGGTGTAGCCGCAGTGGCCGCAGGTAAGCCGGTTGCCGTGCTGGGCCATGAAGTACCCCTTGCCGCATCTGGGGCAGTCCTTCCTTAGCCTCGCGAGCGACTCTGCTTCGACCTTGTAGAGCTTGTGGACCTGTATCCGCCTCTTGGGCGCCTTCGGCTTCTCCTTCTTCTCGGGCTTCTTCTCTTCGACGGGCGCCGCCGGGGCTGGAGCTGCCGGGGCCGCTGGGGCCGGAGCGGGAGGTGGAGCTTTGGACATGGCCTACTTCTTCGCCTCTGGCGCGGGTGCCGGGGCCGCCGCCTTCTTCCTCTCCTGTTTCAGCTTCTCCCTCTCCTCCTTGGTGAGCATCCTCTCGTCAAGATATGAGGGGTGGACCCGCTTCTTCGACGCGGCCGAGCCGTACACGTAGAACCTCCCCCTGACCTTCATCGTCCCGGACTCTCCGTCCAGTCTGATCAGGGCCACGTTCTCCGCTGCCACCCCGAGCTCCTGGGCGACCGCGGCTATTGCGTCCTTCCTCGAAAGCTTCCCTGCCCTGTCGTCCATGGACAGTTCGACGTAAGCCCTGTCCAGGACCTTTGACTCTGACTTCTTCTCTACAGGCAAACGGGCAGCCCGAATCTGGCGGGGATATTAAGTTGAGGCTAGCGGAGCCCCTTTATCCCCATCTCTGCCAGAATGGCTCTGTTCCTGGACTTCGACGCCGCGCTGACCCTGACCGCCACCACCCCCACCCCCGGCTGGCCATAGAACACCAGCGACGAGATGGGGGCCATGGCGACGGCGAGCATGGCCATGAGGTCTTCCTCACCATCCACGAGGACCCGCACAGGTTTCGTCCCGCCGAACGCCTTCTGCATCCCGGATATCGCCCCCGAAGTGAGCGTCCCGGCGGGGTTTTTCACCCGGATCTGGCGCCGGTAGGGGAGCTCCGGAGGCTCCCTCTTGGTCCGCCTCTCGAACCCATCGACCACCTGGACCTCAGGGGTCCGCCCCGCCTCTCCGAGGGTCTCGGTGACCCTGTCCCCCACGGTGATGACCATCGAAGCGAGCCGAGCCAGATCCTTGAATTCGACTCCGACTACTTCATCGGCCTTGAACACGCGTCCGAGAGGTTTCGCTAGCTTCGGCCTCAACCTCTCAGGGAGCGTGTACACCCTGCGCAACTGGCTAGCTGACCTTCAGCGCGTATCTTCCCGGCTTTGTTATCCCAAGCGTCTTGGCGACCTGGGACCTGTCCGAGTTGATGATAATGATCAGGCCTGACCATTCGTTGCTCAGCTCCGTGGACCCGTCGTTGGGACAGGCCTTCTCCGTGGTCAGCATCCTGCATTTCCGGCAGGCCAGCTCTTTCATGGGATCCTACTTCTCCGTTCGCTCTTCTGCCTTGCGCGCCTTCCCCGCCTTCGCCACTTCGTCGTCTATCCACTCGAGCGCGCCAAGGAAGGGCTGCCTGCAGGTGACCCCTATCTTCCCCATGGAGATCCCGTGACCAAGGCTTACGGCTGTGATCCTCACCCTCACCTTGCTCCCCACCCTCAGGGTCCGCTTGCTCTGGGAGGCGGTGATGATCCCTGACTTCACGTCGCTCGTCAGGTAGTCGTCCATTATCTGGCTGAGGTGCAGCAACGCGTCGGCCGGCCCCACCCTCACGAAGGCGCCGAAGTCGGTCACCTCGACTATCTCTCCCTCCACGATCTCCTGCTTGAGCGGGAAGAAGGACAGCACTTCGAACTTCACCCTGTGGTAGGTCGCCCCGTCGCCTGCGATTATCTTCCCCACCTGGTCCACGTCGACCTTGGTGACGAGCACGAGGTAGCCGTGGTCGGGGTTGATGGTGCTCTCGTACTTCAGCTTAAGCAGGTCCAGCGCGACCTTCTCCAGAGGCGACCCGAACCGGTCCGGGGGGACTCTGACCACGTCCTCAAGGTTGACTAGCTCAAACATGAATGAATCAGAAACTGGGGCACCCCGTCCGGTCAGCGATTTTAATCTTTGGTCGATATGAGAGGTCTTGTTCGCTGTCTGGGTGGTTTCTGAGAGCGTTCGGCTGACAGCTAGTCAGGTTAATCAACCCAAGGATGATGAGAATGGCAACGAGGACAAGGAGGAGTGTCAGCACCCAATCCATCCCTTATCCGTCATCTGAACGCATATCCTCCGCGGAAGGCGATTTCATGGGTTTCTGCCTTTATTGCCGTAGCGAACCTCCTCGATCTTCTCACCACGCTCGTGGGGTTCAGCCTCGGTCTCGTGGAGAAAGGGAAATTGAGCGTGTTCGCTCTCGACTTCCTTGGGATTAATGGGCTGGTCGCCTTCAGAGTCGGTAATGCGGTCATCTTTGCGTTGCTCGCGTATGCTTCTTGGAGGAGAACTTGCCTCGATTCTGTGGGGGGGGCAGATGCTCTTCATCGTCCTTCTCGTGTGGCTGGTCGTCTCCTTCGTCCCCGTCCTGAACAACCTCTTGTTCCTCTGAATCACCCAGGCCCGAACACCCCTCTCAAATCACCCGAATACCGAACAAAACCAGATGAGAGGAAGACCGGGGCCTTCAGCGATAGCTTCTGGACGTCGGACTAGCTCAGCGAGACCCTGCCCTGCCTCAGGGTGACAGCCCTGGCGTGGGCAGCCCGCAGCGAGTGTATCATCTGGGAGTCTGCCGTGGCCAC
>DAHVLU010000015.1:0-128169 GCA_027320175.1 Nitrososphaerota archaeon
TTATGGGGACGCTCCTTGTGTCCGCTCTCGTAAGGCATGGACGAACAGTCCAAGCAGTTCCGCTCTCGTCTGTATTTCCTCTTTGGGGACACTCTTATCGGCATCCAACAACTGGTCGATGAGGTCGTTCAGGATGGCGAGTCTCTTTTCCAGATGCTCGACGATTCTGTAAAGTCGAACTATCCGGATATCTGCGCTATAGACCCAACTTGGATGTATGCTTGTTGAGCCACCGCCGTCCGCCTCTCGACTTAGCAATTCCGTCTGATGCATATCCTTCTCGGCCTCTCGGAGTCCGTCTTCGATGTATTCTTCCCAAGTGGGCTTCTTCTCTTCGGTCAAGTTTCTCTTCCCTTTTGGTTCTTCTTAATCCAAGCCTCGACTGCCTCTTCGAAGGCTTCTTTGATGACTCCTTTGTGGAGTCCCTTTGCGTTCGCTATCGTCTTTCGGAATCTCTCGTCCAACTCATCGTCGAGTTCGACGATTTCTTTCTTGGTCATTGTCTATGGTTGTATGGGAACCTGTATTTATGCAGGCGGTAAAGATTGACTACCGAGACGCATCTCATGCTTCTGTTGTTCCCATATTCCCATAGTGTTAAATACTATATGGACGTATGGATATATGGGCATGACCACCCAAGAGCGCGAGATGGAGATGGACGCTGACCAATACGCCGAGTTTGTAGCGTATCAGTCGGAACGGATGGAGCTGGACAGGGATTAGCAATGCAGTCCCGCGAGTCCAAGGGCTTGGAAATCGCCAAGCACGCCTCGATAGCCGAGATGGAGGACGGTTCTTTTGAAGTCCCATCTCAGACAGACCGAGCCGTCTCATACGGCGTGAGGGTCATCGGCCAGACTTGGGCTTGCGACTGCCCCGACTTCGTGAACAGGGCCGACAGGATAGACGCCTGCAAGCATGTGTTCGCGGTGAAGTTCTGGATTGCCGCGAGGGTCGAACTCAGGAACGAGCCGAAGCCCAAGGTCTTCGCCGAGGACGCGGTTCAATGCGACAAGTGCGGGAGCATCAGGGTCATACGCTACGGGAAGACCCCGACCAAGCAGACCTATTGGTGCAAGGACTGCTCCCACAAGTTCACGCCTTCGCTTCTCAAGAAGTCGAGATACAGCCCTGAGACGGTCAGCCTCACCCTCGACCTTTACTTTTCGGGCATGTCGCTCCGGAAGATTTCCCGCACCCTCAGCGACCACCTCGGAACCCGAATGAGCGCGGCCACGATTTATCGCTGGATTCAGAAGTTCGTCCCGAAGATTTCCGAGTATGCCAACACGCTGACCCCTCAACTCTCCGAGACATGGCACGCTGACGAACTGTTCGTCAAGATGAGGGGCGGCCACGTTAGGCAGGGGAAGGGGAAGGCGATGGAGCACCTCGCCTACCTCTGGAACGTCATGGACAGGGACACGCGGTTCCTTCTCGCCTCGCGCCTCTCGACCTACCGGAACAACGTCGGCGCGATTGGCGCGTTCAGGGAGGCAGACAACAACTCCCACGGTCAGCAACCCAAGAGGGTGATAGCAGACTCTCACGGCTCATACATCGACGGTGTGGCCTATGGGTTCGGGGGAGAGACGAAGCCCCGGCTCGTCAGATACGCGGGGGTCAACAAGACCCACAAGAACAACAACCGCATAGAACGGCTGAACGGGACGCTCCGCGAGAGGGTGAAGGTTCAGAGGGGGTGGAAGACCCTGAAGACCCCTCTCGCGGAGGGGCAGAGGATACATTACAACTTCGTGAAGCCTCATCAGGCGTTGGACGGCCGCACCCCCGCACAGTTCGCCGGGGTGGGGGTCGAGGGGAACAAGTGGCTGACCCTCCTGAGAGCCGCTCTCACCAACCAGAATGAAACGGAGGTGAAGAACAACTAACTACGCAACAGAGCCTGAAAGCGAGGCGTCCGGAGACAAATCCGTCGGGGTTTCATCATGAGAGCCTTCAAACCTTATATCCGAAGGACGAAGGGCAGCCCCAGAATATGTCGGAGGCCCAGGAGTTCAGGCACCTGGTGAGGATCTCGGGGAGAGACCTCGCGGGCGGGAAGAAGCTGATAGTGGCCCTCTCGGACCTGAAGGGGGTCGGGTTCAATTTTGCGAACGTCATCACGTCGAAGCTCAGCCTGGACCCGCGGGTGAGGCTCGGGACCCTGACCGAGGAGCAGGTGAAGGAGATCGAGGCCGCGATTCAGAGCACGACGAAGTCTGCCCTGCCTGAGTGGTTCTACAACAGGAGGAACGACCCGGAGACTGGAGAGGCGAGACAGCTCCTCGGCGCCGACCTCGACTTCATCCAGAAGAACGACATCGAAGACGAGAGGAACATCCAGAGCTGGAAGGGGGTAAGACACGGCCTAGGGCTGAAGGTGCGCGGCCAGAGGACGAGGACCACAGGGAGGAAGGGGAGGACGGTCGGCGTGAGGAAGGCGACGCTGGTAGCCGCCGCGAAGGAGGCGGCCACGAAGAAGGAAGAGAAGTAGATTGGGAGATCCCAAGAAGTCAAGGAAGCAGTACAGCAGGCCGAGGAGCCCCTGGAGGGCGGACCAGCTGGCGCAGGAGCTGTACCTCCTTGGGACGTTCGGACTCAGGAACAAGAGGGAGCTCTGGAAGGCGCAGACCCAGCTCAGCTCGGTAAGGAAGCAGGCGAGGACCCTGCTCGCCGCGACCCAGGCGGTAAGGCTCCGCGAAGAGAAGAAGCTCCTGGACAGCCTGAGCAGGAGAGGGCTGATCGTAGAAGGGGCGACCCTTGACGACATCCTCAGCCTTACGGTCGAGGACATGCTCGCAAGGAGGCTGCAGTCCATGGTATTCAAGAAGGGGATGTCCCTTTCGCCGCTTCATTCGCGCCAGCTGATTGTCCACGGGCACGTCTCGGTGGGAGGGAGGACGATCACGGTCCCAGGGTATGAAGTCGGGAGCAGAGAGGAGGGGACCATAGCGCTCGCCGGAGGGGCCAAGGGGAAGGAGGAAGCAGCCCCTGAAGCGGCGCCCGAGGCGAAGGCGGAACCGGCAGCCGAGCCGGCTCAGGCACAGTGACCCAGATGTCGGAAGAAGAAGTCCTGGCCGACCGCTGGGGGGTATGCCACATCTACTCTTCTTACAACAACACCATCGTGCACATCACAGACCTGACGGGCGCAGAGACGATATCTTTCTCCTCTGGAGGGAGGCACGTCAAGGCGGACAGGTTCGAGTCGTCTCCCTACGCGGCTATGAGGAGCGCTTCGGCCGCCTCCGAGGTCGCGAAGTCGAAGGGGATAACGGCGCTGCACATCAAGGTGAGGGCCGTGGGCGGGACCGGCCCGAGGACCCCAGGACCGGGAGCCCAGGCCGCCATCAGAGCCATCGCCAGAGCTGGTTTCAAGATAGGCAGGATCGAGGACGCCACACCTATCCCTCACGACACCACCAGGAAGAAGGGCGGCCGCAGAGGAAGAAGGGCCTAGGCCTCAGGTCTGCTTCGTCACTTCTACGGAGTCTACCTTACCGTCGCCGTCCCTGTCGACGCCGCGCAGGAGGGCGGCGAAGGGGCCGGACCTGTACTTCGCGAAGAGGGCGTCCGCGTGGTTGCAGACCCCTATGATCGCTGCCTTCGTCCCGGCGCCGGTCAGCCCGGCGATCACCACGCAGGTCTTTGAAGGGTCCCATGGGTTCTGTATCTTGGCCACGAGCGAGTCGAGCTCTGAGGCGTGGGCGTTCCCTTGGTCGTCAACTATCGCGCTCCAGAAGCCCCCCTGACTGAACTTGAACGGGAGGCGAGCGTTCAGCTCTTCGGCCACGACGTTGTTCCTCGGGCCCCCCACTACCACCATGTTGGACGACAGGAGCTTCTCGGCCCTAAGGTCGACGTCGAGCTTCACCGGGAACTTCTCCGGGAGGTTCACGAACTGCCCGAGGGCGAAGCCCAGCTGCACCGCGTAGTGCCCGTCGCGGGCCTGGGTCCCTGCTGCCCCGTGTTCCATCGGCGAGCCGACGACGACCCAGCCGTCGAACTCCCCGTCGTCGAGGAACTCCTTGAAGAACCGGCCGAGGGCCCTGGACCTCCCCGACGACCTGAGGGTCGGCAGGGGCTCCCCCTTGACCGGGAACTCCACGGCGTAGCCGTCGGACGCCAGCGCGAAGAGGTTGGCCTCGCCCCCTCTGATCTGCTCGCTCCTCACTTTCGTAATGAGCCCCGCCTTCTCGAGCCGCCCGATGTGGTAGTAGACCGTCTGGTGGTGGGCCCCCAGCGAGCGGGCCATCTCAGCGGGGTACTTCGGCCCGGTCGAGAGGAGCGCCAGGATCCGCTGCCCCAGCCTCCCCGACGCCGGCCTGAAACCGTCGGGCCTGTCGGAGACCAGGACTCGCTTCGCCAGCCCGGCTTCCGACTTCGGGTCGTACAGTATCTTCTCCCGCGGCATGGAGGCAGGGGGCCGCACCCTACATATACGGTTTTGCATGGTGGCCTGCAGCGCCCGACGCTTCACGGTCTGACCGTGCACAGGCAGCTTTGATTGGTACAGGAGAGTCTTTTGCGGGGTTTAAAGCGCCGGGGCCCCGCACGCGGGGCAATGTGCGGCATAATCGGGTGCGTCGCCGAGGAGCCGGTGGCAGGGATCCTGTTGGAGGGCCTCAGGCGGGTGGAGTACCGGGGGTATGACTCGGCCGGGATGGCCACGATAAGCGGCGGCCGGCTGGGGGTCAAGAAGGGCGCCGGGCGGGTCAGCGAGATCGAGGGGAGGCACCGGATGTCCTCCATGCTGGGGAGCACAGGCATGGCGCACACGCGGTGGGCCACGCACGGCGGGGTGACCGACGAGAACGCGCATCCGCATGCATCGTGCAGGGACACGGTGGCCGTCGTCCACAACGGGATAATCGAGAACTACATCCCGCTGAAGAAGGCGCTGCAGGCGAAGGGGCACAGGTTCAAGAGCGAAACGGACACCGAAGTGATCTCCCACATCGTCGAGGACGAGTACAAGAGGCTCAGGGACCCGCTGAAGGCCACCCTGGCGGCGGTGAAGAAGCTGAAGGGGCAGTACGCCATTGTGGTGATGTTCCAGGACACGCCAGATGTCATGACCGGGGCCCGCAAGGACGCCCCGCTGATAGTCGGGGTCGGGAAGGGGATGACGTTCCTTGCCAGCGACGTGCTCGCGTTCATCGGGCACACCGACCGCACGATATTCCTCGACAACTACGAGGCCGTCGAGATCACAGAGGGCTCGGTGAGGATCGTCGGCCCTGACGGCAAGAGGGTGAAGCGGGAGCCCAACCAGGTGGCCTGGGAGCTCTCTGACGTCTCGAAGAGCGACTACGCCCATTACACCCTGAAGGAGATCAACGAGCAGCCGAGGACGGTGGTGTCGGCGGCTGCCCAGGACCCGGAGAAGGTGGAAGAGTTCGCCCAGGCGATCAGGAAGGCGAAGTCGCTGTACATCACGGCGTCTGGGACCTCGTACCATGCGGGGCTCCTGATGAAGTTCAGGCTGAACAAGGAGGCGAAGCTCAGGGCCGACGTCGTCGTCGCCGGGGAGCTCAAGGAGCACACCGAGTTCTTGGGGAAGGGTTCGGTGGTGGTCGCCCTTTCGCAGAGCGGAGAGACCGCCGACGTCATGGAAGCCGTGAAGGAGGCGAAGAAGCGCGGCGCGAAGGTCTACTCGATAGTGAACGCTGCCGGGTCGACGCTGGCCAGGGAGAGCGATGGAGTCCTCCTGCTCAACTGCGGCCCAGAAGTAGGGGTGGCCGCCACCAAGAGCTTCACAGCCCAGGTGGTGGTGGCCAACCTCGTGGTGGACGCGGTCCTGGGGAGGAAGCAGTCGGAGGGTCTCGCAGAGCTTTCGGATGCTGTCGCCCAGGCGCTGAAGTGCGAGGGGCAGGTCCAGGCGCTGGTCCGCCAGTACGCGGACAGGCCGGACTTCTACTTCGTCGCCCGGGGGTACGAGAGCCCGGTGGCCCTGGAGGGCGCGCTGAAGCTCAAGGAGCTCTCATACATCCACGCCGAAGGGATGCCTGCGAGCGAGCTCAAGCACGGCACCCTGGCCCTGATTGAGAAGGGGACCCCGGTGGTCGTGATCAACCCGAGCGGGCCCGTCCATGCCGAGTCGCTGTCGAACGCCGAGGAGCTGAAAGCGAGGGGGGCCGACGTCATCGGCATCTCCGACGAGAAGGACGAGGTGTACAGGCACTACATCCATGTCCCCAGGGTCCAGCCCAAGTTCGCCCCCATTGTCGAGGCGATCCCGCTGCAGCTCCTTGCATACCACATGTCCGTCGCCAGGCGGAACGACCCGGACTACCCGCGGAACCTCGCAAAGTCGGTCACCGTAAAGTAGCCGGGGCGGGCAGAGCGGCGGGCCCGCAAAAACAATTAAGCGAAGTCTCCAGACGCTGCGCCGTGGTATCAAAGAAGGAGGTCCTTTCAAAACCAGTCGCGACGATAGAAGTCGGCAAGAAGAGCATCTCAGGTCTGCTCGACGAGATGTCCCAGACAGGGTTCCAGGGGAAGAAGCTCGGAGAGGTGGCCAAGATCTGGTCCGAGATGGCGAAGCAGAAGGACCTGACGGTTTTCCTCGGGCTCACCGGCTCCCTCAGCACCACGGGACAGTGGAAGATAATCCGCTGGCTGGTGGAGAATCGATACGTGGACGTTGTGGTCAGCACAGGGGCGAACATCTCTGAAGACATCCTGGAGGCCCTAGGGTACCACTACTACCAGGGGACCTGGCTCGCCGACGACGAAGCGCTGCTGAGGATGAAGGTCGACAGGTTCTACGACGTCTACGCAGACGAGATGCAGTACAGGAAGCTCGAGAGGACGATCTACAACTTCGCGAACACCCTCGACCCGAAGCAGATTTACTCGACCCGCGAGTTCCTCTACCAGTTCGGGGGGTACCTGAACAAGAAGGGGATAGACAGCATCGTCGCCGCCGCCCACAGGGCAAAGGTGCCGGTCTACTCTCCGGGGCTGATCGACAGCGGCTACGGCGTCGCGCTGAGCCTCCTCAACCGCGAGAAGGGGAAGATGGTCAGGCTCGACCAGACCAAGGACATGGAAGAGCTCGCCCAGATAGCGGAGAGGACCAAGCGGACCGGGGTGGTATACCTCGGGGGCGGTGTCCCCAAGGACACGATCCAGCTCTCCACCATAATCAAGTCTCTGTCGAAGGGCGGGGAGGAAGAGACCCCGCACGAGTACGCCATCCAGATCACGGCAGACAGCCCGCAGTGGGGGGGCCTGTCGGGGTGCACCCTAGAAGAGGCGATCAGCTGGGGGAAGATAAAGTCCGACGCGAAGAAAGCGACCCTCTATGCCGACATCACGCTGGCGCTCCCGATCGTGGCCCACGCGCTCGGCGAGAAGACGTCGGGCCGGAGCCATCCTCCGGACCTCTCCTGGGTGTTCAAGAACTAGCGGGAACTTGCCGCGCTGCGCCGCCCCGGACCGAGAAGGTCGCGGACGACCCGCCTGCAGTCCCGCGCCAGCTCAACCGAGCGGCCGAGGTATTCTGTCGGCTCGGAGTCGGTGACGAACTTCCCTGCCGCCAATGACCCCCGCACCTTCTCGTACCCCCTGGCGTCCCCCGCCAGCCGCCTGCGTATCTGCTCCCGCTCCGCGAGCACCTCAGGGTGTCTCCTGAGGTCCTCTTGCATGGCCCTGCGCTCGACCCGGACGGCGCCAAGGGAGCCTGCCAGCCTGTTGCACGCGATGAGAGAGTGCGCCAGGGCCTGGCCGAGCATCCTGCGGACCACCGAGTCGGAGAGGTCCCGCTGGAGCCTCGTCTGCTGCAGCCTGTAGGCCATCATCACCAGCAGTGAGTTCGAAATGTCGGCCTGCCCCTCGGCGTTTTCGAGGTCCACCGGGTTCTCTTTCTGCGGCATCGTCGAAGAGCTCACCTTCCCCGGACGGGCGAAGTGGACGTAGTCCAGGGCCTGGTAGGTCCAAAGGTCCTTGGAGAGCGATGTGACGAGCTGGTTGATGTTGATGACGCAGTGCAGGATGTCAGAGAGCCTCTCCCCCGGGACGACCTGGGTCGAGTACGCCGACGCCTCGACCCCGAAGCCGGCGACGAACCGGGCGAGCTCGGCGGGCCAGTCGATGTCTGCCAGCAGGCCGAACGAGGCGTAGGTCCCCACGGCCCCGGAGAACTTCGCCATGGGTGTCAGCCTGGCCAGGGAGGAGACCCTTTCGGCCAGCCTGACCGCGAACACCGCCATCTCCTTCCCGAAGGTCGTGGGGACGGCCGGCCTCCCGTGGGTCCTCGCCGCCATCGCGGTCTCTGCTTCGGCCGCAGCCAGGCGGGCCAGGCCTGTGGCGAGGGACGAATATGCGGGGACCAGCGACCTGCCCATGGCGGACTTCAGCAGGACGGCGTAAGAGAGGCTGTTCGTGTCCTCGCTTGTCAGCCCGAGGTGCACGAAGGGCGCGAGGGCGGGCGAGCCAGACTTCTGCAGGGCCTCTCTGAGGTAGACCTCCACGGCCTTGACGTCGTGCCCCAGCTTCTCCTCGAGCCTCGCCAGCTCGGCCATGTCGGCGGCGACCTTGGGGACCTTCCCTTTCGGTGCCACCCCGAGGCTGACCAGCAGCCTGAGGTACGACAGCTCGACCGTGACCCGCGCTTCCATGAGCGCCCTGTCTGTGAAGTACCGCTCCAGGCCGGCGGCCTCCCGGCGGTACCTCCCGTCTATCGGGGAGATGGAGTCATAGCTCAATGGTCCTCGACCTCTCTTCGCCGTGCGAAACGACCTTCACCGCGACGCCAAGCTCGTCTTCGACGTAGCCGACGAACTGCTTCACCGCCGGGGGGAGTCCGGCGCCGAAGTCTGCGCCCTGCAGGGAGAACGGAGACTCGAGCACGGGCTCCACCTCGTCGAGGCGGCCGGATGCGCGCTGGAAGTCGGTGACCTCGCTCCCCTGCAGCTTGTACGCGGTGCAGACCTTCACGTCCTTCACCTGGGAGAGGACGTCCAGCTTGGTGACGGCCACCTCCTCGACGCCGTTGAGCCGGACGGCATAGCGTAGGGCGACGATGTCGAGCCACCCCACCCTCCGCGGACGGCCCGTGGTCGCGCCGTACTCCTTCCCCAGGGCGCGGAGGCTCTCCGCCTGCGGACCCCCGATCTCGGTGGGGAAGGGCCCTGCGCCCACCCTCGTGCTGTAGCACTTCATCACCCCGAGCGGCTCGCCGGCCAGGCGAGGGGAGATCCCGAGGGCGGCAGGGATGTAGCTCGAAGTGGTGTGGGTGGCGGTCACGTACGGGTAGGAGCCGTGAAGGAGGTCGAGGAGGGTCCCCTGAGACGCCTCGAACAGGACGCTCCCCCCGGCCCCAGCGACGTCGGTGACGCGTTGGGCGACGTCCCCGGCCACCCCACTGAGGAGCTCGCTCGCCTCCGCCGCCCAGGGACCGATGCCTCTGGTGTCCAAGGACAGCCCCTCGTAGAACTTGGTGAGCGCACTGAAGTCGAAGCCAGCCACTATGTCGCTGACCCGCGGGCTGAGCCTGAGGGCTCTGACGGCGTAGGACGGCCCTATCCCCCGCCTGGTGGTGCCGATGGCAGACTCGCCGCGCGCCTCCTCTACCTTGACGTCGAACTCCTTGTCGGCCGGGGTGACGAGGCTGCACCGCCCGTCGACCAGGAGCCTCTTCCTCGCTTCCCCCGGGAGGAGGGATAGCTCCTCGGCGAGGACGGCCGGGTCCACTGCGACCCCCGCCCCGATGAGGAGCTGCTTGCCTTTCAGGGCCCCCGAGGGGATCAGGTGGAAGGTGTGCTTGCTGTCGCCGATGACGACGGTGTGCCCCGCGTTGCTCCCGCCGTTGAAGCGGGCCACCGCGTCGAAGCCCCCGGCGAGGTAGTCGACGATCTTCCCCTTGCCCTCGTCCCCCCACTGGAGGCCCACCACGGAGAGGTTGGCCGTGTCAGACCACCTTCTGTATGTCGTGGGGGAGGCTCTCCCTGTACCCCGCCGAAGTTATCCGCATGAACTCGGCCTTCTCGATCAGCTCTGCCAGCGAATGGGCCCCTGTATAGCTCATCCCTGACCTGAGCCCGCCGACAAGCTGCTTGACCACCTCCTCGACCCGCCCCTTGTAGGGGATGAGCCCTTCGACCCCCTCGGGGACGTTCTCCTGGATGACCTCTTCGATCACTTCGTCCTCCCCCAGCCCCGTCGTCCTGGTCTCTCTGACCCTGCGGTCGACGGTGGCCGCCAGGGAGGCCATCCCCCTCGTGAGCTTGTACCTGACCCCTTCCCGGAGGATGGTCGGGCCGGGGCTCTCCTCGGTCCCGGCGAAGAGGCTCCCGACCATCACTGACGAGGCGCCGGCCGCCAGGGCCTTGGTGACGTCGCCCGGGACGCGGATGCCTCCGTCCCCGATGATGGGGACGTCGCTGTCGGCGGCCCCCCGGGCGCTGTCCATTATCGCTGTGAGCTGCGGGACCCCGGACCCGGTGACCACCCGGGTGACGCAGATGCTCCCCGAGCCCACCCCCACCTTGACCGCGTCGGCTCCCGCTTTGATCAGGTCGAGCGCCCCCCTCGCGGTGGCTACGTTCCCGGCAACCACTTCGACGTCTCCCAGCTCCCTCTTGATCCCCCTCAGGGTGTCGACGGCGTAGGCCGAGTGGCCGTGGGCGATGTCCACGACCAGGGCGTCCGCCCCTGCGTCGAGCAGCCTCCGGGACCGCTCCAGGTGGTCACCCTTCACCCCGACGGCCGCCGCCACCCTCAGGCGCCCCTTGGCGTCCTTGGTCGCAGAGGGGAACTGCTTTCGCTTCATGATGTCCTTCGAAGTGATGAGGCCTGCGAGGTTCCCCTTGCCGTCGAGGAGGGGGAGCTTCTCTATCTTGTTGGAGTGGAGGATCTTCTTCGCCTCCTCCATGGAGACCCCCTTGCGCGCGGTGATCAGCTTCGCCCTGGGGGTCATCACCTCCCTCACCTTCCTGCCCAGGTCGTCCTCCAGGGTTATGTCCCGGCGGGTGAGCAGCCCCACGACCTTCCTGGACCCGTCGACTATCACTATCCCGCCCACGTCCCTGTCGCTGATGATGGCCACCGCCTCGCGGACGGGCCTGTCGGGGCCGAGCGTGACGGGGTCCTCGATGACGACGCCCTCGGACCTCTTGACCTTCAGCACCTCGGCGACCTGCTCCTCCACCGAGAGGAACCGGTGTATCACCCCCAGGCCGCCCAGCCGGGCGAGCGCGATGGCCATGGACGACTCGGTCACCGTGTCCATGTTGGCGCTGACTACCGGGATGCTGAGCTTGATCCTCCTCGAGAACCGGGTGCGGGTGTCTGCGTCTCTGCGGGACTTCACGTCGGAGAAGTTGGGGACCAGCAGGACGTCGTCGAAAGTGAGGCCGACCCGGAGGTCGGAAGCGGAACCCTTCACTTGACTTCCACTTGATTCGACTGCTTATAGCGTTTTGGATTGAGCGCCGGGACTGGGACTTCCCCCCTCTCCATCCGGAAAGGATTTTGAACCCAGATCCCGCTTTCGCGAGACAGGCTGGCTGGACTAGGTTTCCAGGCCTGCGCCCTACCAGATTAGGCGATCCCGGCGTTCGAAGGCCCGCCCGGGGGCGCTTAAAACCTCAACCCGGCGCGTTGGTCGCGCCGGCCTTGGCCCTGTGCGACTTCCACATGCGAGGGTAGGTCCCGGCCTTCATCACCACCCGCTCGGTCGTGGCGGCGAGCCCCCTCTTCTGCGACTGGATCTCGTCGGCAGACATCAGGGCCTTCCCGATGGCGACCAGCTCCCTTTTCGCGCTCAGCAGAGCGACGGCGTCGTCCTTTTTGACCCCCTCGGAGACGGCGAGGACCCCGGGGAGCCCCAGCCTCGCCCCGTGGCAGACGGCGTCCACGGCCGAGTCGCGCATCACGACCTTCGGGATGTCTCCCAGGCTCTCTTCTATGGGCACGACCGCCTTCCTCAGGGGACCCTCGTCCCCCTCCTTGAGCCTGAAGACCGCGTCGTTGAGCTGGTGCAGGGTTACCAGCCCCTTCTCCTCGGTCAGCGGGCCGACCTTCGTGCGCCTCAGTTCGACCATGGTGGCGCCGACCCCAAGCACTTCGCCCATGTCGTAGACGAGCTTCCTGATGTAGGTCCCCGACTGGCAGAGGACCCTGAAGAGGTGCAGGTTCCCCTCTGACTCGGTCACCTCCAGCTCGTAGATGGTCCGGCTCCGCGTCTGGCGGCTCACCGAGGAGCGCTGAGGGGGGCGCTGAAAGATCTCGCCGGTGAACTCCCCCCGCACCCTGTCGAGCTCCTTCCGCGGCACGGACGAATGGATTCTCATCACCCCCTTGTACTCCTTGGGGAACATCAGGAGGAGGCTCAGGGCCCTGGTGGACTGGCCCAGGCCTATGGGGAGCAGGCCCGAGACGGGGGGGTCGAGGGTGCCGCTGTGGCCGGCCTTCTCCATCCCGAGGAGCCGCCGGGTCCAGGCGACGACTTCGTGGCTGGTGGGGCCGCGGGGCTTGTCGAGGGGGACCAGCCCGTATTCGAGCAGGGCCTGGACCGGTCGCGACCTCGGGTCGGACCCGTGGGTCGTGTCTGATTCCTCCTCGTCCAGGACCACCATTCTCTGAGGAGGCACGTCAGTCCCTTCTGCTCTTCACGTAGCGTATCACTATTTCAGCGACCTTCGCTTCGTCGATGTCGTCAGTCTCCACCACAAGGTCAAAGGGCTTCAGGTCCTTGCCGAACTCGATGCCGTAGATCTTCTTGTAGAGCTTGAAGTTCTCCGTGTCCCTGACAGACAAGATCTCCCTGCACTTCTTCACCGGGATGCCGTCCCTCTTCGCCATCCTCGCGGCCCGGCTGCCGACCCCCCCTGAGAGCCAGACCTTCACCCCGTCTGCCGTGAGCCACGGGACAGGGTAGCTGGTGATCACGACCCCTCCCTTCCTCGCCTTCGCGATGAGCCTGGCGTCCACCTCCTTGTCGAAGTCGGAGGAGCGCTTCCTCTCCTGGAGGAACTTCATCCCGTCTCCCTTGTCCCACCAGTCGTCCCCTCCCGGGGTGTACCCTTCTTCCACCGCCATCTCCTTCAGAACGTCCCCGCCGCCGACCATGGGCGTCCCGAGGGCCTCGGCGACCTGCCTCGACACGGTGGTCTTGCCCACTGCCGGCATCCCGGAGATGATTATCGCCTTCAAACTAGGGCCCCTAGGGTGTGGTGTGGAGCAGCCTGCCCAGCATGGTGGAGAAGCTGAAGGAGCTCAGGAAGTACCACCAGAAGAGGCTGACCTGGAACACGGACGGGTTCTGTGTCACCCCTGAGAAGTAGGGGATCGGTATCGGGGTGTAGGCCACTATCACGCCGTACCCTCCCATGAGGGTCGCCATCAGATAGTAGACGCCCAGCAGCGGGACGAAAGTGATGGCCGTGACCTTGAGCCTGGCCCGCTGGACCTTGAACTGCTCCTGCTGGACCTGGAGCTCGCGCTTCTTCAGCTTGTCCAGCTTCGCCTTGTCCTTGGCGAGGGTCGCCTCGCGCTTCTCCTTGTTGAAGGCGTTCACTTCGGCCCTCATCCTCCTTTCGGCGTTCAGGTCGACCACCCGCTTGGTTACCAGCTGCGTGACGATGCCCAGCGAGACAGAGGTGAGGGTGACGAGCACCGTCGAGACCGGAGGGATGTACTGGGGGACCCTGAAGGTCGCCTTCGCCGTTGTGGTGCCGGCGGTGATGGCGACTACGTGGGAGCCCGAGGCCGAGTTGGGGGGGACCCAGAAGGTGCATGCGGCGAGGGCCCCGCTCCCGCTGGTCCTGCAGCTGGCGGCCTGGGTAGAACTGTTCGTCACGGCCACCGCCGTGCCGTCGAAGGTGATGCTGACGTTGGACCCGGCAGTGAAGCCCTTGCCCGTGACCGTGACCGAGGCTCCGGAGATGTCGGTGCCTGGGTTGAGGGAGGCGATCGCCGACGAGGTGGGGCCCGTGGTGGTGGTCGTGACCGCTGCCCGGGGGGTGAAGGCAGGGAGTACGACGAAGTACCCTACCAGGATCGCGATCACCCCGATCAGGACGTAGGTAACGATCCTGGTCCCGCCGGAGCCCTGTCCCTGCTGGGACCTGGCCCTGTTCTTCGCGATCATTTGGTCGCACCCATGAGCATCTTGACGATTGCCGAGGCGACCTCGTCCTGCATCCCATGGCCGTTCCTGACGATGGTCATGGGGGCGCCCGTGAGCGTGGACGAAGCTGTGAGGAAGCTCCTCGCGAGCGCGAGCTCTTCAATCAGGCTCTCGCTCGTCACCGCGTCGCGGTACCTCGTGGTGTCTGCAGCCCTCCTGGCGGAGATCTCTTCCGGGCTCGCCTCGACCAGGACCAGGTGGGTGGGCTTCATCGCCCTGACCACCTCGAAGGGGAGGCCCGGCCAGAACCCTTCCGGGGTCCTGATGAACAGGTGAGTGTCGACCACGACGAGCTTGTCCTTCATCCGCGCGATCCTCGACGCGGCGGCCCTCTGCAGCTTCCTCTGACTCTCGACCGTGAGCTTCCTGAGCTCGTCCCGGTGCTTCACCATCTTCATCGAGACCCCGGTCTCGAGCATGAGGGTCCCGAAGTTTGCAAGCCTCGCTCCCTTGTAGCCCGAGACGACCTTGTCGACCACGGTGGTCTTGCCAACCCCGGGTATCCCTACGACGACCGCGCGGAGCCCCATCTGTCAGCTCGCCCCTATCAGACCTGCCAGGGCCGGGGAGATCTCCTCCACCTGCTCCTTCAGCAGCATCTGGTAGTACTGGAGTATGATGTCCACCATCAGGAGGATGCCGATGCCGGTGCCGAAGACGCCGAAGAGGTCGGAGACCCCGGCGATCAGCCCGATGAGGATACCGCCTATGATGGTGAGCGTCGGGATGTACCGGTTCAGCATCTGCTCGATGGAGAGCCCTGACCTCCTGAAGCCAGGGACCTGGACGTCGGCGTCCATCAGGTTCTTCGCCACGGCGCGCGGGTTCAGGCCGCCGATCTCGACCCAGAGCCTGGCGAAGACAACGGCCATGCCCACCAGGTAGAGCAGGTAGACGACCGAGTGGACGGGGTCAGCCAGGGTCTGCTGGAAGGACTGGGGGGGAGTGAGGTAGTACACCAGCCCGCCTATGGGCTGGGACCCGCTGGTGGAGTTCGCGGCGGGGAACTGCGCGATGTAGTGGAACCACCAGGGCGGGTTGCTCGAGTTGTAGTTTGCCAACAGCCTGGCGAAGAAGGTCACGTTGGCTCCGAGGGCTGAAACGAGTATGACGGGGATGTTCGACACGTACAGGAGCTTGATCGGGTAGACCCCCTGGAACCCTCTGTACTTTATCGACGTGATCGGGAGCTCGATCCTTATCCCTTCGACGTAGATGAGGACGAGGATCATCACCAGCGTGAGAGAGAAGGTGAGGAGGCTCGGATACTTGAAGTCCCTGATGAGCACAGAGCTGACGTTGTTGTTGAAGAACTCGCTTATGGCCTCTGGGATGAACCCGAAGAGTTGGAACACGCCCCGCGAGGGCTGGAACTGGATGGGCGAGAAGGTGTACCACATCACCGTCTGGCAGACCCCGGCGAGGATGAACAGGCTGACCCCGCTCCCTATCCCCCAGCCCTTCTGGATCATTTCGTCCAGCAGCAGGACGAGGAGGCTGGCAATCACCAGCTGGACGAAGATGATGAGCTCCTGGTTCGTGGCGAGAACCCCCAGGGCGCCTCCGTAGATGTAGGCCAGAGACTCGCCCACTATGACTATGAGGGTGAGGAACTTCGTGGCGGAGCCGAAGATGGCACGGTCGCTCGAGTCGCTCATGTCGAGCTTGATTATGTCGCTACCCACCAGCAGCTGGAGGATCAGCCCCGCGGTGACGATGGGCCCGATCCCCAGGGTCATCAGAGTCCCCTGGGCTGAAGCGAAGACCACCCTCAGGAAGGTGGAGGAGTTGTTCGCGGCCGCCGTCCCGGAGAGGCCGAAGAGCGGGGTGGTGGCCATGACCAGGTAGGCGACCATGGCGATCGCGGTCCAGATGAAACGCTCGTTGAGCGAGGGCTTCTTCTCGGGCTTCGGGATTTCGGGGAGGACTGTGCCTACACTCTTGATGAATTCTCGCAGCGAAGCCAATGGGTGAGGCTTACTCCTGGACCAGGATTTTTCCGCCCGCGGCCTCTATTTTAGCCTGAGCCTTCTTTGTGAAGGATGCGACCTTCACCTCGTAGGCGCCGCCGACTTCGCCAGAGCCGAGGAGTTTGCCCACGCCCAGGGACGCGAGGTCCAGCGACTTTTGGCCCTTGGCAAGGGCGTCGAGCTGCCCCACGTTGGCCCACTTCGCGGGGCGGACGTACCCCGGAGGCCTGAACGGGTCCCTGCCGAAGTGGTCAGGGTCGTTGATTATCAGCCAGCTCCACTTGTGCTTGTGGAGCCCGGCGTTGCCGTGCCCACCCTGCTTTCCGGAGTGGCGGTGCTGGCCTATCTGCCCGTAGCCGTGGGTCCTCATGCCCCTGTACCGCCTTCCCTTGCGGGCTCTGGTCGGCACTCTAGAACATCCTCCTGACTATCTCTTCCAGCTTCGGGTTGCTCCCAAGCAGCCCCTTTTCGCTGAACTGCCGCCTCATCGAGCGCCTGAAGCCTCCCCTGGGGGGAGCGAGCCGGAAGTAGGGGAGTACGCCTGCGACCGCCGAGAGCCTAGACTGGTCTTTCACCATCTTGGCCGCCAGGTCCTTGTGGCTCTTGAGCCCCAGCCCTTTGAGGGCGGCGGCGTCCAGCGGCTTCGCCGTGCTGACCATCCCGCGCTTGGTGAGCAGGTCGGCGAGGAGCCCCTCGTCTACGGGGGACCACGCGATGTAGTCCTTGCAGAGCTTCAGCATGCCGAGGGTGGGGGCGTCGTCCGCGACCACTGATGCGGAGAACTTCTTCGCCACCCAGAGCTCGTTGAGCGCTTTCCTGACCGGGGCCGAGCTGTTGATCGAGCCGTGAAGGTTCACTGCGAGGATTAGAGTCATCATCGCCCACCTATACGTTGAGTCCGTGCGACATCTTGAATGCGTCGTAGACCGCGTTCGCCAGTGACGACATGGTGTTGGTTGAGCCGAAGGTCCTGACCCAGGCGTCCTTGACCCCGGCCAGCTGCAGCAGGTTCTTGAGGGCTGGGCCTGCGACGAGGCCGAGCGCCCTCGGCGCCGGGATAATCTCTACGGTCACGCTCCCCGCCTTTCCCCTGATCTTGTAGGGGACCGAGTGGGGCCTTCCGTCTCTGCACTCCCACGAGCCGCACCCGAGCTTCACCGGGATGATGTTGAGGAGCGCCGCCGTGGTGGCCTTCTCGATGGCCTCCCTCGTCTGCATGGCCTTCCCCTTGCCGACCCCGAACCACCCGGCTCCGTTGCCGACCGCGACCACGGCCAGGAAGCGGGTCAGCTCCCCAGCGTCGGTCTGCTTCTGGACCACGCTCACCCCGACGACCTCGTTCCTCAGGTCGGGGAGGAGCTTCCTCACTATCTCAGCCTCGCGGACCCTCTGGCCGCTCCTGAATATCTCGTCCAGGGAGGTGACTTTGCCATCGTTGACCTGCTGGCCCAGCTTGGTCCTCGGGAGCCAGACCTGCTCCTCCTCCTGGCGCTCGCGCCTCGGGTATGCCATCACTTGGCCGCCCCCGAGATCGAAGCCTTGACCTTTTCGAATTCAGCCGGATAGTCCTGCGGCCGGAAGCCGCCCTTCACCAGCCTTCCGAAGCTCCTGGAGTACGCTTCCTTGTCCTCGGCCGCGAGCTTCGCCGCGTACTCGGCTATGGGCTTGCCAGACATCCTCCCTTCGTCTGGGAACGCCTCCTCGCCTACCGGGACTTCGACTCCGGCGTCGGCCACGCCCTTCAGGAGCGCAGCCACCCGCGAGCCGCGGATGAACGGGATGAGGCCGTTGTAGGCCACCGCCTCCTTCACCCCGGACGCGAGGGCCTTCTTCCCCGCGAGCAGCCCGAGCAGATAGCACGCCGGGATTGACTTCGCCGACCCGTGCCAGCCGGCCTTGGCAAGCTCCTTCGAGTGCGAGGATGAGAGGACGACGTCCCCCTTCACGGTCGGGCGGACGAACTGGGCGGTGACGTTCTTGTTGGAGACCCTCACCACGAGCAGCGGCCTGTGCGAGGTGATGGCTCTGCGCCTGGACCTGTAGTCGGTGACCCCCTGCCTCCTCCTTCTTAGCAGCTGGACGTGCACTGCCATTACTTCTTCGTCTCCTTCAGCAGGTCGAGGACGTGCTTGACTCCCCTGACCTGGCCGCCCTTCACCTGCTTGTAGAGCCGCTTGTAGTCGCCGTTGCTGATCTCCTTCCTCTCCTTGGCGACCTTCAGCCTCCACCTGAGCGCCCTGACCTTGGATATCCAGGCCCGTTTCCTGGGGTTCCTGGCAGTGGCCTTGCCCTCGGTGGATCCCGCCCCACGGCCCCGCTTGAGCTTCTTTGACCTGGCCCTGAACCTTCCCCGGGACACCCCCTTCTTGGGCGCGACCGTGATGGCCCCGAAGCCGACGAGCCCCCTTATGGTGCTCCTGGTGATGGCGTCCTGTATCAGGTCCGAGTACTCGTCGTTGAAGATGATCCTGTCGGCGCCCACGCCGAGGACGGACGCCGCGAGCCGCCTCTTACTCTTTAGATTCAATCACTCTCAATCCTGTCGGGTTTACGACCCTGATGCCGAGCTCGGTGGCCCTCTCGAGTATGGACGCCCGCTTCTTCGCCCCGACCGTCCCCCCGATCCTTGCGACGTCACGTCCCGGTACGAGGGCGGCGAGGTCGGCGGGCCTGTGGACGACGACCTCCAGGTGACCGCTCGGGTGCAGCCCCCTTGCGTCTGCCGGGCCGCGGTACCCCACTCTGACGAGCGCCGGCCACCCCTTGTCCTGGCGTCTCATCTTGCTGTCCACGCCCTTGGGCTTCCTCCACTCGGGGTGTATCCTGACGTAGCGCCAGCTCTCCTGCCTCACGAAGGCGGGCCTCGAATCGTTGGCCAGCTTGCGCTTGGCTACCAGGGCCTTCATGCGCGCCTCCTCCGACTGCTTCGCCTTCGGCATGGTTTTTACGAGCCCTCCTCCTTATGGTATATGTAGAGTCCGTCCAAGAACACCCTCTGGTCCTTTCGTCTGACCTTGGTCGCCAGCTCTATGTTGGCGGCGGTCTGGCCCACGTCCTCGACGGAGACCCCCTTCACGATGACGTCGTCCCCGTCGACTGTGACCTTGCAGTCGCCGACGATTGCCGAGACTCTCGGGGACCGCTCCCCCATGAAGTTCTCCACCAGGACCTGCTTCCCCTTGGTCTTCACGGTGATCGGGAAGTGGGCGTAGACCACCTTCACCTTGTAGGTGTACCCCTTGGTCACCCCGGTGACCATGTTGTTCAGGATGCTGGTGACCGTGTTGATTATGACGTTGTCCTTCTTCTTCTTTGAGAAGGGCGACAGGACGACCTTGTCCCCCTGGACGGAGATGTTCACGTTGATCTTCTCGAAGTTCTTCTTCGCCTCCCCCAGCTTCCCCTTGACGGAGATGAACCTCCCCGACATGGAAGCGGCGACCCCGCTCGGCAGGGTCACGTAGGTCTCGCTGGCGGACTCAGTAGACATACCCGATGAGCCTCCCGCCGATCTTCTTCTCCTGGGCCTCGACGTGCGACATTACCCCCTGGGGGGTGGATACGATCAGGGTGCCGACCCCCACCGCTGGGAGATACCTGTGCTCCCAGTCCACCAGCTTGAGCGACCTTACGGGGAATCTGGGGGAGATGACGCCGCACTTGTTGATCCTCCCGAGGAGCTGAACCCTGAGCTTCCCTCCGACGCCGTCGTCGATGTGCTCGAACTCGCCGATGTACCTCCGCTTCTGGAGCACCCTGAGGACCTCGCTGGCGAGGCTGGAGGCTGGGATGACCACGCACTCCTTCTTGTTCCTCATCTCCGCGTTCTGGAGGCTCGCGAAGAGGTTTGCGAGGACGTTTGTGGCTGGCATCCAAAGCTCACCTAGTCGTACTTCCTGAAGCCAAGCTTCTCCGCTACCTCCCTGAAACACTGCCTGCATAGCACGAGGTCGTATGACCTTATGACCGCCCCGTACTGTCCGCACCTCTTGCAGTAGTGGGTGGACTTGCCGTACTTGCGCTCCTTTGGATGTCTTTCTTTCATATGACCGTCACTCCGAAGTTGTCCCTGAAGTACTGGATCGCCTCGTCCCGGCTGATCAGGTGGGCCTTGCCGACCCTAGAGGTCCGCCTGTTCCTCCGTGCCACGCTGAAGCCCGGCCTCTCGAGCAGGATAGACACGTTCATGCCCAGGATGCCGATGGCGGGGTCGTAGCGGATCCCCGGTATCTCGATGTGCTCCTTTATCCCGAAGGAGATGGACCCGCGCGAGTCGAAGCAGGACTCCTGCAGCTTCTTCTCCTTCGCGGCCAGCAGCTTCGTGATGAGTGGCACGCACTCCTCTCCCCTAACGGTGACCACGACGCCGATGGGCTCCCCCTTGTGGATCCCGAAGTCCCTCACCGAGTTCTTCGCCTTCGTCTGCGTGGGGGCCTGGCCGGTGACCTGCTCGAGGACCTTCTTCCCCCTCTCGATGGCTTCCCCTGACTTGCCCAGGCCGATGTTCACCACTACCTTGCCCACCCCTATCCTCTTCATCGGGTTCTGCTGGACGGCCTTCTGGCTCAACTGGCTCCAGCTCCTACCGTGATCATGGGTGCGGTGGTCCCCACAGGGAAGACGAGCCGCGAAGGCACCTCTGCGTCTCCGCTGGGGAGGGTGAGCCTGACCATCCTTTCGCGTGATATGGTCCCCTTCTTCACCTCTGCTATCTTGCCGAGCTGGCCTGCCCTGTCACCGGTGAGCACGAGGCCCAGCGAGCCCTTCGCGAGCTTCGCCTGGCCGACCACCTTCTGAGACGGCACCTCGAGGAGCACCGCGTCCCCCGGGGCCAGGTTGAGGGCGTCGTCCACCAGCGACCTGCCGTCGTGGAACCCGTACTGTATGTGGCCGCCCCTGATCTTCGTCTTCGTGCGGACGCTGCAGAGCTTGGTCCGCGCTTCCTCGGAGCCGACCTTGGCAAGGACGAGCCCCTTGGGGGACGGGACCAGGCGGTAGTCGGCCCCCTCGGCAGGGACGCTCACTATGTTGAACAGGCCGACGGGGAACCGGGAGGTCTCCCTCACCGTGCCGTCCACCAGCACCTTTCCAGTCTTGACGATGTACTTCAGCTCCTTCGAGAGGGCTGCCACCGACATCATGTCCCTGAGGACCACCCCGAGCGGGTACGAAGACGAGATCTGGTGTGGCCCGGGCATCGGCTTGAACACGAACCTGTCAGACTTGCGGGAGATGTCCCAGCTCCGTGGCGCTGCGAGGCGCTTCAGCTTGTTCCGCCCTCCCTTCTTGCCCATCTACTGCTGCACCTCCATCTTCTGCTTCCTCAACTTGTCCTCCAGGGTCAGCGAGGTGACTACCAGGTTGGAGGAGCGAATGGGGACGGGAGCGGTGCCTCCCTTCAGCTTCTCCCTTGTCACACCATCGACGTTCACTACGCCTCGGCTCGGGTCGACCTTGGTGACCTTCCCCTCTATGTCCTTGAACTCGCCCCTTACGATCCTGACGGAGTCGCCCACGCGAGGGCGGACGCTCCGCTTCTGGTGCTTCCCCCTCAGTTCTTCAGATAGCGCAGAACCGAACTTCATGATATCGCCTAGATTATGATTGAAGCCAGGTTGGCTATCCTCGGCCACTTTTCTGCGGCCTCGCTGGCGACGGGTCCCTTGATGTCGGTCCCCTTCAGGTCCCCCTCCGGAGTGATTATGACCGCGGCGTTGTCCTCGAAGGCCACTCGCTGCCCGCTGACCCGCCTTACAGGATACTTCTGCCTCACAATGACCGCGCCGAACACAGTCTTCTTCAGCTCAGGGGGGCCCTTCTTCACTACGCAGACGATCGAGTCCCCGACCGAAGCCGCCGGGATCCTGCTGTGCCTCCCCTTCGCCTTGGTCACCTGGACGACCCTGAGGGTCTTGGCGCCGGTGTTGTCCGCACAGGTGATGACGGCGTAGAGCGGGATCGCCCTCGTGATGTAGTTCTTGAACTCCTCGACTCCCTTGGCGGAGACTGCACGGGATTTTGTGGACATCAGGCGGACCTCCTAGACTCGACAACGACGAACGAGATTGTCTTCGAGAGCGGCCTGCACTCCCCTATGGTGACTGCGTCCCCGTCCTTCACCGAGATGCAGGGCGGCACGTGGGCGCTGACGCGGCTCCTCCGCCTCTCCCCCCTGTTGAACTTCGGCATCATGTGGAGGTACCCCATCTCGACGACGGCGAAGCTCTTCCCGGCCGTGGAGACTGCCTTCCCCGAGAGGAGCCTCCCCCTGATCTTGACCCCGCCGTGGAACGGGCAGCGCGTGTCTTCGCACTTCTTCTTGGGTGCGGCGATGTCGAGGCCCGCGGCGCTCACCGTGACCGCCTCCCGAGCCTGTCCTGGAGCCGCCCAGCGATGTCTGTCCCGGTCACGATCCTGCCGGAACCTACGAGCATGAACGATATGCCGGCCTTCCCGACGCGCAGATTCTTCCCCAGCGCGTCCAGGGTCAGGGTGTTGGCTGTCTCGAGCACGACGCGGCCCGTCCTGCCGACCAGGGTCGGGTCGGTGGCCGTCAGCACCTTGATCTTCTCCCCGATGACGTTCATTCCTTTACCCCCTTCTCGTGCATCACGGTGATTACCCGTGCGATGTCCTTCCGGATCCTGTGGATGTTGCCGACGTCCTTCTTGACCAGCCCTCTCTGGGCCCCGCCGGCAAGCTTGGAGAGCTCCGACCTGAGGTCGAAGAGCGTCTGCCTCAGCTTGTCAGCGTCCTGTTCCCTGAGTTCCTTCGGCTTGAGCTGTGGCATCTTCTCTCTTTTCCTCTGTGTTCTCTTCCTTCACGTCTTCCTTCATCAGGAAGTCCGGAGGGAGAGCGTCCTTTAGCGCGATCTTCACCTTGATCCCGTACAGACCCATCTTCGTCAGGACGTCGGTCGTCGCCCCGCTGACGGACCTGTCGGCCGTGTCCCCGCTCTTGGGGACTATCCCCGCCCTGTACTTCTCGCCGTGCGACCTGTCGCTCCTGAGCTTACCCGCCACCGAAATCTCCACGCCCGCCGCTCCGGCGTTCATTATGTTGTTGACCGACCACTGGGCCGCCCTGCGGAACGCTGTGCCCCGGGTCACGATCTGGCCGATGCGGGCGGCCATTATCCTCGCGTTGAGCTCCGGGTTCTCCACCTCGGTCACGGCGATCTGGGCGTTGGGGAGGTTGTACTTCGCGTTGACCTTGTCGGTCAGGTCCTTGATGCCTGTCCCCCTCCGCCCGATGGCGAGGCCCGGCCTGGCCACGTACACCTTCAAGGTGGTCCCGACGGGAGACTTCTGTATCTCGAGCCCGCCGTAGCCTGCGTCCCTCAGCTCTTTCTCGAAGAACTCGTCCAGGTCGGCGTACGACTTGCTCGTGATGAGGATCGACTTCACCGTGGTTCGCCGCTGTTGCTGGACTGACATGGCTATACTTCCTTGCCCACGACTTCGATGTGCACCAGCTGATGGAAGTTGGGGGAGCTCCGGCCGAAGGCGCGGGGGACGTAGTCCTTCATCGTCCTGCCGGCGTACCCCGCGGCGTGGATGATCTTGACCCGCTCGGGGTCCAGCCCCTTGAACTCGATGTTGCCCTGGAGGTTCCTCAGCACGTTCAGGTACGCCTTCGCAGCCTTCACCGGGTAGGACCCTGTCGGGAACCCCTGGAGCTCGCTCCGGTGGCCCACCTTGAGCTTGTGCCTCCTGAAGGCGATGGACATCTTCTTGCTTTCCACGAGCTCGAGCAGGTCGATTGCCTTCGTGAGAAGCATGCCCCTGATTGTGACAGCTACTTCACGGGCAGCCTTGGGGGAGATGTTGACCTCCCTCGCGCTAGCCCTGACATGTACCGCTGGGTCGAAACCCTCGAAACTGTAACCGTAATGAGGCACTTTATCCCTCTCGTAGACCCGGCCGATTGCTGATGCGGTTATAAACGTGTCCTTGATGAAACGAGGTTGAGGAGCCCCGAAAACGCGCGTTTGCTCGCGTTAGCATCTGTTTTCCGGCAGCCCGGGGTCATTAGGGAAAGGCCTAAGAAAATGAAAAATCGAAGACCCCCACTGAGGGCCAATGGTCGAGACCGCAAGGCACGACGTGGTTATAGTCGGGTCCGGAATCGCAGGGCTTCGGGCGGCAATCGAAGCGGCCAGGGCGAGCGGGGGGAAGCAGGACATCGCGGTCATCACCAAGGTCCAGGCGATGCGCTCTCACTCCGTGAGCGCCGAGGGAGGGACGGCCGCGGTCCTCTACCCTGAGCTGGGGGACTCGCTCGAATCCCACGCCTTCGACACGGTGAAGGGGTCCGACTACCTTGCCGACCAGGACGCGGTCGAGAGGTTCGTCAGCGCGATGCCCGGGGAGATTTACCAGCTCGACCACTGGGGGCTCCCCTGGAGCAGGCGGGAGGACGGGAGGATAGCCCAGAGGTGGTTCGGGGGGTACAGCTACCCGAGGGCGACCTACGCCGAAGACAAGGTGGGGTTCTTCGAGATGCAGACCCTCTACGACACGGCGACGAAGTACGACAACATCCACTTCTACCAGGAGTGGTTCGTCACTTCGATTCTGGCCGAGGGCGGGGAGTTCAGAGGGTTCACCGCCATAGAGATGAAGACAGGAGCCTTCGCCCAGATACTCGGCAAGGCCGGGATCATGGCGACGGGAGGCTCGGGACGGCTCTACAGCTTCGCAACCTACGCCTACAGCTCCACGCCGGACGGCATGGCCGCGGCCTACCGGGCGGGGATCCCGCTCAAGGACATGGAGTTCATACAGTTCCACCCTTCGGGGCTGATCCCGTCTGGGATACTGATCACGGAGGCCGTGAGGGGCGAAGGTGGGGTGCTCCTCAACAAGGACGGGGAGCGTTTCATGAAGAGGTACGCCCCCAACAAGCTGGACCTGGCGTCGCGGGACGTCGTGTCCAGGGGGATGATGACCGAGATTGAGGAGGGGAGGGGGTTCAAGGACGAGGCGACGGGCCTTGACTACCTTCACCTCGACTTCTCGCCGATCGGGGCGGAGAAGATCAAGACGCGCCTTTCGCAGATCCGGGAGATAGCCCTGAAGTTCAGGGGGATAGACCCGGTGGAGAAGCCGCTCCCGGTCAGGCCCGTCTGCCACTACGTCATGGGCGGGATAGACGTGAACATAGACGGGGCGACGAAGCTCAGGGGGCTGTGGGCGGCCGGGGAGGCCGCCTGCGTCAGCATAAACGGGGCGAACAGGCTGGGCGCCAACTCCACGGCCGAGTGCCTCGTGTGGGGGAAGATCACGGGCGCGGAGGCGTCGAAGTACGCCGAAGGAAGGCCGAGGCCGGAGACCCCAGGGGAGAAGGTGCAGCTGGAGGAGAAGCGCATCTTCGACGGGATCTTCCACAGCGGCGGCTCCACGAACCCCTACGAGATCAGGGACGCGCTCCAGAAGGTCATGGCGAAGGACGCCTTCGTGTACAGGACCGGGGCGGGCCTCGCCGAAGCGCTGAGCACGATCAGAGAGCTGAAGACCAAGGACTTCCTCCACGTCGAAGACAAGGGGAGGGCCTACAACACGAACCTCAGCGACGTCCTAGAGGTGGAGAGCATGCTCGACGTCGCGGAGGTGGTGGTCGCCGGAGCGCTCGCGAGGACAGAGTCCAGGGGAGCGCACGCCCGGAGAGACTTTCCGGCGAGGGACGATGCGAACTGGCTCAAGCACACCCTCGCCTACTTTGGCCCCGACGGGCCGAGGCTCGACTACTCCGCCGTGGCCATGACGAAGTACCAGCCCACCGAGAGGCACTACTGACAATCTGTAATACCGAGTGTGTTTGGTGGTGAGAGGGTGAGTCCAGGGGCCGAGGCGAAGGCGAAGAACAGGCGGGGACTCTCGGGGTGGCTGAACCCCTACCACTACAACTTCGAGAGGTGGGCCTACGTCTTCCAGAGGGTCACCGGGGTGGCGATACTGGCCTACGTCATCGGCCACCTAGGAGACACGAGCTTCTTCGTCGGCGGGCCCACGGGGACCGGGCCGAGCGAGTCGAGCTGGACGCTCATCTCAAGCGTAGTCGAGAACTCCTTCGGGCACCTCATCCTCGTCCTGGTGGTACTGGTGGTGGTATTCCACGGGGCCAACGGGATAAGGCTCATTGCGTCCGAGCTGGGGCTGATCCTGGGCCGCCCGTCCTCCATCGAATACCCCTACAGGCCGAAGTCTCTGCGGTCGGTCCAGAGGGTACTGATCTGGGTCGCCATCGCCCTGGCACTGGTCGGGACAGGGTGGGCGGTAATGATACTCTTCGGAGGGCCGGCATGAGGGAGTCAAGGCTGATGCTTCTGCAGTATTCGACCGCAGTCCTCGCAGTGGTGCTGGTGGCGGTCCACCTGCTGATGCAGGGGATAGTGACGCCGTATTCGACCGCGATCTCCTTCTCCACCATCCTCTCGATATACCGGACCTGGTTCTACGCGGTCTTCCTCGAAGCGCTCCTCGTGGTGGTCCTGGTCCACGGGTTCAACGGCGTCAGGATCATACTCCACGAGTGGAGGCAGACCGCGCCCTGGAGCCGGTGGGTCGACCTGGGGACGGTTGTCGCCATCATCGCGACGGTGGCCTTCGGGTCAAGGACGGTCATATTGGCGGTCTTCGGGGGTGTGGCGGGTTGAAGGAGCTCAGGCTCGTCGTCCAGAAGTTCGACCCCTTCAATGACGCGGCTCCCCGGCTGGTCGAATACGCCGTCCCAAGGAGGGAGGGGATGACGGTCCTGGACGCGCTGCTCTATGCCAGGGACTACGTTGACCACTCCATAGGCCTCAGGTTCTCGTGCAGGCAGGCCTCCTGCGGCTCCTGCGGGATGAAGATCAACGGACGCCCGAGGCTGGCGTGCTACACCCAGGTGGACGAGCTGAAGTCCGAGAAGGTCGTGGCCCAGCCACTGGACAACTTCGCCATAATCAAGGACCTGGTCACGGACCTGGGGTCGTTCTTCCAGAGGCACCGGGAGGTCACCCCCAGGCTGGTGAGGGACGACGCCCAGGAGCAGGAACACCCGACGGGCGAGTACCTCATGAAACCGGAGGAGCTCTCGAGGGTCCTGCAGTTCACCTACTGCATCAAATGCGGCCTCTGCACCTCGTCCTGCCCGACGGTCGCCACCGACGAGCTATTCCCGGGGCCCCAGGCGCTGGCCCAGGCGTACAGGTACACTGCGGACGTCAGGGATCAGGGAGGGGCAGAGCGGATGGCGGAGCTGGACGCCGCCCATGGAATCTGGAGGTGCCACTTCGCAGGCAGCTGCTCCTACGTCTGCCCCAAGGGGGTGGACCCCGCACTGGGCATCCAGCTGCTGAAGCGGCACGTCATGTCGGGGCGGCCCCCGCACGGCAAGGACGACGCCGCCAAGGTCTGGAAGCCGGCAGAGTCGCAGCAGTGACCGGCGTCCGGGCACCGCAGCGGCCGTGTCTGGGGTTCGGGGTCTGTCGGTCCCTGCAGGTTCCGCGCGGCTAGTCGGAGAGGTCGGCGGGCTCCTCGTAGTGGGCGCCCAGGTAGCCGTACACGCCGGTCTTCAGGACCTTCATGCCGAGGAGCGCGCACTTCACCCTCGAGGGGCCGAGGTCCGGGTTCCCGAGCAGCTTGAAGACGTCTTCCTTCACCACCTGCTTCACCCAGTCTAGGGGCTTCCCCTTGGCGAGCTCGGTGAGCATCGACGCCGAAGCCTGGCTGATGGCGCACCCTTTGCCTGTAAACTTGATCTCCTCGATCCTGTTCTGCTCCCCCACCCTGATCTGCATCTCGATCTCGTCGCCGCAGAGTGGGTTGGTGTCGTGGGCGTCGATGTCGAACTTCTCCATCCTGCCGAAGTTCCTGGGGTTCCGGTAGTAGTCCAGGATGAGTTCCCTGTATATGTCCGCGCTGCTCATACCTTGAAGATCTCTCCTGCCTTGAGAATGCCCTGCTTCAGGGCGTCGACGTCGTCGTAGGAGTTGTAGACGTGGAAGCTGGCCCTGCTGGTGGCGGAGACGTCGAGGCAGCGCATCAGGAGCTGGGCGCAGTGGTGCCCGGACCGTATGGCTATCCCCTGCTCGTCGAGGATGGTCGCCAGGTCGTGGGGGTGGACGTCGGCGTAGTTGAAAGAGACGAGCCCGCTCCTCCTCTTCGTGTCCTCCGGGCCGTACTGGTGGAACCCCTTCACCCCTGAAAGGGTCTCGCGGGCGTAGTCGAGCAGGCGGACCTCGTGCTCCCTCACTTTGTCCATCCCGATGGCTTCGAGGTAGTCGACCGCGGCGCCGAACCCGATGGCGTCTGCTATGTTGACCGTGCCTGCCTCGAACTTGTGGGGGACTTCGTTCCAGGTGGAGCGGTCTTCGAACACCTCTCGTATCATCTCCCCGCCGCCCTGGAACGGGTCCATGTCCTCCAGGAGCTCCTTCCTCCCGATGAGGGCGCCGACCCCGGTGGGGCCCAGCATCTTGTGCGACGAGAAGGCGTAGAAGTCTGCCCCGAGTCCGGCCAGGTCTACCGGGAAGTGGGGGACGGACTGGGCGCCGTCGACGACCGTCGTGGCCCCCGCCCTTCGGGCCTTGGCGCAGATGGCCGCTGCGTCGTTGATCGTTCCAAGGACGTTGGAGCAGTGGGTGAAGGCGAACAGCTTCGGCGAGTCGCGGAGCAGGTCCTCAAGCGAGCCCATGTCGAGCCCTCCGTCGGGGGTCAGGGTGACGAACTTCAGCGTGGCGCCCTTGCTCCGGGCGAGGAGCTGCCATGGGACGATGTTGCTGTGGTGCTCCATGATGGTGGCCACGAGCAGGTCTCCTTTCTTGACGTACTTCTCCCCCCAGGCGAACCTGACCAGGTTCGTGGCCTCGGTGGTCCCCCTGACGAAGACTGTCTCCCTGGGGCGGGCACCGACGAACTTGGCCACCTTCTCCCTCGAAGCCTCGTAGGCCTCCGTCGCCTCCTCGCCCAGGGTGTGGACCGAGCGGTGGACGTTCGAGTTGTAGCGGGAGTAGTAGTCGACGAGCGCGTCGATCACGGCCTGCGGCTTCTGGGTGGTGGCCGCGTTGTCGAGGTAGACGAGCCGCTTCCCGTGGACGCTCCGTTTCAGGATGGGGAAGTCCGCGCGGATCTTCTCGACGTCTACGGCTTCTGTCTTGAGCAAGACCTTTTGCAGCCCCTATACCTCGATAAAAATGGTGCCGTCCTCTAGCCTGACATTGAAGCGTTTCAGCGGCACCTCCGCCGGCGGGTTCACCACCTTTCCCGTCTTCAATTCGAATTGAGATAGGTGCAGAGGGCAGACGATCCTGTCTTCAAGCACGAAGCCCAGCCCCAGGTCGGTCTCTTCGTGGGTGCAGGTTCCGCTCACGGCGAAGACCTCGCCCCCTATCTTCGACAGGAGGATGTGGTTGCCTCCGAGGTCGACGGCAGACATCGAACCCTCGGCAAGGTCGGCGAACTTAATGGCCGGGATGAACTCGCCCATCCTACACTTCTCCATCATGAAGAAAGCCTTCAGTTTCATCTCCCCCTCCACCAACTTTGACTACGTTCGGCATTTTGTATATTTGGTAATCTGATTGCATGGAGTTGGCGTGACTAGCTGGGGACCTCACGTTGACTTTTCGACCAACTCCATAAAGGACTTCGTAGTCCGAACGATGCCAAGACAGCCACCCTGCGGGACACGACCAATGGATGCTAGGGACAGAGGTAACTGGATTGAGACCGAAGGCGCAATTTCTTCCTTCTTTTTGAAGAGCGGCGGGAGCATTGGAACCTTCAGGTGCAGTATCCATGTTGTACAAATCGAAAGAGCTCCGCTCGAAGAATACGTCGCCGGAGCAATTAGCGATGGCGTTCCGTGTGGTCTCACGTACAACACCACTACCCACGCCACCCACGCATACGTCCAGGGGATCAGAAATGTCGACAGGGAGATTCGCTTGACGTCGCCATATATTCGAACGGCTAACAAATGGCAGCAGATTCGGAGATTCTACGAGTTGGTAGGGGCCACCGACCATCGAAGGCAACTCTTGGGAGGTCATGCAAGGAGCTAGCGATACTTATAGTGGCGTTCGAAGATGTCTTCTGACTCCTTGACCTCCGGGGTGAGCTCCCCCGTCTCGGCCAGGAGGGTCTCCCGGTCGACGAGGCGCCTCTTCTCACCCTGCCACTTCCCTTCGATCATGAACCGCGCGCCTTCCCTGGTCTGCTCGATGGGGACCCTGGAGAGGACCGGCTCGAAGAACCCGAGCACCACCATCTTCCTCGCCTCGTCCAGGGAGAGCCCCCGGGCCATGAGATAGAAGAGCTGCTCATCGTCGATCTGGGCGACGGAAGCGGAGTGCGTGGCCCGGACTTCATTGTTGTCGATTTCAAGGCTCGGGACGCCGTCCGACTTGGCGGTCCGCTCGAGGAGCATGGCGTGGTGGGCCAGGTAGGACCTGGAGTTCTTCGCGGCGTTCACTATCTTGATCATCCCCTTGAATATCGACTGCGACTCGCCCTTCAGCACCCCCCTTGCCTGGGTCGACCCCGTGGAGTCCGGGGAGTTGTGGACGAGGTTGGTCTCGAAGTCGTATCTCTGGCTCGAGTCCGTGAAGAAGATCTCGAACCCCTCCGCCACCGACCCCCTTCCGTTCAGCAGGAAGTTCATCCTGGACCTTGACACCGAGGCGCCAAGGGAAAGAGAGCTGACGGTCGCCCTCGCGTCGTTGGAGACGTCGACGGCCCTGTTGGTGATGTGAGTGGCCTGTTCGCCGAGGAGCTGTATCGTTGAGAAGTCGACGTGGGACGCGGGCCTTGCGATCAGTTCTACGTTCGAAGCGACCAGGTATGGGGCGGAAGTCCCCTTGGAGTAGAGCTCCTCGAGGAAGATCAGCCGTGAACCTTCCTCGGCTATCACGAAGACCTGCTCGATGACAGGGGTCCTGGGGGAGTCGAGGAGGAGCATCCTGCGCAGGGGCCGGTCCAGGGTCACACCCCGCGGGACGCGGACGAAGACGCCGCCGTTGAAGAAGGCGTTCGCGAAGGCCGCGAACCTGTCTCCCGACGACTTCACCTTGCGCCCCTCGACGAGGGCCCTCACCTTCGCCTCCTCCGCCCCGAGGGCCTCGTGGAACGACATGAGGCTGACCCCCTTGGACGCCAAGTCGCTCCGAAGCTCGGAGTGGACCTGGGTCTCGTTCCCCTGGAGGATTATGTCGCTCTCGTTGCCTGCGAGGTAACCGCTGAAGAAGGTGCGGAAGTCGACGGCAGACTTCGAGGTCGTCATCTTGAACTGGTCGACGGGGAATCCGAAGGTCTTCGCGTACTTCGTGTAGAGAGGGTTGGTCTCCGGGGGGAGGCCGATGAACGACTTCAGCGAGTCGAGCCTGGACTCCGTCAGCCAGCCGGGCTCATGGAGCGAAGTGGAGAGCTCTCGTACAAGGTCCTCTCCGAACGAGGTCGCAGTCTGGGACATGCTCGACACCTGCGGGGCCGGTCCTAGCCGACCGCGTTCGTCATTTCCAGCGACATCAGCCGGTTGAACTCGACCGCGTAGGTCATGGGGAGCTCCTTGGCGAAGGGCTCCATGAACCCGTTGACCACCATGCTGAGCGCGTCCCCTTCGGATATCCCCCTGGACATCAGGTAGAACAGCTGCTCCTCCCCGACCTTCCCCACGCTCGCTTCGTGCGTCACAGTGGCGTCGTCCTCCTGTATCTCCATGTAAGGGTAGGTCGCGGTGGTGCTCTTCTCGTCGACCAGGAGGGCGTCGCAGCGGACGGTCGACTTCACGTTCTTCGCGCCCTTGGCTATGTGCAGGAGCCCCCTGTACGCGGTGTGGCCGCCGCCCTTGGAGACCGAGCGGGAGATGATCTTGGACGTGGTGTCCCTGGCGAGGTGGATCGCCTTCCCTCCGGTGTCCTGGACCTGGCCAGGGCCCGCGTAGGCGACGGAGATGATGTCCGCCTTGGCCCGGGGCCCCAGCAGATAGATGGACGGGTACTTCCTGGTGAGCCTCGAGCCGCCGTTGAAGTCCACCCAGGAGACCGTCGCCTCCTCGTAGGCGTGGGCGCGCTTGGTCACCAGGTTCAGGACGTCCCTGGACCAGTTCTGCAGGGTGGTGTACTTCACCAGCGAAGCCTTCTTCGCCACTATCTCGACTATGGCAGAGTGCAGGGACTGGGACGAGTAGACTGGCGCGCTGCACCCCTCGATGTAGCCGACTTCGCTGTATGGCTCGGCGACGATGAGGGTCCTCTCGAACTGCCCCATGTTCCTCTCGTTGATCCTGAAGTACGCCTGTAGAGGCATGCTGACCTTCACCCCTTCTGGGACGTAGACGAACGAGCCGGCGCTCCATACGGCCGTCTGGAGGGCCGCGATGAAGTTGTCCTGGTAGGGGACGACGGTGCCGAAGTACTTCTTCATTATCTCCGGGTACTGCTTCAGGGCAGACACCGTGTCGCTGAATATCACGCCCTGCTTCTGCAGCTCACCCTGGATGCTGTGGTAGACGGCCTCGCTTTCGTAGACGGCGCCTACCCCGGCCAGGAACTTCTTCTCGGCATCGGTGATCCCCAGCTTGTCGTAGGTGCGCTTGATGTACTCCGGAAGCTGGTCCCAGGACTCGGCCGCCTTCTTGGTCGGGTTGGCGTAGTAGTAGAAGCTCTGGTAGTCGATGTCCCCCAGGTCAGGAGCCCACGAAGGGACCTTCATCTCTAAGAAGTGCTTCAGGGCCTTCATCCTGATCTGCTCCATCCAGGCTGGCTCGTCGTGGATCCTCACTATCTCCTGGACGACCCGCTCGCTCAGCCCCTTGCTCCCCTGCACCGCGTACGACTCGATTGGGTCGCTGAACCCGTACTTCTCCTTGTAATCGTCGGTTATGATGTCTGTCTTTGAGGTCACGCTCTCACGCTCGGATATAACATAGGTTATTTTCCTTGTTAAAAGGGTTATGGGGTCTGCGGAGGCGCCTGCTCCTCTTCCTGGTACCCCTTGATCCAGGTGTACCCCTTCTCTTCCAGCAGCCTCGACAGGTCCTCCCCTCCCGACTCGATTATCCTCCCCTGGTACATCACGTGGACGAACTGGGGCTTCACGTACTTCAAGATCCTCTGGTAGTGGGTGATGAGCAGCGCACCGGTGTTGGGTCCGGACACCTTGTTGATCCCCTCTGCCACTATGCGGAGGGCGTCGATGTCTAGCCCGGAGTCGGTCTCGTCGAGGACCGCGAACTTCGGCTCCATCAGCGCCATCTGGAGTATCTCTGCCCTCTTCTTTTCCCCTCCGGAGAACCCTTCGTTCAGGTAGCGGTTGAGGAAGGAGTCGTCCATGCTCAGCATCTTGAGCTTGTCCGCCACCACTTCCTTGAACTCGAAGATGGTCGGCGGCTCGGAGCCTGCCGGCCTCGAGTTGTTGTAGGCGGCCCTGAGGAAGGAGAACATGCTCACCCCCTGCACGCTGACCGGGTACTGGAAGGCGAGGAAGAGGCCCCTCTTGACGCGCTTGTCAGGGGTCATTCCGACGATGCTCTCCCCGTCGATGAGGGCCTGGCCGGAGGTGACCTGGTACTTCGGGTGACCCATCAGGGTGTAGGCCAGCGTGCTCTTTCCGGAGCCGTTGGGCCCCATGAGGGCGTGGGTCTCCCCCTGACCGATGGTCAGGTTGACCCCCTTCAGAATCTCCTTCCCTTCGACCGAAGCGTGAAGGTCCTTGATCTCGAGCTTCAAACTGGGTTACGGGACTCGCCCGTGTCCGGGCTTATTTATTTCTTATAACTTATGTTATAAGACGCCGGGCCCAGCCCGCGTTTTCAGCTCCAGCCTGCGCTGAGTTTCTTGGCGACGGCTTCGAGGAACTCCCGGTCAAGCGAAGAGAAGGCGTCGAGCTGGTCTCCGTCGATGTCGATCTCGCCCGCCACGGAGCCCTGGTTCATGATCGGCACCACGATCTCTGACTTCGTCGAGAGGAAGCACTGCAGGTACCTCGGGTCCTTGCTCACGTCTGAGACGATCTCCGTCCTTCCTGCCTTGGCCGCGAACCCGCAGACCCCCTTGCCGATGGGTATCCTCGTGTGTTCGGTCGCCGCCGGACCAGACCAGGCGTCGAGGACCAGGTCCTTCCCGTCCACGACGTAGATGCCGACCCAGGTGTAGCCTGGGACCGAGGCGTTGAGCATCTTCACCACCGCTTCCCGTCCGGCCTTTCCGCGGGCAGAGCTCAGCGCGGAGTCGATCCCCAACAGCAGCTCCTTCGCCTGCCCCCGGTTGAGCCTTCCTGCGGTCGAGTCCAAGTGTTCGATGCGCCCTCGATTTGAGATATTTATCCGCGTCCCTCTCAGCTGGACTGTTCTATCAGGTACCTGTAGGCGAGGGCGGCGGCGACCGCGCCGACGACCGGGCCGATGATGTAGACGTACCAGTAGCCTGGATAGAACCCTGCGGCTATCATCGGGCCGAAGGCCCTGGCCGGGTTCATGGCGGCGCCTGTGAGGTTCCCTCCGACGAGGACGTCGGCGACCACCGCGAGGCCTATCCCGAGCCCACCGATCTTCGGCGCCCGGGAGTCGACTGCGGTCCCCAGGATGGCGAACATCAGGAAGAAGGTGAGAAGGGCCTCGATGGCCATCCCCTGACCCGCGCTGATGGCCCCGTTGAGAGAGGGGGAGCCCCAGTTCACGGGGGTGCCCATCGCCGACGGGAAGGAAGCGACCAGGGCCAGTCCGGCGGCGACCGCCCCGACCATCTGGGCGACGATGTAGGGGGCCACGTCCCGAGGCTTGATCTTTCTCCCCACGAGAAGCCCGATGGTCACGGCGGGGTTGAGCGCACCTCCGGAGACGCTCATCGTGGCGGAGACAGCGACCGCCAGCCCTATGCCGTTCGCCAGGGCGGCTATGATCAGGGAAGCGCCGGAGCCGGGGCTCGCGAGGCTGGACGTACCGACGGCCGAGCCGGCGCCGACGAGCACGAAGACGAAGGTGCCGAGGGCCTCGGCAGCAAGCTTCTTGGAGATGCTCGGAGAAGCGGACAAGACGGTCAGACGCCCTTCCGCAACGGAGGCCACTTAAGAATTGCTCCGCTCCTTCGGGGGGCCGAGTCGTCTCACGGCACGATAACACTTATAGCCGATTGGTTGTATACCGGTTTTCAACATGTCAGCTACAGGACAGCCGGTCATAATTCTGAAAGAGGGTTCCGGGGAGTCCAGAGGGAGAGAGGCTCAGAGGAACAACATCTCTGCCGCGAAGCTCATCGCCGAGGTGGTCAGGACCTCGCTGGGCCCGAGGGGGATGGACAAGATGCTGGTCGATTCGATGGGGGACGTGACCATCACCAACGACGGCGCGACGATGCTGAAGGAGCTGGACGTCCAGCACCCGGCCGCCAAGATGATGGTGGAGATAAGCAAGGCCACCGACAACGAGGTAGGAGACGGGACCACCTCGGCCGTGGTGGTGGCTGGCGCCCTCCTCGAGAAGGCGGAGGACCTGATCAACAAAAACGTCCACCCGGTGGTGGTGGTCGACGGGTATTCGAGGGCCGAAGAGAAGGCTACGGAGATACTGGAGAAGATAGCGGAGAAGGTGAACCCTGAGAGCAGGGCCGACCTGCTCAAGGTGGCGAACACCAGCATGATGACGAAGCTGGTCAACGAGGACTCCCCACACCTGGCGGGGATAGTCGTGGACGCGGTCCTGCAGGTCGCCGAGAAGCGGGACGGCGGGTTCAAGGTAGACATCGACAACGTGAAAGTCGAGAAGAAGCCGGGCGGAGCGCTCACCGACACCCAGATCGTGAGAGGCATCATCCTCGACAAGGAGGTCGTCCACTCGGGGATGCCGAGGAAGATCGAAGAGGCAAAAATCGCCCTGGTCAACTCGGCGCTCGAGATCGAGAAGACCGAGTTCTCGGCCGAGATCAGGATCAACGACCCCCAGCAGATGCAGCAGTTCATGGACGAAGAGACGAGCATCCTCAAGGGGATGGTCGACAAGATCCAGTCCGCTGGAGCCAGCGTGATCATCTGCCAGAAGGGAATCGACGACCTGGCCCAGCACTTCCTTGCAAAGGCGGGGGTCCTCGCGGTGAGGAGGGTCAAGGAGAGCGACATGACGAAGCTCGGCAAGGCGACCGGAGCGAGGATAGTCACCAACCTCGACGACCTGAGCAGCAAAGACCTCGGGTACGCGAAGCTCGTCGAAGAGCGGAAGCTCGAGGACGACAAGTGGGTCTTCGTCGAAGGGGCCAAGAACCCGAAGGCCGTCAGCATCCTCGTAAGGGGAGGGACGCAGCGGGTGGTGGACGAGGCGGAGAGGGCCCTCCACGACGCGATCATGGTCACGAAGGACGTGGTCGAGCTCCCAGCGGTGGTCGCCGGCGGCGGCGCCCCCGAAGAGGAGGTATCGGTTCAGCTCCGCAACTGGGCCCAGAAGCTCTCCGGAAGGGAGCAGCTGGCAGCGCTGAAGTTCGCGGACGCCATGGAGAGCATCCCCCTGACCCTAGCCGAGAACGCGGGCATGGATCCCATCGACACTCAGGTCGACCTCAGGGCCAAGCACGGCAAGGAGGGCAAGTGGTACGGGGTCGACGCCCTCAACGGCAGGGTGGCCGACATGTACAGCAAGTCCGTCTGGGAGCCGCTGGCCGTGAAGCTCCAGATACTGAGGGCGGCCACCGAGGCGGCGTCGATGATCCTAAGGATCGACGACGTGATCGCAGCCAGCAAGATGAGGGCGCCCGCCGGACCACCCGGAGGCGGTATGGGTGGCATGGGCGGCATGCCCCCGATGTAGGCTCAGTAGAACTGGAACTCAGGATACCGGCCCAGGGACTTCGCCTTCTCGTATACGAGGCTGGCGGTGGCGACGTCTTCCAGGGCCACGCCCCCCGACTTGAAGAGGGTCCGCCCTTGCCCCTTGGTGCGGCCTGCCACCACCGGCCCGAGCTCGATGGCCGACTCCCATGCGAACCGCCCGGCGGACACAGCCTGGATCAGGTCGCCGTACTCCGCCTTCGCCTGAGCCAGGTCGTCGACGACCACGGTGCCGAAGGAACCCACGGCTTCGGCCGTGACCTCGGCGTGCTCCGGGACGTTCCCTCCGCAGACGTTCACGTGAGAGACGTCCTCGAGTTCGACCTTGCCGAGGAATGCCTCCCTGGACGAGGTGATGGTGCTCACCACGTCGGCCCCCTGGGCTGCCTTCGCCGGAGTCTCGAACTGTCGGGCTTCGAAGCCCCTCTCACGGAGGAGCTTGGCGAACGCCTCGCCGTGGGACGGGGTGCGGCTCCAGACCCTGACTTCGTTCAGCTTCATGACTGCGCCGAGCGCGAGCGCCTGTGTCAGCGCCTGCCTGCCCGAGCCGAAGATGGCGGCGGTGCCGGACCCTCTCCCGTAGAGGTGCTTGGTCGCGACCGCTGAGGCTGCTCCTGTCCTGAACCTCCCAAGCATGTCCGCAGCCATCACCGCCAGGGGGGCGGAGCTTGAGGTGTCGAAGAGGACCGTGAGGAACCTGGTCCCCCCCTTCGATGACATGTAGGCCTTGAGCCCCCCTCTTCCAAGGTGGGCGGAGGTGGCGTGCATGACGCTGAGGACTGAAGCGGGGCCCCTTGTCCGGGTCCTCATGTAGTTCTCCGCCTCGCCCGAGCCCTGCCTGCGGAAGGCGTCCTCGACCGCTCCCACGACTTCGTCCATGCGAAGGAGGGCCCCGACGTCCCCCTCGGACAGAAAGATCGTCAAACCAGTCTAGGCTACTTCTTCCTTCTTCTCTTCTTCTTCCGGCTTCCCCCACCTGCCGACCTTGGGGATGGCCTTCGTCCGGAAGAGCGCCATGCCCTGCTGATAGCGCTGCAGCTCGACCTCGAGGAACCTGATGTCTGACATCAGCGAAGCCGCCTCCTTCTGGGTCCCCTTCTTCCCCGTCAGCTCTGCCAGCTTCGCCTTCTTTTCGCCGACCATCTGTGAAAGGAGCTGTTCGTACTCGGTGGTCAAGCCGTCCGAGGCCTGCGCCTCCTCGAAAGTATAAAGGCGTTGTCGGGGACCTCGGGCCATGCGCCCCCAGCTCTTCGCGGGCGGCCTCCTTGTGGCCATCATGGGCGCCGCGTTCTTCGTGCTGGCCGTCCCCCTCGCGTACTTCTGGAGCATCCCCTTCGTAGCCGGCGGACTGATCATGATCGTGGCAAGCTTCTTCCTTCCCGAGGGCCCCGCCCCTCTCGCGCCCCCAGAAGGGTTCAGGTTCTGCGTCTTCTGCTCCACTCCGGTCCCCGATGAGTCGGACCGCTGCCCTCACTGCAACGGCTACCAGCCGAGGATGAAGTAGCATGGAAGCGCGGGAAGAGGCTCCACAGGCGGTGGCGCGGGATGTCGTCACGTTCAGGGGTCACGCGATGGTGAGGTCGACCCACCCGACGACCATCGAGCTTACGACCGAAGAGTACCTCACGGAAAGTGGGGACTGCATAGTGGGTGTGGGGGCGTCGAAGGGGTGCTCGGGGCTCGACGGAAGGGTGAAGGACATGCTCAGGAGGGCCGGGTCCGTGGTGACGATCAAGCTGGTCGTGGGGAGCGAGTCCTTCACGGTCAGGGCCCGGGGGGACCCCCGGCTCGAGCTGTCGCACCCTCACGACCTGGTGGTCAGGAGGAGCGACTTCGTGAGCGACAGGACCCTGGCGCTGGGGGCGGACTCGGCTGCTCGGAGCATCCCGAGGAGCATGGTCTTTCTGCTTAATGACCCCAGGACCGCGGGCAGGATGGAGATAGAGGTCAGGTAGGATGGCGGAATACAAGGCTGTCGCTTATACGATGCAGGCACTCGTGAAGTACCACGGGCTCAGGGACTGGAGGCTCCGCCTGCCTTACCACGACAGCATTTCGGTCAACACCACCTCGATGAAGACGGAGGCGACTATCACGGACTCGAGGAAGGGCGGAGTCTTCATCGAGGGCAAGCCTAACGACTCGGCGAACTCCAGGCTGCAGGCGGTGGTCGCCAGGCTCGACCCGGCCAGGAAGGTCACCGATTTCCGCATAGAAAGCAAGAACCTGCCCTCCGGCAAGGCCAAGGGGATAGGGTACTCATCCTCGGCCGGGGCCGCCCTCACCCTGCTCACCCACAGGCTGCTGGTGGGGGAGAAGCCCGACCTCCCCCGGCTGTCGAGGACGGCCAGGCTCTTCGCAGCGTCGGCGTCAAGGTCCCTGGTGGGAGGGTTTTCGAGGCTCTACGCAGGGAAGGACGACGAGGGGACATACGCGGAGCGGTTCGCTGACTCCAGGGACCTCGACCTGCGCATGGTCATAGTGCCCCTGCCGTCCCGGGTCAGGACGGAAGACGCGCACAGGGAGGTGCTTAGCTCCCCCTTCTTCGACGCGAGGGTCCAGTCCGCCCAAAAGAGGTGCGACGCGATGCAGAAGGCCATATTGGGGAACGACCTTGACGAGGTCGGGAGGCTGGCCGAGAGGGACACACTGGAGCTGCACAGCCTGACTATGACCGGGGACAGCGGTCTCATAATAATGACCGAGGACTCGATAAGGATCATCCGAAGGGTCAGGGAGCTTCGGAACGAAGGGGTCAGGGCCTACTACTCGATGCAGACCGGCCCCTCGGTGTTCGTGAACACGTCCGAGGGCGACCAGGGGAAGGTCCTCAGGGCGATCGAGAAGCTGGGGTACAGGGCATACCCCTCGGGGGTCGGGGGGGAGGCGACGATCCTGTGAGCAAAGGGCTGAGGAACGTCCGGGACTACCTGGAAGAGCTGGAGAGGACGAAAGGGGACAGGGACCCCCAGGTGAGGGAGGGGCTGGAGGCCTACGTCGACTTGTGGAAGAAGGCGATGGAGAAGGGGGTCGTGAGCGCAGAGGACGCGGTCGACGACGCCCTCGGAAAGCTTGAGAAGGCGGGCGGCCTCTACAAGGCCACAGAAGGCTAGCGGATCGCTTCTCCGCCGTCGAGCGCGATGATCTGACCGGTGATGAAGGAGGACTCGTCGCCCGCGAGGAACAGGGCTAGGTCGGCTGCCTCGGAGGGCTTCCCGAACCTCCCCAGGGGGATTGCGGAGCGATAGGACTCCGCCTGCTCCTTGCCCAGCCATTCGACCCAGGTCGTGCCGATCGAGCCGAACGCCATGCAGTTCACCCTGATCTTCGGGGCGAGCATCTTCGCCAGCATCCTCGTCATGGAGACGACGGCTCCCTTGGCAGAGGCATAGACCAGCCCCTCGGTGTCTCCGACCAGCGCGGGGATGGAGGCTATGTTGACTATCGAAGACCCGCGCTTCATCAGCCTGGCGGCACCCTGGCAGCAGAGGAAGGTCCCGAAGGCGTCGACTGCGAAGACCCGCCGCCACATCTCGAGGGTGGTGTCTTCCAGGCTCAGGTTCCAGAGGCTCCTGTCGGCGAGCCCCGCCGCGTTGACAAGGATGTCGAGGCCCCCGAGCTCCCTCTCGGCCTGGCGGAACATCTCCTCGACGCTGGAAGGGTCGGAGACGTCGGCGTGGACGACGGTCGCCTTCCCTCCGGCCCTCCTGATGGCGGCAGCGACCGGCTCCGGGTGCTGCCTCCCTGAGCGATGGTTGAGCACTACAGTCGCCCCTTCCTTGGAGAAGAGCCGGGCTATCTCGGCGCCTATCCCCTGGGAAGAGCCCGTCACTAGGGCGCGCTTGCCCTGAAGCCTCAAACGGGGCCGAGGCTCGGAAACCGCTCTTAAGGGTTCGGCGGCTAGGGCCGGGGCGCCCGATCTCTCGCGGTCGAGCCTGCCGAGTACTGCTTGAGGAACCTGATGTTGAAAAGCGATGCCTTCGCAGAGTTCCTCACCATCTCGTCGGTGTCTGCCAGCGCCCTGGTGAGGACCTCCTCGGAGTCGGGGCTCCCTACGGAGCCCAGTGCAGCCGCAGACTCGTGCCTGACTATGGGGTCCCTGTCCGCGAGGACCGCGGCCGCCAGCGCCTTGTTGCCTTCAGACAGCCCGATCTGCCCGAGCGAAAACGCGGCCTCATGCCTGACGAGGGGGTCCGGGTCGTGGAGGAGCACGTCGGCCAGGGCGGGGACCGCCTTATCCCCTCCGACTTCTGCCAGGATGCAGACGGCGTGGACGCGGAGCACCAAGCTCGGCTCCGTCTCCAGGACGTGGATGAAATACGACTCGTCCTTCTTTTCCCATGCCTCCTCCATCCCTCTCATCACCTTCATCGCCTTCTTCTCGTCGTCAACGATGGTGCTGGTGTACATCGATCCCGAGCCGGAGCCGACCGGCTATAAACCGAGCGGAAGCGGCGGCTCAGGGCGGCAGCAGGAGTACCTTCCCCCTGACCTTCCGCGACTCGACGATTTCGTGCGCGTCTCTGGCGGCAGACAGCGGGAGCTCGGTGTGGATTGAAGGGACCAGCTTCCCCTCGGCCGCAAGCTCGAGGATCCTGGCGACGTCCGTCTTCGACTGGCCGTAGGTCCCCATGATCGCGAGCTCGTCGGAGTAGACCCGGCGCACGTCGACTTCTGACTTCGGGCCGGACGTCAGCCCCAGAGTCACCATCCTCCCGCCCCTCGCGAGGCACTCGATGCTCCTCCCCCAGGTCTCGCCCCCCACGTGTTCGAACACCACCGAGGCGCCTATGCCTCCCGTGAGCGACTTCACAGCCTGGACGATGTCTGCGGAGCCATAGTTGACGATGTGGTCGGCCCCCAGAGATTTCACGAACTCTGACTTGGCAGCGTCTCCGACTGCCGCTATCACCTCGGCGCCGAGCATCTTGGCGATCTGGACCGCGGCGTGCCCCAGGCCGCCAGCTGCGCCCCACACCAGGACGACGTCGTCGGGGCCCACATTCGCCTTCGAGACCAAGCCGCTCCAGGAAGTCCCGAAGTCGACGGGCATCGCGGCCGCGACCTTCAGGTCCAGCGGCCCGATGGGCAGGAGATTGGCTGCCGGGATCTTCACGAGCTCGGCGTACCCCCCGTCCATGGCGATGCCGACGAAGCCCCTCGCAAGGCACAGGTTCGGCTTTCCTCGCCTGCAGTAGAGGCAGGTGCCGTCGGAGACGACAGGGTAACACACCGCTCGCGTCCCCGGGTCGACCCCTTCGACGCCGGGGCCAGCACCGACCACCTCGCCTGCGAAGTCGGTCCCCAGGATGTGGGGGAGGGATGTCTTGTACCTCCCGCTCCTGGCCCAGACGTCGATCCTGTTCACTGCGCAGGCTGCCACCCGGAGGACTACCTCCCCTGGACCGGGGACCGGGTCGGGGGCGTCCTCGTAGGCCAGCACCTCCGAGCCCCCGGTGGAGTGATAGCGTACCGCCTTCATCGTGGGCCCACGCGAGACGGGGAGTACTTAGTCCTGCGCATTACATCGACGGCTTCGGTCTGGAGACCGCGCTCCATACGAGCACGATGACCAGGTTGATGGCGAGGGTGGTGGCGCCGATGAAGAACGCGCCCAGGCCTGGGGTGGCATAGAAGGTCGTTGACCATGTCGTGAAGTTGTTCGCGGCTTCCATCAAGTACACCCCGATTACCTCGCTCACAACGAGGCCGACTATGAGGCCGTTCTTGTTGAGGCGCTTCGTCAGGAGTCCGCCGAACATCGCCGGCATGGTCTGGACGATCAGGATCCCGCCGAAGAGCTGCAGCTGGACCGCGTAGGTCGAGTTGACCACGAACACGAACGCAAGTGCCAGGAACTTGAAGGCGACCGAGGCCCACTTCGCGATGTTGGTTTCTGTCTTCGGGCTCATGTTCGGCCTGAACTCCTTGATGATGTTCCTGGTGAGGAGGTTCGCCTGGGATATGGCCATGATCGCGGCGGGGACGAGGCCGCCGATGAAGATGCCAAGGAAGGCGATGCCGGTTGCCCAGCTGGGGAGGACGCTCTGTATCAGCGAAGGCACCACGAGGACCCCGCTCCCTCCCAGGGACTTTACCAGGTTCGAGGCAGCGCTGTTAGCATAGATCATGACGCCGAACATCGCGAGCAGGGCGAGCCCGACCCCGTAGAAGGGCAGGAGCGCGGTGCTCTTCCTCACCTTCTCAGCGTCCTGGCCGCTGAGGACGCCGTTGATGGCGTGCGGGTAGAGGTACAGGGCGAGGGCGCTCACGAGGAAGAGGCTCCAGTAACCGTTCTGGAGGGTGCTGGCCAGGGTGGAGTAGGCGGGCTTGGCCGTGAACCCTGCCCCCAGACCCGACCCGAAGGCAACTACCAGGATGACCGCGACGATGCTCGTGAAGATCAGTACGTCCTTGAGGATCGCGGTCAGCGTCGCGCCCCTCAGGCCGCTGGTGTAGGTGAAGGCCGCCAGGACTATGAAGGCGATTACAAGGGAGATTTCCGACACCGTGGTGACGTCGCCCACTCCCTGAAGCATCACCGTCAGGATCGCCTGCATTCCGACGATCTGGAGGGCGATGTACGGAAGCTCTGCGACTATGCCGACCACCGCGATGAGCATGGCCAATGTCCTGCTGTTGAAGGTCCCCTTTGCAAAGTCTGCCCCGGTGATGTACCCCTTCTCGTGGGCGACCCGCCAGAGCATCGGCATGAAGATTATGGCGAACCCGAAGGTCAGTGAGACGTAGGGGACGGCGTAGAAGAAGATCGCACCCTTGGCGAAGACCCCCGAGGGGATCGCGACGAAGGTGTAGGCGGTGTACAGGTCGGCGCCTACCAGGAACCAGACGAGGCCTGTTCCCAGCCTCTTGCCGGCTAGGGCCCACTCGTGAAGGTCGTTCAGGTCGCCCTTGCGCCATCGCCCTCCCAGGAAGCCCAGGGCGACGAAGAGGACGAAGAGCGCCAGGAACGCCACTACGCCGTCGGTCGGGAGCATTCTAGGACTTCCTCCCCATCAGCACTGCGGCAAAGAAGAAGAGGACCGCGCTGAGCGCGAGCCACACGGTCTGGTACCACCAGAAGAACGGGACCCCTCCCCACTCAGGATTGACCATGTTGTAGGTTGGAATCGCGAAGTATACGATGAACGGGATGACTATCAGGACGGCGGCGACTGCGTCCTTTGACTTCAATCGCAGTGCAACCTCCTCAGGTTTCCGAATATAAGACTGCGGGAAACAAGGGCTGGAACGCCGAAGTTCTGCATTTGACGAACTCCCTGGGCGGACGGGGCGCGGGGTGCGAAGGGGGGTTGCGGGGGGAGCCGTTGGATTGGGGAGGTCAGTCCGGTGGTAGGACCTCTTCCTTGCCGTCCATCATGTCCCGGTAGTACCGCCCGCTGGTCCTCCTGGTGAAGTAGTAGTCGTATAGCGACACGTGACCCGCCTGGATTCCGAGGAGGTACTCGTGGACGCTCTGGGCCGCGTCCCTCCCGGCTGCGGCCGCCTTGACGACGAGGCTCTCTCCGGTCACCACGTCCCCGGCGGCGAAGACCCCGGGCGTCGAAGTCATGAATCGCCCGTCGACGACGATCCCCCCCTTCGCCCCGGTCCGGATTCCCGCCGTCTTCTGGAGGAAGGTGCTCGGGCCCCTGCCTACGGCGACGATCACGGAGTCGCACTCTAGGTCGACTGTCTCGCCCGTGGGGACCGGGGACCTTCGCCCGGACGAATCCACTTCGCCCAGCTTCATCACCGCCATGGTCGCCTTGCGAAGCCGTCCGCCGACGCCGACGTAGGCCTTGGGCGCCATCAGGAACTTCAGCTGCAGCCCTTCCTCCTTCCCCTCCCCGACCAGGATCTCGTCCACGGGCATCTCGGCCTCGGTCCTGCGGTAGACGATACTCACGTTCCCCTGGGTAAGGCGGAGGGCCGTCCGGGCGCAGTCGAGGGCGCTGTCCCCGCCCCCGATGACGAGGACGTTCTTGCCTAGGTCGTACTTCGGGTTTCTGAGGTAGTCCCCCACCCCGTTGACGAACACGTCCTCCAGGAACTGGTATCCGTCGTAGACCCCCTGGAGGCCCGACCCGGGGGTGTCGAACTTCGACACGTCCTTGGCCCCGGTCGCCACGAGCACGGCGTCGTACTCGGACCTGAGCTCGTCCAGGGGGACATCCCTCCCTATGCGGACGCCGGTCTTCGCACTGACCCCCATCCCGAGGATCCTCTCCGATTCGTACTTCAGGACCTCCTTGCTGAGGTGGTAGTCAGGGATGCCGTACCATGCCGTCCCCCCGAGGGTGGGGAGTTCCTCGAATATGGTGACCCCGTGGCCGTACCTCGTGAGGAGCTCTGCCGCCGCCAGGCCCGCGGGGCCCCCGCCGACCACCGCGACCCGCTTCCCGGTCGCCCGCCTCTTCACCGGGTCCGGCTGCCTCGAAGCGGTGCGCTCCCAGTCGGCGACGAACCGCTGGATCATCCCAGATGCGACAGGCTCCCCTCTGGTGCCGATTACACAGGCGGCTTCGCAGAGGCTGTCGAGCTGCGGGCAGCACCTGGCGGTAGTCCCGAGCAGCGGGTTGGTCTCCCTGATCCTGTGATAGGCCGTCGCCAGGTCTCCCCTCGACACGGCCTCGCACATCCCCCGGATGTCGGTCTGCATGGGGCAGATGTCCATGCAGACGGGGTTGCCGCAGGTGACGCACCGGCTCGCCTCCTCCATGGCCTCCTCCAGGGTGTATGGGAGCTGAACTTCTTCGAAGTTGCCCCTGCGGAGGTCCGCGTCCAGCTTGGGGAACGGGAACTCTGATATCCGCTCGGTCTTGAGCGACAAAGTACTCTGGGTTCGGGCCGCCGGATTTTTGCTATTAAGCCCTTGAGGCGATTCTCAGTTTTGGAAAGCAGCCTAAAGGGTTAGGCGGGCCATAAGCGCAGGCGGGAGGGGCAACGGGGTACATGCCGGGGACCCGGAGTCGGGAGCGGAGGCGACTAGGGAACGAGGCTTGCTCCTGGGGGGCACAGGAGTGAAGGGATAGATTCGAGAGGCATCACAGGGGGGTGTGGCTGTTCGCCATCGTGTGGCTGGCGGGCTCCTTCGCAGTAGGGGCAGACATGCTGTTCGCGCTGATTGTGTTCTTCATTGCCGTCGGAGTGAGCGTCGGGGTGTCCATGTCCCAGAGAGGAGACGGGATGGGACCCAAACCCACAGCATAACGCCGGCTGTGTCGTTTGAATGCGTCCGCCCCATGTTGCCGGGGCTAACGCTGGCTTGGATCCCGGAGCAGGCTCAACTCCCTTAGCTTGCGCCTGACCCTGGGGTGTCTTGACCCGATTCTGGCGTTGAACTTGCTCAAATTCTCGAACCCATTGATGTCAAGGAACCATCTAGTCTCGGTCACTCCGCTCCGTCTGTCGAAGTAGTCGTTCCTATACACCGTGTTCGTGATAGCGAATTCCTCGGTGAGCAGGCGACCCACGTCCTCGACAACCCCTCGCACTTTCTGGGCGAAAGAGATCCTAGGATAGACACCCGAGGACGTCGTGCGAATCTTGGGAGAACCGTCGGTGTCAAAGAGGCCCGACAGGAGTCGTGCGATCGACTGCACCCCACCGCAGGTGATGTTCCGGGGGAGACGGAGGAGTTGGTCCTTGGGACCGACGGGGAGCCCAACCTTGTCGACTTTGAAGAGAACGAGGGGTTTCGAATATGTGGTGGCATAGACCGAGTTGTGCTCGGTATAGATGTGAGGGCTCAATCCGTATAGCTTCTTGACAAGATTCACGACTTCGGTCGCGTAGAAGTCGAATTCGGTAGTGCGGTTCCCGCTCAGAACATAGCGATAGTGGGGAGGATAACTTACAAGATTCCCGTCGCCGATGTGCAAGCCTGTCTCATAAGCGAGATCGAGATTGTCAAGGCCAGGCTCCTTCAAGGTGTCATCACCCCTGGCGGGCAGGGAAACAGGTGGCGGGCCCTGTGGGATTCGAATTCGCGGGCGAGTTCAGCGCCTCCCACGGCATGCTGGTGACTCCCACAAGCTAGCTAAGAGCCAGCCGCTCTAACCTGGCTGAGCCAAGGGCCCACCGTGAACGCGACCAATTTGCCGGAATTAAAAGGGTTCCCAGTGCAATCGAGAGTGTTGCACGCTGTTCGCTTTTAAGAACCAGTGATCAAGTCAGACATGACCCATAGACTGCCGAGAAACTAATCTGGATTGATATAATGGGCGCCCAATGGGCGGCTCAATGGGGCGCCTCAGCTTCGTCGGCCTGGGCCTGGGGCCCAAGGGGGCCACCCTGGAGGGGATCGACGAGTTGAGGGCGTCCGACGTGATCTACCTTGAGTACTACACTACCCCCCATGAGCCGAGCCTTCTGGACGAGCTGGCCAGGGCGACGGGGAGGGACCCGGTCGTAGTCGACAGGGAGTTCGTCGAGGACGGGGGGAGGATTCTGTCAGAGGCCGCGGTCAAGAAGGTCGCGCTCGCGGTCCTGGGGGACCCGATGGTGGCGACCACCCACGGGGAGCTGCAGGCCCGGGCGATAAGGCGGGGGGTGGAGACGAAGGTGATCCACTCGGCCACCATCGCATCTGCCGCCGCCGGCGCGTCGGGGCTGCACTCGTACAAGTTCTCGAGGACGGTGACGGTCACCAGGGAGTCGGTGGGGAAGCTCACACAGGCGTACCACATCCTGCACCAGAACCTGCTGCAAGGGGCGCACACCCTGCTTCTCTTGGAATACGACGTCAAGAGCGGCGAAGGGGTGACCCCCGCGGCCGCGATGGCAGGGCTGCTGCTGGCGGAGGGGAACTTCAAGCGGGGAGTGGTCGACGGAGAGACCTTCGCCCTTGTCCTGTCCAGGGTCGGGAGGGGGGACGCGAAGTCAGACGCCGGCGTGTTCGGCCAGCTCGCGAAGGCGGACTTTGGGGAGCCGCCGCACTGTGTCGTCATCCCGGGGAAACTGCACTTCTCCGAGGTCGACGCGATATCCGCGATCTTCGGCCTCCCCGAGGGGTCGGTGAAGAGCAACTCGGACAGGGTGCTGCGGACCGCGCAGGCGCTGGTCCCGAAGTACGTCTCAAAGACGAGGAAGGCGCTGGACTCGGTGAGGCCCAGGCTCGGGCCTCAGTACGAGCATGTGCTCGAGAACGCTGAGCTGTACATGAAGGACGCAGAGAGCTTTCTGGCCAACGGGGAAGACGAGATGGCGATGCTCAGCGTCGGCTACGCCGAAGGGCTTTTGGACTCGCTGGCGTTCGCCGGGGTCGTCAAGATTGACTGGTGACAGATGAACCCCAAGCGCGTCCTCGCTGCCGTGTTCTCTTTCGGGGTGCAGGGAAAGAGGGCGGACCCCGGGTCACTCTCCCGCCTCCTCGGGCTTACGAGAGCCGAGGCGGAGGCTGAAGTCGAGCGACTGTCGGAGAAGGGGCTCCTGAAGGCCGAACGGGGGAGGGTCTCGCTGACCCCCGGGGGGAGGAGGGCGATCAGGGTAGTGTTCATCGGGGGTGGCTTTGAGATCATCCACTACGGGCACGTCCACACCATAACCAAGGCGAAGGAGCTGGGAGACGTGCTGGTGGTCGCGGTCGCCAGGGACAGCACTATCAGACGGCGGAAGAAGAGGGAGCCGATTGTCGGGGAGGAGGAAAGGGTCAGGCTCCTTTCTTCGCTGAGGGAGGTGGACGCGGCGATACTCGGGGTGAAGGGGGACATCTACGTGACACTCCAGAGGGTGGGCCCGGACGTCGTCGCCCTTGGGTACGACCAATACCACATGGAGGACGAGATACAGAGGGAAGCCAGGAAGCGCGGCATGAAGCTCAGAGTGGTAAGGCTGGACTCCCCCTACCCGGGGTTAAAGACGAGCAAGCTCCTGAGCGAGCTCTAGGCGCGCGCCAGCTTCTTCTCGAGTCGCGCCATGGAGCTGCTGACGGACTCCCTTCCGATCTCCTCCGCGAGGAGGCCCCTGGTGTCCTCCACGAGCATCCTGGCGACGTCGATCTTCCGACGCGCGCCGTTGACCACGTGGTCGTAGACGGCGAGGGGAGAGCACATGGAGTAGAGCTCCTCCATGACGACGAAGTACTTCTTGGCCTTCGGGAGCTTCCGCTGGAGTATGGAGTCGAGGACGAGGCGCTTGAGCTCCCCCACCGCGTCCAGGAGCCCAAGGAGATAGGCTTCGGGGGACGCGCCCAGGTCCGCCATCGAGGGGATTTCGTCCCCTTTGGCGAGCGAGATGACTGCGCTCGCTTCGACGACCTCGGCCTCCGGTGAGACGAGGTAGCGCGAGACGGAGCCGTCTGACGACTTCTTGAGAGACTTCATGAGCCCCTTCGCCTTCGCGAGCTCTTTCTCACCCTCCTTCAGCTTGCCCGTATGGACGTCGATGATCGCCCTAGAGGATGCGGCGATGACGTCTCTGCTGTCCTTCAACACGCGGTCGCGCCGTTCGAGCTGCTCCGAGAGGCGCGACTCCATCCCCTTGATCGAGCGCCTGACTTCTTCCAAGGCTTCGCACCGGCCTCCCCCCGCCGTGATAAGCTTACCTTCCGCAAGGGGGAGTTTCAGCGCCCTCCCCATGGCCGGCGGGTACAGGCATGGAACGCTTTTACATGCTTCCAGACGACAGCTGGTTTCGCAGTTGCCAAACCGCAACTACATCCGCGGCCGCAGCACCGAGTACCGGGCGATGCTGACGCTGAAGAGGGACGGCTGGATGGTCTCGAGGAGCGCGGCCTCGCATGGCGCCGTGGACGTCTTCGCCGCCAAAGACGGAAGGCTCCTGCTGCTCCAGGTGAAGAGCGGCAAGGCGAGGGCGACGAAGGAGGAGCTGGAGGAGCTCTCCAGGTGGGGGGAGAGCTCGAACGGCGACGCCGAAGTGTGGTACTACAAGGGGAGGGGGAAGGTGGTCAAGAGGAGGGTCCATGCCGCGAAGAGGGGACAGAGCTGAAGGCGAAGTGCTTCTTCTGTGACACCGAGTTGGAGGTGGTCCTCCACACCTTCAAGGTGGGCCCCCGCGAAGAGCCCGTCTGCGAGGAGTGCCATATGAAGACTGTCAACAGGGTGAAGGCGAAGGCGGAAGAGGAGAAGGGCGAGTCAGGCTGAGGCGCAGGCGCGCTTCAGCTCGCGGATGAGCGTGGAGCACTCGGTGAACCTCTCTTCGTCGTCGTCCCGGCGGTAGCAGTCCAGCGCCTTTTCGTAGTCCCCGAGGGCGCTCAGGGCCTTGATGGCCGGGGTCAGGCTGGGCTCCGAGAGGATGAGCCGCCCCGCCGTCTCGAACCATCCGGCTGCGTCCTCGTACTGCTCCAGCTGGTAGAAGCAGCTGGCGATGGACTCGCAGGCGTCGACCTTCTGAGGCGAAGAGGAGAACTTCTCGAACTGGTCCTTCAGGATGTAGACGGCGGGGTTCCCGCTTCGCATCTTCTCGACCCTGAACCCCTCTGAGAAGTCACGCAACGGCCGGACATCGCCCCGGACGGCCTATCTGCAGGGTGCTCTAGTTTTGTTGAGCCAAAAATCAACGGGGATGGAGCGTCAGTCGGACTTCAGGACCGCTATCTCGGCCTCCCTGAGCCTCCGCCTCGTCGTCGCCTCCTTGAGGCGCCGCTTCTCGTCCTTGGTGGTCGTGATGAGCGGGGGGATCTGCGTCGGCCTTCCCTTCTCGTCCAGGGCGACGTACGTCAGGTAGCAGGAGCCAGTATGGGTCCCTTTCCGGGTCGTGGGGTCGACCGCCTCGATGCGGACGCCGATCTCCATGGACGTGCGGCCGACGTAGTTCACCGCGGCCTTGAGTATGAGGAGGTTCCCGATGTACACCGGGGCGTAGAAGTTCATCCTGTCGATGGACGCGGTGACGACGTTCCTCCCGGCGTGGCGCCAGGCGACGATGGCGGCTATCTCGTCCATGTACTTCATTATCGAGCCTCCGAAGACGTTTCCGATCACGTTGGCGTCGGTGGGCATCATGAGCCTGGCCGTGGTCATCTCCGAGTCGGACACCTTCTTCCCCTTCGGCTTCGACAAGCGCTGTTTCCCGGCTGGACGGAACTTGATAAATGTGAACCGGCGCTCGGGCGGGAGCACAGGACATGATCGTGAGACAGATCAGGGTCGGGACCATGGCCAACTTCGCGTATCTGGCGGTGGATGAAAGGAGCAGGGAGGCCATGGTGGTCGACTCGGGCTGGGAGACGGGTCCGATAGAGAAGGCGGCGTCTGAGATGGGTGCGAAGGTGAAGTACGTCGTGGCGACCCATGAGCACTTCGACCACGCGGCGACCCTGGACGAGCTGGCGAGGGCGTGCGGTGCCCAGGTCGTCGCCCACGCGGAGTCGCCGGTGAGGGCAGACGTCAGGGTCAGGGACGGGTCAGAGCTGCCGGTGGGGGGGACCAGGGTGAGGGTGATGCACACCCCCGGTCACACAGAGGACAGCGTCTGCCTTTACGACGGCAGGGAAGTGTTCACAGGAGACACGCTGTTCGTAGGGACCATCGGGCGCTTCGAAGCGTCGAAGGCGGAGGCCATGTACAGGAGCCTCTACGAGGTGATCCTCCGGCTCCCTGGGGAGACGGAGGTGTACCCGGGGCACGACTACGGGAGCGTCCCCCATCGGACGCTGAAGGAAGAAAGCGGGTCGAACCCGTACCTCGGGTGCAAGGACCTCAGGGGCTTTCTTTCGCTCTTCGGATGAGGATCGAGCGGAGGAGGTCGACGGAGATGTTGCCCCCGCTTATCACCAGTGCGACCTTCCGTCCCGGCTCCGCCTTCAGCGGCCCCTTCATGGCCGCAAGGGGGGAGGCCCCCGATGGTTCGGCGAGGACCCTGGCCGTGGTCAGGAGCTCGAAGACCGCGTCTTCAAGCTCCGCGTCGTTCACGAGCCCAATCTTGTCGACGAGGGTCCTGACCGCTTCGAAGGTGAGCTCCCCTGGGATGGCAGCCTGCATCCCGTCGGCTATCGTCTTGCCGGGGACGATCCTCTCCCTCTTGCCGTCCCTGACGGACACATACATGGAAGGGATGGCCACGGTCTCCGCGCCGTAGACGCGCGCCCCGGGGATCGACCCCTTCAACGCCAGGGCCACGCCTGAGATCAGACCCCCTCCCCCTATCGCGACGGCGGCCGCTTCGAGGTCAGGCTGCTGGCGGGCCATTTCAAGGCCGCAGGTCCCCTGGCCTGCGATGATGTCTCTGTCGTCGAAGGCGTGGACGAAGGTCATCCCGCGCTTCTTGGCCGTCCCCAGGGCGGCCTCGTAGGCGGCGTCGTAGCCTGCCCCGCCCCTGATTATCTCTGCCCCCTGCTCCTCGATGGCCATCAGCTTCTGGGGGTTGACCGCCTCGGGGACGCAGACCGTGGCCTGGACGTCGAACCGCTTGGCGGCGTAGGCGATGGCGAGGCCGTGGTTCCCCGAGGAAGCGGTGACCACCCCCTTCGCGAGGGCTGACCGGGGGAGGGAGAGGAGCTTGTTCATCGCGCCCCTGAGCTTGAAGACGTGGATGGGGAGCGAAGTCTCGAGCTTCAGGAAGACATCCCGGCCGAGGAGGTCGGAGATGCCCTTGGAGTACTCGAGGGGGGTCGGGGGGACGTATTCGCGGATCCGCGCCTCCGCGGCTTCGATGTCCTTCAGGGACGGGAGCCGGGCCTCGCTCATCCGAACCACTTCTCCAGCGTCTCTGACTGCGGCGCCCTGGTCTGAAGCCTGGCGATCGCCGCGTCCACCCTGTCCCTCGAGAAGGAGTGCTCGCTCACGAGGAAGGACGCGATCCTCTGCTTGTCCAGCCCCTTCCACTCGGGCCTGACCCCCTTGGTCGCAGGCGCATCGAGGTAGAGCTTCCTGATCTCGCCGAAGTTGATCTCGGAGAGGGGCCCTGAGAGCTCCTTGACCTCCTCCAGGCGGCCGTACTTCTTCAGGTACTTCAGAGCAGTCGCCGGGCCGACTCCCTCGAAGCCGTCGGGGTTGAAGTCTGTCCCAAGCAGGATGGCGTAGTCCACGAGCTGTTCCCTCGTCAACCCCGTGGCGGCAAGGACTGAGGAGAGGGTGATCCTCTCGGGGACGACGTTCACCACAATCCCCTTGCTGGGGAGGCGGCGCTTTCCGGATATCGTGACGTTGCGCACGAGCACGGGGGCGCCGAAGACCAGGGAGTCGTGGTCCTGGGAGGCGACGGCGTTCACCGTCCCCTCGGTGGCCATCACCGAAGCCTGGGCCTCGCCCTCGGACGGGGCGTCCACCCAGGGGATCCCCATGGCGTCCAGCAGCTCCTTGGCGTCTGCGACCATGTCCCTCCTCAGCACCGTGGACGCTTCTGCGAACTTCCTCGCCTGAGGCATGTCCCCGGCCTGGAGGGCGCGGAGGTACTGGTCCTTGGCCTCCCTCCTCTGCTCCGACCTGCGGCGTATCTCCTCCATCTTCAGGTCAGGCGGCCTGCCGTCGAATACGTAGACCAGCTTCATCCCGAGCTCAAGGAGGTTGACGTTTCTGTAGAAGAGCCCCGATATGTGCGAAGTCACCCTCCCCTGGGAGTCTTTCAGGTGCCCCCCGTCCATCCCGCGGATTATCGCCAGGAACTGGTAGAGGGTGTTGTAGCCGTCCACGGCCAGGGTCCACCCCCTGATGTCCTCGAGCTGTATCTTCTCGCGGGGGATCGAGTCCCCAAAATCGACGCCCATTGGTGGAGTCGCCCTCAGCCCGCTCGATTTATCGGTTCGGTCACTCGCTGATGCGAGGCATCCGCGGTTCCTCGGTGGGCTTCTCCTGGAACTCCAGGCGGCGCTTGTCCTTGGCCACCCACCTGACCGTTATCAGCCCCAGGATCTCGAGCTGCATCAGGACCTTGTCGAGCTCGTCCGGGGAGCACTTGCTGCCGTTCTTGTTCAGGGCCTCGAGGAGATCGCCGTCGGTGGCGCTCTTCTTCTCCTTGAGCCACTCGAAGGCGGCGTATCTTAGAGGATATCGCATATGGTCCACAACAGGTGAGAAACGGCGAGTCTCGCCGGGCGCTCGAGGTATAAAAGGTATGCAGGAGTCCCGCTCAGGCTACTGGGGAGGGAGCTTGCTCGACATCCTGCTGACCCCGGTGACCTCGTACTGGCTGACTAGGGGAGACTTCGACACGGCCTCCTCGACCTTGTCCACCATCCCCTCTTCCTCCGGGGCGACGATGTCTACTATGACCGCCGAGAGCCCGAACGCTATCGGCTCGACCTTCTGTCCCCGTATCTTCGCAGTCTGAGGGAGGAGCGGGGCAACGGAGTCGACAATCTTCTGGTGTTCCGTGGTGGTGTCCTGGGGGAGGAGCTTGACCCTTATGACGTAGGAACCCAAGGCCGGAACCTCTAAGGCCCTTCGAAGCCGCAGTTCACGCACTTGTACCGTCGGGAGAATTTCCTGCACTTCTCCGACCTCCAGATGACGGTCTCGTGGCAGCTGGGGCAGCTGAAGTGGACGGCCCTCTCAGCGGGCTTGACGGGCCTGTTGCACGAGTTGCACAGCGGGAGTGTTACCGTTCCCTGCGACATTTCTTGGGAACCCCTTTTTGCGCCGGCTGATATAGGTTGCTGGGGCGCGGGGCCCTTTCACGTCTCCGTGAGGAGCGACCTGACCTCTGCCGACGCTACCACTCTGGCGACCCTGAGAAGCCCGGACATCCCCAGGGCGCCGAGGAGGGCGCTCCCGTGGAAGTCGAAGTCGGTCTGAGAGAGCTTCAAGATGAGCCTCGGCGTGGCCATGGCGGAGAAGACGGCCTCCAGGTCCGGGTTCGACAGCTTCTCGAAAATCCCCCTCAGCCTGAGCATGGTCCTCGTCTCCTTGAGGAAGGCCTGCTCCCACTCCTTCTGATACCGGTCCAGCAGGGCAGGGTCCCCCTTCTGGACGCTCTGGGACGCCCACTTGGCGGCGATGACCCCCGCCGCGACCGAGGTCATAATCCCCCCTGCGGTGGTAGGCTTGACCTGACCGGCGGACTCGCCGACGAAGATCCGCCCCGGCTCGACGAATCTAGGGGAGGGCCCCCCGACATACACGGGGGCGGACACCTTCCTGAGCACCCTGCACTCTCTGCCCTGCAGGAAGCCGTCCAGTGCCCTAAACGGGCTGACGCCGTACCCGGCCGCGCCGACCTTCGCCCTGTGTTTGCCGAACGGGATCACCCAGGCGAAGAACCCCGGGTACTTCGCCGCGTCGAGGAAGACCTCGACGACGTGCTCCCTGACCCAGCTCCCTTCGAGCTCGTACTTCGCCGCGGGGAGGATCCCGCGCCGCGGGGACGAGGCCGGGCCGGTGGCGTCGACCATGTACCTCGCCTCGACGTCTTCGTCGCCCGCCTTCGCCTCGACGCCGTCTCTCCTATGGACCAGGCGGCCGACCCTGGACCCCGTGCGTATCTCCGCCCCGTTGGAGACGGCGGTCGCGGCCACCTGCTTGTCGAAGGCGCTCCGGTCCAGCACGACCACGTCGAGGGCGGACGCGTTGACCGCAAAGTGCCGGTCAGAAGGGGAGTGGATCACGGCGGACGTTATCTTGTTCTGGACCACCTCTGGCGCAGGGGGGTAGCCGTACTTCGTCAGGCCGCGGAGGCTGACGAGCCCGTCGCACTTCTCCGGCTCGCCGACCTCGTCGTGCTCTTCGGCGACCAGCACGCTCGCTCCTCTCTTGGCCGCCTCCGATGCGAAGGCGAGGCCGGCGATGCTCCCCCCGGCGACGAGGAAGTCGTAGGTCTTCGGCATTTGTGAGGACTCGCTGAAAGGCTTAATCCGACTCGTATTAACCGTTCGAGCCGAATCTGATGAAACAGGCGATCGTGGTCAGGACAGACTTGGGGATGGGGAAGGGGAAGGTGGCAGCCCAGGCAGCCCACGCGTCACTCGCAGCCGCCGAGGCCGCCATGCACAGGAAGGGAGGGTGGTACGAGGCCTGGAAGGACGGGGGGCAGGCGAAGATCGTCCTGAAAGTGGCGTCCGAGCCTGACCTCAGAGAGGTCTTCCGCAAGGCGAAGGCCGCCGGCCTCCCGGCCTCACTGATCGAAGACAGAGGGCTGACTCAGATAGAGCCCGGGTCGGCGACCTGCGTAGGCATCGGCCCCGCCCCGGACGCGGACGTGGACGCGATCACTGGGAAACTCAAGCTCCTTTGAACGGGGCAGCCGCCGTCGAGTCGGCAGTCGGCATCGAGGTCTACGCCACCCGGGGGGAGAGATGCCGCGGAGTGGCCAAGTCGTCAGCGGGGGACTTCCGGGTGGAGGAGATGGTCACGTCGGGCGAGATGGAAAAGGAGCCCCTCCCCGGCTACTTCCCAGTCTACAGGGTCGAGAAGCAGGGCGTGGACACCATGCACATGGCGGAGGAGCTCTCGCGGGAGCTCAGGAGCAGGGTCAGCTACGGAGGGATGAAGGACAGCAGGGCGCGCTCGGTGCAGTTCGTGACCCCGACGAGCCTGCGGTCGGCCAGGCCGGACAGGGTCAACGGGGACAGGTTCACGGCGGAGCTGGTGGGCTGGGCGCCGAAGCCGCTGACACGCGGCTCGGTGGTGGGCAACAGGTTCCTGGTGATCCTGAGAGAGTGCTGCGAGACGATAGGCCAGAGGGTCGAGGAGTCGTTCGACGCGGCCAGGAGGGGGAAGGTCCCCAATTACTTCGGCCTCCAGCGCTTCGGGGTAAGGGGGGCCGGGACGCACGCGGTCGGCAAGGCGATGGTCGCGGGAGACTTCGAAGGGGCCGTGAGGCTCATACTCGGGGGGTCCGGGGGCGGGGCCCTGCGCCTGGCGCGTGGCCAGGACGTCGAGCGGGCGGTGGCGAGGGAGGCGGAGAGGCACCCGGGCGAGTGGGTCAGGGTGCTCAGGGCCGTCCCGCTGGGACTGAGGAGACTGTACGTGCAGGCGTATCAGTCGTTCATATTCAACAGGTCGCTGAGCCTGGCGCTGAGGGCGGGGGAGGACATCTCCACCTACGTGAAGGGGGACAACTGGGCCACCGTCTCGGGAGGGGGGCTCGTCACTTCGCACGCCAGGAGCGCCAGGGAAGTCCCGACGGGGACGGCGACGCCCCTGATCCAGCTGGTGGGGTACGCCTACCGGAACTACGGCTCGAGGTTCGACGGCTATGTCGAGGAGGTCCTGCGGGCGGAGGGGGTGTCCCCGGGCCAGTTCTTCCTCGAAGGGATGCAGGAGGCTTCAGCCGAAGGCGGGTTCAGGCGCCCACAGATCGCGGTGGCCGAGGAGTCCTGGAAGCTCGAAGGAGAGACCGCGGAGCTGGCTTTCGCGCTCGGCAGGGGGCAGTACGCCACCGTGCTCCTTCGCGAGATACTGAAGCCCGAGGATCCGTTGGTTTCAGGGCTCTTCTGACCCGGGAACGCTTATACATGGTTTGAAGATGGGCCAGCAGAGACTCTCATGGCCTCGGAAGTCTTCGACCTCACCATAGTGGGTGCGGGGCCGAGCGGTCTCTTCGCCACGTTCTACGCGGGCCTCAGGCAGATGAAGACCAAGGTCATCGACGCGCTGGAGGAGCCCGGAGGCCAGGTGGCTGTGCTCTACCCGGAGAAGTACATCTTCGACGTCCCGGGGTACACCAAGATACTGGCCAAGGACCTGGTGAAGGCGCTGGTGGACCAGGCGTTCCAGTACAAGGCGACGCTGGTCCTCGGGGAGAGGGTGACCTCCCTCCACAAGACAGACGGGGTCATCGAGCTCTCCACGGACAAGGGCACCAAGCACTACTCGAAGGCGGTCCTCATAGCCGCAGGGGTGGGGGCGTTCTCCCCCAACAGGCTGGAGGCGAAGGGCGCGCCCGACTACGAGGGGAAGGGGGTGTACTACTTCGTAAAGGACAAGAGCGTGTTCAAGGACAAGAACCTGCTGATCGTCGGGGGCGGGGACTCGGCGGTGGACTGGGCGCTCAACATCAAGGACATCGCCAAGAAGATCACCCTCGTCCACAGGAGGGACGTCTTCAGGGCGCACGAGGGGAGCGTGGCGGAGCTCATGAAGTCCAGCGTCGACGTGAGGCTGTTCTACGAGGTCGGGAGCGTGACCGGGGACGGGACCAGGGTGACAGGCGCGGTCATATTCGACAACAGGACGAAGGCTGAGACCACCCTCGAAGTCGACGCCATCCTGGTGAACATCGGGTTCAGGGCAGACCTCGGCCCGATAAAGGACTGGGGGCTGCAGATAGACGGGAGGGAGATAAGGTCCAACGGGAAGATGGAGACCAACATCCCCGGCGTCTACGTCGCGGGCGACATCGCAGGACCCCTGGACGGGGTGAAGCTGAACCTGATCGCCACCGGCTATGCGCAGGCGGCGCTAGCGGTCAACGTGGCGAAGGCGTACGTCGACCCGACGTCGAAGATATTCCCTGGGCACAGCAGCGAGATGAAGAAGTAGCCTAGTCTGCCTGGCCGAGTATCCGCCTGTAGTTGTAGTCCTTCCGGACAGCAGGGTGCATCGGATCGATCAGGACGCATTCATACCAGGCGTGAATGCCGTCCTGCCAGACCGGGTAAGAACCGAGAAGCTTCATGTTCGGGTGCCTTTCCTGCGCCCTCCGTTCGGCGACCTGCTGCGACGACACGGCCGACTTGATCTTGAGGACACCCATGTGCTTGGGCCTCCTGCCGGAAGTGGGCCTCTGCTTCCTCATCCCTCCCCTCGACACGCGCATGCGGATGACGATGACGCCCTCCTTGGCCTTGTAGCCGATGGCCCTGGCCCTGTCGAGCCTCCAGGGTCGGTCGACCCTGAGCATCGCCGGCTCCTTCCGGAGCTCCACGGCCCGCGCCCTGATGTCCCCCGCCTTCTCGTGGAGGATTTGGTGCCAGGTCTTTGAAATCTGGCTGTACATCGTCATTCGGGCGCCTCGTTTCAACTCGGCAAATAAACGTTCGGCTCGGTCAGGCTGAAGCGAAGAACGCCCTGACCTTCTCGCCGATCACCGTGATGGCGTTGGCCTGGGCTTCCTCTGTCTGGCCCCCGATGTGGGGGGTCAGGATGGTGTTCGGGGCGCTCAGTATCGCTCCCGTCGGAGGCTCCTTCTCGAACACGTCGAGGGCCGCTCCCCCCAGGGCCCCCTCCTTCAGGGCGGCTGCGAGGGCATCTTCGTCGACCACCCCTCCCCGGGAGGTGTTCACAACCACCGCTCCCTTCTTCATCCGGGAGATCCTCTCCGGGCCGACCATCTTAGCGGTCTCGGGGGTCATGGGGACGTGGAGGGTGATGAAGTCGGACGAAGCGAAAAGCTCGTCGAGGGAGACCACCCTCGCGTCGAGGGGGGCAAGCACCTCCTCGGGGAGCGGGACCACGTCGTAGACCAGGATGCTCATGCCCATCACCCTCGCCACCTCTCCTATCCTGCGTCCGATCCGGCCGAGCCCGACGATGCCGAGCACCCGTCCCCTCAGTTCCCTGCCGACGAGCGCGTTCTTCTCCCACCTGCCGGCCTTCGTGCTGACGTCTGCCTGCACGACCTTCCTGCTCAGGGCGAGCATGAGAAGCAGGACGTGCTCCGCCACCGCCTCAACGAGTGACTCGGGGCTGTTCACCACTGTCACCCCCTTCGACTTCGCGTACCCGACGTCGACGTTGTCAAGGCCGGTCCCTGGCCGGGCCACGAGCTTCAGCTTGGACGCCCTGTCGAGGACCGCCCTGTCCACCCTGGTCCTGCTCCTGATTATCAGGGCGTCGTATTCGCCGACGACCGAGAGGAGCTCGTCCCTGGTGATCGCCGGCCTGTAGTCGACCGTGGCGCCCGGCCCCAGGGCGAGCTGTGAAACTTCGACCTGGTCGCAAATCAGGATCTTGACCATGCTTCGAGCCCCAGCCTCGCGGTCTCCGATACCATCGATATATCGCTTGAACCTAATGCGCCGTCGTAGGCCAGGGACCTGAGGGTCCCGAGGCGGCCGATGAAGTGGGGGAGGATGTCGCGGTGCGACTCGTCGCCGACCAGCTCCACCCCCAGCACGTCCCCCCTCGCCCGGTCGTAGACCATCGCGCACGAAGAGCTGTCGTCCCCGCGTTCCCCGACGACGTCGAGGCCGGCGGCGCCGGCCGCAGAGACCCCTATCCCCACCCGCGTCCACACGAGTCCGAAGAGGGAGGCGCTGAACCGCCTGCTGGGAGGCACCTTGGCTCTGCCTCCGGCCGCGTTCGCGCCGGCGATCCTCCCCGACGACCCCGGCTCGTCCTCGAGCGTGGCCTGCGGAGGGTTGCCCTCAGAGAGCTCGGCGCACCCGCCTGCCGCGAAGACGTCCGGGACCGTGGTCTCCATGCCCAAGCCCACCCGGACCCCGCCGCGGCGGCCAGGGCTGGCTGGATGGGGGACGTTCCGCGGTACGCGCCTCGGAGCGACCGCCAGAGCGTCGGCGGGGACGACTTCGCCGTCGACGAGCACAGCCTGGAGCGCCCTTTGGCCTAGGGCCCGATCCACCCGCCCTTGCCTGACAGAGACCCCCTTCCGGGCGGCGGCGTCGCAGAGCACCTTGGCGGCAAGGGGACCCGGGGCCCCGTGCTGCCACGAAGTGACGACGACAGTCACGCGTCTGCCCCCGGTAGCGGCCCTCTCCGCGACCTGCAGTCCCCGCGAGCCCTCGCCGGCGACCAGCACGCGTTCGGCAACCCGGAGGTCGCGCCCAAGTCGGGCGAAGGCTTCCGGGGAGTCCAGGAGGGTCACCCCTGGCTTGCCCCGCCCCTCGAATGATACTCGCTCGTGGACGGAGCCGGTGGCGAGCACCAGCCGGTCCGCGCGGAACATCCCCCCGCCCTCCGCGGTGGCAGACCCCCGGGCGACGGAGACGATGGTGGAGCCGAAGGCGCAGGTCACCTCGGGCGGAAGTCGCCGGGCCGGGGGGCGAGGCTCGGCGGTCATCTCTCCACCGATCAGCCCCGGCCACGACCGCCAGTCAGGGAGGGGGGTTCCGAGCGAGTCGACGAGGGTGACGTCCGCCCCGTTCCTCGCGGCCTCCCGGGCTGCCTCGGTCCCGGACAGCCCCGCGCCTATCACGCAGACCCTCACAGCGGGCCTCGCAGGCTGCGATGGTTATAACGGGCAGAGGACTCGGGAGCCCCGTGCTGGTGGGGGTCGTCGGCAAACCTAATGTCGGCAAGTCGACGTTCTTCGCTGCGGCGACCCTGAAGGACGTCCCCATCGCCGACTACCCTTTCACCACGATAAAGCCGAATGTCGGCGTGGCGCACCTTGTCACCAAGTGCGTCTGCAGAGAGCTCGGGGTCACGGACGCGCCCAGGAACTCGACCTGTGTGGACGGCACCAGGCTGATCCCGGTGAAGCTGGTGGACGTGGCAGGGCTCGTCGAAGGCGCGTCGAAGGGGAAGGGGCTGGGGAACCAGTTCCTCGACGACCTCAGGCAGGCGGACGCCCTGATCCACGTCGTCGACGCCTCGGGGTCCACGGACCTTGAGGGGAGGAAGGTCCCGGCGGGGACCCACGACCCTGGCGGGGACATAGAGATGGTGGAGAAGGAGTTCGACCTGTGGATGTTCGGGATACTGAAGAAGGACTGGGAGAAGGCCACGAGGTCGCTGGAGCAGACTGGAGGGAAGATCGTGGAGCACCTCGCGGAAAGGCTCTCGGGGCTGTCGGTCACCTTCGCCGACGTGGAGCAGGTGGTCCTCCGGCTCCGCCTCAGGACGGAGAAGCCGAGCCAGTGGACCGACGACCAGCTCATGCAGCTGGTGGTCGAGACGAGGAAGCTAACCAAGCCGTCGCTCCTGGCCGCGAACAAGGCGGACCTCCCGACGTCGGGGCCCTACATCGAGAGGCTGAGGCAGACGGGGAGGGAGGTGGTCCCCTGCGCCTCGGAAGCCGAGCTCCTGCTCCGCCGGGCGGCCGAGCGCGGCCTGGTCGACTACTTCCCCGGGGACAAGACCTTCTCGGTCAAGGACCCAGCCAAGCTCAACCCCGCCCAGGCGAACGCCCTCAGCATGGTGGAAGAGCGGGTGATGAAGGCCTACGGGGGGACAGGGGTCCAGAACGCCATCGACAGGGCGTTCTTCGACCTCCTGAAGGCGATCGTGGTCTTTCCCGTGGAGGACGAGACGAGGTTCGCGGACAAGGAGGGGAGGGTCCTCCCCGACGCGTTCGTGATGCGCGGCGGCTCGACGGCCCTGGACCTTGCGCGGACCGTGCACAGCGAGCTTGCCGAGACTTTCCTCTACGCCATAGACGCCAGGACCGGGAAGAGGCTGGGTTCCGACCACGTGCTCAGGAACAGGGACGTGGTGAAGATCGTCTCAAGCGGGAAGCGGGGCTAGCTGCTCGGCCTTCCGTGGCTCGGGCCTCGCGATCAGCTTGCTCTTGCGCACCCCGACGTGGCGCAGGTGCGTGACCTTCTTCGCCTCGTTGTAGACGTCTGACGCCACCTTCTGGAGCACCAGCTCCTGGACGAATCCTTCGTAGTTCATGCTGGCGGCCTTCGCGCCGATGACCTGGTCCATTACCAGCCTCAGGTCGTGCTTCTTGGAGCTGTTCATCTTGCCCTGAGAAAGCGCGGTGCAGTAGACCCTTACGACGTACCCGTCTTTGGTGGTGTAGTCGCGGATGAAGTCAGACATCGAAGAGCCCCTCCTGATGAGGCTCCTGAGGAACTCCCGGGAGTATTCGTGGCCCTTGAAGACGGTGTAGGCGGTCTCGCCTTCGACGCGGTCGATCTGGAAGTAGAGCTTGAAGGCGTAGTGCTGGGGGTCCTGCTTGAGTATGTCGTACAGGGTGGTCTCGATCGTCCTCCCCTCAGGCTTCTGGATGTCGGTGAGAGGGACCCTCGCTATGGGGGCGTTCCCGAACGACGGGGACGCCGTGACCGTGACCCAGGACTTCAGCTTCCATTTGTCCCTGACCTTCGCTACTTTCTTGGGCAACCGAATTCTCCCCGTTCCGAGCGGGCTTTTAACCTCAGCGCTTCTGGAGGGAGGTGATCCCGCCCATGTAGGGCGATAGAGCGCGGGGGATCGCCACCGTGCCGTCCTTCTGCTGGAAGTTCTCGACCATGGCCACGAGGGTCCTGGTGACCACGGCGGAGGAGTTCAGGGTGTGCACCAGGGTGGTCGGGTCGCTCTGCTTCTCCCTGTACCTTATCAGCAGGCGCCTCGCCTGGTAGTCAGTGACGTTGCTCGCGGACGCCATCTCCCTGTACTTCCCCTGGCCGGGGAGCCACGCCTCCAGGTCGTAGGTCTTCGCAGACATGAAGCCGGTGTCGCCGCTGCAGAGGGCGATCACCCTGTGGGGGATCCCGAGCGTCTTGTAGATCTCCTCGGCGTTTGAGATCAGCTCCTCGTGGATCGCCCAGCTCTGCCCTGGCTTGCTGAAGACCACCTGCTCCACTTTGTAGAACTGGTGGACCCTGAAGATCCCCTTCGTGTCCTTTCCGTGGGCTCCGGCCTCTACCCTGAAGCACGGGCTGAGCCCGCAGTACTTCATCGGGAGAGCCGACGCTTCGACGATCTCGTCCATGTGCATCGACACGAGCGGGTGCTCCGACGTGGCGATCAGGTGGAGGTCCTCCCCCTCGATCTTGTAGATCACCGGGCCGAAGTCTTCGAGGTTGACGACCCCTTCGTACGCGGCCCTGTTGAGCATGAAGGGCGGCTCCACAGCCGTGAACCCCTTCCCCCGGAGGAAGTCGAGAGCGAACTGCATGATCGCGTGTTCGAGCTTCACCGCGTCACCTTTGAGGAAGTAGAACCTCGCTCCAGCCACCTTCGCCCCCCTCTCCATGTCGACCATCCCCAGGGCGGTGAGGATGTCGATGTGGTCTTTCGCCTTGAAGTCGAAGTCGGGGTGCCTCCCCCAGGTCCTCACGGTGACGCTCTCGGTCTCGTCCTTCCCGGCGGGGACGCTGTCGTGGAGGATGTTGGGGAGCGTCATCAGGATCTTGTTGAGCCTGTCGCTGCTGGCGCCTGCCTTCGCCTCGAGCTCTTTGATCCTCTGAGGGATGTCCTTGACCTCGGCGAGCTTGTCGTCGATGGGCGCCCCCTGCTTCTTCAGGCGCGCTACCTCTGCGGTGAGCTCGTTCTGCCTGTGCCTGAGCCTGTCCACCTCGGTCTTGGCCCTCCTCCAGTCGGCGTCGGCGGCGACGGCCTCTTCGACCAGGGGGACCTTCTCAACCGCACCCCTCCTCTTCAGGTTCTCTGTGATCGCCGCGGGGTTCTCCCGGACTAGCTTGACGTCCATCAATTCAGGTCAGGCCCTCTGGACCTTGGCTGCCTTTCGATGCGATAAAAGCCATACTTCCTGAAACAGTGTGACGTCCCTGAGGAGTGCGAGGCAGGTCGACAGGGCGGTCGCCGCCGAGTCCGCCTCGACGAGGATCTCGAGCTTGCGCCCCGTCCCTCTCATGCTGACCTCGAGGCCCCGCGGCCCCCCTTCGTTGTCCGGGGCCAGGACGGAGGCCAGTCCACCCAGGGTCCCCCTGTCCCTGCACGTCACCTCGAGGACCGCCCTTGACTTCATCCGCCTACCCTTGCGGCGACCGCCTTCGAAAAGGACTCGGCCTTCGACGAAGGTATCTTCGCCCCCGCAGCCATCGCGTGGCCTCCCCCCACCCCTTCGACCTCCTCGGCCGACTCCCTCATTATGAGCCCGAGGTTGACCGAGCCGTCGTACATGTCCCCCACCCTGGAGGAGATCTTCAGGTCCTCCCCTCGGCTGGCCGCGCTCCCCACCACCACCTTGTCCTTGAAGGCCGGGGAGCCGGTGAGTATCGAGATCACGGGACCGAGGAGCTTTTCGTCCACCACCCCCTCCCCCTTCACGAGCACGAGCCGCCCGCGCTGCTCTATCCTGGCGGGGTCGGACGTCACCGCGTCCAGGGCCCTGCTGATCCCGGACCTGTAGTCGGAGAGGGTCTTCATGGCGCCGCTGAGCGCAGACGACCGGTCTCCGAGGCAGACCGAGATGCCGATGCTCGGGACGCCCATCCTCCCGCAGGAGTTCAGCAGGGTCCCGAACTCCCTCGCGTCTCGGAGGGGGGTGAACGGGTCTTCGAAGTGCAGGGTGTAGACTTCGCCGAACAGGCTGGCAAGGGCCTCGGTCGCCCCTCTCTCCGCCCCGAGGGCGCCTGCTATGGTCTCCGTCAGCTTCCTCTTTTCGTCGTCGCTCAGAGAGGAGATGGTCCGCCAGGCGCCGCCGTCCTTCAGCTCGAGGCCCGACTGGTGCAGCAGGGCCAGGACCGCGTCCTTGCTCCCCGTGAGCCCCTTCAGGAACGGGGTGGAGGTGAGAGCGACCGCCTCGTGGACCGGCCTGGTCTCTCTGCCGGTGAACATTAGGTCGTTGGAGACTGAAAGGAGGCCCCTCCTCTGGGCGACCTCCAGGGCAGCCCTGTTCAGGCCGGTGAGGGACCTGCCAGGGCCCGAGTCCTGGCGGTCAGCAAGGGCCCCGACCACGGCGAGGGTCGAGAGGTCCCCGTTGGACGGGTCCAGGGCCGCGGCGAAGAAGTACGCCATGGTAGACGAGCACGCCTCCTTCCCGCCGTCGCACCCGAAGCCCCAGGCGTTGACGACGGCCCTGTTCCCCAGGTCTGCCTCCGAGATTTCGTGGTGGTCGATGACGAGGTACCTCCCCCCGAGGGCCGCCTCGATCTCGTGGATCAGGGTGGAAGCCAGGTCGACGAAGATGTAGAAGTCGTAGTTCTGCGACGCCAGGTCGGTGATGGTCTTCGGGTCCAGGTCTGGGACTGTCCTGAGGGCGGCGTTGGCGCCCTTGCGCATCAGGGCGGAGAAGACCACGGAGCCGCTGCAGAGCCCGTCGGCGTCGATGTGAGTGACGACAAGCATCCTCTTCCCGCCCTGGATTGACTCGATGACGGCTGGGACTACGCTCCGGTACCTTTGCAGGAGGCCTTCCAGGTCGGCCATGGGCCCGCCCCTTCGACTACGCCAGCTGCGCGACTACGGCTGTGTACTTGAAGTCGCCGGGGAGTATGCCCTTGAGCTTGTAGTATTTCGAGAGCCTGTAGATCTTTGCCTCCACCAGCTCCAGGGAGTGGACGTTCTTCCGGTCGCTGCGGTGCGACCCCAGATGCTTCTGGACCCTGTGCGCCCTGTCGATCAGGTCCTGGAGGTCCTGCGGGAGCTTCGGCGCTGCCTTCCCTTCGGAGAGTATCTTGCCCAGCGACTTCCCTACGAGCGGCTTGACCAGCGGGACCCCATAGTCGTCCCTCAGCGCCTGGCCGATCCTGCTCGGCGACACCCCCTCCTTCGCCATCTTCAGGGCCGAGGTCTGGGCCTCCTCCGCCGTGGCGGTGACCCAGCTGGGGTTGCTCTTGCTCGTCGGCCTGGTCTGGTGAGACTTCCCATGCCTGTGAGAGTGGATGCGCGCCATGTCGCTACAGTTCAGGCGAGTCCTTCCTGTTGGCCTGATAAATGTTGCCTGGCCCCGGGTCGTTTCATGCGACTCGGGCGTATCTCCCCCGGCGCTCGATGCTCCTGAGCTGCCTCTGGACCGCCCGGAGCTTCGCGGCCCCCGAGACCTTCGAGTACCCCTCGAAGAGGGCTTCGAGTGCGACCCGCGAGACCCCCGGATGCGCTCCCGTGAGGGTCTCCTTGATGAGCCTCAGGTCGACGGCCTGGTCTTCCAGCCTGGCCGAGCGGAAGGAGAGCCCGAAGTCGATGAAGACGAGTGCGCCTCCCCTCACAATCACGTTGGCGGTCGTGAGGTCGCCGTGGACGATGCCCGCTGAATGGAGCCTCGCCGTGGCAGCCCCGAACTCCCGGAAGGCACCGCGGACCTCGCCGTCGCCCATGGAGCCCACCGCGTCCCTGAGCCTCGCCCCCTCGATGTACTCCATCACGATGGTGGAGCCGGGGACGTCCACGTCGTACAGGTAGGGGGTGGGGACCCCGGCGCGCCTGGACAGATGGATCGCCTCCGCCTCCCGGATCGTCCTCTGCCTCCTGATCGAGTCGTCGAGCACTGGGAGCCGGTAGGTCAGCGGCTTCCTCAACTTGTAGACGGCCTGCATGCCTTGCCAGGTGCCCGCGACTACATCCGCTTCGGCTCCCCTGTAGAGGAGCCCTCGTTCGCCGTTAATCTCGCCAGGCGATGTCGACGTTGTCAAGCCTCCAGGACTGCGTGACCCCTGACTCGGCGACCGGGACCGAGACGCCGCTCTTGTACGCCAGCCACCCGGTCCAGGCGATCTGCGCCCCGCAGTCGCCGCTGTACTCGAGGGGGGACGCCGTGAGCCTGGCGGAGTGCCTCTCCGACATCGTGGACATCATCTGCGACAGCCGCTTGTTTGCGGCCACTCCCCCCACTATCATGACCTCCCGTTTGCCGGTGAAAGCCAGGGCCCTCTCCGTGACCTCGGCGACCATCGCGAAGGCCGTCTCCTGGATGGAGTAGGAGACGTCGGAGAAGCTCTCCCCCCCGTCGAGAAGCTGCTTCGACGCGGTGAGGAGCCCCGAGAAGGACACGTCGTTCCCCTTCACAGCGTAGGGGAGCCGGAGGTAGTTCCGCGATGACGCCGCTGCCTCCTCCAAGGCCCTCCCGCAGGGAGATGCGAGCCCGTGGTGCCGCCCGAACTGGTCGAGGAGCTGCCCCAGGGTGAGGTCGAGCGACTCCCCAAGGATGCGCCAGCGGCCGCCGGCGTAGGCGATTATCATCGTGTGCCCTCCCGAGACGAGCAGGACGACGGGGTCGACTGTCTTGGTGAGCAGGCACCCGAGCTCGATGTGCCCCACGGCGTGGTTGACGGGGACGAGGGGGACGCCGAGGGACGAGGCGAGGGTCCTAGCGACCACAGCCCCGACCCTCAGGCAGGGGCCGAGCCCGGGTCCCCTGGCGTAGGCGACCGCGGAGAGGTCGCCCAGCCCCACCCCCGACCCCTCAAGGGCCTGGGTGAGGACGGCAGGGGCAGAAGCGATGTGGCTCTGGGAGGCTTCGAAGGGGTGGATGCCCGCCCCCTCGGGGGGCTTGTAGACAGACTTCGCGTTGGAGAGGATCTCCCCCTCCGAGGAGACGACCGAGACCGAGAAGGTGTGGGCTGTGCTCTCCACACCGACGATGTAGCTCTTCATGCCGGGCTACATCTTTCGCGTCTGGCGATACAGGTCCCCGAGGAGGTTGATGTACGGCTTGACCTCCACCAGGAAGTCGTCGAACTTCCCCCTTTCGAACGAGACCCTGCGCCGGTCGCCGTCGACGACGATCCTCGCAGCCAGGACGATGCCTCCGCTGCGGTCCGGGTCGGATTTCAGCTTGGGGAAGTGGATCAGCGCGCCGTAGCCTACCTTTCCCTTCCCCTTCGTGAACACCACGTTGTAGTACATGCTGAGCGTCTTCTTGAACTGGGCGAGCTGCTTCTTCCTGCTTTCGCTCCTCTTGACTTGGTCGAAGTCCGCGGCCCCTAGTTTGTCCACCATCTCCCTGAGGAGCTTCATGTCGCCGATCCTGTTGGTGTATCCGGCATATTCGATGGGCATCTGGTAGACGCTGTTCATCACGGAGTCCCAGTCGTCGATCACCGCGAAGGTGTCGGTGTCGAGGTTCATTTCCCGCTTCAGTTCGTCTGAGAGGATGTCCTCCACGGTGAGCTTCTTGGGCATGGGAGCCTCCGTGGGGCGCGTCTAGTTATTGTTAACTCTCTCGGGGGAAAGTCGAATATGGCGCCCCGGCGACGGCCAGGCGTGAAGAGCCTGATCCAGTCGGTGGAAGTCACCTACCTGATCCATGAGACCGAGGACCCGGAGAAGCTGGGGAGGGCTGCCGCGGGGCTGGTCGGCGCCGGGTCGGTCCCCGAAGCCGAGCCCCTGGAGGGGCACTTCGGCAACAAGATAACCCGGGCGAGGGTCCATGTCGTCGGAGACGAGGCGGAGTCCGCGGCGCGGAAGGTCTTCGGCGCGATGTCGGAGGAGCTGAGGCAGGAGATCCTGTCAGGCATCGGGGCGTTCGTCGACGAGCACTCGGCCCTCTACCTTCGTTTCGACAAGCAGCTGCTGGTGCAGGGGACGCTCGCCCTGGGGACCGGGGACCCGGTCAGGGTCAAGGTGAAGCCGAGGCTCTTCCAGGCGAAGGGGAGCGCACCGGAGCTCTACGCACGCCTGCTGGAGGGTGGCAGTGCCACCTAAGCGGTACGTCCTGTTCATCGGCGACTCGGGCCGTCCAGGGTCGGAGCGGGACCTGGAGGAGTACTTCGGGCGGAGGTACGGCCCCGTGAAGCTGATCCCCGTGGACGGGAACCCCAGGGCCCTGATCGTGAGGACGACCGCCCCCGTGGCGGAGCAGCTGAAGGGGATGAGGGACGGCTTCACGGTCGGCGGCACCAGGCTCGTCCCGGTCCTCACGTCCGGAGCCGTAGGTAACCTCAAAAGGAGAGCGAGGGAGGAGGTGCCCAATGGCCAAGTACATGAGTGAGGAGTACATCTCGCTGGTCCAGTCTGCCCTAGCCCAGGACCCGAAGTGGACCGAGAGCACGAAGAACTTCAAGGCGAGCATAGCGTTCAACGTGACAGACGCCGGCGCGAACTACCTGATGACTGTGGAGAACGGAGCCACCGCCTTCCAGAAGGTCCCTCCGGGGACCGCCGCCGAGTTCTCGTTTGACGGCAGCTACGACTCCTGGAGCAAGGTCGCCAAGGGAGAGGTCGACATACAGTCGGCGGTCCTGAAGGGGCAGCTCAAGTTCAAGGGGTCACTCACGAAGATCCTGCTGTACAAGGACAGGTTCATCAGGGTCGCAGAGATAATGAAGGACGTCCCCAAGGAATTCTAGGCCGGGACGAAGACGTAGTAGGGGTTCCCCTCCTTGCTGGCCCGGGCTTCGATCCTGAGCTTCATCCCAGGCTTGGCGCCTTCCGCCTTGACCCCTTCAAGCCAGGCGAGGACCTTCAGCCCGTCCTTCACCTCGGCGATGGCGATGGTGTAGTCGTCGTTCCCTGCGAAGCTCGCAGGGGCTATCCGGACGTGAGTGAAGGTCACCAGCGAAGCCTGTGTCCCGAGGTCGACCCACTCGAACTCCCCGCCCATGCACTTCGGGCAGTCCGCCTGGGGCGGGAAGGACACGTTCCCGCACTTCGTGCATCTCGTGGTGATCAGCTTCCCCTTCCTCAGCGCGTCCCAGAACTCGCGGGTCTTCGAGACCGGGATGTCGAACCGCAGGGTCAGGGTGCGCCTGGAGTGCAGCTGGGGGTTCTCGTCCACGGCTCAGCTCCTCCCCAGGATGGTGACGTAGGCGTAATGCCCGGTGCCTCCGATGTTGTGGACCAGGCCGACCCCGTTCTTGATCGGGGCCTGGTGCCTCCCTGCCTCCCCCCTCAGCTGTTTCGTGATCTCCACGGCCATCGACACCCCGGTGGCGCCTATGGGGTGGCCCTTGGCCTTCAGGCCCCCGTCGAGGTTGACGGGTATCCTCCCTCCAATCTCCGTCTCTCCCTCCCGGATCATCTTCGCAGCTTCGCCCTTCTTGCAGAAGCCGAGGTCCTCGTAGGCCATGAGCTCTGCGATGGTGAAGCAGTCGTGGGCGGTCGCCACGTCGATGTCCTCGGGGGAGACCTTCGCCATGGAGTAGGCGTTGGTCGCCGCCCTGACGGCGGCCCGGAGCCCGACGTAGTCGTCCCGCCTGCTCAGGTTGGCGGTGTCTGAGGAGTAGCCGACCCCCCTGATCCATATGGGGGTGTCCGAGAGCTCCTTCGCGACTTCCTCGGAGGCGAGGACGACGGCGGCCGAGCCGTCGGAGAGGGGGCAGGCGTCATACAGCTTCAGAGGCCAGGAGACGACCGGGGACCCCATGGCCTTCTCGAGGGTGATCTCCTTCTGGAACTGAGCCAGGGGGTTCATGGCGCCGTAGCGGTGGGCCTTGACGGAGACCCTGGAAAGGTCCTCCTCGGTGGTCCCGAACCTGTTCATGTGGGCCACGGCGTACAGCGCGTAGTAAGCGGGGAAGGTCATTCCGTAGTTTTCGAACTCCCAGGTGTACGACCCCGCCCGGCCGATGAGCTCTACCGAGGTGGGAGTGTCCACCTCCGTCATCTTCTCGACGCCGACCGCCATGGCCACTTTGGTCTCGCCGCTGACGATGCTGTTGTAAGCCGCCTTCACCGCCGCGCTCCCGCTGGCGCAGGCCGCCTCGACCCTCATGGTCCCTGCGCCGCTGAGCCCGGCGTACTCGTCCACTACCACCGCGGGGAGGGATTCCTCGTACCAGCCGCCGGCGCTCCCCACCACGACGTTCCCGATGTCCTTCTTGTCGACGCCGGCGTCGTCGATGGCCCCCTTGATCGACTCGAAGGCGAGCTCGCCGAGGTTGACGTCCGTCCGTCTCCCGAACCTGCTGTGACCGACGCCGACTATGGCAACCCTGCTCATGTTCTTCTCAGCCTTTGGCCCCTCGCCCGTATTTCAACCACGCGCGCAGGCCGGCCCTAGCCGAGCACTCCCATCTCTTTGGCCACTTCTTTCATGATGGTGAGCCTCTGGATGTCGTTGGTCCCCTCGTACGTCTTGATTATCTGGGAGTCCCGCAGGATCCTCTCCACCTGGCTGTCGGTCGACACGCCGTAGGCGCCCATGATGAGCATGGCCATGTGGGCGTTCTTCTCGGCAGCCTCGGTCGCCGTGATCTTCGCGATGGACGAGGCCTTGATGAAGTCCTTGCCCTTCTTGGTCAGCGTGGCCGCCCAGTAGGTGAGGAGCCTGGCCGTGTGCACGGCCGCCGTCATCTCAGCTATCTTGAACTGGACCTGCTGGTAGCTGAGGAGGTAGTTGTCGAAGGTCTGCCTCTGGGTGGAGTAGTTGAGCGCGGCCTCCAGGGCTGCCTGTGCGAGCCCCGTCCCCTGGGCGGCGACCCCGACCCTGCCGTGGTCGTAGCAGGTGAGCGCGATCCTCACCCCCCTCCCAAGCTCCCCGACGACGTTGGCCTCCGGGACCTCGAGGTTTTCGAACATGAGTTCCACCGGCTGGTCCCCCCTGAGTCCTATCACGTCGGTCCGCTGGCCGACCTTCAGCCCTGGCATCCCCTTCTCCGCGATGAAGGCCGTGATGCCATGGTGCCTCTTCACCTCCTCCTTGGGGCTGGTCCTCGCGAAGATGAGGAAGACTTCGGCCTTGTCCCCGTTGGTGATGAACATCTTCTTCCCGTTGATGACGTACCTGTCACCGACCTTCTTCGCGCTGGTGGAGATGGCGGCGACGTCGGACCCGGTCCCCGGCTCGGTCATGGCGTGGGCCGCGATCTTCTCCCCCTTTGCGATGGGGACGAGATACTTCCGCCTCTGCTCCTCGGTCCCGAAGAGGAAGATGGGCGTCGATACAAGGTAGGTGGCTCCCACGACCGCTGAGAAGGCTGCGGAGAACCTCGCTATCTCCTCGGTCGCGATCACGAGCGACAGGTCGTCTCCTCCCCCACCCCCGTATTCCTCCGGGAAGGGGACCCCGAAGAGCCCGAGCTCAGCGGCCCTCTTGACGAGGCGCATGTCCATCTGGTTCTCCCTGTCGATCTTCTGGGCAACCGGGGCGAGCTCCTTCTCCGCGAACTCGCGCACGGCCTTCCTGAACGCCTCCTGCTCCTCCGAGACGGTGATCACGTAGTCGGAGGTCGTCGGTGAGAGGGTGCTCATGCCGCCGCCGGGGGCGCCGGAGGTATTTAGGCTACTCCCGAAAAAGTGACCACCGTTTCCGGTGGAAAGGGAATTAAGAGGGCCGAGCCCAGGGAGGGACCAGAGAGCCGTGGAGGACGCAAAGGTAGCGGTGGTCGGCGCCGGGGACATGGGCCACGGGATCGCCGAGCTCTTCGCGGTCAGCGGCTACGAGGTCACTTTGATGGACAAGTTCCCGCAGGCGCTGGAGAAGGCGCGGGGGAGAGTCTCCGCGAGCCTGGCCAGGCTGGTCGAACGCGGGAAACTGACGAAGGAGCAGGCCGACGCCGCGCTCGGAAGGATGCGGTTCTCGGGGGACATGAAGTCGTCCGTCGCTGGGGCATCGCTTGTGGTGGAGGCAGTCCCCGAATCGGAGGACCTCAAGAAGGCGGTCTTCAAGGAGCTCGACGCCCTCGCGCCCTCTGACGCCGTGCTCGCGTCCAACACCTCGAACATCAGGATATCGGAGCTCGCAGCTGCCACGTCGCACCCCGGGCGCGTCGTGGGGATGCACTTCTTCAACCCCCCCATGGTGATGAAGCTCGTCGAAGTCATACCGGGCGAGAAGACAGACCCCGCGGTCACGAAGAAGGCGATGGAGATCTCGGGGAAGATCGGGAGGACCCCGGTCAGGGTCCTCAGGGACACCCCGGGGTTCATCGTGAACAGGATCAACGCGGCGGACACCCTGTTCTTCTGCCTCCTCCTCGACAAGGGGGTGGCGTCCCCGCCTGAGATCGACACCTACGCCCGGGGGCAGGGGCTGCCGATGGGCCCGTACGAGCTGATCGATTTCGTCGGGGTCGACATCGGGGCCGACTCTCTCGCCTACTTCGCCAGCGCCCTCTCCCCCGAGTACGGGAAGGGGGTCACCTTCGGCAGGATGGCGAAGGCGGGACAGCTTGGGAAGAAGACCGGGAAGGGGTTCTACGACTGGTCCAGCGGGAGGGCGGACATCCCGAAGGCGGAGCCCACGGACAAGGTGTCGATCATGGACATATTCGCGCTTGAGATCAACGAGTCGGTGAAGCTGGTCGAGGAAGGGGTGGCGACGCCCGAGGACATCGAAAGGGGGGTCGTGCTTGGCATGAACAGGCCCTTCGGGCCGATAACCGTCGCCAAGGACCTGAGCAACGCGGAGGTGAAGTCGAAGCTGGAGGAGCTCGCCGCGAAGTTCGACTGCTCGATTTTCGCCCCCACGAAGGCCATCGCCGAGGGGAGGATGAGGGACGCCGTCGAGGGGAGGCTGGCGCCGAAGGCCGAGGCGAAGTCGGCCCCCGCCCGGGCCGAGGGTCAGCGGGAGACCGGAGGGGACCCGGTGCGCCTTGAGAGGCTCCCAGGCGGGGTCGCTAAGATCACCATCAATCGGCCGCGGCTGAACACGCTCAACGCGCAGGTCCTCGACCGCCTCGACGCCATGGTCAGCGAGCTCTCAGGAGACCCTTCCGTCAGGGCCGTGGTGGTGACCGGGGAAGGGCAGGTGTTCTGTGCCGGGGCGGACCTTTCGCAGTTCTTCAGCAACTCGGTCGCCTTCATGGACTTCGCGAGGAAGGGGGCGAGGACGATGAAGAAGATAGCGGAGATGCCGAAGCTCACGGTCGCCGTGCTGAAGGGGTACGCCCTAGGGGGAGGGCTCGAGCTCGCGCTTTCGTGCGACGTGAGAGTCGCCACCGAGGACGTCGAGATAGGGTTCCCGGAGCTGAGCAGAGGCCTGGTGCCTGCCTGGTCCGGGAGCCAGAGGCTTGCCAAGCTCCTCGGGGTCTCGCAGGCTGCGTTCCTGATACTCACCAGTGAGAGGGTCAAGGGAAGGCGGGGCTACGAGATAGGGCTCGTCAACAAGGTGGTGGAGTCCGGGGACCCCGACGAGTTCGCCGTGAAGTATGCCGCCGGGCTGGCGTCCAGCCAGGCCCCGGTCGCCGTCATGCTGGCCAAGTCGCTGTTGAACAAGGGGTCGGAGGCCGCCATGGACGACGGGCTGGAGATGGAGGCGTTGGCCGCTGGGATCCTTTTCTCCACCGAGGACCTGAAGGAGGGCATCTCTGCCTTCCTCGGCAAGCGGAAACCCGAGTTCAAGGGGAAGTGACGCGTTGACCGAGCTGAGGGAGGTCTACGTGGGAGACTACCTCCGCATTCCGTTCTCGAGGTCCAGGCCGACCCAGCCGGAAAGGGATGTCTACAACTCGGTCAGGATGGACCAGGCGCTCGCCCTGCTGATCAGGAAGGTGCTGGAGAGGACGACGTTCAAGCCCGAGGAGATAGGCGACGTCGTGACCGGCTGCGCGTTCCAGACCGGAGAGAACTGGCTCTACGGCGGGAGGCACCCTGTGCTGCTCGCGGGCCTCCCCGTCACCGTCCCCGGGATGGCCATGGACAGGGCCTGCGCTTCGTCGATGAACGCCGCCGCCGAAGGCGCCATGGAGATCATGACTGGGAACTCGGACGTCGTCCTCGCCGGCGGGATGGAGCACCTTACCCACGTCCCCATAGCCAACAACCCCGCCCTCGCCCCGAACACACGGCTCCTCACCCGGCCGGAGTACATGAGATACCAGATGGGCACCGGCTACTCGATGGGCCTGACCGCGGAGAAGCTGGCCGAACAGGAGGGGTTCAGGAGGGAAGAGATGGACAGGTTCTCGGTGGACTCCCACATGAAGGCCGCGAAGTCGGTGGACGAGGGGTGGTTCCGGGGCGAGCTGCTGGAGATGAGGGTCGAGGTCTCGGGGGAGGAGAAGGTCATCGACGTCGACCAGAGCATCAGGAGGGACACCACCCTGGAGCAGCTGGCCGCGCTGCAGCCCTCGTTCAAGGCAGGAGGCGTCATTACCGCGGGGAACTCTTCGCCGCTGAACGCCGGGGCGACGATGGTGGCCCTTGCGTCCAAGGAGAAGCTGGACGAGCGCGGGGTCAAGCCGCTTGCAAGGATAGTCTCCATGGGGTGGGCTGGCGTGGACCCCAGCGTGATGGGGAAGGGTCCGGTGCCGGCTTCGCAGAAGGCCCTCGCCCGGGCGGGGCTCAAGGCCGACCAGGTGGACCTCTGGGAGATCAATGAGGCATTCGCGGCCGTGGTGGTGTATGCGATCAGGGAGCTAGGGCTCGACCCCGGGAGGGTGAACGTCCACGGCGGAGCCATCGCCATAGGGCACCCGCTCGGAGCTTCAGGGGCGAGGCTGGTCGGTACTCTGGCCAGGCAGCTCCACGAGACAGGGAAGGAATACGGGGTCGCCACCCTCTGCGTAGGCGGGGGCCAGGGATTCGCCATGGTCCTTCAGAGGGCCTAGGCGGGTCACTGGACTGAACGCAGAGCCTTCAGCCGGGCGACCTGCGCCCTAGAGTACCCCAGCGACTTCAGCAGCGGGTCGGTGTGCTCCCCGAGCTCGGGCGCCCTCGTGAAGGGCCGCCTGCGCATCGCCGGGACAGAGTTCACCGGCTCGTTCACCACGTGCTCGTCCCCGAGGCTCGCCAGCATAGCCATCCCCTTCGCCCAGTCGCTGGTCAGAGCTTCTTCGACGGACAGGACCGGGGTGGCGCAGGTGTCCCGGTGCATCAGGGCCGCCGCCCACTGGTCCCGGGTCCGCGTGGCGAAGATGCGCGTGAGCTCGGCTGTCACGTGCTCCCTCTCCTGGAGGGTGCCGAACCGCATATGCTCGAGCTCCGGGGCCCCCAGGGCCGCGACGAGGTTGCGCCAGAACACCTCTTCTATGGCGGCGACAGCGACGTACTTGCCGTCCGACGTCCGGTAGACGTTGTAGTATGGCGTGGAGCCGAAGACCAGGCTGTCCCCCTCCCTGGGGGCCTTCCCGGTCGCGAGGTAGGCGGCGGCTGGGATCACCATCCATGAGAGGAGGGAACCGACTATGGGGACGTCGATGCGGACCGCCTTCTTCCTGTCTGACAGCGCGCCTGCGATGGCGAGGGCGGCGTACATCCCCGAGGTCATGTCTCCGAGCTGCAGGAGCGGGACTCCGGTCCGACCTGAGTAGGCGAGGGTCCCGGCCATCGCCTGGAAGTTGATGTCGTGGCCCGGCATGGAGCTGAGCTCGCCCTCCTGCCCGTAAGCCGAGATCGAGCAGTAGACGATGCGAGGGTTGATCCTCTTCACGCTCCGGAAGGAGAAGCCGAGGCGCGACATGGCGCCGGGGCGGAAGCCTTCGATGAACACGTCCGCGGTCTTCAGGAGGCGCGTCATCACCTCCTTCCCTCCCCTCGTCTTCAGGTCTATCCCTATGCTCTGCTTGTTTCGGTTCACCGACGCGTGGAGGGGGCTCCGGCCGTTCTTCGTCGGCGGGGTCGCCCGCATGTAGTCTCCGAGGCCAGGCTGTTCGACCTTGATCACCTCTGCCCCCATGTCTGAAAGGAGCATGGTGCAGAAGCCCCCAGGGAGCAGCCGGGTGGCGTCGACGACCCTGACCCCTTCTAGGAAGCCCACGCCGCCCGGTCGAGACGCCGCAAATAAAGCCTAAAATCGGGGACGGAGCCTTCGTGCCCCGACGATGAGGTGAACGCCGTCCCAGTCATAGCCCGGAGTAAGCTCCCGGGCAGATGATGAACTCGCGACGATACTGAGTCAAAGACAACAAGATGAGATACAATGAAGTCGGTCAAAGTGCACGATGACACGCACAGGGCCCTGAAGCGGCTCAAGGTCAAGCGGAGGAGCCGCAGCATAGACCAGGTGATCAGGGAGATGGTCAGGGACTACACCGGCGCGTCTGTCCGCGAAGAGCAGGCGGAGAGTCCGGACCGGCTGACAGAGTACCTCGACAAGTGAGCCGGCAAGACAGAAATACGAACCCCCGACCCCTTCGCCTCCGCATGGCGAAATTCGACGGAATCGTCGGGAAGGCGCTGCTCACGGTGGAGGAGAAGGAGAACGAGCTCACTCTCGTCTTTGCCGATAACAGATTCCTGTTCGTGAAGCTCGAGAACGGCAAGCTCGCTTCTGAGAGCGTGCCAGAGTAAGCCGAAGCTGCGCCCTGACCGGGTCGCGTCCCCTGCCTAGCCGCGCCGCCGGGGCCGTCCGGGGGACTGGGCTAGAGGTCGATGCCTTCTTCTCTGATGCCGGTCCTGTCGATGGTGAGGATGTCGATGCCGTTTCCGCTCATGGCATCCCTGGCCACCGCAGCTTTGATCGCCAAGACCGCAAGGTCACGCGCCTCCTTCTGCGACATGTTGGGGTTGTACCCCGCCTCCACGACGCCGATGGCGGTCTCCTCGCCGGTCCCTACGGTGGCGTACTGGTCGGAGATGACGCTGCCGAGCGGGTCGAGGACGAAGACGATCGGCTTCTCCCCGACGCCGCCCAGGATCACCTGGGTGAGGAGCGGGGCATACCTGTTCTGGAACATCAGCGTCGACATCAGCTTGGCGACGGAGTTCGGCTTCATGCTCTTCCTCGACTCGAGCTCCTTGAGCTTCGAGTAGACCGCGACTTCCTTGACGAGGTTCTGCATGTCCGCCACCATCCCTGCGCAGACTGCGCCTACGGTTTCTGTGATCTTGAAGACCTTCTTCCCCGACTTGCTCCGGACGAAGCTCCCGAGGGTGATGCGCCTTTCGGCGCCCAGGATCACGCCGTCCTTGTATGCGATTCCGACGGCGGTCGCGCCCGGCATGTACTGCTCGTATGACATCGAGATTCTGACCGGCCGCTGAGTCTCGCCCTTTTAGACATTGTGTCCCTTTCGCCGTCGTCAGGGGTTTGCAGGAACGACGGCGACCACCGCCCCCTTCCCCTCCTGTCTGACAGACCAGCCGCAGGAGGTGAACTGCGACGCCAGACGGAGGCCAGATTCTAGGTGGGGGGTCACGGCAGGTATCCTGACCTCAGAGGGCCCCGGGGCGAGGGAGAGCAACGGAATCAGCATGTCAGCGAGGTTCGAGTCCATGGATGGGTTCGAAGCTGCGGCGGAGACGAACCGTTCGGCGGCCTCCTTCCCCACCGCTTCCGCCGGCTTCCCCCGCGCCCCTATGGCGTCCGAACCGATGAAGCACCCGCTCCCGACGCTGGAGACGAGGACGGAGGTCCCGGGAGAGCTGGCCTGCTCCTCGCTCACCCGGACGCTCCCCGCCCGGATGCCCGACCCTGAGAGCACATCGACCGCCGCGCGGGCCTGCCTCTCGGCCACGTCCCGGGGGAGCGCCCCGCAGCGGCTCGTGACCTCGGCCGCTGCGACAGGAGGACAGGGGGTCGGCCTCAGCGGCGTCAGTGCGCGGCACTCGTGGATGGACGCCCTCACGACCCCTCCTCCCCTTGGGTAGTACCCCCTGCGCAGGACCCTGACGTCGGCTGGGATCCCGACCGCCCCGTACCCGGGGACGACCACTTCGCGGAAGTAGTCGGCGGTGGGGCTCCAGGGCACGTCAGTCCCCCCCGTAAGGCTCAGCTCCAGGCTCGAGCCGCTGAGCGAGACCGCAGGCACCACTGCCTGAAGGACGAGGGTGATGCTGGCGGCCGTTCCCATGTCGATCGAGAGCGAGCTGAGCCGCGGCTTGCCGGGGACGAACCTGACCGTGGACGAGCCCTCGCCCGCTCCGTCCAGCTCCCCCCCGAAGACCGAGGCGAGGACCTTGAGGGCCGAGACGTGCTGCCGCTTCAGGCCCGGGACGTCGCGCCCTGCCCTGATCTTCACGATGCGGACCGGCGCCTGCCTGATCGCTGAAAACGCTACCGCGGTACGGAGGATCTGCCCTCCGCCCTCCCCCTGCGATCCGTCGACTTCTACAGGGTCCACGCCCCCGCCAAGGACGAGGAGGATAAAGCGGTGTGCGGGCTGTCTTAAATAGGCCAGGGGGCGCCGGCGAAACGATTCGGATGCGGGTTGGTCTGCTGGTGGGCCGCTTCCAGCCCTTCCATCTGGGGCATCTCGAAGCGGTGAGGTACGCCCTTGGCCATGTGGACTACCTGTACGTGGTGGTGGGTTCCGCCCAGCGCAGCCACGAGCGGGACAACCCGTTCACGGCCGGGGAGAGGATTGCGATGATCAAGAGCGCCCTCGACGGCAACAAGGTCGACCCGGCGAGGTGGATGGCGGTGCCGATCCCTGACGCCGACTCGCACTCCCTCTGGGTGTCGACGCTGGAGTCGATGGTCCCCGGGTTCGACATCGTCTTCACCAACGACGCTCTCACGTTCCTCCTCTTCAAGGAGGAGGGCACGGAGGTGAAGGCGGTCCCGTACCTGGACAGGAGCAGGTACTCGGCCACGAACGTTAGGGACAGGATTCTTGAGCGGAAGGACTGGGAGAGCCTCGTGCCCCCGCAGGTGGCCAAGCTGGTGAAGAAGTTCGGAGGCGTGGAGCGCGTGAGAGCGCTTATGCGCAAGGACCTCACGGGTGGTGCCCATGGATAAGCAGAAGCTGATAATGCTCCCGGGCCCGACGAACGTGTCCGAGCGCGTCATGAAGGCGATGCTGCGGCCGGTGATCAACCACAGGGGGGACGCTTTCAGGGAGCTCTACAAGGGGGTCCTCGAGAAGACGAGGCACCTCTTCCAGACCGAGGGGGACGTGGTGGTCCTGTCGTCCTCGGGGACGGGAGGGGTGGAGGCGGCGGTGTGGAACCTCGTACGCCCCGGAGACGTCGCCCTGGTGCCTGTGTTCGGGGAGTTCAGCACGAGGCTCGCCGAGGCGGTCGAGATGGCCGGCGGGAAGGCGGTCCGGGTCGCTTCTGAGTTCGGCAAGGTCCCGACCATAGACGAGCTGAAGGCCGCCATGGAGAAGCAGGGGAGGTTCAAGGCGATGTTCCTGGTGCACAACGAGACCAGCACCGGGGTCGCAGCGCCCTACCTCGAGGAAGCGACCAGGCTCGCAAAGGAACACGGGGCGTTCGCAGTGATTGACGCCATATCCAGCCTGGGAGGGTACGCGATACCGGTGGACAAGTGGGGGGTCGACGTCTGCATCACGGGGAGCCAGAAGTGCATAGCAGCCCCGCCCGGGCTGGCCCTGCTGTCTGTGAGCAGGGGCGTGGTCGAATTCTTGAAGAGCTCACCCCCGAAGACAAGGTACTTCGACATCCCGAGGTACCTGGAGTACGGAGCGAAGGGGGAGACCCCCTTCACCCCGGCCCTCCCCCTGTACTACGCTCTGGACGAAGCGCTCGTCGAGCTGCTGGAGGAGGGGTTCGCCAAGAGGGTGGAGAGGCACGAGAGGATGTCCGGGCTCCTGTACGACGGGCTGGCGAAGATGGGGATGAAGGCGGTGGCCGAGAAGTCGGTGAGGTCGAGGACCGTGGTCGCCTCGTACTATCCTCAGGGGGTCGACGACGCGAAGTTCAGGAAGGCTCTGGCGCACGACAGGGGGGTCGTGATAGCGGGCGGTTTCGGCCCGTTCGCTGGGAAGGTGTTCAGGGTCGGGTGCATGGGGCAGGTCAACGAAGGGTACGTCTCGACCACGCTCAAAGCCATTTCGGAGACGATGGCGGGCTTCCGCAACTGAAAGTCTTTAAACCCAAGACTGGCGCCGGTCAAAAACGATGACCCTCGAGAAAGGCACGCTGGTCTTCGCCAACTACACGGCCCGGGTGAAGGACACCGGGGAAGGGATAGAGTCCACGGTCGAGTCCGAGGCCAAGAGACTGAAGATATTCGAGGAGTCGAGGAAGTATGAGCCGAGGCTGGTCGCCGTTGGGGAGGGGTGGCTGATCTCGGGGCTGGACGCCGAGGTGGCGAAGCTGTCCGTGGGCGACAAGAAGGAGATCGAACTCCCGCCCGACAAGGCGTTCGGCAACAGGGACCCTACGCAGCTCAGGATGATACCCCTGAGGAAGTTCGGGGAAAGGGAACACGAGCTCTCCGTCGGCGACTCGGTGGACGTAGACAACAGGGTCGGCACCGTCAGGTTCATCGGCTCGGGGAGGGCCCAGGTCGACTTCAACCACAGGCTCGCCGGCAAGTCCATCATCTATGACTTCGAGGTGCTCAAGAAGGTGGAGGCCGAAGACGACAAGGTGCGCGCGCTCGTCGACCGCAGGCTCGCGGGAGACGGGAGCAAGGCTACGTTCACGATGGCGAACGAGGCGCTGACCGTTTCGATCCCCGAAGACCTCTTCCTCGTCGAAGGGCTGCAGATAATCAAGAGGGGGATCGCCAACGACGTCTTCAAGTTCATCCCGTCGCTGAAGGAGCTGACCTTCACGGAGAGGTTCGCCAACGAAAAGGCTCAGCCGAAGAAGGAAGAGCCGAAGGTAGAGACCCCGGCCGCGGACGCGCCGAAGCCGCGCAAGAAGAAGGCCGAAGCTTCCAGCCAGAGTTCCTAGATTACCCCGGTAGACTTCGCCAGGGCGGTCGCCGCCTTCCTGCTGAGCTTTTTCCTGGACAGGATGGTGTATCTGTCCGGGCGGATGGTACTCGCCTTCATGAGGGACTGGACCACCTGGGAGTCGTCGACGCCTATCTGGGACGCCTCCACGGGGGCTCCGACGTTCTTGAGGGCTGACCTCACCTTCTTCCAGTCGACGCCGTGGAGCTTCGCCATCATGATGGTACCGATGCCGCACTTCTCTCCGTGCAGGCCCGCGTCGGGCGCTACCATGTCCAGGTAGTGGCTGAAGAGGTGCTCCGACCCGGAGCAGGGCCTGGAGCTCCCGGCGATCCCGGCTGCCACCCCGGTGCTGATGAGGGCCTCGACGAGGTCCCTGACCCCGTCCACCCCGAACTTCGCGAGGGCGCGCGACCGTTCCAGCACCACGGCCGCGCTCATGAGCGCGAGGCTCGCGGAGTAGCTCCCGTAGTACTCCCCCGTCACCTTGTGGGCCAGCTGCCAGTCCTTGACCGCGGTAAGCTTCGAGACCAGGTCACCGCACCCGGCCGCGAGGAGCCGCCGTGGGGCGGAAGCGATCACCCCGATGTCCGCAAGGATCCCGACCGGAGGCTTGGCCATGACCGAGTAGGGCCTGTCGAGCCCCTTCAGCGAGGCGAACGGGCTCGAGATGCCGTCGTGCGAGGCGCTGGTCGGGACCGAGTAGAAGGGGAGGTGCAGCCTGAAGGCGGCAAGCTTCCCCACGTCAACGCTCTTCCCCCCGCCGACCCCGATGATGCACCCCGAGCCTTCTGCCGAGGACATCACCTTCTGGACGTTAGCTGTGTCGGCGGCCGCGACTTCGACCCAGACGGGGGAACCCCCCAGGGCGGAGTCGACCGCGTCCCTCACCCTGGCGGCCACGTTGGAGCCGCTCGAGATGACCACCCTCCTCCCCCCGGTGGAGTCGCTGACGAACTCCCCCAGCTTGGAGATGACGCCGTCGCCGATGAGCACCTTCGTCGGGAGCTCCATCAGGTGGTACACGGGGTCCACGAGTCGCAGACCGCGATGTCGTGATTTAAGGCCACTGCGAGGTCCAGATGAGAGGGACGATTCTGGCGCCCGGGGGTTGGAAAGATTAAATAACTAACGAGAGCCCGCGGGATTTTGTCCGTCCTGAGAGGTTTGTAGAGATGTCGAGAGATTTCAACCAAGTGGGGAGGAAGACCGCCGCGTCCGCGGTGTATCACGGGACCACGACGGTGGGGCTCGTCTGCTCCGACGGCGTCGTGCTGGCGACCGACACCAGGGTTACCGCCGGCGGATTCATCGCGCACAAGAGAGGGAAGAAGCTGCTGAAGATAGACGAGAACATCGCCATGACGATTTCAGGGGGCGTGGCAGACGCACAGAACGTGGTTGACACGCTGAAGTACTACTGCAACCTGTACAGGATAGAGAAGAGTCGGCCGATGCCGGTGAAAGCCGCGGCGCAGGTGGTGTCGAACATGCTCTTCTCCTCGAGGTACTACCCGTACATCGCGGACGTGCTCGTGGGCGGGATCGACAGGAGCGGAGGGTGGCTGTTCAACGTGGACATATTCGGGTCTTTGAACCAGGAGAAGATGATAGCCACGGGGAGCGGCTCGCCGGTAGCCTACGGCGTGCTGGAGGCGGAGTTCAAGGAAGGGATGCCCACCGCGAAGGCGTATCCGCTGGCAGCAAAGGCGATCATCGCCGCGACCAGAAGGAACGTGGCGACCGGAGACCACTTCGACGTGGCCATCCTCGACAGCGAGGGGTTCAGGGAGCTGAGCGAGGCCGAGAAGGACAAGCTCCTGGCCCAGTTCACATCTAACAATTAGTCTTGGAACAGAAAGCCAACGGCGTAAGCCTGATGAGCGCTATTCTGAACAACATCCCAGCGGAGGCTCAGATCACCCGGATCGAGTACGAAGGCCCCCGGCTGGCCCTCTACACCAAGAACCCGGCGTACCTCCACAAGAACAGCTACGTCATCTCCGAGATAGTCAACTCCCTCAAGAAGCGCGTCGTAACGAGGACCGAGAAGTCGATCAGGAAGCAGGAGAGCGACGCCAGGCAGGTCCTGGACCGGATGATCCCGCCCGAGGCCGGGGCGTCCAACTACTTCTTCGACGACGCCCTCGGAGAGATAACGGTGGAGGCGCAGAGCCCCCGGCTCCTCTCTCAGGAGGCGGGGTTCGACCTGGGGAGCCTCATGGACCAGACGGGGTGGAAGGTGAAGGTAAGGAGGGCGCCTCACATAAAGTCAACAGCGATCCAGAACGTGTACTTCGCCCTCAAGGCAGGGAGCGAGGCCAGGGAGAAGTTCCTGCGGGAGCTCGGGGAGTCCATCTTCAGGCCGAGGATGGCGTCCGAAGAGCACGTCACCATCAAGACACTGGGGTCGTTCCAGGAGGTGGGGAGGTCGTGCATCCTTGTGGAGACGGCGGAGAGCAAGGTGATGCTGGACTGCGGGATACATCCGGGGTCGAGGAACACCTGGGACGCGTACCCGCGCCTAGACTGGGCGGACATCTCCCCCAACGACCTGGACGCCATCGTGATCAGCCACTCGCACCTCGACCACATGGGGTTCCTCCCTGCGATGTACAAGTACGGCTACGAGGGCCCGGTCTACTGCACCGAGCCGACCCTCCCCCTGATGACGCTCCTTCAGAACGACTTCGTGAAGATCGCCCAGATCGAGGGGGGGCGCCTCATCTACGACCAGAAGGACATACGCGACGTCATACAGCACGCCATCACTCTCCCCTACGGGATGGTGACGGACATCTCGCCGGACATCAAGTTGGTCTTCAACAACGCGGGGCACATCCTGGGCTCGGCCACCGTGCACCTGCACATAGGGGACGGCGCCCACAACATAGTCTACACCGGGGACTACAAGTACGGGAGGACGCAGCTCTTCGACTCGGCCACCTGGAACTATCCGAGGGTGGAGACGCTCATCACCGAGAGCACCTACGGCAACAAGGAGGACATCATGCCCGTCCGCGAGGAGGTGGAGATGAACTTCGTCAACGCCATCAACGGGATCTTGAAGAACGGAGGGAAGGTGCTCATCCCGATCCCCGCCGTGGGGAGGGCGCAGGAGATACTGCTGGTCATAGACCAGTACATGAGGAACAAGGTCCTGGTCGAGGCCCCGGTCTTCACCGAGGGGATGATCTCCGAGGCGACCGCGATACACGTGTCCTATGCCGACTACCTCTCGAGGGAGCTGAGGGCCAAGATCCTCGAGGAGGGGGTCAACCCGTTCCAGTCAGAGTACTTCACCGAGGTCGAGCACCCGAGCGACAGGGAGGAGGCGTACAGAGAAGGGCCGGCGATCATCATGGCCACGTCAGGGATGCTTGAAGGGGGGCCGGTCCTGGACTACTTCGAGCACCTCGCGCCCTCCGAGAAGAACAAGATACTCTTCGTGTCGTACCAGGTCCAGGGGACCATCGGCCGCAGGGTCCTCGACGGAGGGAGCCAGGCGAGCCTGATGGGGACCGACGGCAAGATCAAGATAGTCGACGTCAAGGCGTCGGTGCAGAAGGTCGAGGGGTTCAGCGGCCACAGCGACTACAACCAGATCGTGCGCTTCGTGGGGAAGGTGAGGCCGAAGCTGCAGCTGGTGCTGGTCAACCACGGAGAGAAGAGGAAGACCGAGAACCTTGCCTACGCCATCCAGAGGATCTACAGGATCCCTGCGATTCATCCAGCGGTACAGGAAGCGATAAGGGTCTACTAGACGGGTTTACTGGAGGCCGCGCCAGATTCTGACGCCGGGCGGAGTTATCACGACCCTTTCGTCCCCGAGCCTGGCGATGTCCCCACCCACGGACGTGGCGAACTCGTAGAGCTGCTCCACCGAGGACTTCAGCTCCTCGAGGCTCTTCTGGGCCAGCGGGGTCACCTTCAGGATGACGATGGTCTTGTTGGTCACGTCTTCCTGGATCTTGGGCAGGTCTTCGATGCTCCTCAGCGCCAGCGCCTTCAGGAGTATCTCCTTGTTCTGCCCTTCGAGCTTCCTCTCCTGCATCACTCCAGACATTTTTGTGTTGTCTCTCCTGGCCTCTCAGCTATTATTAAGCATAGGGCGCGCTGGCAATTGTATCACGGTCATGAATTAGTTAGACCGAGTAGTAGAGAATTGTTCAGAAATCGGAAAATCCGTTCTCAGGTTATAAGGAGAGGGGTCGCCGAAAGTGATGCGGTTCAGATCGCCTTGTGCGCGTTCCAGTACCTGTCCCCGACGTGATGCGAGTTCTTGATGCAGCTCCCCTTGGTCATGGTCGCGGCCTCCGGCCCCGTGACCGCGGACGGCCCGACGGCGATGGCCCTGCCTTTCTTCTCCTCCTTGACCACCACGATCCTCCCGGCGGCGCCCCAGTCGTCCAGCTTGCGTATCCCAGGCCTCATCACGTCCGCCCCGTTGAGGAGGAACCTGATGGCTCCCTCGTCGACCACGGCGGAGGGGAAGAGGGCGACGGCCCCAGGCGACCCGAGATAGGGGAAGAACGAGTCCCCGGCCTGGACGAACTCGAGCCCGTCGAGCGTGACGAAGACGACCCCTTCCTCCGGCTCGGCGCACTCGGCCTGGGCAGACTTCGAGAGGTTGAGCGAAAGGCCCAGCGAGGACTCGATCTTCTGGATCATCTCGACCGAGTCGCGCCTGGAAAGGACCCACTTCTTCAACTGGAGCGAACCGGATGACTGCTTAAATAAATGAATTCGGATGGCTGGTTCGAGACAGATACTTGTCAGTCGACATGGCCGTCAAAGAGCTCGAGTCCAGCATGGGGTTGGTCGTCCTCGTCAAACTGAAGGGAGGGAAGGTAATCAGAGGGAACCTCCAGGGGTTCGACCAGCACATGAACCTCGCCCTTGAGAAGGCCGAGGAGGTGGCCGAGGACGGCAAGTCGAACTCCCTCGGGACGCTGATCGTCCGGGGGGACAACATAATCATGGTCTCGCCGCCGCCGTCCTGAGACCCGGTCGGAACTCGGACGCAGCCGCCAAACGATTTGCGCCTCCCGAATCTACTTTTATACCAAAGGCGCCGGAGCAGCGGCAAGGAACAGGCGCATGGTTGACATCCTCACAATAGCGATTTCTGCCGCTGTGGGGCTCGGCCTCGGCGGGGTCGCGGCGTATGCGGTGTTCTACACGAGGCCGAAGGAGCAGAAGGTGGTCGTCTCCAGGCCGGAGCCGGGCGCAAGATCGACGGAGGTGACTGTGACCACAACGGAGCTGGACAGGTCGCGCAGGGAGATGAGGACCATCATGGTCGAGAGAGACCTGCTCTCCTCCGCGATGATGAAGCTGTACGAGGCTGAGAGCGAAGGCAGGATCACCAGGGAAGAGAGGGAGATGATTTCAAAGCGCTACAGCGACCAGATCAAGGACCTCCAGGCGAAGATGAAGGACGTCGAGCTGGTGGTCGAAGTCGGGGAGCTGGAGGGGCTCAGGAACGAGCTCGTCACCCTCTTCGAGAGCAAGATTCAGAACATAGAGGCGCGCCTCGACGCAGCGAAGCAGAGGCTCGGCCCGGCAACCCCTCAGCCCGTCAAGAAGGAGGCGGTGGCCCCCAAGGTCGAGAGGGGGACAGACCTCGAGCGGGCTGTTGAGCGCAGGGCGAAGCCGGAGATGAGCGAGTCGGAGAAGAGGGTCAAGGAGATCAGGGACGAAGTGATGGACGCGCTCACCCGGCTGGAACAGATAGACATCGACAAGAAACAGCAGGAAAGCTGATGGACAGGCTCAGGGACGCTCTGAAAGGGGTGGCCAATGAGCTCGCCAAGGCAATCCATCCTGGGACCGTGCTCGGCCTCGGGAGCGGCTCCACCGTCGCAACCCTCCTGGAGGAGCTTTCCCCGCTCGTCCTTGCTAAGAGCAAGTCGGTCGCGGGGGTGCCGACTTCGACACAGATCGAGATGGTCGCCACGCGGTGCGGCATCGAACTCGTCCCGTTCAAGGGCGGCGTGGACCTTGTGCTCGACGGGGCCGACCAGGTGGACCAGGGGCTGAGCCTGATCAAGGGTGGGGGAGGCGCCCTGCTGAAAGAGAAGGTGGTGATGGGGGCCGCGAAGAGCACGGTCATAGTCGCGGCCGAGAACAAGTTCGTGAAGAGGCTCTGCGACAATGGAGTGCGGGTCCCCGTGGAGGTCTTCCCCATGGCCAGGGAGAGCGCCAAGGTGAGGCTGTCGATGCTTGGAGGGGTCCCGGAGGAGAGGCTGATGCCGAAGGGGTATCCTTACTTCACCGAGAACGGGAACGTCATACTCGACACGCTGTTTGAGCCGGTGGACAACCCTCGTGACCTGGAGGTCAGGATAAAGTCGACGCCGGGAGTAGCCGAGGTCGGGATATTCACATTCAAGCCGATCACCGTGTACAAGCTCGGGACGGACGGAGGTTTCGAAGTCCTGAAAACTCACGACTAAACTTATAACCACCCGAAGAGGGCGACCCCACGACAGACATTGACCCGTGATGTAGGCTACAAGTCAGCGCCGATCGACCCGAACTTCCTCTCGAAGCCAGACCAGTTCCCGGTGACGGGAGACCACAACGGCCACAAGATCAGGGCCGCAGGTGTAAGCAGGATGGACGGGGAGGGGAAGCCCTACCCGACGGCCAACGGGATCCATGGAAGCCAGGTCGCGGTAGACTGGGAGTCCTGCGTCGCGGACGGGGTCTGCATGGACGTCTGCCCGGTCTTCGTCTTCGAATGGTTGCTCAACCCCGGCCAGGCGGGCACAGGCAAGGACAAGGTCCTTGAGCAGGGGAGCGAAGAATGGAACGGCTACAGGAGCGACAAGTCAGAGCCCGTCAGGGAGATGGACTGCATCTTCTGCATGGCGTGCGAGACGAGCTGCCCAACTCAGTCGATTAAAATCACCCAGCCGTAGCGGAATCCGTTTCGGTACCTACGATTTCCTGTCGGGCTCAGGATGCCCCTCAAGATAGGTCCGTTCAGCTAACTCTACGAATCGCTTTACATCCGCCCTGATTCTGGCTCTGAGCATCATTATTCTTTCTTCTGCTTCCTCGTACCTCTTCACCCCCATGATGGAAAGCGCCAACTCCCGTCGTGCGACTTTCTCAGGGTGTCTAGGAGCTAGTTTCTGGATGAACCCCAGTATTCCGTGCGTACTGAAAATAGACAACTGCCAATACTCCTTATTGTGGTTGAGTTGGAAACCTGTCGTACCTCGACCTATCGGCTTGTTGATACGCAAGCTGGTCCCAAGGCCTAGGTCCTTCGCTCTTCCTACAATCCACTCGAGTAGAACTTTGTTTTCATTGAAGTAATCGACGAAGACCACGATTCCCCCCTTCGTGGTTCGAGTCACCAGAATGGATCCTTCCGCGTCAAGAAAACCGGAGAGATAGGCCAGAACCCTCGACTCGGACCCCGCGACCCAGTTCCTCACCTCCGAGAAACCCTGTAGCAGGAATGAGAAACTCTCGTCCAGTATGACTTGGACGTTCCATTCATACGTCTCTGTGTCCTTCTTGTATCTCGCATATTGATAGACGTGTCCGTGTCCCCCAAACTGTGAACGAAATAGTTCCACCATCGCAGGGTGAGTGGTACTTGTTGACACCCTCACGACCCCTTTCCATGGCCTCGACACCGACAGGTCTCCGTGCCTCAGCCCCAGCAGGTACGCCCTGTCCTCGTCTGTCCCATCGAAAGGCTTCCTCTCGTACTTCCGCCGCTTCTCCCTGATCCCCTTCAGTCTCGCCTCCTCGAAGGGGCGCCTGGGGACGCCGAGCTGCCTGCATAGCCAGGAGGTGTACCCGCTCGTCTTGTTCCCTATGACCTTCGCGATGTCATTGAGAGAAAGTCCCCGCGTGTTGTGAAGGCAGTCCATGAGCTCGCGGAGCTGCGCCCTCTTCTGCTCGTCGAGCTCTTTTATGCTCAACCCCTTCGTCCTTAGAAGCGCAAGCAACTCGTCCTGGGCAGGACTGAAAACGAGTTGCTCAGGCAAAGGATAGGTTTCGCCCCTCCGAGGAAAATATTCTTGCTGGGATCGGAGCGTCTCATGGAACTACATCGAAGTCCTCTTCAGCAGACAGGAAGGCCACGCCCTCAGCAAGCGTTTTATGCCGACTGAAAGCGGTGGCGGCAAGAACATGGAAGACGACACGGACCTCAAACTCCTGGAGCAGCGCAAGATGGAGGAGCTCAGGAGGAAGCTCAGGGCGACGGCGCAGCCCAAGGTCGAGAAGACCGACAGGCAGGTCGTAGAAGGGATGCTGTACGACAGAGGGGAAGAGGTCCTGGAGGCTGCCTATTCGTTCTACCCGAAGGAGACGGAAAGGCTGGTGACGGAGCTGGCGGGGATGATCAGGGGCGGAAGGCTCGCCGAGAGGATAGCCGGGGGGGAACTCCTCTCGATCTTCAGGCAGCTGGGGATGAGGATCAGGCTGAAGACGTCGATCAGGGTGATGGACCAGGGGAAGCTGGTCGACCTTGGAGAGAAGCTCGCGAGGAAGAACCAGGGTTGAGCCGCCAAGGAGGGACTGTGGTGACGGAGCGCGTCATCGAGGTTCCGAAGGCCAAGGATCCCGTGCTGATCTGCGGCCTGCCGGGGAGCGGATACGTGGGGAAGCTGGCCGCCGATCACCTCGTGAGCTCGATGAAGCTGAAGAAGGTGGCAGAGTATTCCAGCCCGACGTTCCCGCCCCAGGTGAGCGTCAAGGAGGACGGGACAGCCCAGCCCCCGAAAGCCGAGCTCTATTTCGGTCAGGCCAAAGGGAGGGGGGTCTTCGTCTTCACCGCCGACGCCCAGCCGACGACGTCGGAGGGGGAGTACGAGCTCTCAGACGTGGTGGTCAAGTTTGTCAAAAAGTGCGGGGTGAAGGAGGTGTACACGCTCGCAGCCTACATCACGGGGTCTTTCTCGGACACCCCCAAGGTCTACGGCGCGGGGACCTCGAAGGACATGGCCCACTCGCTGGCTGAGAAAGGGGCGAACCTCATGAAGGACGGCGGGATAAGCGGGATGAACGGGCTCCTCACCGGGATCGCTGCGCTGCGGGGACTGGAGGGGGCGTGCCTCCTCGGCGAGACCTCCGGGTATGTGGTCGACGCAGGCGCCTCGAAGGCGGTGCTGGAGCTCCTGTCGAAGGTGGTGGGGTTGCCTATGGACACGTCGAAGCTGAAGGAAAAAGCGGAAGAGACCCAGAAGGTCATCAGCCAGTTGCAGGCGATGGCCGAGCAGTCGAGGGAGGCAGCTCCGCAATCAGGGCGCGAGCAGCGGCCGGCCTACATAGGCTGACCTCAGAACGGGTAGAAGCTGGGGAAGGTCACCCCGAAGAGGGCGACGAGCAGGAAGTCCAGGACCATCAGTATGATCCATGCCATGACCACGATCCCCAGGGCTCCCAGCCAGCTGGTCTGGAAGGTCCCTCTGAAGACCGCCAGCCATGCGAGGAACCCCAGCAGGAGAGCTATCGCCCCGGCCGAGGGTCCGACCACCGCGCCGAGCGCGATGGAGACGACGAAGTAGACGATGTAGTACACCACGACCCCGCCCAGGGTCGCGGTCATCGCTTCGCCGAAGTGAGCCTGCCCTCCCTTGACCATCTTGCCGGCGAAGTAGACTGGTATGGAGACCACCGCCCAGAGGACCAGGAGGCCCACGACATAGACTAGGACGCCGAGCGGGTCAGCCGGGAAATGCAGCGCAGGCACCCCATCTCACCCTTTGATGTTCCCCACAGGCCTCAGCGCGACGACCTTCTTCGATATGCCGGCCCTGTCCATGGTCTCGACCACCTCAGAGATGTCCTTGTAAGCCATGCCCGCCTCCTCGGCGAGCCCGTCCATGGTCGCCGCCTTCACGTAGATCCCCCTCTCCATCATCCGCTTCTGGAGCTCCGCCCCTCTCACCTCCCTCTTGGCCGCCGTGCGGGACATGGTCCTCCCTGAGCCGTGGGCAGTCGACCCGAAGGTCTCCTCCATGGCCTTCTGCGTCCCGACGAGCAGGTACGACCCGGTCTCCATCGAACCCCCGATTATCACCGGTTGCCCGACCTGGCGGTACGGCGCGGGGATGTCGGGGTGGCCGGGGCCGAAGCTCCTGGTGGCTCCCTTCCTGTGGACTAGGACGTCCGCCCTCGCCCCGTCGTAGGCGTGGCTCTCCACCTTGGCGACGTTGTGGCACACGTCGTAGATGAGGTGCATGTCCATCGCCTCCGCCTCCCTGTGGAAGACCTTGGAGAACGCCTCCCTCACCTTCTGGACTATGATCTGCCTGTTGGTGAAAGCCATGTTGGCCGCGCAGACCATCGCGCCATAGTAGTCCTTGCCTTCCTTGGATGCGAAGGGCGCGCAGGCGAGCTCCCGGTCCCTGACCTCGATGCCGTACTTCTTCATCGCGCCGTCGAAGACCCTCAGGTAGTCGCTCCCGATCTGGTGGCCGAACCCCCTGCTCCCGCAGTGCACCATCACCACGACCTGGTCCTCCTCCACGATGCCGAAGTTCTTGGCGAGCTTCGGGTCGAAGTGCCTCGCCGGGTCGACGACCTGGATCTCGAGGTAGTGGTTGCCCGAGCCGAGGGTGCCGAGCTGGTCTATCCCCCTGCTCCTAGCCTGGCGGCTGACCTTGGACGGGTCGGCTCCCTTGATGTACCCCCCCTCCTCGACGTGCGCCGGGTCGTCCGCCCAGGCATGGCCGTTCTCGGCGCACCACTTCACACCGTACTTCATGATCTCGTCGAACTGGGCGTCGCTCACCCTCAGGAACCCCTTGACGCCGACCCCCGCCGGGACCAGCCTGTAGATGAGGTCCACGAGCTCCTTGATCTTCGGTTTCACCTCTGGGAAGCTGAGGTTGGTCCTGATGAGCCTCATGCCGCAGTTGATGTCGAACCCGATGCCGCCGGGGGATATCACCCCCTTCTCCACGTCGAACGCCGCCACCCCCCCTATGGGGAATCCGTAGCCCCAGTGCGCGTCCGCCATGGCGTAGGACGACCTCACGATCCCCGGGAGGCAGGCGACGTTCGTGACCTGTTCGATGACGCCGGCGTCCATCCCTTCCAGGAGCTTGCGGGTGGCGTAGACCTTCGCGGGCACCCTCATCCCCGACTTGTAGGACTGTGGTATCTCCCAGGAGACATCGGACACCTGCCTGAAAGAGCCGGTCTGTGCCACGCGGAACCCCGATTTCGGCTTGGCTGCCTTCGCTTCTTAAAGCGTTTGGAGGCGGGAGGCTAGATGTCGAGGACCACGGTGGCCCTCCACCTCGCCCCCTCGTGCTTGACCCCGAACATGTGCATGGTGACGGCCTTCACGTCGTTCCTGAGCCCGTGGCGCTCCCTGTCGATGGGCTCCCCCTTCGCCTTCGCCTTGAGCGACCCCCCGCCTGCGCCGATCTTCACGGAGAACTCCTTGAACAGGAGGGAGTCGACGTCCTTCGAGATGATGAGCTCGGTCAGGAAGTCGTAGAGGAGCCGGTCGAGGTCCCCGGAGTCGAGAGAGAACTCCCTGGCGACCGAGGCCCTGAGGGTCTTGGGGTCCACCATTATGTCTGTCATGGCCATCGCGCAGGACTCGAACAGGCCGGCTGCGGTGTCCGACTCGGCCTCGAACGCGACGTCTGCCAGGGCGACGTCAGGGAGGAACCTGTAGGTCAAGGGCGGCCCCCTCCCGGGTGCACGGGTGGCTCCCCTGTCAGGGCACGCCCTTGCCCGTGATGATGCCCAGCTCCTTCCCCGCCGTCTCGAAGGCCCTGATGGCGAAGTCGAGGTCGTCCTTCGTGAGAGCTGCGTTCATGATGGTCCTGATCCTCGCCTTCCCCTGGGCCACCATGGGGTAGACGATGGGGAGGGCGAAGACGCCTATCTCGAAGAGCCGGGAGCTGAGCTTCTTCGCTTTGCCGCTTTCTCCGACCATGACCGGGGTGATGGGAGTCTCGCTCTTGCCGATGTCGAAGCCGAGGTCGCGCATCGCGTTCTTGAAGTACCGGGTGTTCTCCCAGAGCTTCTGGACGTGCTGGGGTTCGTTCTCCAGGACGTCCACGGCAGCGAGGCAGGCGGCGGCCACCGCGGGCGGGTGAGACCCGCTGAGAAGCCACGTCCTCGACTTGTTGTAGGCGAAATTCACCAGGTCCTTCGACCCTGAGACGTGGCCCCCCACGACCCCGAACGCCTTCGAGAACGTCCCCATCTCGACGTGGACCTTTTCCCTCGAGAGATTGAAGTGGGAGACGATCCCGCGCCCCCCGCTGCCAAGAACCCCCTCGCCGTGGGCGTCGTCGACGTAGACCATGGCGCCGTGCTCCGCGCCGACGGCCGCGACCCTGTCGAGCGGGGCGATGTCGCCGTCCATGGAGAAGACCCCGTCTGTGATTATCAGGATACGCCTGAATGCCGGAGAAGCCCGTTCAGCCTCGTCGAGAACCCTGGCCAGGTCGTCGGGGTCGCCGTGCTTGTACACCTTCCTCTCGGCCGCGGAGAGCCTGACCCCGTCGATGATGCTCCCGTGGTTGAGCTCGTCGCTCACCATCAGGTCCCCCTTGCCGGCGAGCTGTGGGATCAGCCCCGCGTTGGCTGCGAAGCCGGTCTGGTAGACGAGCGAGGCCCCGGCCCCCTTGAACTTCGCGAGCCGGCGCTCGAGCTCGACGTGGACGTCCATGTTCCCGGCTATGGGCCTGACCGACCCCGAGCCGGCGCCGTGGGACTTCACGGCTTGTATGGCAGCCTCCTTGACCTTCGGGTGGTTGCTGAGGCTGAGGTAGTTGTTAGAGCAGAACATCAGGACCTTCTTGCCGTCGACGAGGCACCACGGGGTGCTCGGCCCACCGAGGATCCTCAGCCTCCAGTCGAGCTCCTGGCGGACTAGGTCGTCGTACTCTTGCCTGAGGAAAGAAGTGGGGTCTCTCATCTTGGAGCTCGCCGCAGGTTCAGGGGTTAAACGCCTTTCGCCTAAGGTGACAGCCTGGCTCTGAGCTTGGAGAGCATGTCGTCCACCATCCTGGGGAGGTCGTAGTCGTGCCGCCACCCCCAGTCGCGCCTGGCTTCGGAGTCGTCTATGGACATGGGCCATGAGTCGGCGATCTTCTGCCGGGAGTCAGGGGAGTAGGAGACGCTGAACCCCCTGACGCGCCGCTGGATCTCCTTCGCGATCTCGCCTGCTGAGAAGCTGATGGCGGCCAAGTTATACCCGAGGTGGCGCCTCGCCCTGGCCTTGTCCGCCTCCATCAGGAGGACCGTAGCCTTCAGGGCGTCGGGCATGTACATCATGGGGAGGACGGTGTCCTCTCTGAGGAAGCAGGTGTAGGAGCCCTTCTGCAGGGCGGCGTAGAATATCTCGACGGCGTAGTCGGTGGTGCCGCCACCCGGGGGGGCGACGTTGCTGATCAGCCCCGGATACCTGAGGATCCTCGTGTCCAGGCCGTACTTCACGAAGTAGTAGTTGCAGAGGAGCTCCCCGGCGACCTTGGTCACCCCGTAGATGGTGGTAGGGTTCAGGGGGGCGTTCTGGGGGGCGCTTGTCCTCGGCGCGTCTGGGCCGAACGCGCCTATCGAGCTGGGCCAGAAGACCTTGGAAACCCCATGCGCCCTCGAGGCCTCGAGGACGTTCCTCAGGCCGTCTATGTTGACAGTCCAAGCCAGCTCCGGGTCCTTCTCACCCACTGCGGAGAGGAGGGCGGCCAGGTGGTAGACGGTGTCGACCTTGAACTCCTTCACGACCCCCGCGACTTCGTCGCGGTCTCCCGTGTCCAGCGAGACGAGAGGGCCGTCCTTCAGAGACGGGCTCCCCGGGGACCGGTGGACGGCGGCGACGACGTTGTCCTTGCCGTAGAGAGAGCGGAGGTGGGGGACGAGTTCTGCTCCAATCTGTCCCGCAGAACCTGTGACCAGAACCTTGGGAGGCATTTCGTCCCGATGAGAGGACTAGCCCGTTTAAGGATTGAGGACGCTACGTGAGTATCTTCATCGTGATGGTCGAGACCACGCCTGGCTTGGACCTCAGATGGTCCGCGATTATCGACTTCACTGCCTGGTCGTCAGGGCCCTCGACCATGACCAGCAGGTCGTATAGTCCGTAGAGCTGGTAGACGGAGGTGATCCCTGTCATACCCCGGAGGGTGGACATGCTCTGCTCCTCGGTGCCCGGGCTGAGGTTCACCAGGACTATCGCTCTTTCCATACTGCGACAGTGTTAAGGGAGGGGCTTGGATTAAAGATTATGCCAAGCGTGGTCAAGGACCCGCGATGCGCTCCACGGCGTCCTCCAGCGAGAGGAGCTCTTCCTTCCGGCTTCTCATGTCTCTCAGGGTCACGGCCTTCGCCTTCGACTCCTTCTCTCCGACTATGACAGTCCAGGCCGCCCCCAGTCTGCTCGCGTCCTCCATCTGCTTCGAGAGAGACCTCGGCTGGAGCGGGAACTCGCAGGGTAACCCCCTTCCACGCAGGGCGCTCGCCACCCGCAGGGCGTCCTTCGACGCGGCAGGGCTCGGAAAGGCGACGTAGACCAGCCCCTGGCGCGCGGCGCCTTCCGGCTCGACCGACATGGCCATCCTTTCGATCCCGCCCGCCGCGCCGGTGGCCGAGAGGTCTGGTCGCCCGAAGATCTTGGGGAGGGCGTCGTACCTCCCGCCGCCGAAGAGGGAGCCTAGCCGGGGGTTCGCGTTGTCCGACGCCTCAAAGACGATGCCGGTGTAGTAGTCGATGCCGCGCACTATGCTCATGTTGTATTCCACGTTCCTGAGGTTCCTGGCGTCGAGCATGTCTGCGAGCAGGGTCAGCTCCTTCACAGAGTCGAGGTGGTTCTCGGCGGCCCTCGAGAGGACTTCGTCGGGGCGCCCCCTGAGCCTTCCGAACTCGAGCAGCCGGTCCACCTGGTCACCCTCGAAGCCCTTCTCAACGTACTCCGTCCGAAGGTCGGACGGCGACTTCTTCTCGACCTTGTCGAGCGCCCGCATCAGTTCGACAACGCGCCGGTCCTCGGAGACGCCTAGTCTTGCCCGGATGAACTCCTCCACGACCCTCCGGTCGCCCACCTTGACGGTAGTGTTCGTCAGCCCCAGCCTCCTCAGGATCGCGGCCCCGGCGTCGATCACCTCCGCGTCCGCTTCGACTGAGGGGGGCCCGAAGATCTCGAGGTCCCACTGGTGCGACCAGCGGTACCTCCCGTACTGGGGCTCGTCGTACCTCCATATCCCTCCCGAGGCCGCGAGCTTGGCGGGGAGCCTGAGGTCCTTGCGAGAGCAGACGTAGCGAGTGATGCCAACGGTCATGTCGAAGCGGAGGCCGACGTCGCGGTCCCCCTTGTCCTTGAAGGCGTAGATCTCCTGGTCGATCCCTTCCCCGCTCTTAGCCCGGAGCACGCTGAGGTGCTCCAGAGACGCGGGCTCCATCAGCTGGAAGTTGTACGTCTCCGCGACAGACTCGAAGGCAGACACCACCCGCGCCTGCCTGGCGAACCGGTCGGGCTCGATGTCGTCTATGCCCCGCGGGACCGACAGGTCCAACCTAGTCCCCTTTGCCTTTCAGGGCTGAGAGCTGGGCCAGCATCGCAGTGAGCTGCAGCTCCGGCTGGGAGCCCTGCACGAGGCGGTAGTCGTACTCTGCGAGGATGGAGACAGCCCCTGCCATGTCGGTGACCTTCAGGGAGCCGAGGGCTTCGTTCGCGTACTTCAGGAAGTCCCTTTCAGGCACGCCGTACACGCGCGTCAGCTCCAGCATCTTGGTCCTGGCAGACTCGAAACTCCCTTCGAGCGCCGCTGCTATGACTTCGGCGACCCTCGCCTTGGCGGCGGCGCCCGAGACCGACTTCACCGAGTCGGCGGTCACCTCCCCCGAGGCGGCGGCCGCCTGCAGGAGGTTGATGGCCTGCCTGAGGTCCCCCTGTGTCGCCTCGTAGATGGCGGCGAACACAGAGTCGCCAGGGTGCTCGAGCTTCTCCTTCTTCGCGATCACCTTCAGGTGGTCGGTAACGGAAGCCTCGTCCAGCCTCTGGAACCTGAAGATGGCGCACCGGCTCTGGAGCGGCTCGATTATCCCGGACGAATAGTTGCAGATGAGTATGAACCTCGTGTGCTCTGAGTTCTCCTCCATTATCCTGCGCAGGGCCGTCTGGCCGTCCGACGTCATCTCGTCCGACTCGTCGAGGATGACGAGCCTGTAGGGGACCCCTTCCCTCCTGTCAGCGTATCGGGCGAACGTCTTGACCCTCTCGCGGACGACGTCGATCCCCCTCTCGTCCGACGCGTTCAGCGACAGGGTGTAGTCCCGCCATTGCTCGCCCAGTATCTCCTTGGCCAAGATGACCGCCGTCGTGGTCTTCCCCGAGCCTGGGGGGCCGGCGAACAGGAGGTGCGGGAGCTGCTGCTTCTTCTGCAGGAGGGCGCGCAGCCTCTGCTTGATCGTCTCCTGGTCCACGAGCTCCGTCAGGGACGCCGGACGGTACTTCTCGACCCACATCAGGTCTTCGAGGGGCACCTAGGACTCAGCCGCCCTGTCGTAGCCTCTGGACAATTTCTGCACGGACTCGACTCCCGTTCTTATTTATCCGTTCAAGGGAAAACTCGTCTAGGCGCCGGACACTTTCATGCCAAGGTAGAGCTTCGCCAGCTCCTGGTGAGACAGCAGCTCCCTGGCGGTGCCGATGAAGGCGTTCCTGCCTCCGACGAGGAGGTAGGCCCTGTCCCCTATCTCGAGGGCGCGCTTCGCGTTCTGCTCGACGAGGACGATGGTCATCCCCCTCTCCTTCCCCAGCGACTGGATGGTCTTGAGGACCATGGTGGCATACTTTGGTGAAAGGTTGGCCGTGGGCTCGTCGAACATTATGACCTGAGGCTTCCTCAGCAGCGCCATGGTCATGGCGACCATCTGCCTCTCCCCCCCGCTGAGGTTCACCACCCTGGAGTCGAGATAGGCCTTCAGCTGGGGGAAGATCTCGAGGGTGTCCTTCAGCCTCGACTCGTATTCGGACTTCGCGATCATGTAGGCCGCCATCTTGAAGTTCTCCTTCACGCTGAGCTTCGTGAAGACACCTTCGGTCTGTGGGAGGTAGGCGAGGCCGGACCTGGCGATGACGTGCGGCGGGTGGCCGCTCAGCGTCTTTCCGTCCATCGCCACAGACCCCTTGTAGATGTTTGTGAGGCCCGCCACGCTCTTCAGCAGAGTGCTCTTCCCCGACCCGTTCGGGCCGACCACTATCGTGAGCTCCCCGGGGGCGGCGTCCAAAGAGACGTCGGTGAGGATCTGCAGCTTGCCGTACCCTGCGGAGACGCTGTCAACCTTCAGCAAGCGCTAGGCACCTAGGTATGCCTCGATCACTTTGGGGTCGGTCATAACCTGGTCGGGCTTTCCAGCCGCCACCACCCTGCCGAGGGCCATGGCGGTGACCGTGTCCACGTAGCTGAGCGCTATCTCCAGCCTGTGCTCCACGATGAGGAAGGTGACTCCGAGGTCGTCCCGCAGCTTGAGTATCCTCCCGAAGATCTCGTGAGCCAGGGTCGGGTTCACCCCTGAGATCGGCTCGTCCAGGAGGATAAGCTTGGCGCCGGTCATCAGCGCCCTGGCTAGCTCGAGGAGCTTCATCTGCCCGCCGCTCAGGGCGTTCGCAGGGCTGTCCCAGAGCTTGCCGAGCCCGAGGAGGGCAAGTATGGACATGGCTCGCTCGGTCGACTCGGTCTCCTTCTTTACCCAGGCGCGCTTCACCAGGGATTTCACGAGCGACTCGCCGGGGTTCCCCTTGTCTGCGACGAGGACGTTCTCAAGGAGCGTCAGCTTGGTGAACAGGCTCGGTATCTGGAAGGTCCTCGTTATGCCCATGGCGTACAGTCTGTGGGGCGGGAGCCCGCCTATCTCCCTCCCCTGGTAGAGGACGCTGCCGGTGTCGGGCTTGTAGAACCCGCTCACCACGTTGATCAGGGTGGTCTTCCCCGACCCGTTGGGCCCAATCAGTATGTGGACTTCCTTGTCTTTGATGCCGAAGGTGACTCCGTCGAGAGCACGTAGGTTCCCGAATGACTTCGCGACGTCGTTAATCCGGAGAAGCTCTTCCATCAGTACCACGAAAAAGAGGAGTGGGGACTCCTATCCTATGCAGGGGCGTTGCCTGTTGTCCAGCTGACAGTGTTGCTGGCGTAGTCCCATTGGCCTGCGAGGATCCATCCCCAAGAGCTAGCTCCGGTGGATACCACCTTCCAGATCTGGTAGCCAGAGCCGGCGAATAGGGCACGGTCTCCTGCGGGTGTGAGGGTTTCTGCGCCTGTTAGGCCGTAGAAGTTGCCTGCTACGGTCGGGAGTATTGCTTGGATAGCCTGGCCAGAGTTCCTTCCGGACTGAAGTATCGATAGGGCCGCGAGCCAGACGTCGTCGTAGCCTTCGAACGTGTAGAAGGCGCCGCCGCCGAGGATGGCTGCTCCTGCCGATGTACCCTGGATCCTAGCGTAGAAGGCTGATGCCTTTGAGTTGTTGCTCAGCACGCCGAAGAGCGTCGAGTAGACGCCTACTTTGGCTGCTAGGCTGGCAACGCTGCTAGATGAATTGGATAGGTCAGAGTTCTGAGCGATTCCGTCCATGCCGAACCAGGGAAGATGTGTGCTGAGCAGGCTCGGTGCCTGGGTGTTCACCTGGCTGAGTATGCTTCCATACTCCTGGAACGCCACGATGTATATCGCAACGTTCGCAGCCCCGACCTGGCTCGAAAGTGTAGAATACTGGCTACTCATCGTCGATATGATCGACGTGAAGTCGCTGGTGGAGATGTCGTACTTTGTCGGCCCGCCGATGACTATGCTTGGGTCATCCTGCTTGAGCCATGTGATGGTAGAGTTGGCCAGACCGTCGCCGTAGGTGTCGTCCCTGTTGACCACTATGACCGCCTTGGCACCAGCCGCGAGCAGTTCCTGGGCGTCTGCCTGTCCCTGGGCCGCGTCGTCAGGCGCAGTCCTGAACAGGTAGTCGTTGGGAATTGCAAGGGCGATGGACGTCGAAGACGGGCTGATCAGGACGATGTGGTTCTGGTCCGCGTAGCTCAGGATGCCGGCAGCCGTGCCGCTGTTGAGCGGCCCGATGACCACCTGGATTCCTGAAGCGCCCATGGCCTGAAGCTCAGACAGCGCGGTTGGCGTGTCGAGCTTGTAGTCCTGGTTGTTGAGCGCGAACGTCAAACTACACCCGGACGATGCGACGAAGCTGTTGACGTCTGTGATTGCCAGCTGCTCTGCGGCGAGCTCACCCTTGCCCTGCGCGGAAAGACCTCCGCTGAGGTCGTTCAGGGCACCGATGGTGACTGTCTGCCCGTTGCAGAGTCCTGCTGCTTGCGCGTTGGAAGTGGTGACAGTCGTTGTGACTGTCTTGGTGGCCCCGGCGCCGCCGAGACCGAGTGATGGAGCTGCTGCGTAGAGAATCCCTGCGCCAATCAGAAGTCCCACAATCAGTGTTCCGATAAGCGATGCAGTAGATGCACCTCTCTTTTTCAACGGAGCGCGCTGTTGCGGGCCGAAAGTATTTTAACACTTCTCCGGCCCAAAGCGCGAGCCCTTCATACTTGGTACCAGAGTACCTGATCTCGGCCCTCGTCTACGCGTGCTTGTTCGCGTTGATGGGCATGGGGCTGACCCTCACCTACATGACCACCAAGGTGCCCAACTTCGCCTATGGTGACTTCGTCGCCCTGGGAGTGTATTCGGCCTACACCGCGTCGAAGGTCTACCACTCTACCCCCTATGTGGGGAGCGTCTTCGGGTTCGCCATCGGCGCAGTCGCCTCGGCGATCATGTACCTCGGAGTCCTGAGACCCCTCACGAAGCGCGGCTCGTCGACGGTATCGCTGATGATCGCGACCTTCGGGGTGGACATCGGGTTCGTGGGCCTGATCGGGATATACACGGATTATTTGCAGTACGTACAGAGGCTCATCGACGCGGCGCAGTTCTACCAACTGGGGCCCGACTTCAGCTTCGGCGGCTACGCCGGGGTGGTCTACGCCGCCCCCATCTCGGTCATAGTGACCGTGGCCTCCATCTACCTGCTGTTCACGAGGACGAAGTTCGGGGTGGCGATGAGGGCGGCGGTGGAGAACCCCCCGCTCGCCCGGGTCCTCGGCATCAACGTGGACCTGGTGAACACGATATCATGGATGCTGGCGGGCGGACTCGCGGCCTATGCAGGAGCCCTGCTGACCCTGCAGCTCCCGGCAGGCACGGCGACCGGGTCGAACATCATCGTGGAGATCTTTTCGGCAAGCGTACTTGGCGGGCTGAACAGCATCTTCGGAGCGGCGGTCGGCGGGCTGCTCATAGGGGGGAGCGAGATCCTCCTGACCCTGGACCTCGGCCTCGGGTTCGGATACGCAGGGGCGGTGATCATTTCGGCGCTGCTGATTCTAACGGGCTTCTTCGTGTTCAAGATGAAGAAGGTGCAGGCGAAGATTGCAGGAGGGGTCCTCGCCGCTTTCGGGGCGTGGATCCTCATCGACATGGCGGCCGGCTTCCCAGTAGACTTCCTCTCTGCGGAGCTGGTCTTCGGCTTCGGGCCCAACGTCACCCCCTACCAGCAGGCGATACCGCTCCTGATCATGGCGTTCACGCTGATGATCATACCAGAGGGCATATTCTCAATCGACTTCAGGCGGCTCCTGAAGAGGGCGAAGAGCTAGCATGGGCCTCCCCTCTGTGATCCTGTTCGGGGTCAACCTCGTCCCGTTCACCATCGACTTCATCGAGTTCTACGCCCTCTATCTCGCGATCAGCCTTTCGCTGAACCTGGAGTTCGGCTACACCGGCGTCCCCAATTTCGGGAAGGTCCTCTTCATCGCCGGAGGAGCCGCTTTCGGAGGGATCCTCTCGGGGTTCCTGGCGGTTCAGATCACAGGCATCGGCAAGGGGCAGGACTACCTCGCGCTGAGCGGAAGGATCGTGAACCAGATCGACCTCAACATCGTGCACAACCCCGTGCTCGCCATCGAGCTCATGGCATTCGCGCTCCTCATCGCGGCGTTCATCGGCGCGCTCCTCGGCTTCCTCGCATCGTATCCTGCCATAAGGCTCAGGGAGGACTACCTCGGGATGCTCCTTCTGGCCATGGCACAGTTCTTCGACGTCGCCGTGAGGACCTACTCGGCTTCCCCCATCGCCATCCCCGACCCCGCCTACTACTTCTCGACCCTCGGGCCAGGGGTGGAAGGGCTGGTGGACGACGCCATCATGGTAGGGTTCCTGGTGGCGGTCTACGTCTTCATCGAGAAGGTGGTCCGGTCCCCCATGGGCAGGACCCTGAGGGCGGTCAGGGACAACGAGGACGCGTCTGCTGCCCTGGGCAAGGACAACACCAAGATCAGGAGGAACGTGCTCATCGTGGCCTCGGCCATGGCCGCCATGGCAGGGGCACTCTACTCGCTTTACATCGGGTCCTTCGAATACGACACGTGGACCAGGTTCGCCTGGACATTCTGGCCCTTCCTCATCGTAATCATCGGCGGCGCGGGGAACAACACCGGGGTGGCCCTGGGGGCCTTCTTCTTCTCCGCCATCTTCAAGGGGCTGCAGCAGGAGCAGCAGGCGCTCCAGAAGTACGTCTCCTTCTCGCCGGGCTTCGTGAACTGGGTCCAGGACCTGCTTTTCGCCGGGATGCTGCTGGCGATACTGTATCTCAGGCCGGAAGGGATCATCAGGGAGAAGTCGTCCTTCACCCTCCCGAAGAAGCTGCTCAACACGATAGCCAAGGCAAAGGGGTCGGTGAGCGCCAGCCAGTCTTCGGAGAAGGAAGGTCTCTTCGACAGGGTGATGGGGCGCCTGAAGCGGGGCCGAGGAGAGCCCGAGGATGCGAGCCCGGTTAAGCCCTAGGGGCGCAACGACCGCCCAATGTTTATTATCGACACGGGGTCGTCGGCGTCCGCTTTGTCCGATGAGCAATTCGCCCTAAGGCAGATGCTCGAACGCCGTGAGAGGGAGTACCTCCTCGGGACCGCGAGGGCCAAGATGCGCTCTTCGATCGAGGACCTCACCGTCGGCGACTTCCACATCGAGAAGCTCGCCGAAGGAGAGACGGTCGAACTCCCCAGGTATGTGCTGGACGAGCTCGTGACCCAGGGGATGGCAGACGTCGCGGAGACGCCGTTCGAGAACGAGATATTCAGCGCGCTCAGCAGGGAGAAGATGATGGGGCCGCTCCAGCTGTCCGGCCTCCCGCCGGACTTTTACGTCAGGATGAGAAGGAGGCTCGGGGCCCTCGCAGCGGGGGCTTCGGAAGGCAAGGTCAGGAGGGAGGACTTCGACCGCCTCAGGGCCGTCTGTTACGACCTGGTGGGGATCAGGCTCAGCAAGCTGCTGTCGCTCTCAAGTTCCTCTGCCTCGGCGTCGACGCTGACGGACAAGCTCACGCCCGAGGAGAACTCCTTCTTCGCCATCTCCCAGTCCCTTTCCAAGGAGTGGAAGAGCGGGCTTCTGGGGGGACAGAAGTAGTTGGCTACCCTCGCCAGCGGCAAGCTGTCAGAGCAGTTCGAGGACTTCCTAAAGTCCGTGAAAGACAAGTCGGGGGACCCGGTATACAGGGAGAAGATATCTCAGCTTATCTCCAAGGAGGGCAAGTCGTTGGTGGTCGACTTCGGCGACCTCCTGAGGTACAACAACGACCTGGCCAACAGGGTGCTCCTGGAGCCGGACTCGTCCCTGGCGTCTTTCAAGATCGCCGCCTTCGAGACCATGAGAAGCGAGAACGCGCTCTATGCGGACAGGGTCAAGAGGGAGCTGACCGTCAGGCTCAGGGGGCTGACGGACCTGGTCCCCCTCCGGAAGGTGGACACGTCATACATCGACAAGATGCTCGCCATTTCAGGGATGGTCGTCAGGACGTCTGAGCTCAGGCCGCTGATGACCGAGGCCGCCTGGGTCTGCCCGAGCGGGCACCTGACGTACCAGGAGCAGGACGACATGGCGCTCAAGCGGCCGCCGAAGTGCGAGCTGTGCGGAGAGGTGAGGAACTTCGAGCTGGACAGGAGGCACAGCAGGTTCATCGACTTCCAGGTGGTGCGCGTTCAGGAGCTTCCGGAAGAGCTCCCGCCGGGGCAGCTCCCGCAGTTCTTCGACGTAAACGTCGACGGAGACATGGTGAACACCGCGAGGCCCGGGGACAGGGTGGTGCTGACAGGGGTGGTGAGGGCCGTGCCAGACTACACGCTGGGCCAGGTGAAGACGAGGCTCTTCAGGTCCCAGGTGGACTGCAACCACGTCGAGGTCAAGGGGAAGGAGCCCGACCAGGTGCTGGTGAGCAAGGAGGACGAGGAGCTGATCAAGAAGATCGCGGCCTCGCCGGACGCCTACGACAGGCTGGTCAGCTCGATCGCCCCGGTGATACTCGGGCATCAGCCCGAGAAGGAGGCGATACTGCTCCTGCTGGCGGGCGGGAGCGCGACCGTACTCCCGGACGGGACCAAGCTCAGGGGGGACATCAACGCCCTATTCGTCGGCGACCCGGGGTGTCTGGTCGCAGATGAGAGGGTGGCGCTCGGAAACGGGGCGATAGCAAAGATCGGTCAGCTGGGGAGGGCGCACCTCCAACCCTTGGAGCTGCAGGTCCTCACTGGCGAGGGAGGCGGGAAGCGTGCCCTGGCCACCAGGTTCCATGTGTATAGGAGCCAGCCCGTCATGGAAATAGTGACCGAGAGCGGGAAGAGCATCAAAGGGACATACAATCACCCACTTCTGGTCGTAGGAAACGATGACGGAAGGCCCACCAAGGAATGGAAGAGACTCGACCAGATAACGCCTGGGGATAGGATTGCTTCGGTGACGTTCATCCCATGCACGATTACGAGACGGCAGCCCACTGGGTTCAAGGTCTTCCAGGCGAGGTCGGGACCCAGGTTCAAAGGAAGGCTCCCCAAAGTAGTCGAGGAGGAACTCGGGGCCATACTCGGCTACACCCTCGGGGATGGGTTTGTCGACGAGTACAGCGTCGTAATGCAGGTTGCCGAGCCGGAGATAGACATACTTCCCAAGCTGAGGAGGATGGTCACGGCTGTCTTTGGAGTGGACCCTCCTGTCAATCGAAGGCTCCGCGTTGACAGGAACGTGCCGACCTACGACGTATACATCAACAGAAAGTGCATCGCGACCAACCTTGGGTTCCTCAGGGAGAGGAGGGTCCCAGACCTCATTCTTGGTTCGGGCAACAGGGTAGTGGCGGTCTTTCTGCGGTGGCTCTTCGAGGCGGATGGGACGGTGTTCTCCAAGGGAAGAGGGAGGAGGGCGATAGGACTGAAGGCGAAGAACATCGAGTTGCTCAGGGACGTCCAAGTCCTCCTGCTGAGGTGGGGAATCCATTCAAGAATCAACGAGAGCGCACTTCTGATCAGACGCGGAGAGGACATTCTGAAGTACGCCAAGCACATTGGGTTCGTGTCTAGGAAGAAGAGAGAGAGGTTGGGCGCACTGGCCACAGAAGCGAAGAGGTTCAAGAGGGTGCACAGGCAGCTGAGCGAGAGGGTAGTCAGAGTCTACCATTGGCCCCCCGAAGACGTGTTCGATATCGAAGTACCTGAAGGGAACCGCTTCATCGCGAACGGCCTTGTCTCTCACAACACGGGAAAGTCCGAGATGCTGAAGTTCGCTTCGCAGGTGGCGCCGAGGGGGCTGTATGCCTCAGGGAGGGGGACCACCGCAGCCGGGCTGTCCGCCGCCGTGATCAGGGAGAAGAACGTCCTGATGCTCGAAGCTGGCGTGGTCGTCCTCGCAGACCTGGGGATCGCGGCCATTGACGAGTTCGAGAAGATGAAGCCCGAGGACAGGACCGCGCTCCACGAGATGATGGAGCAGCAGACGGTCACCATCGCGAAGGGGGGCATCTACGCCACCCTGAACGCGAGGACCGCGATACTGGCGGCCTGCAACCCGGTGCTGGGGAGGTACAATCCCTTCCAGAACCTCATCGAGAACATCGGGACGCTGCCCATCCCGCTGCTGACCAGGTTCGACATCATCTTTGTCTTCAGGGACCAGCCGACCCCGGCGGACGACGAACGGCTCGCCACGCACATCCTTTCCGTCCACGCCCGGAGGTCATACACGGCGCCCCCGCCCATCGAGTTCAGCCTGCTCAAGAAGTATCTCACTTACGCGAAGAGGATCTCGCCGAATCTCACCAAGGGGGCCATGGACAGGATCAGGGAGTTCTACCTCGAGCTGAGGAGGTCGAGCACAACCGAAGACTCGATCCCTCCGACCCCCAGGACGCTGGAGGCGCTCATCAGGATCGCCACAGCCAGGGCCAGGGTGCTCCTCAGGGACGAGGTGACCGAGGAAGACGCGCTGTCGGCCATCGCGCTGATGAACAGGATGGTGGAGGACATACTCACCGACGCGACCACCAAGAAGACGGACTTCGGCATACAGCTGGGCAAGCCTGCCGGTGAGGCCAAGAACCTCAGGGCTGCCCTCGAGATCCTGAAGGGGCTCGAGGGGGCCGAGAAGAAGCCGGTGGAGCGCAAGGCGTTCAAGGAGGAGCTGGTGAAGGCGAAGTTCTCCGACGAAGACGCGGAGAAGATGATCCGGACGATGTTCAGAGAAGGCATGGTCTACGAGTCAAAGCCCGGATTCATCCGCAGGCTGGGCACCTAGACCAGGGAGCCGTCCCCTTGAGGATAGAGGAAACCAAGGTCCCCGACGAGCTGCTCAACTACATCAGGGAGAAGGGGATAACGGAACTGTACCCGCCCCAGGAGCGGGCGATCATGGCGGGGCTACTCGAGGGGAAGAGCCTTGTCGTCTCATCCCCCACGGCGTCCGGGAAGACCCTGCTGGCGCTGATGGCCGCGTACCTGAAGGCGAAGCAGGGACGCAAGGTGGTCTACCTGGCCCCCCTGAGGGCGCTGGCGTCAGAGAAGTACGCAGAGTTCTCCGAGCTAAACAGGTTCGGGATACGGACCTCGATATCTACCGGGGACTACGACTCCAGCGGAGAGTCGCTCGGGAGGTCGGACATCATAGTGCTGACGAACGAGAGGTTCGACTCGGTGATGCGGCACCGGGTCGCCTGGATCAACACAGTCGGGCTGTTCATCGCTGACGAGGTCCATCTTGCGGGCAGCGACAGCAGGGGGCCCACCCTCGAGATGATCCTCACCAAGGTCCTCCACTTGGGGATCGACGCGCAGCTTCTCGCCCTCTCCGCCACAATAAGCAACGCGAAGACCCTGGGGGAGTGGCTGCACGCGACCCCGGTGGAGATGGACTGGCGGCCGGTCCCCCTGAGGGAAGGGGTGTACGACTACGGAAGGGTGGTGTTCACCGACGGGGAGGAGAGGCCGGTCCCCAGGTCGACCTACGGCTCCCCCATCGACGTGGCCATGGAGACCATCAAGGAAGGGGGGCAGTCCCTGATATTCGCGAACACGAGGCGGAGGGCGGTGAGCCTGGCCACCCGGGCGGCGGAGCTCACAGAGAAGCGGCTCAGCCCGGAGGAGAAGAAGGCGGTCTCGGAGGCGTCCAGGAGAATCCTCGGCGCGGGGGAAGAGACGAGCCTGAGCAGGCTGCTGGCCGAAGTGGTCGCGAAGGGGGCCGCGTTCCACCACGCAGGCCTCGAGGGTGAGCACAGGCGCATCGTGGAGGAGTACTACAGGGCGAGGGCGATCAAGGTCTTGGCGGCGACCCCCACTCTCTGCCTCCCCACGGGAGAGGAGATTTTCGGGAACCCAGGACCAGTGCAGATTCAAGAATTAGGATCGGGCAGCCGTGTTCTGACCCACGGGAACACCTTTGAAAGGGTGATCGGACCTACAAGCAGGCAGTACACGGGACCGTTGCTCAGGGTGACTCCCTGGTTCCAGCTCCCGATGCGCATGACGCCGGAGCACAAGGTTCTGAGGTGCACGCGCCGCAGGTGTTCATCCCACACCAAGAGACACAACCGCCACTGGTGGGTTTACTCTGAACCGACGTGGGTCGAAGCAAAGGAATTGGAACCTGGTGACATGGTCCTGTTTCCGCGAATCAAAGTGGAAAAGGAGATTGCGAGTCTGGCACTTCCAGAGATTGGGCCCATTTCTAACCAGACCGGGGTCGTAGGGACTCACTGGTCACGCCTAAAGTCGAACAGGATCGAACTGACAGACAAGACACTCGAACAGCTTGGGGTGTATGTAGCTGAAGGATTCAGCGAGCCTGGGGGCCAAGTCTACTTCGGACTCGGCACCCATGAAACGGAACTCACACGTGAGACTGTTGAATGGTTCAAGGGGCTCGGACTCGTGCCTAGGGTAACCGACGCCGAGAGGCATCGGCGCAAGGTGTACGCTTGCTCTAAACAACTAGCTTCGCTCCTGCGGCAGGCGTTTGGAACATCCGCCCACGAGAAGAAGCTGCCCCACGAAATCCTTCTTCTGCCGAAGGAGAGGCTGTCTCACTTCGTCCGCGGGCTTTGGCGGGGCGACGGAACGGTCGCAAGAACGGGTCCTAAGAACGCCAGGTACCACACGACTTCCAAGACATTGGCAAAGCAACTCTTCGCCGCCCTGGTGAAGATGGGATACATGCCATGCATCTCGGCAAGCACTCGGGCCGGGAGGGAAGCAAGCGGTCGGGTGAAAATCGTGCATAAGCACGACCTCTATGTGGTTTCGATCTCTGGGAAGCAGTACCGTGATTTTGCAAAGAGCGTCCTTTTCAAGCCTGAGCGGCCTATCCGTGTCAACCGAGAATTCAACCGCGGGCACATTGACGACGACTTCTACTACATGCCCGTCCGCGAGATTGGCGTAGAGGAATATTCGGGACTGGTGCACAACCTCGAAGTGGAAGGGCATTCGAGCTACGTGGGCTCCTTTGTGGTGCACAATTCGGCAGGGGTCAACCTCCCTGCGAGGAGGGTGGTCATCGCGGACATGACGAGGTACGACGTGGAGCAGGGCGGGAACGCAGAGATCTCGGTTCTCGAGTACAGGCAGATGGCAGGGAGGGCCGGGAGGCCACAGTTCGACGACCACGGAGAGACGGTGATGGTCCCGCCCCCGTCCCAGCCCGCCGCCGACTTCCTCGAGCACTACACCAAGGAGCCCCCGGAGCCGATCAGGTCAAGGCTGGCGGACGAGGCGGCGATGCGGTCCCACACCCTGGCGACGATAGCCACGGCGAGGGGCCTGTCGAAGGCGGACCTCGACGGCCTCTTTGGGAAGACGCTCCTCGCCATGCAGGTGCGCCCGGCCGAGCTGACCAGGATGACTGAGAAGGCGCTCGGATACCTCCTGTCTGAAAGGCTCCTGGAGTCCCAGGGCGGGCTCTTCTACGCGACAGACTTCGGGCTCAGGGTCTCGATGCTCTACGTCGACCCGGTGACCGCGGTGATGTTCAGGGACGGGGTGAGGCGCGCGGAGCCGGGGAAGGAGTACACCGCCGGCCTCCTCCACCTGGTCGCCTCGACCCCGGACTTCGAGCCCAAGTTCCCTCTGCGCTCGAAGGACTACGAGGAGGCGATGGCGTTCCTGGAGGAGCATGCGCAGGAGATGCTGCAGAGGCACACCACCAAGGAGTTCGCGGACTACGACCGGGTCCTCCAGGACATGAGGAGCGTGATGGCGCTCCATGGGTGGATAGACGAATGGAGAGAGGAGCAGCTGCTGTCGAGGCTCGGGGTCGAGCCCGGCGACATGCACAGGGCCGTGGACAACGCGGACTGGCTGCTGCACGCCCTGGTGGAGCTCGGGAGGCTGTTCAAGGCGCCCGAGATCGTGAAGCAGGCTGACACGCTCCGAAGGAGGGTGTCGACCGGCGTGAGCGCGGAGCTCCTCGAGCTGACGAACCTGAGCGGGGTGGGGAGGGTGAGGGCCAGGGCCCTGTATTCGGCAGGGTTCAAGACCCTGGAAGACATCAAGGAGGCCCCGGCCGACAGGCTCGCTGCCGTGGAGAAGGTGGGGACCGCGGTCGCGAGGAAGATCAAGGAACAGGTGGCGAGGTACTGACCGAAGGCCCCGAAGGGTTCGAGGCAGCGGCATCCGAGCTGGCCAGGAGGATCGAGCGCTCGGTGGCGAGGGCTGTTGCCCGCGAAAACACGGTTGCGGTAGCGTTTTCAGGGGGGGTGGACAGCTCTGTGCTCGCCGTCTGCGCGAAGCGGAGCGCCCGGGTGGTGGCATGCACAGGCTACTCTGAGGCCTCCGGGGACGGGGCGAAGGCGAGGAGTGCGGCCGCCGACATGGGGGTCGAAACTGTCACGACGAAGCTGACTGAAGAGGCGGTGGCGAGGGAGCTTGAGAGGCTCGACCTCCCCTTCGAGCCGACGGTCATGGACAAGAGCCTCTGGTGCCTCTACTCGCTGGCGGCCCAGAGCGCGGCCGCGGCGGGAGCGCGGGTCATGCTCCTCGGACAGCTGGCAGACGAGCTGTTCGGCGGGTACGCCAAGTACTCCAGGGCGCTCGGCGCCGGCGGCCCGGCCGAGGCGAAGGCGATGATGGAGGCCGACGTCGGAGGATATGATGGCCGGGGGAGGGTGAGAGACGTGGGGGCGTGCTCCCGGTGGGTGCAGCCCAGGTTCCCGTTCGGCGACCCTGAGGTGACGGAGTTCGCCGCGACGTTGCCATTGTCGTACAAGATCACCCCTTCGACCAGGAAGGCGGTCCTGCGGAGGGCTGCGGTCATCCTGGGGGTGCCCGAGGAGATAGCGGAGTCCGCGAAGAAGGCGGCCCAGTACAGCTCGGGGATACAGAAGCTGGTCGCCGGCTCACGCTTTTAACGCCCTCGGCCGACGCCGGCCTATGATACCATCGCCGCAGCCGAAGGGGAAGCTGGTCGGCTTCAAGCCTCTGCAGGAGAGGTTCAGCTACTACGCCCTCGAGGACGGGACTGTGCTCGGGATCAAGCCCGCCATGGTCAAGGTGTACAGGCTCCAGAACCCCGACAACAGCCCTGCATTCTCGCCGGACGGGACCCCAGCGTACTTCTACACGACGCAGAACATCACGCAGGTCCTCACCCCCGACGAGTACAAGTCGTTCAAGGACGACGACCTTTCCCCTTGAGCGGGACCCCGTACATCTCGTCGGATGACTCGGCCCTGCTCCGCGGGGCCCTCCGGGGACGGTCCGGGGGGACCTGCCTGGAGATAGGTGCAGGGAACGGTGGGAACCTGGTCGAGCTCGCGAAGGGGTTCGAGACCACTGCTGGGACCGACGTGACAAGGCCGTCGATGAGAGACTGGACCGAAAGCTCAGACATGGTTCTTGCCGACAGGGCCGGCTGCTTCAGGGACGGGGTCTTCGACCTGGTGGCGCTCAACCCCCCATATCTGGCCGGCGGGGGGACGGGCGATCTTGCCGTGGACGGGGGGCCAGGGCTCGAGGTGCCCCTGGCGTTCCTGGAGGAAGCCCTGCGGGTCGTCAGGAAGGACGGCAGGGTGGTGCTTCTCCTCAACCAGGAGGCAGACCTCGACGTGTTCGAGGAGGCGTGCGGCAGGCGCGGGTTCGGGCTTCGTCGCGTTTCCTCAGTTCGGCTCTTCTTCGAAGTCCTCTCTGTGTATGAAGCGGCTCCGGCGGACGGCCACCCTCATTCGCGGAGTCCCTCCGAGGGTGCCCGGTCAGGTCACTCGGAGACGTCCACGGCCAGGCGCCTGCACCAGGTGCCCGCCTCCCCCTCGTAGTTGGTCTCCTGCCTGACGGTCACGGGCTTGGCAAGGCGTGCCTCCAGAGCTCCCTGGAAGAACCCCTCGTGGAAGGCGCACTCGAACATCTCCCCGGTCCCCTGAAGCTGGCCGCACACGGTGCAGTTGGAGATCTGCAGGACCAGCGGGGCCTGGCTCTCTACAGTGAGGGAGCCGATCTTGTACTCCTGCCAGATCCTGCTGAACTCGGCCAGCATCTGGTCCATGGACATGTGGGCCAGCTTGGAGGCGGCCGCTCTACCCACCTGCTCCCCGAACTCGTGCATCACCTGCTTTGAGTTGAGGCCAAGGTACTTCAGTAGGGGGGTGATCCCCGGGGCGAAGTAGTCGGTCATGGCCGGGTACTCGCGCCAGAAGGCCTCCTCGTTCTTCCCGGTGATTGCGGCTTTGGCCATGCCTGGTCGATGCGAGGGGACGACGATAAACGGGCTCCCTAACTTGTAAGGTGAAGCGTGGATTAGGGCACGTTTCCACTTCTGGGAATCGTCTTTCGGCGTTAAATATCCCTCCATCACCCTAATGGGCTCAGATGCTCAGGCAGATAACGCTCCAGGTGAAGGCGGACAACAAGCTGCAGGAGGCTGCGAGGGCGCATGACGTCAGGCTCACCGTCGTCGACTGCAAGTCGTTCAACAAGACGGGTATGTCGCTGCTGCTCGAGCTCCGTGGAGGGGTGAACGCCGTCAGGTCCACGACGTCGGAGTTGCGCAAGATCCCGGGCGTCAGACAGGTGGTCGAAGGCGAGTCGGAGTCAGACGTCAGCCCGGTCCTGGTCGTCATGGACAGGCCCCCAATCTGCAAGGCTTCCAACGACGCTGCGATTGTCTGCCTCGACTGCCCGCTGAACGCCGAGGAGCAGCCGGCGTCCTGGAGGTTCATCGCAAGGAGGACCAGCGACTTCAGACAGATACTGGCCCATCTGGAGAAGGAGGGCATCGAGACCAGGATCGAAGATGTGGCCCCTCTTGAGAGGAGGCCCACGCTGACGGGGAGGCAGAAGCAGATAATGGCCACCGCCGTGGCGAGCGGCTACTTCGAGTTCCCGAGGAAGATCAGCCTGACTGGGCTGAGTCAGCTCGTAGGCGTGAAGCCGTCCACCCTCAGCGAGATACTGAGGAGCGCAGAGCGCAGGATCATGGCGAACGCCCTGGGCGTGCCGTTCCAGGAAGACTAGGCGCCCGCCTGTCGGTGCTGTCCGGAACCTAACGCGCAGCTCGCGGTCTGCCGCTCCTGATCGGGTGCGTCAGCTACTTTCTTGCCAGTCGCCTAATGCATTAGGGAGCGACGCTATCTCCAGTCATATGCTAAGGACTGGCATGAGCTTCCTTGGAAAAAACGGAAAGCTTGCAGCAATCATCCTCGCAGTGACTTCCTTCGTGCTCGTCAGCACAGCACCAACCTACGCCATAGATCAGAGCGGCCTTGTGGCCGGAGGCTCGATCTGGCTGGAGACGACAATAGCGGTCGCGATGGTATTCGTGACTGCCATGGCGTTCTCTCTCCAGATAGCCCGCGGCTACTTCCTCAGGACACTTGAGAAGTTTACCCTGAGACTCGGAGCCGACATCTGGTGGCTTGCATACGTCCTCATCAGAGACGCACTGATCTTCTTGTCGTTCGTGATGGGGCTTCTGGTCTTCTTCCCAGGCACATTCCAGGACTACGCCATGGCGGTCCCGTTCATGCCGGTCTCCGTGGTCCTCTTCGGGGTCGCCCTGGTGACCAAGCTGTACTTCGACGCGGACGACAACAGGAACGCCTTCCGCGCAGTCACCATCCTGGTCTTCGTGGGGACGGCCCTCTGGATAACCGGGACAATCTTCGTGACGGAGTCCCCGCTGGCGCTCACCACGCTCCCGGCGGGCGTGAGCAGCACGGGTGGCTTCTGGTACACGGTCTACAACACCTTCAGCTCAGAGGCGAACGTCAACCTGGCGATGGCAACGTTCGACATCACGTTCGCGGCCCTCGGGGTCATCGGACTCTTCGGGTTCGCACACCCAATACTCCACTCCAGAATCGGGAAGCAGACGCCCAAGATAACCCACGCCCAGGGACCCGCGTCCCCGGCCGGGCTTCCGGCGTCAGCACCCTCGAGGCAGCTGCGCCCAGCGCACCAGCAGGCCGGGCCCGCTGCCGGCTCTCTGCAAGCTTCGGCGCCTCCCCAGGTGGAAGGTGCCGAGTACATACAATAGGGGAGAGGGACGATGGGGCTCTACAAGTTCGTCGTCGACGAGACGAAGTGCATGAACTGTGGAGCCTGCATGGACCTCTGCCCCTCCACCTGTATTGAGTTCACAAGACCTGCGGACATGGAATTCTACGGCGCCATCATGGAGGGGTCCCGTCCCAGGGACTGGATGATGGAGAAGCCGTACCTGATAGACCAGGATAGGTGCACCGGGTGCCAGATCTGCGTGCGGGAGTGCCCGACCAACGCCATCGAAGTGGTGCTGGACCCGAGCAAGCCGGCATCGGCGCGGCCCAAGCCGGTCATAATCAGGAGAGAGAGGCTCGTCGACGACGGGCGGTGGCACCCCCTCTCGGAGTACACGAGGGAGTACCTGAAGCGCCCGGTGACGAGCATGTGGTCGAGCATCTCGGACTGGCGGCCGATGACCGAGGCTCCGTCCCCCGCCGAAGTCTGGAGGAGCATGAAGAAGAAAGCCCCGGAGGCACCGGGGAAGAATGCCGTGGCACCGGAAGCGGAACAGAAGGTCGGATAGCCTTCTCAAGTCTGGAAATCGCGTTGGGTTCTTATTAGCCCCGGAGTATCGAAGCCGAGCCTATGGCGAGTTGGATCGACCCAAGGAGGCCGACCCTGCTAGAGGGGTTGACTGCAAGGTCGCAGCTCGTCGAGTGCCCGCTCCATGCGTACGCCGTGAGGGTCAGCAGGTGCAGCGGCGCCGGAGAGTGCTCGGCTGTCTGCCCAGTCGGGGTGTTCGGGACCGACTTCGCCGGGAGATGCGAGGTCGTCAACGAAGAGCTCTGCTTCGGGTGCATGGCGTGCGTGGCGCAGTGCGCAGACGGAGGGGTGGCCGTCGCGCCCCGGGACGCGAGGCGGTACCCGTCCGTGGGCGACATCCTCAGGTAAGAAGGCCACAGCGGCGCCGTGGCTCTTGCCGGCGAGGTCGCAGTCTTCGAACGCCCCGAGACTTCGGGAGGCAGGAAGCATTCCGGGTGACTCGGGCGCAGAGGAGGAATCAGGCGGGCCCGGGGGGATTCGAACCCACGGTATCTGAGGCACGCCTCTTCAGCTCCGAAGGCTGACGCCTTAATCCGTGCTAGGCTACGGGCCCGAAATGGCGCGGCAGGGCTGGCTAATTAAGACATGAGGCGCGGTATCGTCTCTTCGAAGGGAGGGGCGAGCACACCACGCTCGGTGATCATCGAAGTGACGAGCTCTGGAGGGGTCATGTCGAAGGCCGGGTTCGCCACCGGGATACCCTTCGGGGCTATCCGCCTCCCCCTGACCTTGACCACCTCCTCTGCGCCCCGCTCCTCTATGGTCACCTGGCCGTGCGACCGGCCGAGGTCGAAGGTGGAGCGCGGGGCTGCGGGGTGGAACGGGACCCCGTGCCTGCTCGCCAATACCGCCTCCTGATAGGTCCCTATCTTGTTGAAGACGTAGCCGTCCCTGGTGATTCTGTCAGCGCCGACGATGACCCGGTCGACTCGGCCGAGGCTCAGCATATGACCGACGGCGGTGTCAGAGATGAGAGTGCAGGGTATCCTGTCGCGGACCAGCTCGTAGGCCGTCAGCCTCGCCCCCTGCAGCGCAGGCCTGGTCTCCGGCACAAGCACCTTGACGAGCTTCCCGCTCTCAACGGCCGCCCTCACTACGCCCAGGGCCGTGCCGTAGCCCACGGTCGCCAGCGCCCCGGCGTTGCACTGGGTCAGGACCGTCTCCCCGTCCCTGATCAGCTCTGCCCCGTTGGCCCCAAGCTTCCTGTTCACGGCCACGTCCTCCTCCTCCATGGCCTGGGCCTCCTCGACGACCGCCTCCCTCGCCTCCCTTACCGAGGTCGCCGCGCGCGCCCTGGCCATCACCCTGTCTATCCCCCAGAAGAGGTTCACCGCCGTGGGCCGGGTGGAGCGAAGCATGGCAGCAGCGTGGTCCAGGTCGCGCATGAGCTCCGGGAGCCCAGCCGCCTTCGACCTGCGGGCGGCAAGAGCGACTCCCATGGCAGCAGCCACGCCGATGGCTGGCGCGCCTCTGACCACCATGGTCCTGATCGCAGCCGCCACCTGGTCCGGGGAAGCATAGGTCACGTACGACAGCCTCGTCGGGAGGGCTGTCTGGTCTATCATCTTCACCTTGCCGTCGGCCCAGGTGACGGTCCGCATGGTGAAGAAGTCGGCCAAGGGGCGCGACGGCTCGCGTCTGCTCTATAGGATTTCCGGGAGACCCCTCATCACCTTCAAATAGACTGGGAGGCGTCCGGCCCCGAGAGCTTTGCAGGAGCCTCCGGGGGAGGAAGCGCAGGCCGCGCCGTACCGGGCGTCGCTGGCGGGCGGCGTCGTCAGGGTGACGGAGAAGGACAGGTTCGGAGAGCTCGAGGAGTCAGGGTACGGCTCCAAGGAGGGGCACGAGCTCAACCTCAGGGACTACGAGGCGCTCTACCTGCTGTACGCCCGGAAGCTCGACCTCAAAGAGGAGGGGAAGGAAGTGACGTTCGAGAGGTTCGCGGAGCTCTGCCAGAAGAGGGCCCGCGACTCCTGGACAAAGTTCGTGATTTACAGGGACCTCAAGAGCAGGGGGTACATAGTCAGAGAGGGGTTCGGGTTCGGGACGGACCTCCGGGTGTACGAGAGGGGGGACTATCCGAAGAAGGCTGCCAAGTATGTGGTGTTCGCCCTGGACGAAGGCATCGAGAAGGGGATGGCAGACCTGCAGAAGTCGGTGAAGGAGATGGCCAAGATGGGGAAGGAGGCGATCATAGCGGTGATAGAGAGGCGGGGGGAGGTGATCTACTACAAGGTCAGCAGGGCCAGGTTCTGAGCCGTTGGGCTTCCGCTCCGCGCTGAGCCTGATCAGGCCGGTCAACTGCGCGATGATCGGGTTCGCGGTGATAGTTGGCGCGTTCGTGTCCAAGCCCGCGGCCGTCTCCCTGACGCAACTCGCCCTGGGGTTCCTCACCGGGTTCTTCATCTGCGCCTACTCGATGGTGGTGAACGACGTGTACGACCTCGACGTGGACAGGGTCAACAGGCCCGAGCGGCCGATCCCGAGCGGCAGGGTCACCGTCAGGGGGGCGAATCTGCTCTCCTACTCGACCCTGGCCCTGGGCCTCGGATGCGCCGCGCTGTCGTTTAACCCGCTCGCGTTTGCCGTGGCCGCCCTCTACGCGTTCCTTTCATGGCTCTACAACAGCCGGGCGAAGAAGACCGGGCTGCCAGGGAACCTCATCGTGGCCTCGTCGCTGGCGATCCCATTCGTCTACGGGGGGGCGGTCGCCGGGGGCGCGATCGGAGGCTCCCTCCTGCTCATGATGGCCCTCACCGCGTTCTTCTCAGGCGTGGGGAGGGAAGTGGTGAAGGCGATGGCTGACGTCGAAGGGGACGCGAAGAGGGAGGTCAACTCGGTCGCAAGGAGCCGTGGCATGGGGACTGCCGCCTGGGTCGGGGCCGCGTTCTTCGCCCTCGCGGTGCTCACGAGCTGGGTCCCGCTCCTCACCGGCCTCGCCAACGAAGTCTACACCCTGGGGGTGGTCGCCCCGGACGCGATCTTCGTCTACCTTGCTGTGGCCATCGTAGCCCGCCATGATCCCGCCAGCGCCTACAGGGTCAAGAAGATCGCCCTGGCCGGCATGACTGTCGGGCTCCTGGTGTTCATAGGGGGCGCGCTCTAGGCGCATGTGGACCGAGAAGTACAGGCCGAAGAGCCTCGAGGAGATGGTGGGCAACGACGAAGGGAGGGCCAAACTCTCCCTGTGGGTGAAGAAGTGGAAGCCGGGGGGTAAGGCAGCGCTGCTCGTGGGCCCGCCGGGGACAGGCAAGACGACGACCGTCCACCTCGTAGCAGGGAAGCTCGGGCTCAACCTGGTCGAGCTCAACGCCAGCGACACCCGCACCAAGGACAAGCTCTCGAGGAAGATAGGGGAGGTCATCGCCAGCACCAGCCTTTTCGGCGGGGCTTCGCTGATATTCCTTGACGAAGTGGACGGGCTTGCCGGGAGGTCCGACTACGGGGCAATCGACTTCATCAAGGACGCGGTCAAGAAGAGCGAGAACCCTGTAGTCATGGCGGCCAACGACCCAGAGTCGGACGAGGTCAGGAAACTCGGGAGCGCCGTGGTCAGGATCGAGTTCCGCAGGCCGGAGCAGGAAGTGGTGGAGAAGAGGCTGGAGGCCGTGGCCAGGATGGAAGGGATCTCTGTCACCAAGGACGAGCTGGGGAAGCTGGCAAAGGCGGCCAACGGCGACCTCAGGGCCGCGGTCAACTTCCTCCAGTCCGGGATCCCGGCGATGAAGGACGAGGAGCGGACCGCGTCGGAGGCGGTGAACGCGTTCTTCGACGCCCCAGACGAGAAGTCGGCGCTGCGCGCCCTGAGGTCCTACCCGGGGCAGCCCCGGGACAAACTGAGGGACATCTTCACGGCGGTCGTGAAGTCAAGGGTCCATGAGGAGAGGAAGGCGGGGGCGCTCGACGTGCTGTCGAGGGCCGACATGGTGATGGGGAGGATCATGCGCGGCAAGGACTGGCGGCTCCTCAGGTACCTCGACCCGATGCTCGCGGCGGAGCTCTGGAAGGCGCTGGGGGACGGGGGCCCGCGGTACACCCTCGACGGTGCGCCCTGGCCGCTTCAGCTCAGGATATGGAACGACTCCAAGAAGCTGAAGGAGATTGCCGCCATCGCCGCCAAGAGGGTGGGGACGAGCCAGAAGGGGTTCCTGGTGCAGGACATGCCATTTCTCATCCTCTTGTGCTCGGACAGGAAGTACCGGGAGGAGCTGCTCAGGAGCCTCGACCTGGGGGAGAACTACGACGCCTTCCTCGCCAAGGAGGCGGCGAGAGGCGCCCGTTTTTAGTTCTAGGCGGCAGGTTCCGAGTCGGCCGCCTCCTTCCAGTCGGAGTAGAAGCGGGAGAGGGCGCCGGTGAAGGGGCTCGACTGGTCGAGCTGGAAGATCCGTATCCTGTTGAACCTCTTCTCCGTGAGGATGCCGGAGCTCGTGAGGAACTCCAGGTGCTTTGCGGTCGCTCCGTGCGAGAGCCCCGCCCTCCTCATGATCTCGGAGATGTTGAGCTCCCCGGTCTCCAACATCACCGTCAGCACCTTCGTCCTCCCATAGGAGGACATCAGCCTCTCAAGCTCTAACGTCGGCTACCATCCCTTTCTCGAGCTCGCCCATCAGCTCCTTGGCCGAGACCAGGGAGAGCCCGATCATGGTCGTCCTCCCCCTCATCCCCTTGCCAGAGAGCTGCGCCTCGATGATCCCCTTCCTTGCGAGCTCGTTGACGTCGCTCCATACCTGGGTGTGGCGGTAAGCCGTGATGCCCTTGCCCTCGCAGATGGCGGTGTAGCTCTTCTCCACCTCCCCTATGGTGACGTAGGTCGAGTCGCCCTTCTTCAGGAGGGCGGAGATGGCCATCAGCAGGACCTTCTGGTGGGTCGTGAGGTACGACAGTTCCTCCTTCCTGAGCTGCGGAGGGAGGGTGGCCTTGGCGGCCCGCATGTGTTCGGGGAGGACCCTGGGAGACCCCGAGTCGTCCGCGAGCTTCCCTGCCCGCCATACCAGGTCCAGGGCGTAGCGCGCGTCGCCGTAGGTCCCGGCAATGTCGGCGGCCAGCGCGATGGCATCGTCGTCCAGGGCGCCGTCGCTGAAAGCCTCGGCGCGCGAGGCGAGGATGTCGGCCAGCTGCTCAGAGGGGTAGCGCTCCAGCTGGATCTCGTTCCACTGCAGCGAGCTGAGGGTGCTCAGGTCCACCTTCTTCAGGTAGTCCGTGGTCTTCGAGATCAGAAGGGAGGACAGGACCTGGCTTCCCGGAGCCATCTCTCTTAGCCGGGTTATCGTATACAGGGAAGACGGGTCGGACAGGACCAGGTTGTCTACCTCGTCGAAGGCCATCACCAGGTGCGTCCTGTTGCTCCTGAGCTCCTCCACCAGGGCGGTCAGGAGCTCCTCGAAGCTGTACCCCCTCGTAGGATAGTTCTGGCCGAGCGCCTTCAACGCCTTCACCATTATCGCCTGGAGCGTCCTGTCTATCCTGCAGTTGACGTGCACGGCCTTCACGAGGTTCCCGTAGAGCGCCGCCTTCTTCGGCAGCGACTCGAAGAGGAGCTTCTTGGCAAGCATCGTCTTCCCCGAGCCGTTGGGCCCGGTGATCATAACGTTCTGGCTGGCTTTGGACGCGTTCTGGGCGACGCTCTGGAAGTACAGCTCCAGCTTTCTAAGCTGAGCTTCGCGGTGCGGGATCTGGTGCGGAAGATACTCCTGGAGCAGTATCGCTTCGTCCCTGAAGACCGAACGGGGGGATGTCATGAGAAGACTGAACGATTCTTCGGTTTCGTCTTATAACCTTGATTATGCGTTTGATTGAACGAGCGGAAGAGGGTTCACCGAAAGTATTCAGACAAAGGAAAAAAGATGAGCGGTGGGGGCTTCGGGGGTTGAAGGCAGTCAGGTTCCACAGGCATGGGGGCCCCGAGGTGCTGCAGTATGAGGAGGCGCCGGACCCGGTCCCGACCGCGGACGAAGCGCTCGTGCGGGTGAAGGCGTGCGCGCTGAATCACCTGGACCTGTGGGCCAGGAACGGGCTCCCCAACGTCGAGATACCGCTCCCGCACGTGTCGGGGAGCGACATCGCAGGCGTGGTAGAGTGGGTCCCGCAGGAAGAGAGGGCGCTGGCCAAGGGGGACGAGGTGATAGTCAACCCGGGAATCGGGTGCGGGCGGTGCGAGAAGTGCCTGGCGGGGAAGGACAACCAGTGCAGGGACTACACGATAATCGGGTACGGGCCCGACGGAGGGTACGCGGAGCTCGTGAAGGTCCGCCGGGACCATCTCATCAGGAAGCCGGATAGGATGTCGTTCGAGGAGGCGGCGTCGTTCCCCCTGGTCTTCGAAACGGCATACCACATGCTGGCGACCAAGGCGAGGGTGGCCCCCGGGGAGACCGTCCTGGTGCTCGGCGCGAACTCAGGGGTAGGCTCCGCGGCCATCCAGATCGCGAAGCTGTTCGGGGCGAGGGTCATAGCGACGGCCGGGGACCAGGACAAGCTGGGCAGGGCGAGGGCCCTGGGGGCCGACGAAGCGGTCGACCACTACAAGCAGGACGTGCTCGCGGAGGTGAGAAGGCTGACGGAGAAGCGCGGGGTGGACGTGGTGGTCGAACATGTCGGGAGGGCGACCTGGGCGGGGAGTGTGAAGGCGCTCGCCAAGGGGGGGAGGCTGGTGACGTGCGGAGCCACCACCGGGGCCGAAGTGGCCACGGACCTCAGGTACGTGTACAACAGGGAGCTGACCGTCTACGGGAGCTTCATGGCGGGGATGGGCGAGCTGCTCGAGGTGGTGAAGCTCTTCAAAGAGGGGAGGCTGAAGACGGTGGTCGACTCCGTCTACCCCCTGGAGAGGGCGGCCGAGGCCCAGTCGAAGATGGAAGGGAGCAGGCACTTCGGGAAGATAGTACTTACTGCCTAGACGATCTCGTACGAGTGAGTGATCTTCGCGGTCGGCTGCAGGGTGGCGCCCACGCTGCAGAACTTCTCTGTGCTGTCAGTGGTCGCCTCCTCCACGTACTTCCTCTCCAGGTCCACCCCCGCAAGGATGTACTTGATGTGAATCGAAGTCCATGGCCTCGGGAGCCCGTGCGGGGGCCTTTCGCCGGAGAGCTGTATCTTCAACGAGGTCAGCTTTTGCTTCCTCTTGTTCAGGATGGCAACGACGTCCATGCCGGCGCACGCTCCGAGAGCGGTCAGCAGAGCCCGCATCGGCCCTATGCCCTTCTGGACCCCCTCCGTCGAGTCGTACACCACCGTGTGGCCGGAGGTGTCCGAACCAAGGAACACGTTCCCGTCGCTCCACCTGACCTCGGCCAGCCACTCCTCGCTACTCGACCCTGACCACCAGCGGCCTCGACTTCGAGGCGACCTCCCCCTTCTCTATGAAGCTCCGACGGCCCCACTTGCCCTTGACGTCCGCCACCAGTTTGTGCGAGCCCGGGCCGAGGACGGACGCAGGGAAGCTGAACTCCTTCTCGACGTCGAGCATCTTCGACTTCGCGTCCTCCACGTTGCGGGGGATCTTTGGAGGGCCCCCGTCTTCCGGGACGACCATCGCCCAGATCCTGTAGGGGAGGTCGGGGTCGCGGCTCCAGTAGAAGCTCGCCTTGCGCACCTCCTTCTTGATCTCGGCGAGCTTCTTGGACGAGACAGCCCCCTGGGCCTTGAGCGCGGCGCTGATCGTGAGCCTCATTATCTTGTCGAAGTCCTCCCAGGCGACCGTCCAGACGTCGGGGTGGAAGGCCTCGCGGAGCCCTCCGACGACCTTGAACGACACGTTCACCTTCACCGTCTCCCCGGGCGCGTAGGCCCTCTTGTCCGCGACCGCAAGGACGCTGCCGATCCGGGTAGGGGGCCAGGAGTATTCGCCGCGCCTGTTCTTGAGAGGCAACGGAACCGGGCGCCGGCGGCTGCCGATTAAAGGTTTGAAGCTCGCTCGGTCCGGCCGGAGAGCCGAGCGGCGACGCTGGCGGGGGCGGTCTCCGCCAGGGTGACCCTGAAGGAACAGACTTCGTCCCCCTCGGCGGCGCACTGGACCTCGTTCACGTCGAAGGCGGTGTCGAAGATGGCCGACATGAAGCCCCTGAGGTGGGCCCTGAAGAAGGCGCTTCGCCGGTGCTGCCGCTGCTTCGCGTTGGCGCCGCACTCGAAGAGCTCCCTGGCGTTGATGACGATGGGGAATTCGGACGACTTCGACCGCTCGATGGAGACGTTCGCGTACCCCAGGGCAGAGTAGGTGCACAGGAGCTCGTCGAGCTGGCTCGCTGCGAACTTCGCCCCGAAGTCCTCGACTATCTCCCTCGCCGAGTGCTTCCCCAGGGCTTCGGCCATCTGGTCTATGATCGTAGCCGCTCCGGTGCCGAAGACCTCCCAGAGCCTGTTCAGCATCTCATTGAGGGCCTCGGCCCGCATCACCACCGCCTTCCTCCCCGCCCACTGGACCGGGAAGTGCTGCCTGTCGACCATGAACCCGTCCTCGGCGGCCAGGGCGTCGACAGACTCCACGATGTCGATGCTGAGGAGCGACCTCTTGAGCCCGGCGAGGCCCGAGTCCGAGTCGGTGACGTCGGCGAAGAAGCTCAGGGTTGCGGTGTCGGCCCTCCCCGGAGCCGTGAAGAAGCCTGTAAGCATGTTCACGTTGCACTCGTTTATCGCCTGGCTGCACTTCGCAAGGGCTCCCTTCTTGTTCCTCAGCCTGATGACCACCTCTGCGAGCTTCCGGCCAGGAGCGTGTTCCCAGATTTCGATGTCCTTTGGATAACGCATGTCTGCTATTGATTTCCCCCATGCGTATTCTTAATAAAGCCTACCTTTTTTCAGCGACGGCAGGGCTCCCCCAGGCCGTCCCGGGCTGAGACGAGGCGGCTCCAATCCCTAAATAACGAAAGCGCGGCTCCGGCCCTGACCGGATCTGGAAGATTACCAGGGGGAAAGGCACCCCCACATACCCGCGCGCAGGCTCCTCGACAGCATAGTCCTCGGCGGGAGCGACGGTACCATCGAAGGCCTCGCCATGACGTCGGCGCTCAACGGGGCGGGGGTGGGGTTCGGCACAGTCGCCCTGGCCGGGCTTGCCTTCGCCATAGCCGGCGCTATCTCGATGTTCTTCAGCTACTACCTCTCGAGGAGGTCCGAGCTCGAGTCGCTCAAGACAGACATGGCCAGGGAGAGGATGGAGATAGAGACCGAGCCCGACGAGGAGAGAAGGGAGATGGTCGAGCTGCTCAGGGGCGATGGGTACGCCGACCGCGAAATCCAGGTGATAATGGACCGGCTCTCGAAGGACAAAGACCTGTGGCTGAGGGAGACCCTCAGGCGGGAGCTGAAAGTGGACGCGGGGGAGGTGGAGACCCGGAACTACGGCGGGGCTGCCGCGGCCGGAGTCTCGTTCCTGCTGCTCGCCCTGCTTGCGGTCTCTCCCTACGTCCTTGCGGTCACGCGTGTCGGAGCCCTGGCGGCCTCGGTCACAGTCTCACTGGTGGCCCTCTTCGCGCTCGGGTCCAGGGTCTTCATCCCCCACAACTTCAGGCTGAAGGGAGGGCTGGAGTCGGCGGGCATCGGGTTGCTTGCTGCGGCCGTGCTCTATCTGACAGGGCTGCTCGTCGGCAGCCTGTGAAGAGGTTCATAAGTCGGCAGACGCAGCGCTGAGAAGAACCATGACGTCGGAGTCCCCCGAGTCAGCCCCCTCGCCGAGCGCGGCTGCCGAGTTCTTCAGCAGGCGAAGGGTCGCCTTCGTCCTGCTCGTGCTCCTGGTCGAGATCGGGATTTACTTCGCGGGCCTTTTCACCCCCATGTCTGACGCCGCCCGGCAGCAGCTGGCGAACCAGACCAGCACCCAGTTCGGGAACTTCCGGTCGGGGTCCCCCGCGGGGCTGACCGCCTTCATCTTCACCCACAACCTCACCATCGCGCTCTTCGAGATGATCCCGGTCGCCGGGGCCTTCCTGTTCGGATTCTCGGTCTACGGCACCGGGCTTGCGGCCCAGGCGCTGGTGGCTTATCAGGGGCTGCCGGTCCAGTGGGGGGCGGTGATATTCGCCTTTCCGTACTCCCTGGTCGAGCTCACCGCCTACGCGCTGGCCGTAGTCTCCGGCTTCGCCCTGGTGGCAGCCTGGCGGAAGAGAAGGCTGAGGAGGGAGGCGAAGGTCTTCATGCTGGAGGGGATAGCCGTTGCAGGGATCCTCCTCGTGGCGGCCTCCATGGAGGCGGCGACGGTGGGGATATCTCCGGTCCTCGGGTTCGCGCTCTGGCTTCCGACGGGGCTCGTGATCGCGGGAGGGGTCTTGCTTGCGAGGAGGATGCGGGAGCGAGTCCGGGCCGAGGAACTGAGGCCATGAGACGCCTCTCGCTGGGCAAGATCCCCATCGACCTGCTGGACTCGACGGTGCTCAGGCTCACTGGCGAGGAGTCCGGGAAGGTGGTGACGCCCCCCAGGGCCGGGATCGACTTCGCGGCAGTGAAGGTTGGCCGCGGCTTCATGATAGTGTCGTCGGACCCGATTTCGGGGGTCACGGAGCAGATCGGAAGGTACGCGGTGAAGGTGAGCGCCAACGACGTAGCCACAAGCGGGAACAGGCCAGAGTTCGCCGAATCAGTGGTGCTGCTCCCGGAGGGGTCCTCGGAGGAGGACCTGCGGGGCATAGCCAAGCAGATCGACGGCGCGGCGAAGGAGTCCGGCATCACGATCCTCGGCGGCCACACCGAGGTGACGCCGGGGCTCCGCCATCCGATAGTCGTCATCACCGTCTTCGCCTTCGCCGAGAAGTACGTCACGTCGGGGGGCGCGAAGGCCGGGGACGTGATTCTGATGACGAAGACGGCGGGGCTCGAAGGGGCCAGCGAACTCGCCCGGGAGCACGACTTCAAGGGGCTCCTTCCCGCTGCGTCCCTGCGCGCCGCGAGGCGCCTCATCGGGTCGATCGACGTCACGCCGGAAGCCACGGCGGCCTTCGGCACCGGCAGGGTTCACGGGATGCACGACTGCACCGAAGGAGGGGTCCTGGGGGGCGTGTACGAGATGTCGGTCGCGTCGGGGCTGGGCTTCGTGCTCGAGGAGGACGCGGTGCCGGTGTCCCCTGAGACCAGGGAGATCTGCGGCGCCCTGTCCATCGACCCCCTGCGGCTGATAGGCTCCGGGTCGCTCCTCATGGCGGTCCCCAAGGGGTCCGAGGCCCTGGTCGTGGACGCGGTCAGCCCGCTCTGCAGGGTGACGCGGATAGGGGAGTTCCGCCCGCGCGGGCGCAGCCTTCACAGGAAGGACGGCGGGGAGGAGCAGATCAGGGAGACTCCCGAGGACGAGCTATGGCGAGTGCTTTCTCGACCCGGGTGAAGGCGGCAGAGGCTTCTCCTCAGCGTTCACCGGCTCCCACTTGGCGGACGAACTGAGGACCCACGCGAACTTCTTCTGCAGCGACTTGCTGTACACCTTCGCCCAGTCGAGGCCGACGTGGTCGCACCAGGCCTTGAAGACGCGCGGGTCGATGTAGTTCTTCATCGAAGTGTTCAGGTTGTAGTTCTTGGTGCGCTCGTAGAAGTCGAGCTCACGTTCGAGCTTAGGGACCCTCTTCTGGTCCCCCTTCGCGACCGCCTCCTGGAGCTTCTGAACCTTCTTCTGGTGCGAGTCCTCCCAGGTCTTCGGGGGGGTCCGTTGGTGGTTGCAGAAGACGGCGGCCCGGAGGTTCGCCTCCTTGGCGAAGTAGAGCTTGTCCAGGTCCTCCGCGTCCCGCATGTCCTTCGACCCGAGCGCGGCCCTGGTGGTTGCGGTCGCGTGGTAGGTCCTGAACACCTTGGCGGTGACGCCGGGGACGATGGATGAGAGGAACTGGTTCACCATGCTTGAGCTCACGTTGTGGAAGATGTCGTCCCCCGGCTTCTTCCCCGCCATGAACTCCCTCAGGTTCCTGGCGACGGCGGGAGGAAGGCTCTCGGACTTGTGCCAGCTGACGCTGTCCTTTCCGAGGAACTTGAACTCGCCGAGGTCGCCCTTGAGGTTCACGTGCTCGACCCGCAGAGTGCTCGCGCCGACCGTGTCGGCTTCGTCCTCGTCCTTCTCGTCCCCCACCCTCATCCCAAGAGCGTCGATGAGATAGCAGACGGTCGCCACCTGTCTGACTGTCCCGTCCTTGGACTCGAGGTCCTTCTGGATCTTCGACCTGATCTTCTGGAGGTTGTTCCCCACCTTCTTCGCGTTGTCGTACTTCGCCTTGCTTCTGGACTGCTGAAGCGGCGAACTCTCGTGGAGCCATACGTATTTTTCCTTGTCAGTCAGCTTGTCGATCCATTTCGCCATCCACATCGAGTTGTGGTCGTTGACCACCTCCTTCCAACTGCCAGGCGGGACCTTGGCGGACTCGCCGAGGTTGAGCACCACGTCCGAAGGGCCGACTCTCGGCTTCCACTTTCCCCGCAGGGGGTGCTGCCCCCTCCCCATGAAGAGCCCCGGGGGCTCCACCAGCCAGTTGGCGATGTCCACTTCCTTGCCGTCAAGGACCGCCTTGCCGTACTTCGCCTTCAGCGACTCTCGCCTTTCCTTTCTCGACGCTGCGAGTGCCTTCTTCTCCTCCTTCGTCATGCTCTCCTTTGCCGCCTTCTCCGCGTCGACCTTCCTGTACAGGCTCCCGAAGTCCAATTCCTCGAACTTGGCCCCCCTGCAGTAGTCGGGAAGGGCCCTCAGGAAGTCGGACATGAAGTTCGACCTGAACACGGGGTCCTGGACGTAGGGGGTGTCCTTCTTCTTGGCGAAGGCGTACGCCATCTCCTCGGCCATCGGGGAGAGGGGGACCTCCTTCCCCCTGACCCGTATTGAGAGCCCTTCGGGCTCGTACTGCTCGGGGAAGTTCACCCCGTTGTGAGAAAGCGTCGTCCAGTAGGCGCTCATGAACCGGTTGGACCGGTTTGCCAGTTTCTTCTATTTAAAATCGTTACAGCCTTTCATCGGCCAATGGTTAAAATAAGCGACGGGCCGCGTTTCGTTTTCACTCATGTGGATTGACTTCGAGGAGCTCGTGAAGGCCCGGCTGGACGACCCATCGCTGGTGGTCGCGGTGTCAACCTCCATGCCGCAGTAC
>DAHVLU010000002.1:0-9233 GCA_027320175.1 Nitrososphaerota archaeon
GAGGCCGGACCTGGTCCATGTGGCGATGCTGAGCGTGACGGCGACCCCGCTCTACCTGGAGGGCAGGGCCAGGCTGTTCGTCCATACGTACCCCGGCACCGTCATCGAGGTCGCCGAGAAGACGCGGATCCCCAAGAGCTACCTGAGGTTCAGGGGGCTCATGGAGAAGGCGCTGGTGGAGGAGCCGGCGGGAGGATTGCTCAGGGTCCGCAAGACGAAGTTCCCTGAGCTGGTCAAGTCACTCGAGCCCGGAAGGGTGTTCGGCCTGACGGTGAGGGGAAAGCTTGAGGGGATACCCGAGTTCGCGGCCGACGTCGTCGCAGCGAAGGACCCCTGCGTGGTCGTCGGCGGGTTCCCCCACGGTCACTTTTCCGCGGAGGTGGAGAAGGCCGTGGACGAGTTTGTCAGGATCGACTCAAGGCCGCTGGAGGCCCACGTCGTGGCCGCGAGGGTGGTCTACGAGATAGAGAGGGCGACAAAGGGGTTCAACGATTAAAAAGACTCGGCGGGGCTCGGGCCTCGTGCGGTCGTCGTCCAGTCCTCTCAGAGGGGAAAGCCTGGTCCAGGACAGTAGCCCTCCAAGCTACTAACCTGGGTTCAAATCCCAGCGACCGCACTCCCAAATCCGTTCAAATTCTTGTCTGAAGGGCCCCCAGGGGGGCGGTATGGTGGCAAATCCCGCGACTGCGCCGTCTGCAGGTAGCGGCAGGAGTACTTGAGGCGAAACAGTGACCGGCGCGGCCGGAGACTAGGGCTCTCAGGCTAACCCGAGCATGTCCAAGAGCCCGAGGTATCTGCTGTCGGTACGGACGCCGTCGAGGAACTCGTCGCTCTTGACATAGAACAGGTCGAACTCTTTCTTCGAATACGACCTCTTCAGCCATCTGAACCCTTCGTCAACCTCCCCCAAGTAGAAGTGCAGGTCTGCGATGAACCTGACCACGGTGAAGGTCTTGCCCAGGTGGGCTTCCAGCTTCGGGAGCACCTTCCTGACCCTCTCCCTGTCGTCTCTCAGGTAGGCCACCATCGCCTCCTTCCCCTCCCCCGCGAAGGGGACGGCGTCCTTCAGCAGGCTGATCCCGGCCTTCAATTCCTTCTCCATCTCATTGAACATCTTCAGCTTTCCGCAGAGCCAAGCCAGCTCGATGTGTGACCCGGGGTCCCTCGGGTTCAGTTCGACCGCCCGTTCGGCGAGCCTCAGGCCTGTGCCGTAGTCTCGCTTGGCCTCATAGAGGAAGGTGTGGACCATGGATATGGCCTGTGAAAATGGGTCGAGCTCGGCCGCCCTTTCTATGTGAGAGAGCGCTTCTTCCCACCTTAGCCGGGCGATCAGAAGCTGGGCGAACCACTGGTGGGCGCTGGCATAGCTCGGCTTCAGTTCGAGCGCTACGCTGAACTCCTCTTCCGCCTTGCGGAGCTCGAAGTCGGCGAAGAGGGCGACCCCTTTCGTCGCGTGTGCTTCGGCCAGTCCGGGGTCGAGGCGGAGCGCTTTGGCCACTGCCGCCCTGGACCTCCCCCAGTTCCGCTTCGCGTCTATTTCGAACCTCGTTGCGAGCACGTGATAGCAGTCTCCGAGGCCGACGTATCCTAGGGCGAAGCTCGGGTCCTTTCTTACGGCCCTTTCGAACAGGTCCGCCGCCTTCCTGATGTCGCTCAGCCCTCTGATGTTCCAGTGGTACCTCCCCCGGAGGTACAGAGTGTACGCGTCAGGGTTGGCGGTGGGCCCCCGCGCTATCCGTGCGGTCACCGAGGGCAGGATTTTGATCCTGAGCGCGTCAGTCACCAGCCTCGCGATTTCGCTCTGGATTTCGAATATGCTGCTGAGTTCTCGGTCGTAGGTTTCTGCCCATAGGTGTCTGTCTTTCTGGGCGTCAATCATCTGGACGGTGACTCTCACCCTGGCGCCGTCCTTCCTCACGCTCCCCTCCAAGATGGTCGCCGAATTGAGCTCCCGATACACGTCCTTTATCGGCTTGGGCGCCTTCTTGTACTGCATGATCGACGTCCTGGAGATGACGTCGATCTCCGGGAGCTTGGACAGGGTGGAGATCATCTCTTCGGTCAGCCCGTCCGAGAAGTACTCGTCGGCCGGGTCGGGGCTCATGTTCGTGAATGGGAGTACCGCCAACCTCCGCCTCGCGTCTGGAGCTTCCGCTGTCGCCTTCCTCCTTTCGAGGAGTTCGAGCCTGTAGACGTCTATGGGGAAGGACACGTTCTTCAGCCCCGGGACCTCGAGCTTGGAGAAGCGGAAAGGAACCTTGTTCCGGACCTGATCATACGCCTGCTGGGAGACGCACACCCCTCCGCCTTCCGCCAGTGATTGGATGCGGGAGGCTATGTTGACCGCGTCTCCGTAGATGTCCCCTCCTTCGTGCACGACGTCGCCGACGTGGATCCCCACCTTGACCCTGACCTTATCCCTCCTCCCCTCGTTGAACGCCTTCAGGGCGTTCTCCAAGTCGATGGCGCATTTGGTGGCGGCGAGGGCGCTGGGAAACTCCACCAGGAAGGCGTCACCCATGGTCTTCACTTCCCTACCCTCGTGCCGCGCGAAGAGAGGGCGGGCGAGGTCTCTCTGCTTCCTCAGCAACCCGAGCGCCCGGAGCTCGTCCGACTGGGCCATGGCTGTGTAACCGACGATGTCGGTGAACATGATTGCAGCGAGTCTGCGCTCGCCCTTGACCAACGACCTTCGGGTCGGTCGGCGCCTTTTGAAGATAAAACCGTTTGGCGGGCCCCGAACAGGGATCCGGGTGCCTCCCCCCGGAACGAGGTCTGGGTCCCTACCCTATAACGTCCCTATCGCAATGGGGGTCCCGTTCAGGGAGCGCACGGGGATTTCGCCGCTGATTTCGTGTCCCTTGATGGACTGATTCCCCGCGTCGACCCATCTCTCCCGGGCCCAGTACTGCATCTTCGTGCCACGTTTCACGGCGTCGTTCGTAATGCTGACCGCGGCCGTCCCGTCCGACACTCCTCGGACAAGGACATCGTAGTACACGCAGGACCTGAGGGCGATCCGGCCTGTTCCTGCCGGCTTCGACTTCCCCAGCGACTGCGTATGGACGGTGATAGGCGCCACAGGAGCCGTGCTTCCTTCGATGGTGACCCTAATCGCTTCCGAGTCCCTTCGCCCCGATTCAGGTGACCGCCGCGTTATTTATCGTTGATGCGTTCGGCACGGGTCCTGTTGATTGTGACTCCGCCGGGAATACCTCATCCAAGCGTCAGGCTTCGGGCCTGAAACCTCAATTTTGCCGTTCATGCTAAGATCTGTCTGTCTCAACAAGCTTTGCCTAGACTCGGGCTTCCCTGAAGAACCCCATAGACGAGTACCTCGCTAGTCGGCTGGCACTTCAGCCCATGTGATTCGTTCGCTATTCGTTGGTGTGTTCAGTGACTGTGTAGAACCCGTAGCGACCTGGCTCGGCGTACTTCAACCCCTTGGTGAACACGGAAAAGCTTTGGGTGGCTGTCGCGTTGATTTCCTTGGTGACGATCCCGTCCGGGAGGAGTATCTTTGCGGAGGCTTCCGCCCCGCTGACTGGGTTCCTGTATCGCGTGAGCGTCGCCTGCGCCTCCGTTCCTGCTTTGTATCCGCTGTTGGCGCCGTCGAACCGCCACTCGAATGGGACGTAAGAGACAGGCAGCCACTGGTCAATCGTGTTCATGAAGATGGACCAGGGCAGTCCACCGTACTGGCCCTTCAGGATCCCTTCGATGGCCGCCTTCTGTTCGGGGGTGGCCTTTTCGTCTATGAGGATCTTGCATGTCCCTCGCCCCTCGTGGATGGCTCCTGGCCAGGACCCGGCCCAGACAATCTTCGTGCCTTCGAGGTCGGTCTTGCCCGCGTTTCCCTTCCTCACATTGAAGGCGTAGGCTCCGTGGCAGTATCCGTGCGTCGGCTGAGCGTTGAAGTTGCAGGGGCACCCCCAATCGCAACTGCAAGCAGCTATCAGTTCAGCGGTGTAGCGGTATCGTGGGGCCGCCGGCAACTCCCTCGTATTTTATGGTGGCTCATAAAAGGGTTACATGTTCACTGGCCGAGTGCGAGAGATGCGGGGAAGAGGAGCACAAGGGTGGCCAAGAAGAAGAACACTCCGGCGGAGAATCTCGTGAACCAGCGCCTCCTGCCAAAGAATGTCTTCTCCATGAAAATGAAGCCTGAAAATAAGACCATGGAGAGCAGGCTCATAGCCGCGACGGCGAGCATCACCAGCATGTATAGCCAGCAGCAGCCTATGCAGTAGACTCCATGTTCCGCGCCCATCCTTAGCGCGCCCAACCGTCCTTCCTTGGAATGAGTGAGGAAGAAGCCGATGGGTGAGATGCATTTGGTCAGACTCCGCTCCTTCAGGGGGGACAGCTGCCAGACTCCGGCAAGAAACAGAACGGCGGCCACTCCAACCAGAGAGAATCGGGAGAGCCACGGGAGCAAGTCACCTAACTGGAAGGTTACGTAAACGATGCCGAACAGGCCGATGCCTAGCAGGGCGTAGAGAGAAAGATAGCCTCCCAAGAATATGAGCGGCAGAGTGCTCGAACGACCTCCGTCATTTCCGCCGGCATTGGTCCCGAAGCGAGAGTACAGTGAAATGACCGGGATCATCGCGGGAAGCATCATCGCCACCATGCCCACGGTCCACGTCAGGAGGAACGCAGACACCGCCGCGATGTTCGGTGAGCCGAAGATACTCGACATGCTAGCTATCGGGAGGGCTCCCGTCGAAGACCCCGCCAAGGTCGGGGAGCCCTGCGATAGGACCACCGAGACATACCATGCGCCGAAGGCTACCGCGAGGAGTGGGACTCCCACCGACAGTCCGAAGCCCGGACTGGAGTCATGCTGTGACGACACTGTCCTCTCCCATTACCCAAATTCCCAGCCTTAAACCCTAGCTCGTTCGGTCTCGACTCGGGAACCGCTCAAGTAGAAGACGAGTATTCTGCACTTGCATAGATTCCGTGGTCCACTTTGAGATACCCGCGAAGAACCTCAAGAGAGCATCCTCGTGTGATAACCTCCGCAGATGTAGGATCGACCTGGACAGTCTCAGTTTACCGCGGCAATGCGACGCAGGACTTTCAAGGCGGTGAGCGTAATCATCTTGCTGGGTTCCCCAGGCTGCTCGAGGATGAGCGGCGTGAAGTCCTTGGAAATCGGGTGTTGTCTCCTCCACGCTGTCAAGGCTGCCGATGGCTCGGGTCGGTTGGCGTCAGCGTCCCACTTCCCATCGCGCCTCCTCTTTCCCTTTAGCAGGGAGACGGCGTATCCCAGCCTCTTGTCGCCGGAGTAGCCCAGCGCAGTCATGAAGTCAAGCCCCACGAGGACGTCGTAGTAATAGTGGACGGGATAATGGAAACGATACCAGGGTTCCCAGCGAGCGCCCTGCTTGTGGAGTTCTCGCTCCAAGAAGAACTCCGCGCCCCTCTCGCATGCGAGCTTCATGGTTCTGGTCCACTTCTGGCGAGGGTACACGGCGAAGGCGCCTAGAGGTTCCCAGGAGTCGAGGGTCCTCTTGTGGTAGGGGGGTTCGCCGAAGTTCCAGCAGGACCACCCGCCCAGATCCGCCTGATTCTTCACAATCCACTCGAAGGCCCTTTTCACCCTCGGATGGTCAACATATCCGAACTTGACCAGGGCGCGGGCCGCGTTCCCGGTGATGCAGAGGTGGCCGCCTGTCTTGCCGCTCTGGCTGAATCCGCCGTCCTTGGTCCCGTTACGCTTCATCCAGAGCTGACAGGCCCTGTCAATCCGAGGGTCGTCCTTCGTAAGGCCGAGGTCGGATAACACCAACAGCGTCCAGAAAGTGGCGTGGAACGTCGGGTTGAACAGGCTCTTCTCATTGGCCCAGCTTCCACCCGGCAGCTGCTTGTCCAGCAGTTCCTTTGCCCAGCCAGCCGTCGTTATCTCTCGTCTGGCGCGCTTCACGTCGGCGTCTCTCTCCGTCTTCCCTAGAAGTTCAGTCAGGGCACGGTATCTCACCGAAGGCTGACTCTTCTCCAGGAGCCAGTCCACGACGTGCCCTTCCGCGCCGAAAGATGTGAGGGCTGGTGGCGGGTTCAATCGGAGTGGACGCCGATGACTGTGCGAAGGAGTGATTTGAACCTGAGCTGGGGCTCCCCGCGACTGCCTCAAGGGGAGAGCCTCCCAGTGACCTTCCCCATGGGCGAACTCAGGTTGGAGGAGTTCGGGAACATGGCCCACAAATTGGCCCAGGAGAGCAACTATTGGAGGTCGACTGTAGCAGGGATGGCCAGCCGACGACCATCGCAGTCGCGATGAGTGAAGTACAAGTCAAGGACGCGTCCGGCAGAAGGACGAAGGTGCGGCAGTCCCCTGTCCAGGACGCCTAATCGCAGGCCCGAAGAGCGGAACGTCATATTCACAGCGGCCTTGTCCCTGTCCGGCTAAAACCCGCCTCCTGCAATTTTTGGAATCCGCAACCCTTTGAAGTGCAACAGTAGCATGATTGGCGTCTCCCTGTTCAAATACCGAGTTCCGTGCGTATAGGACGCTTGATCACTGGACCGCGCCACCGCGGCAGAGCGGCCCGCTCGGCAAAGCCAACTGAATCGGAGAGGTAACAGGCGTTGGCACTTTCAGCCCAGACGTTCCTCCTCGTCGTTTCAGCCATCATATTCATCGGGTTCGTAGGGAACCTGCTTCTCAGCCGCAAGGGGATCCCCCAGACCCTCTTCCTCATCGCCGCCGGCATGGCGACCCAGTGGTTCGCGGTGCTCCCGTCCTCCACGGTGAACGCCATGCTCCCCATACTGTCCCAGGTCACTCTCGCCATGGTGGTCTTCGACATCGGGATGAGCATGAAGCTGCGCGACATAGTGTCAGAAGGAAGGTCGGCGATTACCCGCTCGCTGTTCTACATGGTGCTTTCGATCATGCTGATCACGCTCCTGTTCACCGTCGTCCTCCACTGGAACCTGTACGACGCTCTGTTCCTCGGGTCGATAGTGGGCGGGGAGATATCCATGATCATCGTGCCTTATCTGGCGAGGAGGATCTCCGAGCTTGGCCTGGTCTCGAACCTGGCCCTCGAGTCGGTGTTCGACTCGCTCATACTGATCATCCTGTTCACCGTCCTGCTCAACGGCTACAACCAGGGCGCCCCTCTGGACATCCAGGGGCTCACTGTCATCTCCAGGAGCTTCTTCGAGGAGCTTTCCATCGGCCTCGTGGGCGGGGTCCTCCTGGGGCTCGGCTGGGTCAGGGTGGCCAAAAGCCTCGGCCAGTCCGACTACTTCTACGTGGCAACCGTCGGCTACGTCCTACTCACCTACATCCTGATCGGGGGGATCGGCGGGAGCGGGGTGATCACTGTCCTGGCCATCGGACTCGTCATGAAGAACCTCTCCGAGGCCCCTCCGTCGCTGGGGATCTCGATGCCCATCCCCGCGCTTTCTCTGAACTACTTATCGGCGTTCCAGACGGAGATCGCCTTCTTCCTGCGGACCTTCTTCCTCTTCTTCATGGGGTTCTCGCTCCCTCTCGGCACCCTCTCGTCCCCCACCGTGTACTTTGAGTTCGCCGGCGTGCTGGGGATCCTAGTCTTCGCCAGACTGCTGAGCACCGAGTCGGTGGACTCGAAGAAGACTCCGAGGGACAGACGTCTGATCGAGACGATGATGGCACAGGGGCTGACGCCTGCCCTTCTGGCCACGACGCTGGTCGCCAACTCCGTGAGCGGGTCAACCGAGATCATCCCCATCGCCGCCCTGGTCATCATATCCACGAACATCATCTCAGCAGCCGGAGTCAGGGTCCTCGTGAAACCAGGTGAGGGCCTCGACCTGGGGAGCCTGGCCTCCATCAGCCCTCTCGTGCGAGAGCTCAGCGGCATGGTCGAGGGGCTCGACGCGGAGCAGGTCGAGAGCTGGAGGAAGAAGGTCGAGGACTACGCCAGGGAATCGGCGCCTCCCGATGTGAAGAGCAGGGTGAACGTCCCCAAGATCGACCCTGGCCAGAAGGTGATGCAGATCAGGGTGTCCCAGAGCGCGATTCCGTACATCCTGGCTGCGATCAGAAAGACAAAGGACTCGATGCCTCAGGGAGTCAGATCGTACTTCGAGGCTCTCGACGACCTGCTCACGAAAGAGGCAGGCAAGGCGCCAACGGAGTGAGGGGCACGGACCCACCTGTGGTCAGGGTTCAACCGGAGGTCTCGACGTCGACAACCCACGTCCGGGACTGTCCGAAGGCGCGTCCGTACACCGGGGGCCATGACTGCAATGCTGTAGATGTTGGTGGTCAACCATGCGCCGGCTCTTCGGCAGTTAATCCGACAGAGGCTGCTGGCAATGCAAGCACCTGCTGAGGGGAGCGGGGGACCAGCGGGCACGGAGACTCCGCACTCCCTCCAGGCCGGGCATGCGCAGCGCCCGGAGAGGACGCTGACCGAGCTCTTCGTCGTGACGGGGATTGCCTTCGCTTTCATAGGTAGCACGGTTGGGGCCCTGTACCTCGGCCAGCTCTCCGGGGTGCAGGTGGGATCGGCGACGGGGCTGTTTCCCAGCCACCCCTATCTGCAGATCTACGGGTTCCTGGCGTCCTTCGTGGTAGGGATCGAGTACTCCCTCCTGCCTCGGTTCAAGGTAGGGAAGCTCCCTGGGGTGGTCTTTGGGTACGTCGCATACGCGCTGATCACTTCTGGGAATGTCTGCTTCCTTCTGTATCCGGTCGTCCCGGCCGGGTCGTTTCCGACGTTGCTGGTCGGCTCGGGCCTCGTGTTCGCCGGGTCCCTGGTCTTCTTCTCCCAGGCGGCTACGCTCGTTTCAAGGCCCTCGGGTGGGTTCCCCGAGGCAAGCCCCCTCATCACACTGTCGGCGGCTTCGCTTGTCCTGGTGTCATTCCTGATGGTAGCGGAAGCAGCCGGCTATCCGGTTCCCGGCGAGACCTTCTCGCCACAGATGGTCCTTCTCGCGCTGGTGGGGTTCGCAGGCTCGATGATCTACGCCGTGGAGATAAGGTCGGTCGGGTTCAGGCAGAGCGACTACAGGAAGAGATGGGCGAAGCTCTGCTGGGCCCTTCAAGGCGCTGGCATCGGAGGGTTATTTGTCGGCGTCCTAGCAGGCAGCACGGCAATTTCCTTGCTGGGCGCCGCCCTCATGCTCGGAGCCGCGGGGAGCCAGCTGGTCGCAGTCAAGATCCTTGAGCTTGCCCACCCCCTGATGTACAGACCCGCGATGACCAGGGTGCACTTCCGGATCATGCGGTA
>DAHVLU010000022.1:0-2271 GCA_027320175.1 Nitrososphaerota archaeon
TCGGGGCGGCCTTCAGGGAGGCCCAATCGATGTACGGATATCTAGCACGGGGGCTGCTGTAGAGGAGCCATCGTTTCGGGCGATCGAACGCCAGCATGAGGGAGGCGGCGAGGGCCGCGCCGGCAAGAGCCGCCTGGACGACGGGGAAGACGTTCCAGCTGGCCTGGGCGAAGGAGAGGGGCAGGTCCAGTGGAAGAGGGACGAGCAGAAGTGCCGCTGACGCGGCGAGCATGATCCCTGCCCACTTCAGTCTCCAGGGCCTCACGGGCCTGGTCTCATGTGGTCCGTTGGAGCTCTCCAGGGCGGTCCCCAGGAAGCCGTAGACCGCCAGCCAGTCCTCCCGCGTCATCCTCCTTGGCAGCCGCCTGGAGCTGCCGAGATGGTGGAAGGAGAGCGTCCCCCGCATGATCATAGAGAGGAAGACCAGGATGGGCGGAGCCAGATAGACGGGCACCAGGTTCGCAGTGACCATGTAAAGTAAAAGCGAGACCACGCGCGGTCCCTACCGTGTAGCATAAGGTTCGTGCGGGCCAGAAGTCCTTTCTTGGCGTCGTAGTTCGTCCCTTGTCACTCCCCAAGACGTCTCATGGAAGGGCGACGGTTAGTTGGGATTGTTCGATTTGTTAGTGTCTGAGCCGACTGTGGCGTTGGCGGGGGCGCTGCAGGGACTGAGACAGAGCATACGCCCGGATTCGGCACACCGATTTGCGGAGAATCGAGCGCGCTGTCGCGGAGCCGCTTTTGACCTACGGACATGAGCGCAATCAAAGAGCTGGCAGAGAGGACGGGCATCGACCGAGGCGAAGTCTCAGAGCTCCTCGACATGATGAGGGAGAAAGGGTGGGTGAAGGTCCGTCGGCCGAACGCGACCGGGACCGCCCGTTGGGAGCTCACGGACGAGGGGAGGAAGGTCCTCCCGCCTTCGACCCCCGAGGGGTACGCCTCCATAGGCGGACCTGAAGCTCAGAGGTTGGCGGTGGCGGCCCGCGACTACTACCTCTCGAGGGGGTTGTTCTTCGCCCTCGGCAGGCAGGATGCCGGTTTGAAGAGGAAGGTGGACTGCGTTGCCTACGACTACGAACACCAACTCTCAGCAGCTGTGGAGATCGAGAGCTCGGAGCACGTCTTCCACGACCACGTCGAACAGGTAAAGCAGCACATGCTGGAGGTCTCCCCCTTCGACGAGGTGCACTTCTGGGCCCACCAGGACGCGGCCGAGAAGATCATGGAACTGAGGAACGCGCTTCGCGCTGAGGACCAGCCTAGAGTGAAGGTGTTCGCAGTCGGGGAGGCGCCTCTTCGGTGATTAGCAACCACCAAACTTCCTTCGTTGGGACCGGCTGGCCGGGAAGGAGGAACTTCGTCCATTCTGGCTTCTCTTCGTTCTTCTTGTCGAAGACCGACCTCTCCGTCCTGTCTGCGCCGTAGAGCTCCTTCATCTTCGCGCAGAACTCCCTGATCTCTGCCTCCGAGTGCCTCTCTTCCGGCGGCTTCAGAAGCTTCTCTTGCACGGGCGGGCTCTGCTCCTCCCCCGGCCCCGCCCTCAATCTGAACGTCCATGTGAAATCGTACAAGGTTACCGTTTTGAAGTAGGTCTGCCCAGGTATCCCATTGCATAGTCGAAGAAGTTCTCCTTCCTCAGCCCGCACGTCTCCCTGGTGGACATCAGGATGGCGTGGGCCCCCTCGTCCAACTGGTTCCCGTAGGTTATCTTCCTGATGGCGGCGCTCGGCCTCAGCGCACTCTCAACCGCGTTGTTGTTCCAGTTCTCCCGGTCTTCCTCCAGGGACGTGAAGAGTACGCCCCGCTCCCTCCTCAACCGCTTGAGGAGCCTAGCGCACTTCTTCTCCTTCGATGACGAGTACGATGCGATGAGCTTGTCTATCCTCGCTTCGAACCTGGCCTTGGCCCTCAGCCGCTCGCCGCGGCCCTGCGACTCGGCCATCCGTATCGAGTCCCTGAGCATCCTCCTGAGCTTCTTCCGGAAGGGGAAGAAATCAGCGCCGGGGGTCTTGTACTTGGCAGTGTCCTCCAGCTCCCTCAGGTAGTGGACGAGGCAGCGCTGCCGCTTCACGTCGACGTGATTCCACGCAGGTCACGAGTCGCTGGTGACTATCCCCCGGTAGTCCCCCAGGACCTTCATGGGAACGTCTCTTCCGCGAGATTTCATCGTCTCGTACACGACGGGCCACCTCCCCAGGAAGGCCCAGAACCAGTGGTTCTTCCCCTCGATCCTCCACGACGCCTCGTCGCAGTGGATGCTCGCCTCCC
>DAHVLU010000030.1:0-62823 GCA_027320175.1 Nitrososphaerota archaeon
CTAAAATGGGAGCTTGACTTCGCCCGGGAAGACGGGGACACCCTTGAGTTCGAGGACCCGAGCGCACTCTGCCGCCTTCGAGCTCGTGGTCCAAGCGCTCATCGCTTTGGAGTTACCGTCGGCGTCGCAGATCACGAGCGCCGCGGTGTCGTTCTTCCCCGGCACCACTTTGTGCATCATCTCTTCCCCTACCGGGGTCCACTCCTTCACGCCAAGCTTCAGCAGGAGCATCGGGTAGCTCGGGCCGGCGACCTCCTGGAGCGCCGCCAGGGCCCGGTTCACCCTCTTCCTCCCCTCCTGGACAGCTGCGTAGTAATCCATCCTAGCTCCCCAGATACAGCAGAGTGAAGACGCCGAGGAGAGAAAGGGCTACCCCGATTATCTGGTTGGGCTCGAGCCTTTCCTTCAGCAGCGCCAGGCCAAAGCTAGCCGCGACCGCTCCCCCCATCCCGGATATCGCTGTCACGACAGGGAGCGAGCCACCGGGCGCCGAGATGCCGTAGGTCAGCGTGACGAAGCCAATGGCTTCCAGGACCCCGATCAGGGCAAGCCCTTTCGAGAAGACCGCCCTGGAGGGACGGACCTCCTGTTTGAGCGCCGGGGCAAGGAGGACCCCCATCGAGATCCCCACCACCCGGAGGACCAGCACGGGGACCACTACGCTCACCATGGGGGCGGCGTAGCCCACCCCGACGTACACCGCACCGAAGAAGACTGCGGCAAGCAGAGCGGAGGTAAAACCTGCGGTCAGGTTAGGGGCCCGGCCGGAGACCGACTGCCTCAGTTCCGAAAGCCTGGCAGAAGTGAGAATCACGCCGATGATGATGCCGGCTATGGCGAGGGCCTGGATGGGCGAGAGGAAGGCCCCCAGCAGGACGATGGAGAGCGCAGCGGTGATCGCCGGATACGTGTAGGCAACGGGCGCGACCACCGAGACGACTCCCTTGTGGAACGCGCGGTAGAGGAATGTGAAAGCCACGAAGTTCAGCACCCCCGCGACGGCGAGCACAAGCAGAGGGACGAGGGGGGCGACGAAGTTCGGGCTGACGAGCGGCGTCATCGGGACTAGGACGACCAGTGTGAAGAGCATCGAGTAGACGATTGTCTTGTAGTAGCCTATCCTCTCTGACTGGCTCCTCGACGTGAAGTCGGCGGTCCCCCAGCAGAGGGCAGTCACCAGGCCAGCGAATACGGACTGGTACACCAAGTGTTCTGGTTACATCCCCCCTGGTTCGGCTTTAAGAGGCGTGCTGATGGCAGCCGGACAGAATGAAGATAGACGCCGAGGTCGCCGTGAGCGACCCCGCGGAGTCTGCAGAGCTTGCCAGGAAGGCCGAAGAGTTCGGGTTCGACTGTTTCTGGGTCAACGAGACCAAGCACGACCCCTTCGTGCAGCTGGCGATAGCCGCGAGCTCGACCAAGAAGATTCAGGTGGGGTCGTCGATTGCGGTCGCCTTCTCAAGGAGTCCCACCAGCCTGGCATACTCTTCGTGGGACCTCCAGAGTCTCTCGAAGGGAAGGATGATCCTCGGGCTCGGGAGCCAGGTGAAGGGGCACATCGAACGAAGGTTCGGGATGAAGTGGGACCCTCCGGCGCCTAAGATGAGAGACGAAGTCCTCGCCATCAGAGCCGTCTGGAAGGCCTGGCAGGATGGGGCGAGACTCGCCTACGACGGAAGGTACTTCCATCTTGACCTGATGAGCCCGTTCTTCGACCCCGGCCCCATCCCCAACCCGAGAATCCCGATCTATGTCGCAGGCGTGAACCCGGGGATGTGTAGGGTGGCGGGAGAAGTCGCCGAAGGTCTCCATGTGCATCCGCTGCATACGGTAAGATACCTCAGGGAAGTCGTCATCCCGTCGGTGGAGGAAGGGGCAGCCAGGGCAAAGAGAAAGCGAGGGGAGGTCGCTGTTGCCGCCTCTATCTTCGTGGCCGCCGGGGACTCTGCGAAGGAGAGAGGAAACGTCAGGGAAGCGTACAGGGAACAGGTTGCGTTCTACGCTTCCACCAGGAGCTACAGGAAGGTGATGGAGCTCCACGGGTGGGGGGAAATCGCCGACCGACTCCGCGGGCGCTCCATCAAGGGGGATTGGAAAGGGATGTCCTCGGAGATTCCAGATGAGGTCCTTGACGAGTTCGTGGTAGAAGGGACCTGGGAAGAGATCGGGAGCCTGATCACCGCCAGGTACGGCGGACTGGTCGACCGCGCGCGGCTATACCTCCCCTTCGACGGGGGACAGAGGTGGCGCGCCCTGGTCGCCGGGTTCAGAGCCTGACGCTAATCTCGACCGCATCCCCGGCGCCCGTCCCCCAGTTCGGCGGCGCTTCCCTGTAGGCGCTGGAGTACGCTCCGGAGCGCCTGACGTAGTCCAGGTAGGGCTTCATCTCACTCCCGAACGACTTGACATTGTCCGCCACCACGACGCTCCCCTTGTGCAGCAGGCGTTCGACGGACTTCAGGTAGGTCAGGTAGTCGACTTTGACCGCGTCCAGGAAGACCATATCGAACGAGCCGCCGAGGGTCGGGAGGACTTGCAGGGCGTCGCCGACGACGACTTCCACGCGGTCTGAGACCCCCGCCTTCGCAAAGTTGGAGCGGGCCAGCGCCGCCATGTCCTCGCTGATCTCTACGCATGTGACCTTCTCGCCTGCTTTCAGGTGCCTCGCCATCCTGATGGCGCTGTAGCCCACGTTGGTCCCCACCTCCAGGATTTTTGCTGGTCGGTGCTCTCTGATCACGTCGTCCAGAATCATCCCGCGCTTGGGACCGATGATCGGCCAACCCCGGCCCGGGGCGGCAGATTCGATCGAGGCCAGCACCTCCTCGGGCTTCACCCGACGCCGGCCACCTTCATGCGCTGTAAAGATGTCGGTCGGAGTCGGGGGACAATCTTTTAGTAGCGGAGACCAGAATTGACGGTCGTTTCATGTCAGCCGATCAGGTCGATGTGAGGGAGGTCCAGAGGACGATTTCGAAAGTGGTGGACCCTGAAATCGGGATGCCCATAGTGGAGATGAACCTCATCGACAAGCTTGATATCAAGGACGGGGACGTCAACGTGGAGTACCATGCTACGACCCAGTTCTGCCCGCCGGTGTTCGCCCTCAAGATTTCGCAGGACCTGAAGGACGGCCTGGCTCAGGTCAAGGGAGTGAAGTCGGTGAAGGTCGTCGTCACCGGACACTATTTCGCGGACGCCATCAACAGGCAGGTGAACAAGGCGGCGGCCGGTCCCGAAGCCTCGACGGCGCAGCAGACCCAGAAGGCGTGACTACAGCAGCGTCAGGGCTGCTGAAAGGGCACCCAGCTTGGCCGTCGTTTCATCCCTTGCCCCGCAGACGATGATGGCATCTCCGCTGCTGGGGCCGAACTCCCCACGGAGTGTTGACCATGTCTTGCTTGGAAAGTCCCTCTCACAGTCGGACGACTCTCCCGGCACGGTGAACTTTCCCCCTCTGTACACATAGGTCGTGGCTCCGTCTGCACCGAACCTGATGGCAGCGTCCCGCTGTTGGATTCCGCTTGAAACCGACCCCCCGGCCGACCTGACGAGGGTCCCGGCCTGCTTCTTCCCCAGGGTGAGCGTCGAACCCTGCAGGACCACTGGTGGGGTGAGCGCCTTCAGGATCGCCTGATTGGCGCGGATGCCGGCGTCGGCGAGCCGTATCCCGGCCGAGCCGATCTCGACCAGGTGGGCCCTTCGGAACTTCTTCAGTATCGTCCTCATGGAACCCTCCCCAAGGCCAGACTCGGCGGCCAGGGTCTGCCTTCCCATTGACTTCGAAGCACCAAGAGTCAGGAATGCGAGGAGCGTGTGCTCCCTGGTGAAGCCCGGGGACGGCCCCTGTTCCCGCCTTTCAACGGCCCTCAGCACTTCGTTGACCCCGGTCAACATGACCGGTCGTGGTTGGGTTCTCTATAACCAGTTCCGTCTTGTCAAGAAACTTGGCTACGGAGAGCTTATATCTCGTCTGGCTGGATAATCCAACCAGCCATGCGAAAGACGGACGTCGCAGTTGTCGCAGTCTTCAGCGCCCTCATCGTGGGGACGGACTTCGTGCTGGCACCCTTCGTGAGCTTCAAGCTCCTGGACGCCGTCGTCTTCATGGTCGCCTTCGTCTACGGCTTCAGGCAGGGAGCCGCCGTGGCGGTGGTGTCAGAGGCGGTGTGGAGTGTCGTAAGCCCCTGGGGCCCCGCAGGCGCGATCACCCCGTTTCTTGTCGGAGGGGAACTAATCTTCGCACTGGCAGGGTGGGGGGCGTCGAAGATGTGGCGGACCGATGGAGCCAGCCCCTATCCGGTGGCGTTCTTCATCGGCGCGACGCTTGCCATCTGCGCCTTCGTATGGGACTTCGCGGCCAATGCGGCGACCGCTCTGATCTGGTTCGGTCCCGGCTTGAGTCTGTCGCAGCTCCTCACGGTCGAGCTGGCTGGCTTCGTCTTTCCAGTCCCCATGGCGCACGAGCTGGCTGACTTCGCCCTCGGTACGTTTCTTGCCCCCGCGTCCCTTCTGATCATGCCGAGGCTCAGGAGGGTCCATTGACCGTCACCAAGCCTGTCTTCTATGGGGTGGCCGTGGTGCTCGTAGCATTCCTTCTGGTCAGTTCTTCCCTGGCGGCGGTGTACTTCGGCGAATACCAGCAGGAAAAGTCGCTCGACATGAAGCACCAGACCGAACTGTCCCTGGCGCTCGCCAACTACAACTCCCTCCTCTCGCTCTACAACTACAGTCTTGGCTACTACAACCAGACGCTCTCCCTGCTCGCCGGCGCGGTGTCGAACCTGAACACGAGCACCCCCGCCTATCGCACCGCTGCGTCCGACCTCGCTTCGCTCTGGTCGTCGTACCAGGCGCTTGCGAATGGATACGGCCACAGGGCGCTGGTCTACAACGTGCACATGCTGGTAGACTACGGCAACGGGACGAGCAGGTGGTACAACGACTCCACGGCCCAGCCAGGGTGGAATGGGTACGTGGTCACCCTGGTGCTGCTGCGAGGAGACGTCCAGGCGACGTGGTATCCTCAGTACGGAGAGCATTTCGTGACAGGAATCAACGGGGTCAACCAGACTTCGAGCACCGCTTGGTTCATCTGGGAGTTCTCCAACGGCGGGTGGGCTCCGTCCGAAAGCGGCTCCGATCAGCTTCAGGTGGTGAACGGGACGGTATTGGCGTGGACCCTATGCGGCTACGATGCCAGCTTCAACCCGGCGTGCACGCCCTAGGGCACGGACACCCTCGAGCGCAATCATCGAGATTTCGGTCAGCCGACGGAAAACAGAGAAGGCGGTCCCCTGAACCTCATTCCCTTCGGCCCGTCGAGCCTGATGTGCCTGCTGCGCCTGTTCATGGCCCTGTGACATCGCCAGCCGCAGTTGAACAGGGGAATCAACGATTGCTGACCAAAGGCTCAACTGCGAGCACAAGACGCGATGTCTTAAGTGACCGGGGATAGCCGAAAGCCCATTGGACACGACACCGGACAAAGTGAAGGCCTATGTCGTCGCGCTGATATTGGACTCGAACCCGGAGGAGGCGATCAAGCTCCTCTCAAAGTGGTATGGGGTCTCTGTCCCCAAGCTCGGGGTCGGAGTGGTCGAAGGCAGGACGAAGCGGGTCGCCGCGGTATATTCTCAGAACAGGAAGGAGATACTCGCCGCGAAGCGAGAGTACCTCTACGAGCCCTTCGTCATGATACACGAATACTACCATCACCTCAGGTCGGTGAGCGGGAAGCACAGGGGGACAGAGAAGCAGGCAGACAGGTTCGCCCTGGACTTCATCGCAGCCTACCGGAAGGCAGCGGGCGGCGTCCTCTGACGTCAGACCGCCGACCAGATCGCGTCGTCGTCCGAGAGCTCGACGTACCCGCACCGCTCGCATCGGAGCCCCCTGATGACAGTCTCCTTGCCACTGCGGCCGAGTCGCTTCTCGTATTCGAGCATCTGGCCCGCGTGACACCTCTCGCACATCAAACGGCGTCCGCGCCCCCGTGCGTGTAATAAGAAGGGCCCCGCGGAAAGGTTTACGTGAAGTTGCTGCACAGAAACCCGGGATGAAACCGACGAGGCGGCTCCCCCTGTCGCCACCCAACGAGGGACCCGAGAGTTGCATCTTCTGCCAGATAGTGTCCCGGAAGGCGCCCTCCAACGTCGTCTATGAAGACGCCAGGCACATAGCGTTCCTAGACATCTATCCGTTCTCGAAGGGGCACACCCTGGTTTGTCCCAAGGAGCATGGCGAGACTGTCTGGGACATGAAGGAGACAGACATCGCCGACCTGTTCCAGGTGGCATCCAAGGTCTCGAAGGCGGTGGTGACAGCCGTCGAGGCGGATGGGTTCAGGTTCGTCCAGAACAACGGGGAAGCGGCCAACCAGGTTGTGGCCCACGTGCACGTCCATGTAATCCCGGTCAAGATGGAGGACAAGGGAAGGTTCTCCGACCGCAGGCGGTTCGCTCCGGCTGAGATGGAAGAGACTGCGCGCCTGATCAGGACAGAGATGGCCAGGAGCTAGGGGACGAACACCGAAATCGTCGTGAGCGCCGAGTCGGTGCTCGACCCTGTGATCAGGTAGACAGTGTAGACCCCCGGCCCGTAGTTCCGGATGAAGGGCTCGAGCGAGAACGATATGCTCACGGCGCTCTGGTTGAAGGTCCATACATCGGCGCACACTGTGGTCCCGCTGGTGAACTGGCCGCACCCCCCGAAGACGCCCGAGGGAGGGAGCACGCCCCCGACGAGGGTGCCGGGGCCATAGTCGTGCGGCGCGCTGTCGAGCTGGCTCCTTGTCTGGGCCGTGGGGGTGCTGTCGAACCCTATGTAGATCGAGTCCGCCTTGGGGGTACCCGGGATGGGCGTCCCCCTCATGGTGACGTAGTACGGGTTTGAACCTGACGAACCTGTGGTAGTGAAGTTGAGCGCGATGTAGTCATTCTCGAACTCCTCGTCGAAGAAGACGTGGGTGCTGTTGTAGGCGACGCCGATGGAGACGAAGTTGTGGAGCGGGTCGAGGATGTTGTACCTGTGGCCGTTGTTGCAGCAGGCCGCGTCGTTGTACACCATGGAGTGTTCCAAGAACTGGATCGCCTGCTCGACGGCAGAGGTCGTGGTGTAGTGCGGGAGCGAATAGGACAGGTAGGCGACGTTCTCGGAGTCGGCTCCCCTGCCTCCCAGCAGCGAATACCGCATGTAGGGCTTGTATCCCTGGACGTCATAGTGACCGAAGTAGCCGTAGTAAAGCATCGAATCGGCGTGCTGCTGGGCGGCCTGGTTGAAGCCCAGGGAGACGGGGCTGGAGCCGTTCGCCGCCCGATCCGCGTTGATCTGGTTGAGCGCGTATTCGGCCAGGGCACAGTAGTCACTGGGATACGAGATGGTGGCCACGCTTCCGTTGATGTTGGGCGAGGTGAGCGGCCGGACCGACACGACGCTCGAGCAGTTGGTCGAAGTGACGAACCCGCCGCCCGAGCCCCCGGTCACCGTGCCGCCGTTCGTCGTCCCGCTGCCCTCCAGTCCTGAGACTAACGAATAACCCCGCCTGAGTCCCTCGGAGAGGTACGGGGCAGCCACGACGAAAGCTGAAAGGAGGATTAGAGCCGCGATGATCATCGCCGCTGCCCTGCGTCCCTTCCGCTCGGGGACAATCGGGGCCTCGGCCGCGGAGCCCTCCGGGGCGGCCCGGATGCTGAACTTCAACTTGGAGCTCTGCCCGCGCCCCTCGATTATAAGCCAACTGAATTTCTGCGTTGTTCAACGGCGTGCCGGCCCGCGGTTTCTCTGCCGGAGAGGTCGGCTAGGCTGTGAGGCCTTCTCTTTCGTCCTGGGCGAACACGCTGGCGGGGATCTCGGGGAAGCTTTCCCTCATCCTCTGCTCGGCGACCACCGATGCCTCTTCGAGGACCTTCTGGGCATCCTCGTTGGCTGCGTCGAAGTTGAGAGAGATGCCTCCCGTGGTGCCTGCGTCCACCAAGACGCTGCTGAGGAGGCCCGAGAGCTCGCCGATCTCCTTGTCGGCCTCCGGGAGCGCCATGCGGAGGTCCTCCTTCATGTTTCTGATGACGGAGACCGCCGGGGCGAGCGTGTTGGCGATTTCGCCGAGGTCGTTGATTGTCCCGAGCCTCAGGGAAATCTGCTCCAGGGCGAGCTGAGCCTGGGTGACCATCTTCCCCATCTTCCTCACCTCAGTGAGCTCGTTGGCGTAGACCGCCGCGTGCTGCGTGTCGTGCTTCGCGAGAGAGGATACCACGTTCTTGAAGATGGTGGCGTCGCGCTGCTTGATCCTGTTGACAGTCCCGTCGAGCTGCGATATGAGAAGCTTGACCTGCCTGTTTGCTTGCTCGAGCTGCGGCTTCAGGGGTGCCGCCTGTCGCACCGTCCCCTTGAGCCTGTCCACGAGGCCGGGCCCCTGGTCCTTCCTATCCCATCTGGAAGAGAAGCTCATGCGTAGTCATCAGTGCCTTCATGGTTCCAATATACCGTAGGCTCTAATCGGCGTGCCAGTTTGAAGAATTATTGTTGACAGCGGTGCCGGTCGCTCATCCTGAAATACAGAAGAGCGGCGGCGTGACTCCGTTGAAGTTCCAGGGCGGGCTGGCGTTTCTTACGGCGGGGGAGATGGCGGACGCGGACAGGTTCGCGATCGACGCGGTGGGGATTGGGGTGGACTCGCTGATGGAGAACGCAGGGACGAAGACGGCAGAGATGGCGCTGCGCCTTCTGGGAGGTGACGTCGTCGGCAAGAAGATAGCGGTTCTGGTGGGGCGGGGGAACAACGGAGGAGACGGGCTGGTGGCCGCCAGGCACATCCACAACTGGGGCGGAGATGTCACCGTGGTCCTCGGAGACGGCAGTGCCGCGCTGAGGGACCCCGCCGCGAAGCAGTTCGCCACAGTAGAGAAGATGGGAGTCAGGACGAGGGCGCCGGACGATGACCTTGAGGGGGAGCTGATTGTCGACGCGCTCCTCGGGTACGGGGCCAGGGGGAGCCCCAGGGAACCCCTTGCCGGGCTGATCAGGAGGGCGACTGCTTCGAAGTTACCTATCCTTGCGGTGGATATCCCGTCGGGGCTCGATGCGACGACGGGGGAGCCCGGGGAACCCTGCGTGACGGCAAGGGCGACGGTGACCTTCGGGCTCCCGAAGACCGGCTTCCTCGACGCCAGGGCGAAGGGACACCTCGGAGACCTATACGTGGCCGACATCTCGCTCCCAAAGGCGATCTACGAGAAGTACTCCTGTCCAGGGGTGTTTTCAAGAGGAGGACTGATCAGGGTCTGGTAGGCGGGAGCATGGAACGCTTTTCAAGCGAGCATAGGAGAACCTGGAACGTGAAAAGCCAGGCCGACCAGATGAAGTGCCCGAAGTGCGGGCGCTTCGACCTGAAGGAGACGGGCCAGGGCATATCCTGCCGGGTCTGCGGATACACCCTATCGCCGGGGGAAGGCGACAGGTTCAGGCTCTACAAGCTCCTGAAGGAAGAGGAGAAGGGAACCAAGCGTCCCTAGGCCCTTCTGAACACGAAGACCGACCAGACCCATCCGGACGGGGACCTCGAAACCAGCCTGAACCCATTTGCCTGCAGCGCCTCTCTGATCCTCCTGGTAGGATGCACGAAGAACCTGAAGCCGTCGCGCCCGAAGACAAGTCCCTGCAGTGGGAGGAAGAGCCTCAACACCCTCGTGGCGAAGCGGGCATCGTCAGGCACGGCGATGGCGTAGAAGGCCTCGGCGGCCGAGCTGGAGTTGTCGATCAGGGCTTCCAAGCCAGGGTAGCAGCAGAGGACGCCGTCCAGGATTACCATCTTGGAGCTCGGCAGCTTCGAGGAGGCTCCGTCGCCGACCTGGAATGAAGCCAGCCCGGAGAGGCCCTTGACAGCCGCCAGGCTGCTGGCCATCTGAATCATCTTGGGCGACAGGTCGATGCCTACTGCCCCCGAGGCGCCGCGGCGGAGGAGTTCGAGTGCAAGTGCACCGAAGCCGCACCCCACATCTAGGACGGTCGACCCCTTTAGTCCGTTCTCAGTCAGGGCTTCCGCGATGGAGAGAGCGGGCGCGCCCAACCCCTTCTTCTCGTAGCCCCGGAACATCCTCTGGGACTGACGGTCGAAGCAGCATGAAATCCCGGCGGTTTCCCTGTCCATCTATGCTGGGCGGGGCGTGGCTGGAGATAAGCACGCCTGGGCCCCGCAAGCGTTTAACCTGCCCCCGGCGCGCGTCTTCGGGTTGTCGGTTAGGGTAAGCCCGATTTCAAAGTCAGCCGCGATCCTGATCATCGTCATCGGAGCGTTCGTGCTCCTGACGGGGCTGGTCGCGGGGGTCCTGCTCAACGAAGTGGTGGGGGCCGCCTTCATGCTCCTGGGAGTGATCCTCTATGGACTGCTGCTCAGGCTCACCCGGAAGCTCAGATCTGATGACTCGCGAGCGGCCCGCTAGGTCGCAGGCTGGGTGGGGGAGAACCTGTGCTTCAGGTTCCGATCCCAGATTCTTCCCGCGAGGTACCCTCCTATCGCCCCGCTGAGCGTTCCGACGAGCAGGACCGGCAGATACACGTCCACGAACGGCGCGGTCATACCGAAGCCCAGGGCTATGAACGCGTAGGTCGCGGACAGGCCTGTGATGACAGAGCTCAGGCTCAGGGCCGCGACCAGCCTCTTGGGTCGGACTTTCCCTTCGGACTTGACCCTGAACAGTACGCTGAATACGTCCACTAGCACTCCATAGAATAGGGCCACCGCCAGCGCGAACGGCCCGAACGCGAGCTGGAAAGGAGTCTCGACCAGCCCGTTGATGAGACCGGTGTAGGTCGCACCGCCCGGCCCGAGAAGGATGAAGCTGAGGGAGAGTATGATGGCCTCGAACACGATCAGTGTGTCGCCGACCTCGAAAGGAAGAGCACCATATACCACACCAATCAGGACGCCGAAGAGTGTGGCCGTGATCAGCTTCCTTGTATTCACCAAGCGGGTGAGCAGTGGGAGGAACGCCTCGGACTGTATTTAACGTTAATTATAATGACCGGACCGCGCCAAGAAACGGATATCCCCTGCCAGAGCCAAGACCAGGCGTTGGCGGAGTCCACAGTTGGCACTTAGCCAGGAAGTCAGGCGGCCGGGCCCGTTCAACGGGCGGAGCCGATGGGACGCGATCGTGGTGGGCTGCGGGGTCATGGGGTCCTCGGTGACCTACAACCTTGCCAGGAAAGGCATCAGGACGCTCAACATAGAGAGGTTCGGGGTGAACCACGAGTTCGGGTCGTCCCACGGCCAGACGAGGATAATCCGGCTGGCGTACTACGAGGACCCGAGATACGTTCCCCTGCTCCGGAGAGCCTTCGACTCTTGGAGGGAGGCCGAGTCGAGGTCGGGCAAGAAGCTGCTGTTGATGACCGGGGGGCTGATGGTGGGCCGGAGCGATGGGGCGCTGGTGAAGGGGGTCTTGAAGAGCGCCGCGGCCCATGGGATCCCCCACGAGGTGCTGTCGGCGCGGGAGGCGCAGGATCGGTTCAGGGCGTTCTCTCTGACCGACGAGTTCGAGGCGGTCTACGAGCGCAACGCTGGGGTCCTGTTCGCTGAAGAGAGCGTGAGGGCGTTCGTAGGGCTGGGGAGCGAGGCCGGGGCCGAGTTCAGGTTCTCCGAAGAGGTGAAGGGGTGGAAGGCCGGAGCAGACTCCGTCGAAGTCGAGACGAGCCTCGGGAGGCAGACCGCGCCGAGGCTGATCCTATGCGCCGGTGCCTGGAACGGCCGCCTGCTGGGCGGGGCCATCCCTCTCCAGTGCGAGAGGCAGGTCCCGTTCTGGTTCTCTTCTGGAGGGAAGGAGGTGTTCACCGCACCGAAGATGCCAGTCTTCATCATGGAAGAGACGGCCGACTCCTACTACTACGGCATCCCTGAGCTCGGCCATGGCGTCAAGGTTGCACGGACCCACGGTGGTGAGATGGGTGACCCAGACAAGGTCCGACGTGAGGTGACAGAGGCTGACGTTGGCCCAGTCAGAGACTTCGTGGCGAAGCGGCTCACGGGACTGGACAGCGTACCGATCGCGTCGACCACCTGCCTGTACACCAACACCCCGGACCTCAACTTCGTGGTGGGCCCCCTTCCCGGGGAGCCGAAGGTCACCGTCGTAAGCGCCTGCTCGGGGCACGGGTTCAAGTTCGCCAGCGTGATGGGAGAGATCGCTGCCAACGTGTCTGCGGGAGAGAAGGCAGGGTACGACATTGGATTCCTGAGCCCTGACAGGTTCAGGACGAAGCAAAACTGAACCCCAGGTCCAGCCGACACGGTCCTGTCGAACTCACCTGCCGAGTGCAGCCTTGGCCCTCCTGAGGTCGCCGCCCCGAGGAGAGAACCTCAGGTCGAAGGCGAGGTAGAGCAGCGCCAGGGCCCATGCGAGTGAGGCGTATGGAAGAGGCTGGACCATCGTGCTGCCTCCTGCTACGAGAAAGGCAGCCGAGGTTGACGCGACCGTCCCGGAAGCGAACATGGCGGATGCCTTCGCCCTTGACGCCCTCGCCAGGGAGGGCCTGTCAGCTCTGAGGGTCAGAATCGGCATAAGGCGGGCGAACCGCCCGAGTCTGGGCGGCAGGGCCCGGGCCAGGGTCGTCCGACCGGCCCTCATCTCCGTGAACCTGATCCCCAGCGCCATGCCGACGGTGTAGTGGGCTGGGCAGTGTATTAGGAAGGTCGCGGCGAACTCTGCGAGAAGCACGTAGACGGCGAAGACAACCCCTCCAGGCACCGCTGGCGCGAGGGAAAAGATCAGGGCGAGGGCTGCGAGCTCCAGTAACACGCCAAAGGCCGGCCGCATGGGGTTCCGGGAGAGCCGGGCTACTTTAGTGTGAGGCGGCGTCTGTAGCGGTACTCGGACTCGGCCTTCCCCGCCGTGAGGATGCCGTCAGCGACATCCTCGGCGACCTTGGACGAAGGCCTCCTCGAGGGGCGCCCGTAGCCGCCCCCTCCCGCGGTCCTTACTTCGACGACGTCTCCTGCCCTCAGGGTTAGCGTGGACTTCGGCGGGATTCTCGCCCTTTCCCCACCCTTCATGAGGAGGATCTCGGTCCTCTCGCCGGACGACCCGCCTGCGAGGCCCCAGGGAGAGTGTCTGCCTCTCTCCGCCAGTATGGTGAAGGTTGCACCGTCTTCCAGGGACTGATAAGCCCTAACCAGCCCCGAGCCTCCCCGGCACCTCCCAGCCCCCGAGCTGTCCGGCCTGAATTCGTAGGCGACCATCCTTACTGGGAACGTCCGCTCGATCTCTTCTATCGGGGTGTTCATCGTGTTGGTCATATTGGCCTGAATTCCGTCCACCCCGTCCATCTGCCCTCGCCCACCCAGGCCCACTCCTATCGTTTCGTAGAAGGCCCAGGCCGAGCCCCGGAAAGTGCCACCCATCATCACGTTGTTCATCGAGCCTCCTGCCGCCGCAGGGACCCTGCCAGGGGCGGCAGCCGCCAGCGCCCTGAATAGAACGTCGGCGTTCCTTTGGCTCGTCTCGACGTTCCCTCCTCCCACGGGATGGGGAGAGGTAGGGTTCAGGACCGTGCCAGGGGGGACGCTCACTTTGACCCGGGCAAAGGCCCCGAAGTTGGCCGGGATGTCGTCTCCCAGCAGGCACCTGAGGACGAAGTACGCCCCGGAGATCGTCACGCCGAGGACTGCGTTGAGCGGGTAGTCCACCTCAGCCGCCGTGCCGGAGTAGTCCAGCGAGATGCCTGACTTCGACAGGGTCGCCTTCACCCTGAGCTTCAGGTCCTCCCCCGAGGGCCCCTCGAGGAAGTCAGTCGCTTCATAGCTCCCCCGACGGAACTTTGAGAGTCTCTTCCTGGTGAGCACATCCGAATGCCTGAAAGCGTTTCGGGCTGCGAGCCCGAAGGCGTCCGGGCCGTATTTCGCCAGAAGCTCCCTGACCCTTCTGACTCCGGTGAGGTTGGCAGCCACCTGGGCCTTCAGGTCTCCCTTCCGCTCCGCCGGCGTCCGGGAGGCTGCTGAGAAGGCACCGACAGTCGACTCGACGAACCTACCGCCCTTCCAGAGGAGGGTGGGCTCGAGGACGAACCCTTCTTCCGAGAGAGAGCGGGCGCCCATGGAGATGCTCCCAGGGACGTTCCCTCCGACGTCGGCGTGGTGGGCCTTGTTCGCCACAAAGGCGACGGCCTCCTGGCGTTCGTAGATGGGGGCGACGACTGTCACGTCGTTCAGGTGGGTCCCCGTGATGTAGGGGTCGTTCGCCACCGCCATGGAACCTTCCTCCAACTTCATACCATTCTGGGAGAAGTGGCGGATCAGGTTCTCGAGCCCCCAGGGAAGGGAGCCGAGGTGGACCGGGATGTGCTCCGCCTGGGCGAGGAGCCTGCCGCTCGCGTCGAAGACCGCGGCGGAGTGGTCCATCCTCTCTTTGATGTTGGGCGAATAGGCTGAGTTGCGAAGGGCCAGCCCCATCTCCTCGCTGGCGTACAGCAGGGAGTTGCTGATGATCTGGAGCGACACCTGGTCCGTCTTCATCTTGTCAACCTCACGCCGTAGTCTTCGGCTCTCCAGCGCCAGGCTCGGTTCACCACGAGGGTGGAGTCGTAGTCTTCGATTATGCAGGGGCCGTGCCCGTCGGTCCCCGAAGGCAACGCCCCGCGGAGAAGGACGGGAGCAACGACGCTGGACCCGCTGATCCATGCCGGCCTTTCCTTGACGGGGTGGGAAGGCGCGCCGCTGGAGCGCGAGAGCGCCGGGACACGCCGAGGGACGGTCGCCTTCACCCTGATGTTCACCACCTCCATCCTGTCCGGCAGGGCATAGCCGTAGAGGGCTTCGTGGCGCGCGTCGAAGGCAGCGCGGGAGGCGGGGTCGGAGTGGAAGGGGAGGAGGAGCTCGTGTGACTGGCCCATGTACCTGCCTTCGAAGTAGCGCGAGAGCCTGAAGCTGCGGAACCCTTCTTCATCCATCGACTCGGCCACGGACGACTCGAGGAGGCGGAAGCGCTCGGCGAGGGGAGGGTCGGCCTCCATCACCGGAGCCACGAAGGTCCGGGTAAGCTCCCCGGCGACCAGGCCATATGCGGAGAAGAGCCCGGCGTGCTGCGGGACGACCACGTCACGGATTCCCATCTCCTCGGCGAGGTCGCAGGCGTGGACTGGGCCCGCCCCCCCGAAGGCGAACATCACGAACTCCCGTGGGTCCCTGCCGCGCTCGACGGTCACGAGCGCCATTGCCCTGGCCATGCCGTCGTTCACCAGCCGCACGACCCCCTTCGCGGCTCCGAGCGGGGTGGCTCGGAGGCTCCTGGAGAGCCTCTCCATCGAATTCAGCGCCAGGTCTCGCCTGATCGGCATAGCCCCGCCGAGGAGGGCGCTCGGATTGAGCCTCCCGAGCAGGACGTTAGCGTCGGTCACCGTCGGGTCCACCCCGCCCGTCCCGTAGCATGCGGGCCCAGGGTCTGACCCGGCGCTTTCGGGCCCTGCCTTCAGCTCCCCTGCCTCGTCCACCCAGGCGATGGTCCCGCCCCCCGCGCTGACTTCGGCGAGGTCGATGAACTGCCCCCTGACCGGGTATCCGCTCCCCTTGATGGACCTCCCGCTGTGAGTCTTCCCGGCGGCCTCGAACTCTTCGATGACCTCGGGCTCGTACCCGACGACGGTCGCCGCCTTTGCCGTGGTGCCGCCCATGTCGAAGGTGAGGACCGCGTCCAGTGACAGTGCCTTGGCAAGCTGCCTCGAAGCTACGACCCCGGCGGCTGGTCCCGATTCGATTATCGAGACCGGCCTGGACGAGGCGAAGGCCGCGGTGCTGGCACCTCCGTCCGAGTTCATGACGTAGACGGGGGCAGTGATCTTCCTCCTGCGAAGGGAAGCGCGCAGCGAGGAAAGGTAGCCCCCCACGAGGGGAGACAGCGCTGCGTTGACCACCGTGGTGCTCGTCCGTTCGTACTCTCGATACTCGTTGTCGACCTCGCTGGAGATGCTGACGTGCCCACGGAAGCCTGCCGCGCGGAGCGCTCCACGCATCTCTCTTTCGTGCTTGCCATTCAGGTAGGAGTTGATGAAGGAGACTGCGACCGACTCGTATCGCCTCTTGACCACCAGGTTGGCGAGGGCGTCGGCGCCGGAAAGAGGCTCGAGCTCGGATCCCTTCGAGTCGATCCTGCAGCGTATGGTGAGCCTGTCGCGCCTCCTGACGAGGGGTCTCGGCCTCCTTGTAGACAGGTCGTAGAGCTCCGGGCGCCTCTGCCGCCCTATCTCCAGGACGTCCCTGAACCCCTCGTTGGTGACGAGCGCCGACCGGGCCAACCCAGCGTGGGTGAGAAGGGCGTTGGTGGCAAGGGTCGTCGCGTGTGAAATCAGGCCGGCCTCTCTCGCCCTGGGCCCCAGCCTCCTCAGACCCTCCAGCACGGCCGCGGTCGGGTTGGCCGTCGTCGGGAGCTTCAGGACCTCGAGCCCCTGCGGGCCCGCGACCACCACGTCGGTGAATGTGCCACCGACGTCCACTCCTATGGTCAGGTCCCCTTGTCTCGCAGGCAAAGACGCGGCTCCCGGCGCCCCCCTTGGTGTTTATACCGATTCCCCGAGCCGGGTGCTCGGCGCGGTTGTTCAGCGAGTACAGGGGGATTCCCGACCAGGCGAAGCTGCTGATCTACCTTAGCTTCATCCCAAACGTAGCGATAGGGTTCATCTACACCGACCTCTCGTATTTCCTTCCGAACGTCCAGGGCCTGGCGCCGACGCTGACCGGGGTGGTAGGGTCCGCGATGGGCATCACCCTCGTCGCCCTGAGCATCCCCCTCGGGATCCTCGCCGACAGGCACGGGAGAAGGAAGATGCTGCTCCTGGGGAATGTTTGCGCCAGCCTGAGCCTGATCGGCTTCGCCCTCACGACGAACTTCGCCCTCTACCTGGTGATAGCGTTCCTGGAGGGCACCGGCGAGGCTGCCTACGCCGTGTCCGTAAGCGCGCTGATAGCGGACAAGGCCGGAGACCAGAAGAGGACAGCCGCGTTCTCGCTGCTGGCGTTCCTGGGATGGATTGCAGGGGCCCTGGGGGGGTTCATCATCTCCTCGGTCCTCGCCCTCCAAGGGCTGGGGCTGGATGCGAGTGAGGCCCACGTCGTGCTTTACGTGGTAGTAGGGCTGCTCAACCTTTCGATCACCCCCCTGCTCTTCAAGATAACCGAGAGCCCCGTCTCTCATGTCAGGAAGGGGATTCTCCCCCGCAAGTCCGGGGACGTGCTGAAGAAGTACATCGGCTACAGCATCACCATCGCGATAGGCGCCGGACTTTTCGTCCCCCTGATGAGCTTCTGGTTCTTCAAGGCCTACGCGGTGACGGACGCGGTCAGCGGACCGGTCCTCGGGGTGACGAACCTCCTTACGGCGGCGGTGGTCTTCATGTCCCCCAGGCTCGCGAGGAAGTTCGGACTCGTGAAGGCGACGGTGATCACGCAAGCCTCGTCCATGGCATTCATGGTCGCGATACCGTCTTCCCCCACCTTTGCCGTGGCGGCTTCGCTCTACCTGGTGCGGGTATTCCTCATGAACCTCTCCAACCCGCTCACCCAGTCGCTGATAATGGGGCTCGTCTCCCCGGAGGAGAGGGGGATGGCGTCTGGGATAACCGCCTCCCTGTGGAGGCTCCCCAACTCTCTGTCTCAGATAGCCGGCTATTACCTCATCGGGCTGGGGCTCCTCGCCCTACCGTTCTACATCGCCACCGGCCTGTACGCGGTGGGCATCAGCGTGTTCTGGTTCGTGTTCAAGGACGCGAGGCTCCCCGAAGAGGCCAAGCCTCAGGTCCCAGTCCAGTCGTCCAGCCTGGCCGGGCCCGAAGCTGAGCGCTGAATATCAGCTACGCGGACCCCTATCAGACGCACGGGTTTCCCGCTCGCCTCGAATTCGTCCAGAAGCCTCTCGACTGCCTCCCTCAGCGGCTCTTCGCCGTCGACGTGGCCGACGAGGGTCTTCTCCCTGGTGTGTGTCTCGAAGCCACGGAAACGGATCTTGATCCCAGCGACCCGGTAGGCATACCCCCCTGACTTCACCCTCCTGATGAGCTCGGCCGCCCCGTCCGCGGCCTCTTTGCGCACCCTGCGGAAGTCGGTGGCGTCGTCCTTGAATGTCCTCTCCACGCTCAGAGACTTCGGCATCTCCTGCTGCCTCACCTCGACGTTCTCCTCTCCGTGGATGACCCCCCAGAGCCAGACCCCGTTCTTTCCGAACCAAGTCAGGAGCTGCTTCCCGTCGAGCGCCTGCAGCTGTCCGATGGTCGAGATCCCCTTTTCGTGAAGGAAATCTCCGGTCTTCCTGCCGATGCCGGGGACGACTCCCACCGGGAGGGGGGAGAGGAACCCCCTGACGTCCCGGAAGGGGACGACGGTCATGCCGTCGGGTTTGTTCCTGTCGGACGCTATCTTCGCAGAGGACTTGTTCGGACCGATGCCGATCGAGCAGGTCAGCCCATGCTTCTCCCTGACGGCTGACTTGACCGCCGTCGCGACGCTGACCGCCGTCTGCTCGTCGGCGGCCCGGCCCGTCACGTCGAGGTACGCCTCGTCGATGCTCCCCTGCTCGAACTTGTCAGCGAATCCCCTGAGCGTTGCCATCACCTCTTCCGACGTGCGTTCGTAGAGCCCCCAGCTGGGAGGGATGTACTTCGCCTGGGGACACATCCTGTATGCCTGGGAGATCGGCATCCCGGACCTGAGGCCGAACTTCCTCGCCTCGTAGGAGCAGGCGATGACCACCCCCCTCCCCCTGCCCCCCTCGGGGTCAGCCCCGACCACCACCGGGACCCCCTTCAGCTCCGGGCGCTCCCGCACCTCTGCCGACACGTAGAAGGCGTCCAGGTCTACGTGGAGTATCGTCCTGCGCTGGGGCTGCATCTGTCAGCTACGACCCGAAGAGCGTCTGCTGCTGTGTCTCCTGGGCCTTCCAGTCCATCTCCATGAGCCCCAGGAGCCTGCGGAACTCGTTGGCAGACTCCGGGCTGAAGCCTGCGAAGTGGTTGTTGAAGAACACGTAGCCGGACTCGAACTTGCCCGCGTTGTCCTTCACCGACTCTGCCCACCGCTTCATGTCGTCCGACCTGTCCTTCTGGACCCCGGTGAATTCGGTGATCTCGCGGTCTCCGACCATCCTGACGTAGACGAAGTCGGCCGTGACCTCGGGCGGGGTCTCCACGTACTGGTTCAGGGACCAGACCATGGCGATGTTGTTCTTCCTCAGGAGGGAGTAGACCTCCGGGGTGAACCATGACCTGTGCCGGAACTCTACGGCGTGCTTGAACTCCGGGCTGAGCTGGGAGATGAACTCCTTCATGGTCTCCTGATGCGTGCTGAGCTTGACCGAGGGCGGAAGCTGTATGGCGATGGGGCCGAGCTTGTCCTTGAGCTTGCCCAGGACGCTGTAGAAGTAGACCAGGTTCGACTCCGACCCCTTGAGCTTCTGCTCGTGTGTTATCTTCTTCGGGAGCTTGGGGGAGAAGACGAAGTCGGCCGGGGTGTTGTTCCTCCACTGGTTCACCATGAACTGGCTGGGGACCCTGTAGAAGCTCGAGTCGACCTCGACGCAGTTGAAGACCTTCGAGTAGTAGGCGAGGTAGTCCTTGGCGGCCAGGCCTTTGGGGTAGAACACCCCAGCCCAGTCCTTGTAGGACCAGCCGCTGCAGCCTACCCTCAGCTTGTCAAGGTCCAACGAGAGCCGAGCCCTCCCTAAAGTCGGTAAACGTTCGCCATATTTATTTAGATGGAGGGAGCCTCGAATTTCGTAAGGGCTTGTCTCAGGGCAACCCGGATATCAGGCAGCAGGTAGAGGCGAACAGGGGCATCGCGAAGAAGCTAGAGCTCCTCATACCGGGGCTCCGGGGGTACAGGACGAAAGAAGACCTCAGGGCGTCGGACTCGCTGCTCAGGAACCAGGTCGCCGACAGGCTGGACCATGCCAAGGACAACCTTCAGCAGCTCAGGAAGCAGGTTGCCGCGAGCAACGACCTGACCAACCTGACGGTCGTCGGCTCGCTGATCTCCCAGGTGCAGGCGTTGAGCGGGGAGGTGAGGCACGCCGGCCAGGGGTACGCGGGCTGGGTCGCCCCGATTCAGATCAACGAGGCGAAGCTGAACAGGCTGTACGAATACGACTATTCGTTCGTGAGCGCGGTGTTCCAGTTTGACGACGCCACGTCGCCGGGAAAGCTCGTCTACGACGGCTCCGCCCCAAACTCGATCCAGGGCCCGATCAACGGGTTCGCGAGGACGGTGGCTGACATAAGGCAGAAGTGGTCACAGAGGATGGAAGCCGTCGAGGGAATAGCCCTCGGGCAGTGATTGCGATGGTATTCGGAAAGAAGAGCAGCTCTGGAGTGCCGGCGACCGGGGGAAGCGCGTTCGGTTCGACCACCTTCGCCTGGCCCGACGACCAGAAGGTCGACAGCGCGCTGTGGAAGGCACCGCGGCAGATCAGGCTGAACGACAACATCGTGGTGAGGGAGGACGAGACAGCTGTGTTCTACAGGGACGGAAAGGCGCTCACGTACTTCGACCAGCCCAACAGGTACGCCCTGACCGACTTCAACGCGCCCGTAGTCGGGAAGCTGCTGAAGTTCTTCACAGGGGTCACGCAGTGGGCCGAGGTCTACTACATCCCGAAGAGGTACATGGACGGCAAGTTCGGGAGCACGCAGCCGTACCAGTTCACCGACCCCACGTTCGGGATCGTCAACCTCCGGGTCTTCGGGGAGTACAGATGGAAGATCTCCTCGCCGGAGCTGTTCATCAACCAGTTCGTAGGGACGTTCAGCGCCCAGACCTCCGATGAGGTCGAGGAAAGGCTGAAGGAGCAGCTAGTGATCCTGGTGTACAACGCCCTCGGCAAGATGAAGCAGCAGGGGCTCAAGGTGACGGACCTGGCCGCCAATCTCACGAACATCGAACAGGAGCTTCTCGCGGCAGCGCCGGACCACCTCGGGCAGTACGGGATCGAAATCAACAAGCTTTCGGGGCTGACGGTCAGCCTCCCCGACGAGGTCCAGAAGGCCATCGACACCCGGTCGGAGATGCAGGTGCTCGGGGTCAGCTTCATGCAGTACCAGACGGGCAAGGCGATCGACGACGCTGCCAAGAACCCCAGCGGGGGGGCAGGGACGTTCGCCGGCCTCGGCGCCGGGATCGGGGTCGGAGGGGTGATAGGGGGCCAGATGGCGGCCGGGATGGGTCAGGCGACCCAGTCGAAGAGCTGCCCGAACTGCGCCAGCCTCGTCCCCCCGGCTGCGAAGTTCTGCCCCAACTGCGGCTTCAACTTCCCCGCTCCCCAGGGGGCGCCCACCCCCGCCGGTGGGAGCAAGTTCTGCCCCAGCTGCGGGAGCCCTGCGGCGGCCGGAGCGAAATTCTGTAATAGCTGCGGCGCGAAGCTCTAGGCGACTGAGATTGTTCTGTCCAAAATGCGGCGCCAAGCTCCCCGACGATGCCGGCTTCTGCTACAAGTGCGGTGCCAGGGTGGGGCAGGCCGCGGCGCAGCCGACTGTGAGCCCGGGCCGGAGCGTGATCGCCCCGTCGGGAGCGACTACGCTGAAGTGCCCCAGCTGCGGGGCACCGATCACCCCGAAGTTCGGCGAGATGTTCGTGACCTGTGAGTACTGCGGGAGCAGCGTCTCGCTGGGGAACGCCGGATGGAAGAGCATCAACAAGCACACCATGCTCCCTGCCAAGATCACCCAGCAGGACGATGTCATGAAGGAGATCCACGGGCTCATGGACAGGGGGCTCCTCCACAGGCACCTTCAGGAGTCTTCCACCCTGGAGGAGGTCAACCTGGCGATGGTGCCCTACTGGCTAATCCCGGTGTCGGCTAGGACATCGCTCGTCGCCGTGGACATGGCCGCGGAGGTGGGGCAGATCGCCACAACCGCCGCGTTGGCCGGGATCATGGGCGGCGCCATCGGAGGGGGGAGGGACCAAGGCTTCGGAGGCGGGGGCCTGGTGACAGGGATGATGCTCGGGACCATGATGGGAGGGGGTGGAATCGGGGGCGGCCAGGGGAACCGCAGGTCCTACCAGATGGACAACGACTACAACTTCCCCATAGTGGGGCTGAAGGCGCTTACCGAATACCAGCCGAAGGACTACCAGTTCAACCTCGCGGACAGGGTGCTCTTCGACGAAGCGAAGGTGAAGGGGATCAAGGTGCTCAACGGCGACGTGGGGGAGGACGTCGCGAAGATGCAGGCCAAGACCCTGGTGGACCAGCTGCAGTCGCAGAAGGCGCACCAAGCGCACCACATGATCCAGCAGCTGAACACCGAGTCTGACGTGGGGGAGGCGGAGCTCCTGCACGCTCCGGTCTGGTTCGCACGCTACGACCACAAGAACGGCAAGATCGTCCTTGTCATAGACGGGAACTCCGGCGGGGTCATCAACAGCGTCGGACTGTGAATTGGCGCCAACCCAGAAATAGCGAAAGCGACGCCACCCCTGCCATGACCACGAGCAAGCAGGGCGTCCCGGTCGTGATACCAAGCGACGTCTGGAAGCCCCTGATGGAGGTCCGCTCGCAACTCGACTCCGAGTGCCCTGGCGCGCCGACCCCGATCGAGGAGGTACTGCGGGAGGTCGTAGCCCACTACGAGCGGTGCGACGGAGCTGCAGAAGAAGCGGACGACTTCTGCAAGAGGGCGCAGGCCTGGAAGAAGCGCTGAGCGGAGCGCATGCCACCAGGCGCAAGCGAGTCGCGCGGAACCAAGGGAAAGCTGGCGGGTCGGGCTTCGAGTTCAAGACGACCAGGCAGACCGTGACGATGGACGGCACCCCGGCCGAAGTCTACGAGGCCCACACCGACCCCAGGAAGCATGCGGCGTTCACCGGAGACGAGGGTTCGGGGACGCCGAGGGCGGCAGGAGTGTTACTGGAGACCCCTGCAAGGATTCTTCTCCGTCAGACGCTGATCGCGAGGGGAGGGGTCGGAGCCAAGGGGCCGGTCCCGAAGCGGACCGGAGGGGCTAGCGCCCCATGGGCCTGAATTCGAAGCCGCACTTGACGCAGACCCTCATTCCTGGCGTGTCGGTGATCACCTGTTTCATCCGGCACCTGGGACACTCGACTGTGAGGTTCGCGTGTTTTATCGAGCCGGAGTGCTCGGACCTGACCTTGTCTATGGCGTCGCTGTAAGCGTCACGCCTGTACCCTCGAGGCATGGCGCAAGCAGGAGAACGCCGGAAGAAAAAGTTGCCTTACTGGACTTCTTCGAGGGTGAAGGTGAACCGCGCGCCGGCGAACTCGCCCGTGCTGACCCGCTCCCAGGTCACCTTGTAGGTCTTGGTCACGTTGGCCCCGATGATGCTTATCTTCTTGGGAACTTCAGAGAAGAGCTTCTCCACCTTGGCCGGGTCTTTTGTGAAGATCAGGCTCCGCCGCCTCTTCATCAGGTACTTCACGGCGACGTTCTGATGTGCGTGCCCCTCGACAGGGATCTTCTCGGCGCCTACGTCGATGGTGAATGCCCTCTTTGCCATTGTCGGTCTCCTGGGGTAGGGGTCCGGAGGTAAATAGGTTCGGGGTCAAGGCGAATACACAAGGAACTCGAATACGGAGCAGCGGGAGCTGGCCCTCCCAGCGGCCGTCGCCCGCCCGGCGAGCTAAGGCCGTTTGATGTTTGTCACGAGCAGCCTGAACTGGAGGGTCTTCCCCGCCATCGGATGCCTTCCTGTCTTCCCATAGGCCTTCTCGGGAGGGAGGGTGATCTCCTTGGTCCCGTTCACCTTCATCCCGATGAGGGCCTCCTCGAAGCCGCTGATCACCTGGTGCTGGCCGAGTACGACCTGGAGCGGCTTGTAATCCCGGGCGGGGCTGAACAGTCCAGCCTTGACGGCTTCCGCCTTCATGCTGGTGTCGAAGACCTTGCCGCCAGGGAACTTGCCGAGATAGTGCACGGAGACCGTGTCCCCGTTCTGGGCAGAAACTGCGCTCATATCTTACCTGGCACCGCGGAGTTGTAATTAAAGGGCAAAGCCGCCCCTCGCTGTCTTCGTCTGCCCGTCAGTCTCGACGGGATTCTCCTTCCACGCTTCGTTCCAGCCTCGAGTCGCAGCCGAGCGCCGAACCATAACAGGACTTCGGTCCGCACTCGTGATTCGAACCCAACGCCGGTCGAGTCCGGTGCTAAGCATGGAGCTCCACACCTCGCTCGGTCGGAGAAGGGTTCTCCTCCTTCCTGCGTGCCTCCGTTCTCTTACGTTTCGGCCCCCGCCTGCGCCCCTCAGCTTTCCCGGAGCGTGGTCGTTGAACCACGCCGGGCTCTGGCGAGCACAAGACCCTGTCTCGGACAGGAGGGCAGCCCGGAATATTCCCGACCTCGCGCGTAACCGGCGTCGACTCGGACTGCACCCCCGGCCATCGGCAGGGCCAACAGCGAGAGAGCTACCAGTCTGTTAGTTCGGTTTACTGTTATCTGGGCTTGGCGCTTATTGCTGACAAAGAACAGATTTTCTGTTGACCACCGCGTCGCAGCGATAGATTCCTTCGCTTGGGGCCTACGATCCATCACGGCCGGGCGGGGCGAATGGTGAAATCTCCGGCCAGAGAAACGCAGGCGTGGCAGAGTCCGAGACCCACAGGTCCATGAAGGCGATAGTCAGGAGGGAGCTCGAGTCGGACGGATACCGGGTCGCAGAGGAGCCTCCGTACCCACCGGGCAGGGTCTCCTGGACCAGGTACCGGCCGGACCTCCTGGGCTACAGGTCGGTGGGGGGGATGGAAGAGGTGGTCCTCGTGGAGTGCGAGACCCGTCCGAACATGCGGAGGCTGGAGGCGAAGAACTCGAGGAGCGCGTGGTTCCAGCCCCGGGTGCTAGGCCAGGGGTCGATTAGACGCATCCTTGCAGTGCCCCAGGGGAAGCTGAAAGCGGTGGACATGAAAGTAAGGGGAGCCTGGGAGGTGTGGGTAGTCGGGTCGTCTGCTCCCCTTGAGAAGTACCCTTCTCTGAGGCGGTAGGCGGAAGGGCGCGGGTCGGGGCGGGCCGGGGTTGAAGGGACGTTTCTCAAAGCCGAAAATCGGGCACTGTAATTTTATATCTCTCCCCCGATAAAGCTGACCACTCGTCCGGCCAGGAAAAGGATGGATTCGCGGACAAGAAGCAGGCGCCGGGGAAAGCCTTGGCGTCAGGTACCTGTCTGCGAGCGGGATGGTGGCGCGTAGAGCCGGGAACTCCCGGACTTCACGAAGGCCATGCCGAGGGCGAACCGGGGCGGCGGCAGTGAAGGAACGCTACGGGGCCGCCGTCGGAGGAAAGCCACATCCCTCCTGAGAGCCGGGCGAGGCAACCAAATATCACCCCCCTGCAGCCGAAGCGGGGAAGTAATGCTCTTCAAGGATCGCGTCGAGGCGGGGAAGAAGCTGGCTCTGGCGCTGTCTCACCTTAGGGGGAAGGACGTTGTCGTCCTTGGCATCCCGCGGGGCGGGGTGGTGGTCGCCAACGAAGTGGCCGGAGCGCTCGGGGCACCCTTGGATGTGGTTGTGACCAGGAAGATTGAGGCTCCCGGCGAGCCAGAGTTCGCCTTGGGAGCGGTGACCCAGGATGGGGACGTGATAATGGACCGGGCGGCGGCCGAGTCGCTCGGCGCCAGCGCGGCGTACTTGGAGGACCAGATCCGCCTGAAGCGGGAAGAGGTGAAGGATCGGATGGACAGGCTCAGGGGGGACTCCCCGTACCCTGCGCTCGAGGGAAAGGTAGTGGTGATAGTCGACGACGGCATCGCCACGGGGAGCTCGGTCAGCGCCGCGGTGATCTCGGTCAAGAAACGGCGCCCCAGGGAGGTAGTGGTGGCAGTCCCGGTGGCACCGGCGGACGCGGTCCAGTCTCTCGCGGAGGACGGGACGAAGGTGGTCTGCCTCGCGACCCCCGACGCCTTCCTCGCCATAGGCGAATTCTACGGCGACTTCGAGCAGGTGGAAGACCTGGAGGTCAAGCGCATCCTCAGTGAAGCGTTGAAGGTCCGCTGACGCTCGGCCGCTTTAATACGAGCCGACCCTTCGGAGCGAGAGGTTGGACGTACGCAGGTTCAGGGCGGACCTCCACAAACTGGCGGCAAGGGCCTGCGCCGAAGACAACCAGGAAGTGAGGGCCGAGGTCTTCGGGGTAGCCGACATCCTGGTAAACCTGTACAGGAAGAACCTCGTGAAGATCAATCACTCCGCCCTCGAGCTGGTCTGCGCGAGGAGCCTCATCAGGCAGGGATACGAAGTGAAGGTGGAACACAAGTTGGACCGGGGTCTGGTCTGCGATGTCATGGGGACGCGGGGGGACGGGAACCTCGTTGTGGAGATTGAGACCGGCTTCATCCCTCCGGAGGAGGCGCTCGGGCCGTCCGCCTTCTCCCGGAGCAGGATAGCGAGCAAGATAGCGAGGTACAGCGGGTTCGCAGGGGAGTTCGCGCTCGGGACGACGCCCTCCTATGTCCTCGACATCCCTGAGTTCTTCGTAAGGCCCCCGAGGGAGCGGGCGAGGGAACAGGCGGAGAAGATCAAGGCGCTCACCGACGTCCGCTACACCAAGCCCGCGGTATCGGTAGACGAGCTGATGCAGGCGAGGCTTCACATGGTCTTCTTGATCGACGTGGACAGCGCCACCACCCAGGAGCTGGACCCGGACACCTACGTCAGGGCGTCGAGGTCCCTCTTGGACTGGCGGAGAATCGTTCAAGGCTTAAATCCGCAGTAGGGCGAAATCTCGCGCGGGTTCAACTTCGAAAATCGGCAGCCTGAAAGAACCCGGTTCTGGAGGTCGCATCTGCGTTGTCTGACATGGTGAGCGGTAGGGTCGCCCTCGCCGAGGCTCTCTTCAGGATAGGCGCCCTGCGATTCGGTAAGTTCACTCTGGCCAGCGGCAAGTCCAGCTCCTACTACGTCGACCTCAGAGTGGTCCCCAGCGACCCAGAGACGTACCGACTCGCAGTGACGGCGTACCTCACCGTCGTGAAGGGGTTGGGCGAGGAGAGCTTCGACGTAGTCGCCGGGGTCGCGACCGCGGGCGTTACGATCTCGTCTCCCCTGGCGTACATCCTGAAGAAGCCAATGGTCTATGTGAGGAAGGAGGAGAAAGGACACGGCCTAGGCAAGCAGGTCGAGGGGATGGTCAGGCCAGGGTGGCGGGCGCTGGTGGTGGACGACCTGGCGACGACTGGTGGGAGCATCATCTCGGCAGTCGAGGCCCTCAGGAGGGCCGGGTGCACGGTGAACGATGCGCTGGTGCTGGTGGACAGGCTCGAAGGAGGGAAGGCCAACCTCGCGAAGCTGGGGGTGAAGCTCAGCTCCTTCGCAGACATCAAAGGTCTGGTCGTGACCCTGCACCAGCAGAAGAAAGTGACGAAAGGCGACTACGAGGCCGTCCTGAAGCAGATGGAGGCCAAGTAGATGGGGGTCGACGCGATCGCAGTGAAAATGGGGAGTTTGCAGCTGTCCAACCCCGCTGTGCTCGCTTCTGGAATCCACGGGAGCTCTCTTGACAAGGTGCTGGCGGCGCTGGAGTTCGGGGCGGGAGCCGCGGTCACCAAGTCCATCGGGCCCCTCCCAAGAGAGGGATACCCAGAGCCCACGCTGGTGGAGGTGGAGGGTGGGTGGGTGAACGCCGCCGGGCTCCCGAACCCCGGGGCGGACAAGTTCTCTGAGCAGCTGGCGCGGGTGCGAGGGAAGGGGCTTCCGATCGTCGTGTCTATCTTCGGGGGAGATGCGGAGGAGTTCGCCAGGGTGGTGAAGGCCCTGGACGGGAACGACTTCCGTGCCTATGAATTGAACCTCAGCTGCCCGCATGTGGCAGGGGTGGGCACTGAAGTCGGACACGACCCTGAGGAGGTGAGCAGGGTGACCAAAGCCGTGAAGAGGAGCACCAGGAAGCCGGTCTTCGTGAAGCTGTCCCCGAACACGGACAGACTGGTGGAGGTCGCCAAGGCGGCGGTCGACGCCAGGGCAGACGGCCTGACAGCCATAAACACGGTCAGGGCGTTCCCGATTGACATCGAAACAGGAGGCCGGGCCCTGTCGAACGGCTTTGGAGGACTCTCAGGGGGAGCGATAAGGCCGGTCGCGCTCCGTTGCGTCTACGAGCTGAGGGAGGCCCTCGACGTCCCCATAATGGGGTGCGGAGGGGTGGCGACCTGGGAAGACGCCATCCAGTTCTTCCTTGCCGGGGCAGATGCCGTGCAGGTCGGCACGTCCACGATCAGGAAGCTCGACAGGTTCAACGACATCAACCTCGGGATACTCGCGTATCTGGAGAAGAAGGGGCTGCAGCGGCTGGGCGACCTGGTGGGTGCGGCGCACAGAGGCGGGCTGAGAGGGGGGACCGGCTGACGTCCTTCAGAGACAGGATGCTCCGGTCCGCGTCGTCCAGGCGGAGCAGAATCGTTCTCAACCTGGACCTCTGGGGCCCCTTCGACTCCAGGCTCGCCAGGGCGGAGCGCGTCCTCGGGGCCGTCAAGGACGGCGTGGCGGGGGTGAAGCTGAACCACCACCTGCTCCTCCCCTACGGCCTCCGGGGGATAGGCGGCATCCTCGAAGTGTGCCACGCAGAAGAGCTCCCCCTGATCGCCGACCTCAAGGTGAACGACATCGAGTCCACCAACCTGAACATCGTGGATTCGCTCTTCGCGTTCGGCTTCGATGCGGTAATCGTCAATCCCTTTGTGGGACGGGAAGAGGGGCTCGGCGGAGTGCTGGAGCAGGCGCACTCAAAGGGGGGAGGCGTCATCTTCCTGGTCTACATGAGCCACAAGGGAGCGAGCGAAGGGTACGAGCTGCGGCTCGAAAACGGAGACCCTCTTTACCGGGTCTTCGCCGAGAGGGCGAAGGAGTGGGGGGCCGACGGGGTCATAGTGTCGGCCAAGTCGGCAGACAGGATAAGAGAGACGAGGGAGATTGTCGGGAAGAACTGTCTGATCTTTTCCCCTGGCGTCGGGGCACAGGGGGGAGACGCGAAGACCGGGCTGGCAGCTGGCGCAGATTTCATGCTGGTCGGGAGGACGATAACAGAGTCCCGAGACCCGGCGAAGGCCCTGGCTGGACTGAAGGAATAGGGTGGCGCAATCCGGCCGCCGGGACTTGCGTGGGGATTACTGGGACCGTCCGAGGTAGTCGGCCAGGGCGCCGAGGCCGCCCCGCAGAGTCTGCTCGTCGGCTGTGAAGCAGAGCCTGAAAGCCCTGGGAGCCCCGAAGAAGTCGCCCGGCGATACCAGGGCGCCGGTCTTCTCGAGCAACCTTCGTGCGAAGTCGACCGAGGGCGGCCCCTTCTTGTAGCGGATCAGACAGAAGGGCGCGGGACCGACCTCCGACGACACCCCTTCGGTTCGGTCCAGGAACCTGCTGACCAGGGCGGCGTTCCTGTCGTAGATCAGGCGCGCACGCTCGACGAATCTGTGCCGTTGCCTGAGCACCTGGGTCGCCAGCCACAGCGAATACTCCGAGTCGTGGCCGCTTATCGCCTTCTTCCCGTTCAGCAGCCTCTGTGCCTTCGGTCTGTCGGCCAAGATCCATCCGACGCGGAGCCTGCCGAGGCCGTAGAACTTCGTCATCGTCGAGCAGGTCACTACCTCCTCCGAGCGCCCGAAGTGCGTCTGCGGGCTGCCGGAGAAGGCGAACTCCCTGTAGGTCTCGTTGACGAAGATGACCTTGGCCTTCCCCTTGGATGCGGCCAGCTCGCCGACCCCCTCATCCCCCAGGCTCCTGCCCGTGGGGTTGTTCGAGTCGGTCAGGCCAAGGATCGAGGGGTGATCACCCCCCGCTCGGGAGACCCGTCCGGCCATGCCCATGCCCAGGAACTTCGGTACGGTGAACATGGCAGGGTAGTTTGGGAGGGGTACGACCGCACGGAACCCGTGCCCGAGGACTCCGTAGACGAGGAAGATCGCTTCAGACGCCCCGGCGGTGACCACCACGTTTTCTGGGTCCACCCCGTAGAGCTTGGCGACCTCCTCGGCGTAAGCCGCCTGGAACTCGGTCTCTGTCTTCTTCTCCGACGCGAACTCCTCGAAAGATGTTCGCACTCCCATGCTGCGAAGATCCGGCTCTGGGAGCCCGCTCGAGGTGAGGTTGTACCTCGACTTGGGTCCGAGGCCGAGATTCCAGTCGAAGAGCTTGTCGTGGGTGCCGCGCAACGCCCTCGTCTGACAGTGTTCTCACTTAAGCTGAATCGGCGGAGTCTGGCGGGGCCAGAAGACGGGCCCGCCCGTGGACCACCGCGAGAGGGCTATGGGAGGTTCCCCGAGTAATAGTCCCAGATCTTCTTCTGGGCGCCCTTGACGTAGTTCATCTCTGCTGCGGAGAGCGTCGGGTCAGAGGCCCGCGAGAACGGCCGCCGGAGCGAAGGAGGTAGGCCGTCGTCGCAGAAGAAGCCGCCTCCCGGGAATCCGGTGTCCTTCCGTACGATAATGGCTGCGAAGCCAGGGGCGCCTCTGGCGTATTCGGCCCTGTCGACCGCGGCTATCGCCTCGAAGAGGGGGTGTCCCCTGGAGATGCCCATGATCTTCATCAGCTGGCCGTAGGAGAGAGTGCCGCGCGCCTTGGCCGTGTTGACGAGCTCCTTCCTCAGCGCCTCCAGTCCGAGCCCGGGGTCGTCGCCGGCGCTCAGTGCCCCACTTCCTTGGCTGTCAGGCAGTAGTCTCTGATCAGTCCTTCGATGCGCTCCGACAGGTCGTTTCTGATCGCCCTGAGCTGGTCAGGGGTCTTCCCCGTGGCTCCGGGAAGCGGCCAGTCCTCCCCCTTCCCCTCCGCCCCTATGGGGCACCGGTCCAGGCAGCCGAAGGTTATGACCCTGGACGCCCCTGCCACCATCTGGCCTGTCACCACCCTCGGGGTCCGCTCGGTGAGCTTGATTCCCAACTCTCTCAGCAGCCAGCGCACGTCCGGGTTGACTGTGGCCGCAGGGCTCACCCCTGCGCTCTCGGCATGCCACCCGGCAGGGGCTCTCGAGTTGAATATCTCCTCCGACATGACGCTCCTGAAGGTGTTCTCGACGCAGACGAATAGGATCGTGCCCGTGAGACGGCGGCAGCTCCCCTTGGATTTAATGACTGCCCCGAGGGCTACGACTCCAGGCTCTTGGCTACCCGGAACTGGTCACCGACGATGGACCTCATGTTGAGCAGGCCGAGGGGCTTGCCGTGGTCGGTGACGAAGACCGTTCGGATGCTGTGTTTCGCCATGAGCCTGACGCCCTCTGAGAGAGGCTCGTCGGCCTCGATGGAGACCATGGGGGAGGACATGATCTTCCTCACCGACACGGTGGAGGCTATCAGGTCGTCGGCCGCGACCCGGTTGAGGATGTCCCGCTCCGTGAGAATGCCCTTGGGCTCGCCACTGATGAGGACCAGGATGTTGCCGGCGTGCCTCTCGCGCATCATCTGGGCGGCGCTGAGCACTGATTCGTTGGCGTCGATCATCAGGGGGTCGGTCTTGACAAAGTTCCTGACTGTTGGGGTGCTGGCCTCGGACGCTTCGATCCAAAAGGTGAGCGAGTAGTGGCAGCTGGGGCACTCTTCGGGGGTCCTTTCGCCCTCGAACACGTGGCCGCAGCGATAGCACTCCCATCTCGTCATATCCGGATGAAAAGCGCCTCCGTGGTATATTAAGAAAGTGGGGCCTGCTGCTACGATGGTCCGGGGGCCGAACCGTCCTTAGGGGCCAGCGCGATGAGCCGCCTCGCCTTCTGCTGGCACATGGACGCGCTGTCGGCGTAGTACTTCCACGCGGTGTAATTCACCTCGACCTTGGCGAGCAGGAGGAGGATGTCCGCGGCCTGGAGATAGTGGGATACCGCGGTCTCGTAGGTCCCAGCCTTCTCGTCCGATGCAGCGTCGGCCATCAGCTGCTCGGCGTACCACCTGAGCTTCTGGGCCCTGGTCATCGGCTGCTTCGGAGCCGGTTTGGGCGCTGCCTGCATGGACCTCCCAGGGGCGGGGAGGTGGCAAAAGACGGCCGAGTCATATTTCTTAGACGAAGGTGAGAACCCGCGGGCAGCGCTTAGCCGAGCGTGACCGCAGTGCCGACAGCCACGCCGTTCGCGGCTGCGAACCCCGCCTTGGCTTCGATGACGAAGTTGGCGGGGGAGGACGGGGTGTAGACCGCGCAGGCGGCAGAGTCGTAGCAGGGGGGCGCGGAGGTAACCATGAAGACCACCCTCGCAGAGTTCCCGGTCGCGTTCAGCCAGAGCATGTCGAGGCTGGTGTTCGTATCATACATCCAGAAGGACCACCGCCCGAATGAAGGGAATGCGAAGAGCATAGTCGTGGCGTCGGTGATCATCTTGTTCATCAAGCCTGTCTGCCTTTCCGCCGGGGTGGTCGCCGAATAGGTGAAAGTGTACGTCTTCCCGTTCACAGTGAACGCCGACGGGACGGAGCCGGTGAAATCCCCCGGCTGCGCCTGTGTGACGTAGAATTCGTAGGACGCGAAGACGACCAGAGCCGCCGCGGCGATGGCGATGAGCTTCGACAGCGACGCCAAGGACCGTTCCCTGGAGCAGGGAATATTTCTACCGTTCCAGGAGTGCGGCCAGCGATCAGAGAGATGGCGACTACGGCTGCTTTGCGCCGCACTTTGGGCAGAAGGACGCCCCGGCTGCGAGCTGTGACCCGCAGGACACGCAATACTTCGCTCCGGACTGTGGGCCCGCGAGACCCTGGGGCTGAACCGGCTGAGGGACAGACGGGTTCCATACGATGGCGAGGATCCCTCCGACGAGGCCGAGGAGGAACCCGATGAAGAAGCCTCCGAAGGAGCCGATCCAGCTGAGGACCGAGAACACGACTATCAGGGCTCCCGAGGTCGCGTGACTGCTAGGATCCGAGTTGAGCCGGCTGGCAAACACGAGTATCAGGATGCCCCAGACCACTCCGAGGAGCCCGAACAGCCCGCCAAGCCCTGCGATGAAGACGGTAACCAGCGCCCCGAAGACCGTCGTGAGCAGCCCGGCCAGGATGACGAACACGCCGGCGATGAGGGACAGGTAGTACGCCGCTGTCGGCTTGTCGGCGGACATGCGTGGTGTCAGTCTCGATGTTTGTATTTAACGATGAAGAGGGCGGTCGGGTCGTTTCATCGGGAACAGGTTTTAAAAAGAAGCAAGCGAAATTGATTCCGTCTTGGATGGAATCGACGGCGAGCTGAGCCCCCGGGACGCCGAAGTCGTCCGGACCATCGAAGAAGAGGGGCTGTCGCTGTTCACCTTCGACGGCCTAAGGCGAATTACGGGTTCTCACCCGGAGACGCTCTCGAGGACCTTGGAGAGGCTGGAAGACAGCGGGGTGGTCGTGAGGTCCCCGGAGGGATACAGTCTGACCGACAGGAGCAGGTCAGGGTCGGGTCTCAGACCGGCGAACGGCGGGACGAAGAGCGTGCCGATACTGCACACCTTCCTTCCGTACGCCGGCAGCGCGGCCAAGGTGGTCGGGGCCCTGAAGGGGAGATGGTTCGACAACATCAGATGGGTCGGCATGGCCGACGGCGACGACGGGATAGTCATGAAGTGGGTGACCGACGACGGGACCGCCATCATCGACGCCAGGATCGCGGGGGGACAGCTGGACGTCGAAGCGAGGGTGGCGAGCGACTCGGACCTGCCCAAGGCTGTGCGGGCGGCGCACCAGCTCGTGGGGAGGATTTCGAGGCTGTACTCGAGCCCCAGGCCAGGCGGCAGGGTCGCCCTGATGCAGATAGGGCACTTTTCACCTCACGCGATGTGAGCAGGTAGTTCCCGAACCCGCTCAACAAGTAATCGCCGGTGCAAGCTATGCCTGGTGATTTCGAAGCAATGACAGGAACAGAGGGGATGCAGCTGCTACAGTCTTTTTCGAACGCTGTAACCGAGCTGGCAGACAGAGTCTCGCCTTCCGTGGTGAGCGTGGACGGCGGCAGAAGGGGCGGGACCGGGATCGTCTGGTCTGGCGACGGGCTCGTCGTGACCGCCAACCACGTCATCGGACACTCGGCGGCCCCGACGGTTGTGCTCGGAGACGGCAGGGAGCTGAGCGCGACGGTGTTGGGGACGGATCCCTACTCCGATGTGGCGCTCCTCAGGGTGGAAGCCCAGGGGCTCTCGCCGATCGACATCGGGGGCGCAGGCGAGGTAAATGTCGGGCAGTTCGTGCTGGCCCTGGCGAGCAGTTCGGGGAAGAAGGCGTCGGCGACCTCGGGCATCGTGACCAGCGCCAAGAGGAGCATGAGGGGGTTCTGGGGGGTGATGATCGACGACGCCGTGGTGTCTGACGCCAAACTGAACCCGGGCTACTCGGGAGGGCCCCTGGTGGACGCCTCTGGGAGGCTGCTGGGGATGAACGTCGCCTACTTCGCTGGGAGAGGGGTTGCTGTGTCCGCCGAGTCCCTGAGGGACACTGTGTCCAAGATCTCCAGGGACGGGCGGGTGAAGAAGGGGTTCCTCGGCGTGGTGGTAGAACCCATCCAGCTCCCCGACGAACTGGCGGCCTCCTCTGAGGTGGCCCAGGCAGAAGGGCTCCTCGTAAGGTCGGTCGAACCGGGGTCGCCGGCGAGGGCGGCGGGAGTGGCGATCGGTGACGTCATCCTGAAGCTCGGCGGCGTCGCTGCCTCGGACGAGTACGAGCTGCGCAGGGCCCTCTCCGGTGACGTCGTCGGGAAGCCCCTGACCCTGAAGGTCCTCAGGGCCGAGAAGGCTGCGGAGCTGAAAGTGACGCCGAAGGAGGCGGAGTAGATGTTCCAGCCACCGGAGGCGTCTTTTCCCAGGGAGCCCGGCTTCCCGCAGCCCGGGAGCCCACGGGAGCCTCTCCCGCCCCTCCGCCCTCCGGCCTAGCCGGGCCCGGGCTGGATTGATTAGGGAGCACCGAGAGGCTGACCCCGTGAGCGAGATCAGGGCCAAGACCCGCCACGGGGAGATGACGATCGACCAGCTGGCCGAGATACAGCCAGGGATGGCGGCGCTCATGAAGGAAGCCGGCGACAGGTTCACCCACACTTACTACGCGGCCAAAGGTGGCAACTGGAAGCTCGCCGCACACAACCTGAACCAGCTCCGGGCGTCGTTCAGGACGGCGAAGGTCACGAGGCCGAAGTTCGCTGAGGACCTCGACGCCTATGACAAGGAGTACCTCCTGCCTATCTTCGAGTCCATCCGCGACCAGGACTGGAACCGCTTCGAGGCCGCGTTCAGGAAGGGGGAAGACGGCTCTGACATCTACCACGACAAGCGGGGGTACCCGCACATCAGGTACCTCCTTCCGAAGGACCCCCCCTCGAACCTCTATCTCGGGCCGCCCGAGGAGTTCAAGCGGGGCAGCCGGGCCGCCGGGAAGACCCCCTAGAGACGGTCGACGAGCTTCATCATCTCCGAGTAGTGGTGCTCGATTATCTCGGCCCCTTCGGTGCCCATCATCTTCTCGGCGTTGGCCCTGCACTCCGAGATGGCACTGGTGATGCCTTCCTTCGTGGGCTGCACATAGCTCACGCCGCACCTGGAGAAGGCGCCCTCGACGAATGCCTTCACTTGCTGTCTCAGCTGCTCGTCGGTGACCGGTTGGTGCATGGCAGCCGCGAACTCCCCGTTGGCGCTTTCGAAGCACTTCAGGAGCTCGTCCCTCACGAATGTCGGAGTGATTTCTGCTTCGCCCACCTCGGGCGCCTTGTAGGTCCCCATATGGGAGGGGATTATCACATATGTTATATATTTGTGCCTCTCGGAGGCCATCCAGAATGCAGAACACCGCAGCCGACGGTCAGCTCCTCGAGAAGTTCGACTCGCAGGTCCGGGCCATGGTCCCCCACCTCGAAGGAGAGAAGGTGGCCAACCCCACCCCGCTGGTGGAGGTGACCCAGGAATTGGTCGAGTGCGCCCGTGATGAATACGGCCTGCACCTGCCGCGCGAGGGGGTCAGGGTCTATGCCAAACTCGATTCGAAGATTTCTGGAGGCTCGGTCAAGGTCAGGCCGGCTGTGACCATTGTGAGAGATGCGATATCTTCGGGGAAGCTCGCCCGGGGGCAGACGGTTTTCGAAGCCACCTCCGGCAACTTCGGGCTGGCCCTCGGACAGCTGGGGAGGCTGGGGCTGGATGTGGTGGCGATAGTCTCCAGGCGACTTCAGCCGGGAGTCATCGATAGGCTCAAGGCCGACGGGGTAAGGCTGATCGACCTCGACGTGGACATCTGCCCGGCTCCGGGGCTCAAAGGAGATGTGGACAAGATCGTGGCGAAAGGGGTCGCGTCCAACGTAAGACTACGGCTGGGGGAACTCGGTTTCGACCAAGCCAGGTTCGACCGGGTCAGGGACGAAGCAGAGGAGATCTTGGCCGGCCAGGACGCCATAGGGCTGGCGAAGCTCCTCGCCCGGGCATACGCGGGATTCTGCACCGAGCAGTACGACAACGACCTGAACGCGGAGGCGCACAGGTCTGTCACTGCGCCGGAGATCGACCAGCAGTTGGCGGCCCAGGGCGCTTCGCTGAACGACGTCGAGTTCGTCTGCACTTTCGGCACCGGAGGCACGGCGAGCGGGGTCGGGGCGTACATCTCATCGAGGTACGGCAAGAAGGGAGTCAGGGTCGTCTTCCCCCTGGCGGGCCAGGACGTGGCTGGCATCAGGACGAGAGAGAAGGCGTCGGGCCTGAGGTTCTACGACCCGGACTCGTACGTCGGGGTCCACGAAGCCGACTTCGAGGAGGCCAGCAGGGTCTTCGAGTACTTCAACAGGAAAGGGCTCGACGTCGGCGAAAGTGGGGCGCTGGCCCTCTATGCCACCATCCAGCTGCTCAACTATGGGGTGGGGAAGAGGTTCATCGTCATGGTCGCCGACGGGGCCTCGAAGTACGTCAGGGAGGTGGCCGCGGTCGCCAGGAGAGGAAAGCGGGACCAGGTTAGGCTGAGTGAGGCCGCCTCCGCCATAGGCGAATATGCGGGGGTGCTCTGGGCGCACAACACCTTCGTCCCCAGGGCGGAGGGCATCAAGGTCATCGCTTCGTCGCTGGGGTGCCCGGAGTCTGCCGTAAGGGTGGCCGACACCCGGGACGTTCAGGCGGTCCTGAACGGAAGGGAGCCGTCGGCAGGCCTCCAGAAGCTGCTGCCCAGCGACGAGAGGCCGGTCCTCGTGATCTGCATGGCGGGGAGCACTTCGTTGATGCTCGCGAAGGTCCTTGAGAGGAAGGGGGTCGCCGCTGAGAGCCTAGTGGGCGGCATCACGGGCCTGCCGGCCTCGAAGGGGAGACAGCCTTTCGATCTTGTCCAGATTGCGCGCTAGGCGTCGGCAGGTCTAGGCCCGCTTCTTCGCCTGGGGGCGGACGAGAATCTTCTTGGGTTTGGGGCCAAGCGAGAGGACGGTCTTCTCGTAGTCAGACCAGCTCACCCCCAGCTTCTGAGCGACCATCATCTCGATCATTGTGGCGAACTCGTGCTCGTTGCGATAGGGCGCCTTTGGATGGTCCCCAGGCTCGGCGTCCATGGGGTGGAGGTTCAACCTCCGCTCGGCTTCGAAGTTCACGTCGAAGGCGACCACCTCCTCGTCTGATATCCCGTGCATCTTGCAGAGCTCATACTCTATCATCTCGTGAAGTGCGACGAGGAAGACGTATCTCTGGTCCCTCATCCTGCTCACCCTGATCTGGGCGGGCTTTCCGGGGATCCAGTCGCCCACTGTCTCATACCTCTGCTTCCTGTGGGGCACCTGGGCTACGGTGAAGACCGGCTGGAGGTCCCTTCTCCTGGCTACCCCTCTGGGCCTGAGCAGGTTGGAGTGCCCCCTGGGGACGGCGCCGGGCCGCGGGAGGGCACGCCGGAAGCTTGGAGACGACAAATCGTTCAGGAAAAAGGCCGGCCGGGGCCCCCTAAGGGATAGGCTGTCAAAACGGCACCCCTTTTTGGTAAACCAAAATTCAGCCGCATGAGAAGGGGCGGGCCGGAGCCGGATGCCCCGCTTTCCTCTTTGGCTTATCTAAGGGTCTAGGCCCGAACATGAGAGGGGAAAGGAAGGGTGGGGCGCTGCGGTAGCCCGAGGGGGCGCTATGCCTTCTTGAACTCGAGGGCCGCCGAGTTGATGCAGTACCGGAGGCCGGTGGGCCTCGGACCGTCCTCGAAGACGTGCCCCAGGTGGACCCCGCAGTTCCCGCAGCTGACCTCGGTCCTGGTCATCCCTAGGCTCCTGTCGGTGTCCTCTTTGACCGTCCCCTTCGACACTGGCTGGAAGAAGCTCGGCCACCCCGTCCCGGACTCGAACTTCGTGTCTGAGCCGAACAGCTGGGTGCCGCAGACAACGCATGTGTAGGTCCCCTTCTCGTGGTTGTCCCAGTACTTCCCCGTGAACGGGGCCTCCGTCCCTTTCATGAAGCAGACGTTCACCGCGTCCCTGTTGAGCTGCGCCTTCTTCCTCTCCATCTCTTCCTTTGTAAGCATCGGTCGGAAGGAGACTCAGGTGAGGTATAAAGTTTCGAACCCTCTTTCCGACAAATGCGGACGCGGCTTCCTCGAACTAGACGCGTAGAGAGGCAAGGTTAGGCAGGATTGAGCGGCGCCCTGATAGTCTTAAGAGCCACTGGGTCTTCTATCGCATTGACTTGGCCAAGTTCTCCTCGGCACAGCAGAGCTGGAAGGAGCAGACAGGGAGCATCATGGCGGTCGAGGTGCAGAAGCTCTTCGTCGGCAAGACCAACGTCAGGAAGTCCCCCGGAGACGTCGGAGATCTGGTCGATTCGGTGAAAGAGAAGGGGATACTGGAGCCGGTCCTGGTCAGGCCCATCGGAGGGAGGTACGAGCTTGTGGTCGGGTCGAGGAGGTTCGAGGCCGCGAAGATAGTCGGGCTGAAGAAGCTCCCTGCCATCGTCCGCCCCATGACCGACGAGGAGGCGATCGTCGTCTCCCTCGTCGAGAACATACAGAGGAAGGACGTGGAGCCGGAGGAGGAGTACGACGCCATCGTGGCCCTGAGGAAGGTGAACCCCCGCGCATATGGATCCTCGGAGCAGGTGGCGAAGGCGCTGGGCAAGTCTCGGAGATATGTAGAGGACAGGATCAACGCGGTCGAAGCCGTCCGGATCATAAGAAAGGAGGCCAAGGCAGACATCGCAGTCAAGCAGGCCCCGCTCCCCAAGGAGAGGAAGGAGGGGGTGCTTCCGGTACGGCATGCGACGTTCCTCCATCGGGCCGAAGAGGCGCCGACGGTGCAGGAGCTCCCAAGGAAGGAACGGGCGACCCAGCTGAAGGAGCTGGCTGAGACCATAGCCCCGCTCACTTCCCCCGAGGCAGAGAACGTGGTCAGCCACTTCGTGATGGCCCCCCAGAGGCCCGTGGAGGACATCAGGAAAGAGGCTACGTACCTGCATGCGGTCAAGCTCGAGATACTCCTGGACCCAAGGGTCGCCGACGGCCTGCGGAGGGCCGCCGAGGAGAGGAACACGACCATGGAGGCGGTGGCGACGCTCGCCATCCACTCATGGCTCAGGCAGCAGCGCTACGCCTGATCTGAGACTGCAGACCAGCGCTCCGCCCATTCGTCCCTCACTGGCCTGTAGACGGTTTTGAAGAACTCGTCGGTCGAGAGGAGGACGCTCCTGTCGAACCCCTTGACGTAGGCGAGGGCCTCCTTCCAGGCGGCGGGAAAGCCCTTCCCGAACCTGTCCCTCACCCTCTTGTCGAACTCGTCCTTCGTTTGTACCTTCCCCCCGATCGTGAACAGCATCACCCCTCCCTTCTCCACCCTGTACGCCATGTCGTCGCCGAGGGCGTAGGTCTTCCCGACTTTGGCCCCCTTCGCCGGCCCCTCGGGGCCGCCGGACCCGCCCTTGAAGCCCCGCTTGGCAGCGGCGATGAAGATGGCCCTGTTGAGCCCCCAGGAGCATGCGGACTCGAGCGGGAGGCCGAGGGCGTACGCCCTGGCCGCCTGCAGGAGGGACATGACCTGGAATCGGCCTATGGTCATTGTGGTCAGCCTAGGAGGGCTTCGCAGAGTACCACTTGATGCTGCAGCCGAATGGCCTGGTGTCTGGCACCCTGACGTCCCTCCCTGCCAGAAGGTCGTCGAGGGCGTTCCGCAGGTCGTGCGCGGTGATCTTGGAGGCGTCCCTGGAGTCGTCGATCCTCCCCCTGTAGCGCAGCGCCCGTCCCCTGTCGAACGCGAAGATGTGGGGGGTGCACACCCCGCCGTAGGCTTCGACCACCTTCTGCGACTCGTCCCTCAGATATGGGAAGTTGAACCCCTTGTCTCGGGCGCGGTCGACCATCCGGGGGAGGCTGTCCTCAGGATTAGCGCCCTCGTCGTTGGAGTTGACGGCCACCAGCTGGACGCCTCTGGACGCGTAGTCCCTCTGGATCGCGACCATCCTTTCCTCGTAGTCCTTCACATAGGGGCAGTGGTTGCAGGTGAACATCACCACGAGGACCGGCTTGTCCTTGAACGAGCCGAGAGAATGGTTCCGCCCGTCGACCCCTGGGAGGTCGAAGTCCGGGGCTCGGGAGCCCAGCGTCAGGGTCGAAGGCATCATGGTTCCAACGAGCTTTGCGGTCGTTTATTTCGTTGTCGTCCTGGCGCTACTTTCCGAGAGACCCAGGGGGTTCCCGTGCTTCTCGAGGAAGGCTATTTCCGAGAGCGGCTTCGAGTACCTTCGCTCTGATCTCGCCGGCTACGGGCTTTGACGAGAACTCCCTGATGTCGAGCTTCGTCCGGATGACGTCGAAGGCGTCCACATCAGTCGCCGACGCCCAGGTCGGGCTTGTTCTCGAAGATCTCGTCGATGCGCGCCAGGATGTCTGGCGTAAGAGCAGAGACATACTCGAGAGAGGCCATGTTCTCATCCACCTGCTCCGGAGTGGTGGCGCCGGTGATGACGGTGCTCACATCGTCGTTCCTCCGCGTCCACGCGAGCCCGAGCTGTGCCATGGTGCACCCGAGCTCCTTCGCGATGGGCTCAAGCTTCCTGACCTTGGACACCTTCTCTGGGGTTATCACCTGGTCCCTGATCCACTCGTAGCCAGGGAGGGTCGCCCTGCTCCCTGAGGGGATCCCGTCGTTGTACTTGCCGGTCAGGAGCCCCGAGGCCAGGGGGCTCCAGATAGTCGTCCCGAGGCCAATCTCACGGTAGAGGGGAAGATACTCCTTCTCTACGCGCTCCCGGTGGAACATGTTGTACTGGGGCTGCTCCATCTGGGGAGGGGTCATGCCGAGCTCCCTCGCTATGGCGTGGGCCCTCATGATGTCCGCGGCCGTCCACTCGGAGGTCCCCCAGTAGAGTATCAGACCCTGATGGACGAGGTCGTCCATCGCCCTGACCGTCTCTTCGATGGGGGTGTTCGGGTCCGGGCGGTGGCAGAAGAACAGGTCGAGGTAGTCGAGCTGCAGGCGCTTCAGGGACCTCCTGCACGCCTCGTAGACGTGCTTCCTCGAGAGCCCCTGGTCGTTGGGGCCCTCTCCGCCCCAGAAGACCTTGCTCGAGACCGCGATATCAGACCTTGTCCAGCCGAGCTTCTTGATCACGTTCCCCATGACAACCTCCGCGTTGCCGTGGGCGTAGGCCTCGGCGTTGTCGTAGAAGTTCACCCCGAGTTCGAAGGCCTTCGCCATGCACTTCGCCGCCGCGTCCTCTCCCACCTGGCCACCGTAGGTGACCCAGGCCCCCAGCGAAAGCTCGCTGAGCTTCATCCCCGCGCTTCCGAGTCTCTTGTACTTCAAGGCTGATGAAAAGACCGCCAGACCTGCCGCGTATTAATCTGCCGACAGCCCTCAAAAACAGGGGTGGGGGCGGGCGGTCCCGCTCCCCGCTTACGCCGAGGTTGTGACTAGCAGCCGCGCTCCGAACTGGGAGGAACCGCTCTGCAGGTCTACCCGCAGGACCCCGTAGCTCGAGCCGCCGAACCTCCCCAGGTTCCTGTCCAGGAAGAGGAAGGTTGTGCTCCCTGCCTGGCCCTGGCCGATTGCCAGGCGCCCGTGCGGGCCTAGCTCAGCCGAGCCTCCCGTGATGGTGTAGGCGGTCCCGTTGATGGTCAGGGTGCCACCCGTGACCGAGACCGTGTAGCCTCCCGAGAGGGCGCCGGTGACCTGGAGGGTCATGGTCCCGGAAGCTGTGCCGTTGCTCCCCGGCTCGCCGACCACCCAGTATCCCCCGGCCACGCTGGTCAGGATGATGGTCTGGCCCACGGAGAGCTGGATGTTCTGGGAGGGTGAGTGGGCCGAGCGCATGTAGAGCTGCTGGATGCTGGGGTTCTGTGGGGCGCCGGAGGTGGCCGCCATCGCCGGGTAGGCGAAGAGCAGGGCCAAGACCGCGAAAGCCCCGAGCGTCGTCGCGACTGCTATTTTCTTCGTGTTCATGTCGGTGATGTCCCTTTTGGGGCTCCGGAGTATTTAGCGGGGTGGAAAGGAACGTCTAGACTTTCGGTCCGGATGCAGGCTCCGAAAGGTTAAAGCCGGAAACCTGGCCGGAACGATTCTCGTTGCCAAGCGGCGCGGTGGTCACCTTCGCGCTCAACATCTGCAGCGCATTCGTGGCGCTGCTTACGAGCTACTATGCGTATAGGTCCAACAGGCTGGTCGGGAGCCCCATCCTTGGCGCGATCGACGTCGGCTTCATGCTCCTGGGCGTCGGCCTCGCAGTGGACGCGGGCACCTCGTTGGTATCAGGGAGCCTGCTCGTGGAGCTCCCTGCGGAGAGGACGCTCACGCTCCTCGCGTCGTTCTCGTACCTCGCGCTCCAGATGGTGGCGTACCTCGTCGTGGCTGTGAGCTACGCCAGGGCGGCCTATGGCAGGTCCGGGGCCCTGGCGCCGGTGGTCCTTGCGGGGGCCGCGACCCTCGGCCTGTATCGATTTTCTCTGATCAGCTACTTCGTGTCGATCCTCCTCCTGGCTTTCATCGTCTTCCAGGGGCTGCTCCTCCGTTCGGGAGGGAAGAGCAGGTTTTCGGCCATGGTGCTGCTCGCCTTTGGGCTGGTCCTCATCGCTCATGTGGTCCTCCTCTTCTCCGTCCTGGTGCTGGGGCCTGGGCTGTTCGTCATAGGGACGAGCGTCCAGTTCTTCGGGTTTCTATCTCTGCTAGCCTTCGTGGTCAGGAGCGAAGTGGTTGGCCCAAGGTGAGAAACAGAGGAGCGTCCTCCGGATAAACCTGGACATCCTCAACGCTGTGAGGGAGGAGGTGGACGCCAAGCCCACCCACATACTCTACAAGGCGAACCTGTCGCATGAAAGGCTGGTGAAGTACCTGGACGACCTCACCGCCAAGGGGCTCATAGAAGTGAAGCAGGAAGGGGAGAACAGGACGTACAGCATCACCCCGAAGGGCGTGGGGTTCCTCATCGAGATGAGGAAGGCCGAAGCCTTCGTGCAGGGGTTCGGGCTCGCCATCTGACCCCAGAATAGGCTTATCTCGAACCTGCGCCGTCGCGCCCCGCTTGTCCGAAGGGGAGCGGAGACTTGCCGCCATCATGTTCACAGACGTCGTCGGATTCACTTCACTCGGGCAGCTCAACGAGCAACTGGCGCTCGAGCTCCTTGAGGAACACCGAGCGGTCGTGAGGCCCCTGGTCGCGAGGCGTGGGGGCAAGGAAGTCAAGACCATCGGCGACGCGTTCCTGGTCGAGTTCCCCAGCGCGTTGGAAGCCGTCCGCTGCGCGGTGGAGATCCAGAAGTCCATGCACCAGAGGAACTCTACGGCGCCCGACTCCAGGAGGCTCCACATCCGGGTCGGGATTCACGTCGGAGACGTCATCCACAGCGGCGGCGACATCCTGGGAGACGCGGTCAACGTCTCATCCAGGATCGAACCGCTGGCGTCGCCAGACGGGGTCTGCATCTCAGAACAGGTCTACGACCACGTCCGCAACAAGATCGAAGAGCCGATGGAACTGCTTGAAGGGAAGAACCTAAAGAACGTTAGGGCGCCCCTTGACGTCTACAGAATCATCATGCCGTGGGAGATGAACAAGGAAGAGGTCGGGGAGCTGGACAGCAAGCGGGTTGCCGTCCTCCCCCTGAAGAACATGAGCCCTGACCCCAACGACGAGTACTTTGCAGACGGCATGACGGAGGAGATCATCACCGCGCTGTCGTCGGTGACCGGGCTGACGGTGATTGCCAGGACCTCGATCATGCAGTACAAGACCGCCCCGAAGCGGATATCAGAGGTAGGGAGGGAGCTGAGCGTCGGGACCGTCGTCGAAGGGAGCGTCAGGAAGTCCGGGACGAAGATCAGGATAACGGTCCAGCTGATCAACGCCGTGAACGAGGGACACCTGTGGGCCCAGAACTACGACAAGCAGCTCGACGACGTATTCACGGTGCAGAGCGAAGTGGCGGAGAGGGTCGCTGAGGCGCTCAAGGTCAGGCTGGTGGAATCACAGAAGGCGAGGCTCGAGCGGGGGGCGACGGCAGACCCCGAGGCCCACAACCTCTACCTGAAGGGGACGTTCTACTGGAACAAAAGGACCCCAGAGGCCCTGGGGAAGGCGGTCGAGCTCTTCGAGAAGGCCATCGCGAGGGACCCCACGTTCGCCCTCGGTCATGCCGGCCTGGCCCTGGCGTACAACGTGATGGCGAGCAACTTTGATTTCGCTCCCGACGAATACTATCCCAAAGCCAAGGACGCCGCGCTGCATGCCCTCTCAATCGACAACGACCTGGCAGAGGCGCACGTCGTGCTCGCGGGGCTCTTCGAGGCGTACGACAGGGACCTTGGGAGGGCCGAGCTCGAGTTCAAACGCGCCATCGAGCTCAACCCCAGCTACCCCTCGGCGCACCAGTGGTACGCGCAACTTCTGGCGATGGAGGGAAGGTTGGACGAATATTACGTAGAGGTGCGAAAGGCGCTGGAGCTGAGCCCCCTCTCTCTTATCATCAACACCAACATGGCCGACGCTCATTTCTACAGGGGCGAATACGACCTCGGGATAGAGCAGGCAAAGAAGGTGCTCGAAATGGACCCGAACTTCGTCTCAGCGTACCCCACACTGATGGATCTGTACCTGAAGGCAGGCAGGAAGGAAGAGCTTCTGGAATGTCTGGAGAAGTATTCGAAGCTAGCGGGCCCCGCCGTTGTGAAACTCGCTAGGGCGAGAGCTTACGCCCGCCTTGGCAGAACCGACGAGGCCAGAGAGATTCTGAAGCAGCTCGAAGCAGAGGCGGCGGGGAACGGGGTGAGCCCGTTCTACCTAGCTGCTTGTCACTTCGCGCTGGGGGACAAGGACGGAGGGTTCGATCTGCTCGAGGAAGCGTACAGGCGGCACGACAGGTTCCTCCTCCTCATGGGCATTGAGAAGGACTTGGACGGAGTCAGGTCCGACCCTAGATACGCTGCCATGCTGCAGAAGTCGGGCCTGGCCGGCCACCTGAGGCACTAGTTACTTGCGCTGTTTCATCAGCTCGCCTATCTCTCGGTCGAGCCGCACCACCTCGTTCTGGTACCTCTCCATCTCTCCCTGGTCGCGTTCTATGCTCTGCTTCTTACCCGTTATCTGGGTCTTGAGCTCGTTCAGGGAGCGGGTAGCCGTGTCCATGGCGGTCGTGAGGACGCGCATCCTGGCGTCCATGTCAGCCTTCTGCGCCTGGAGGTCGGCATACTGCTTCTCGGTGTTCCCGAGCTGCGTCTGAAGGTCCCGGAGCTCCTGTTCCTGCCTCCTCACCCGCTCGTAGTACTCGTTGGCCTTGGTCTCGTTGTTCCTCCGCCTCTCCTGGGCTCCCGATAGCTGATAGCTCACGCAATCAACCCACCCCCACTTTGATATTTATCCATGATTCGGGCGGCTGGGCGAGCCGATTTGACCCCGAGGAACAAGCTCCTGCTGGCCGTCGTGGTCGTGGCGGCCCTCGCGGTCGTGCTCGCGTACTACCGGCTGTTCACCAACCCGGCTGTCATAGTGCTCATCTTCGTCCTCTACGTTGCCGTGAGCCTGAGGAACCGGAGGAAGTTCAGCAGGCAGCGCAAGGAACGTCAGAGCTAGAGGCCGTCCCCGGGGCCTGGTGCGCCTAGGGGGGCGCAAGCCTGTCGTAGGGCGCAACGAGGTCCAGCTCCTTCTCGCGGTCCCTGAAGTCGGGACAGACCCTGGCAAGCCTCGACCTGAAACGCGCGGAGTGGTCGAACTCCAGGAGATGGGTCAGCTCGTGCAGCACCACGTACTCCCTCAGGCGCTCGGAGAGGGCGATCAGCTGCCAGCTGAACGAGAGCCTGCCGCCCCGGGTGCAGTACCCCCACTTGTCGATCTCTCTGACGTCGACCCGGCGCGGCTTCGCCCCGACCAGGTTAGAGAGCTCGCCGACCTTGCGCACCGCGTACGCCGAGCTTTCCTTGAGGAACCATCTCCGGATCAGCTCCCTGAGCCTCCTCCTGTCGTCCGTGCTGATCTCGACGAAGCCCTTCTCCGGGGACGCGGTCAGGCTTTCGCCAGGCCCATCCCTGAACACGATCCTGAGCAGCATGCCGCCCAGCATTACCATCCCGTCGTCGAGGACGCTCTTCGTCATCGAGACCCGGTCGTACTCCCTGTTCAGCCAGGGGGCGCGGTCCCTGATCGCCTTCTCGACGTCGACCCGCGCGCCGCGGGGGAGCACTACCTCCAACTTGAGATCGGCGCGGACTCGGAAGTAGGTGTACCTCCAGCTGGTCCCCTTTGTCACCTCGTATTCGATCTTCCTCCGGCCCAGCTCGACGTAGGGCAACCCATGCTCTCGTGACGTCCTTGGTAGTTAACGTTAGCCGCGGGCATCGATGGGACGCCCAAGGTTGATGCCGCGGGTAGTCTCGACGCCCCAGCCCCTATGTCGGAAGCGACGCCACGGATGCGAAGCCCCGTGCCTAGGGCATCCCGTGCCCATAATTTCGGGCTCGCGCTCTCCGTCGGCGCGATCGAGTTTGTCGGGAGCGCTCTGAGAGACCGCGGCACGCTGGCGGCGGGTCTGTCTGCTTTCGCTTTCGGCTTCTCCATGCTGGTCGGCGTCTGGAACCGGTGCGCGACCATGATGTCGGCGATGCCCGTCGTGACGGGGCGGGCGGTCGGGCTGGCTTGGAGAGGGAACGGGGCTCCGAGGGTATTTAGGCGGGCTGGCGTGCCGCCTGCTCCGAGCCAAGGTGAGGTTTCCCGGAAGGTCGAGGCCCGCCAGGGTCTACGTAGACGCGAAGATACTGAACATGCACGACCCGGGGCTTCCCAGGGAGACCTATGTCGGCTACCTCGTGGAGGGGAGAGGGATGCGCGAAGTCAAAAGGGTCGAAGCGTCTGAGAGCGACGACGCCGAAGTCCTCGCCATCACGTTCGCCATCGAAGAGCTGAAGGATCCGCTTGGGCGCTTCACCGTCGTCTGCGACCACGAGTCGGTGGTGTCGGAGGCGACGAAGGATAACGTCAAGAACCCGAGCGAGCTGCTGAAGAGGCTCCGGCGGCTCCTCGAGGAGAACCCATCAGTCAAGCTCGAAGTCCTCCAGTCGAACCCAGCCCACCAGGTGGTCACGGAGTACGTCAACGCCCTGAAGGCAGGCGCACAGTGAGGAGGGAGTCGGCCGCCTGGCGAACCTGAAGGTCGGGGCGGAGCGCACGGCAGCGCGGATTCGGACCTGTCGTTAATAGAGTCTGGGAGCCTGCGCGACGGCGTGAAGGCGCTGCAGAGGCTGGAGTCGGAAGTGGCCGGGCAGCCCGGCGCCCTGGCGAGCTACGCCAAGGCAAGACTCCCGTCCGCCCCGGCAGGCTCCATCTTCGCCGGAGCAGGAGACTCCTACGCAGCAGCCCTCCTGGGGTTCTACGCCTCCAGGGGGAGGTGCATCGCGCTGGACCCTTACACCCTTGCGAGCGAGCCGGAGGCCGCCCGCGGCGTCGAGGTCTTCTTCATCTCGGTCTCGGGGAGGACGTCGTCGAACGCGCTCGCTCTCTCAAGGGTGAAACGCGTCGCGAAGAAGACCACCCTCCTGACCGCGGATGATGGGAGCCCGCTTGCGAGGGGCGCAGACGAGATCGTCCGGCTCCCGATGAGCTATGCCCCGAGGTCTCCGGGGATCCTCTCGTTCAGCCTCTCGGCGCTGGCTGTCCTCAAGGTGGTAGGAGCAGCCGCGCCCTGCGACTTCCCGGCGACCCTCGAAAGGGCGAAGGCCGACAGCAAGTCGCCGTCCCTAGCGACGGGCACGACCTACTTCCTCGGGAACTCCCTCGCCCACGCCGCGGCCCTCTACGCGGCCGCGAAGGTCTACGAGATCCTCGGTCGCCGGGCCCAAGCAGAGGCACTCGAGGAGTTCAGCCACATGGAGCTCTTCTCCCTAGGGCGCTCCGACGCCGTCAACATCTTCTCCGCGTTCGACCCCGATAGGATGTCGGGGAAGCTGAAGCGGGCCCTCGCGGCGGAAGGGTTCGCTTCGGCGGCGGTCCCTGCCAGGGGGATGTCCGCGACGGAGCACTTCTTCCACTGTGTGTTCGTCTCGCAACTATGGTGCCTCGCCGAGGCGAGGAGGGCGGGCATAGCTGCACCCCGGTTCCTGACAGAGGCGAGGAGGCTGCGGGTCAGCGACAGGATGATCTACTAGTCGTGGTACTTCCGTTCGCCGGCCCTGACGGGGACCTTCAGCCAGTTCTCCTGAGGCGGCAGCGGGCAGACGTAGTCCTCTGAATAGGCACAGTATGGGTTGTACGCGTAGTTGAAGTCGACCGCGTATTCGTCGTCGTGCTCCACCTCCATGTCGAGATAACGGGCAGAGCCGTAGCTCTCCTGACCCGAAGTCGCGTCGCGGAAGGGGACGAAGAGGTTCGGGTCGTCTCTCTCGGCTGACTGGTAGGCCGTGACGCGGACATCGCTCTCGCCGATGACGAGGTCGAAGTACCCCACCCTGTTGAAGAGCTGGCGGCTGCCCTTGCTCGTCGAGACCATGATGGCTTCCGGCTCGGCGTACCTGTGGAGGCCTGCCTCGATCCGCAGGGATGGGTCCGGGTCAAAGTACTTCAGCCCGGCGAAGGATGCCCGCTCGCCCGGGGGGAGGGGGGAGTCGTCCCCGGCCCTGAAGAACTCGTCCTTGTCACGCCTGAACCTGATGAGCGCCCTCTCCCAAGTTGACTGGTGCTGCGGGTCCAATGGTGCGAATCGGGGGCGCCCCTGAAATAGGACTTTCCCCTCCCCGGCCATGGGCAAAGCTGAAAAAAGGAGCGCTATGACGGTGGCCGTCAAAGCATGGCTCGCAACCCCGTAGTCAGGGACATCTTGAAGCGCTACACGCAGGTGTGGGCGCTCGGGCACTCTCAGGCGGTCCTCGGCTGGGACACCGAGACCCACATGCCGGAGAAGGGAGCCCGGCCGCGCGGCATCGCCCTGGGGCAGCTCGCCATGATGTCCCAGAAGGCGACCATCGAGCTCGACGGCCTGGTGAGGAAGGCCGAGAAGGCCAGGGACCTGGACGACATGGAGAAGGGGGTGGTCAGGGTCATGAGGCGCAGCCTGGACTACTACCTCAAGATCCCTCCGGAGCTCGTGGACGAGATGCAGCGGGTGACCACCGAAGCGACGGTGGTGTGGCGGACGGCGCGCAAGAAGTCTGACTTCGGCATGTTCAGGCCGCATCTGGAGAAGATAGTCGGGCTGGAGAGGAAGGTAGCGGACAAGCTTGGGTACGAGAAGCACCCCTACAACGCGCTCCTGGACCTCTTCGAGGAGGGGTTCACGGTTCGGGACGCGGACTCGGTCTATGCGAAGCTCATCCCACAGAGCAAGAAGCTCCTGGCGAAGGTGAGCGCGGCGGGGGTCTTCCCTTCGAGGCACCCCCTGGAGGGGGCGAAGTACGACACCGGCGCCATGGAGAAGGTCAACGAGGAAGTGATCAGGGTGATGAGGATGCCGGAGGACAGGTTCAGGATGGACGTGTCGACCCATCCTTTCACCGTCCAGATCGCCCAGGACGACGTCAGGATCACGACCAGGTACGAGGGTAAGAACTTCAAGGCGACCATGTACAGCACGGCGCACGAAAGCGGCCATGCCATCTACGGCCTAGGCATAGACCAGGCGCTCGCCTTCACCCCCGTGGCGGACGGGGCGTCGTTCGGCATCCACGAGTCGCAGTCGCGGTTCTGGGAGAACGTGGTGGGCAGGAGCATGGGGTTCGTCAGGCTCATCAACCCGACCCTGCGGAAGCACCTGCCTTTCGTCCGGAAGTACGACGTCGAGCAGCTGTATCTGTACTTCAACACGGTCAGGAAGAGCTTCATCAGGGTGGACGCGGACGAGCTCACCTACAACTTCCATACGGCGGTCAGGTACGACGTCGAGAAGAAGGTGATATCGGGCGACGTGAAGGTCGCGGAGATACCTTCGCTCTGGAACGACACCTTCGGAGACTACCTGGGGATAAAGCCGAAGAACGACGCAGAGGGCGCGCTCCAGGACGTCCACTGGAGCGGCGGGTCGTTCGGCTACTTCGCCACTTACACCCTGGGCAACGTGGTGGCCGCGATGATATGGCACAAGATGAGGGACGGGGACATGGTCCAGGAGGCCCTCCAGAAGGGGGACGTCGCAGAGCTGAAGGAGTGGCTTGGGAAGAGCATCCATCGGTACGGCTCCATCTACACCCCCAAGGAGCTGCAGGACAGGGTGTTCGGGGAGGCCTACAACCCCCAGAGGCTCCTGGCGTACTTCGAGCACAAGTACCTCGAATAGGGGCTGGCAGGGAGCGGTGACCTGCGCCCGGACGGGTGCCCCGGATTGGCGATGATTCAGTTCAAGGACGTGGCGAAGTCCTTCAAGGACGTCTACGCCGTGAGGGGAGTCACCTGCGACATCGAGGACCAGGAGATCTTCGGGCTCCTTGGCCCCAACGGGGCGGGGAAGACGACCCTCATCATGACCATGGCGACGGTATACAACCCTACGAGGGGGGAGGTCGTCGTCGACGGCCACAGCGCCAGCGCCGAGCCTGACAAGGTCAAGTCGCTCATAGGGATAAGCTTCCAGGACCCGAAGTACGACAGGATACTTTCTGCCAGAGAGATACTCCAGTGGCATGCGAAGGTCACAGGGGTGGAGAAGGGCATCAGGGAGAAGCGGATAGACGACGTGCTGGCGAAGTTCGGCCTAGCCGGCGAAGCGAAGAAGCGGACATGGATGCTCAGCGGGGGGACGAAGAAGAAGATAGAGAACGCGAAGGTCTTCGTCCAGCGCCCCAAGATAGCGGTGTTCGACGAGCCGACGGCCTACCTCGACGTCCCGTCCAGGCTGATGGTGTGGGACATGATCGACGAGCTCAGGGACGGGGGGACGACCGTCGTGCTCGCCACGAACATGATGGACGAGGCCGACAGGATGTCGGATAGGGTGGGGATAATGAGCAGGGGGGAGATGGTGCAGGTGGGGGAGCCGGCCAGGCTGAAGGGGACCCTCAAGGGGAGGGACATCATCGAGATGAAGCTCGAGGCTCCGATTCCGGAGCTGGTGGGGGAGGTCAAGCAAGTCGAGGAGGTGAAGGATGCTCACTTCGAGGGCGACCTGCTGAAGGTCGCCCTGAGCAACGGGAGGGAGCTGCTGCCCCACATGATCAACCTGGTGACAGCCAAGGGAGGGAAGGTGCAGAGCGTGAACCTCAAGGAGCCGTCCCTAGAAGACGTGTTCCTCCATTACACCGGGACGACCCTCACTTGAGCTCGAAGCCCTCCCCGCTCTTCATCATCTGGGTCCTGATCGAACGCGACCTGAGGACCCTCGTGAAGTCCCCCTGGATCCTCATCAACAGGACGGTGTTCTTCCTCATCCAGCTCTTCGTCTTCGCGTTCTTGATCACCAAGCTGGCATCGTCTCTCGGGTTCAACTACTTCGCCTTCTACTCCGTGGGGGCCGTAGTCTCCACCATAACCTCCATCGCCTTCATCATCGGCGAGGACCTGTTCGAGGAGGAGGAGATGGGGCTGCTGGACTACCTGCTCAGCCTCCCCTTCGGCCACACGCTCTTCGTGATCGGGAGGGCGCTGGGAGGGGCGGTAAGGGGGCTGATCTACGTGACCCCGATGATGATACTCGTTGCATACCTGGACGGATACTTCTCGGTCGCGGGGGTCGCAGGCTCGCTGCTCGTGGTCTTCGTCCTAGCCACCGGCATCTCCGGGCTCTCCATAACCCTGGCCATGCTCATCAGGAACGCCAACAGGTTCGACATAATGATCGCGCTGGCGGAGCTGGCCACGGTGAGGGTCAGCGCCGCGATCTATCCTCTGGTGTACATGCCCAAGGCCCTGCAGCCGATTGCGACCTATTCGCCGGTGACATCTGCCTCGGACATAGTCAGGGCGATCTTCCTGCCGGGGTACACCTCCGAGCCCTATGAGACCGTCGTGCTCGTCCTGTTCGTCCTGATCTTCTTCGGCCTTGGGAGCGCGTTCCTGTTCAGAAAGCTGGAGGGGGGCAAGTTTGAGTAAAGCGTCTGCGGTGATGGAGCGCGACTTCCGGATCTTCTTCGCAGACAAGTACATGCTGATGATAATGTTCGCCAACTTCATGATCGACCTCGGGGTGTCGGGGCTGAGCCTCGGGGCCATGATCAGGAACCTGGGATTCAGCTACTTCCTGTACATCGCCCCCGGCGCGAACCTGATCACCGCGACCGTGGCGTCCTTCCAGTCGGGGAGGGACGTCTGGAGGGAGAGGGTCATCCAGGACACCCAGCAGTACCTGCTGACGCTCCCTGTGAGGAAGAACGTGTTCGCACTCTGCAGGCTGTTCTCGGGGATGCTCAGGACGGTGCTCACAGTGCTCCCCGGGACGGTGGTCATCGCGGTGCTCTACGGGCTGTCGTTTCAGTACTTCCTGGTAGGGCTGGGCATCATGTTCATCTACTCGGGAGCGGTCGCGGGGCTCTCTGTCGCCGCAGCGTCCCTGGCCAACAGCCTGGAGCTCTTCGCAACGGTGAGGAGCACGGTCCAAGTCTACCTCTCGTTCTTCAGCACGCAGTTCTATCCCTCGAGCATACTGCCGCCGGCGGTCGCCGCCGTGTCAGCGTTCAACCCCATGACCTGGGCGGTGCAGTCGTTCAGGGCCCTTCAGGCCGGGACCGTGGACGTGGCGCTGCTCGCCCCCCTCGGCGGCCTCTCGGCGGCCCTGCTGGCCGTGGGGTTCCTCATGTACCGCAGGACCATGAACTACTGACGGCCCGCCGCCGCTAGGGGGCGGCCCCTCCTTCCTGCTGTTCGAGGGACTCGGCGAGCCTTCTGAGTATCTCCCTCTCCAGTATAGTGCCGGCGAGCCTGCCATCCTCGTCGACCACGGCGACAATCGGGACGTTCGTCTCCCTGAACATCGTCGTGAGGTTGAGGCCCGGTTCGTCCTCCATGACCCTTGTCACCCCCGCGAGAGGCGCTTCAGAGACCTTCATCCCCGCCATCTCCTTCCTCGTGAGCCCCGTGATGTCGCGCAGCATCAGGGTCGCTATCGGCGTGCTCCCTCTGACGACCACCGCCGCCCTCGCGTCGAATTCGAGCAGCTTCTTGAACGCGTCCTTCACAGGCTCGTCGTCCCGGACGGCGACGGTCGGGAGCGTCTTGCATATCTCCTGGGCTGTCATCGACTGGAGATGCTGCATGACCACCTTCTTCTGGGTCCCCGCCTCGTGGTCGATCGAGACCAGCTGGGCCCGGCGCCTGAACAGGAGAGGGGCGGTCAGCGCAAGGAGGGCTATCCCCATGGCCGTGGCCGAATACACGAATCCCCCTATCAGTGCCGACCCCGCCGTGAAAGCGGAGACCAGCAGGGCGGCGTCAACTCCTCCGTTCACTATGGTCCCGAAGGCGTTCCGCCACCTGTCGACGTGGAAGAAGCCCGCGGATGTGGCTCCGACCGCGGAGTCGAAGGCCAGGGCGACCCCGAAGATGGTCAGCCCCGTCACGATGAGGGCCGGCGTGACACGGACGAAGTAGAGGCCGAGGCCCGCGAAGAACAGGGGCTCGAAGAAACCGTATGTGAAGGCCCGCAGCTTCTCCATCAGGACAGGCCTGGCCGCCAGGAACTTCTGCATGAGGAACCCGAGGAAGAGGGCCACGATGGCCGCGTTGAACCCCGTAATCTGGCCGACGAAACCTGCTATCAGCAGGATGGAGATTATCACCGCGAAGACCACCTCCCTGCTCTTCAGCCGGCTCTCGACCTTCTCCAGGAGCGGGACCATCACATACCTCCCGAAGGCGACGACCCCCAGGATGGCCGCGGCCAGCTCTGCCGCGGTGACTGCGATGGAGAAGACCGTGACCGCCTTCCCGGCGAGGTCGATGACGAAGGAGAAGAGGACGACGGCGGCCACCTCTATGACGACCACCTGTGAGAAGATGGCGGTCCCTTCGTCTGTCCTGGCGAGCCCGGTGTCGGTTAGCAGCCTCGACAGGGGGCCTGCGCTGCTCATGCCGGCCACGATCCCTATGACCAGGGCCACGGTCGCCTGGCCGAAGAGGAAATAGAAGATCGTGGTTATGGCCAGGAACCGGACGACGAATTGCCCGAGGGCGACCAGCAGCGTGGTCCGCCTGGCGAACACCCCTCGGAGCCTGTCCGCCTCGAACTCCTCGGCCCCGCTTATGAAAAGGAGGAAGTTGATCCCGAGCGACACGAAGAGCGTGATGGTCGGCACGACGTCGACCACGTTGAAGACCCCGGGGCCCAGAAGGGTGCCGACCAGGATGGCCCCGACGAAGGGGATGAGGCCGACCTTGCGGAACGCCTCCTCGCCGAGCTTGGCGGCGATGAGGAGTATGCCGAGGTACGCCAGCGACGACACGGCAAGCGGCAGATCGGTGAAAATTGCCATACGAACAGACCACCCGGCCCTGGCGTCTGAAGTCGTCGGGCATTTAACAGAGTGTTATTTCAGCTGCCACCACCGGGAGGCGTCTGTGTGCGGGCCCTAGGCCAGCTCGAACTCCACCAGCCAGAGCTCGTCGGTGGACTTGAATCCCTGCTTGGACCAGTAGGCTTTGACCTCCGAGGGCGAGTCCGCGCCGTCGCGCCTGGCGAGCTTGGGGTCGATCTCCTTGAGCTTCAGCCGCCTGAGGCCGGTGACCTTGATCTTCGCAAACTTGACGGGTGGGTACCCCATCTTCGCGGCGTCGTAGACCTCACCGACAGTCACTCTGGGCTGGGGCCACTTCCTGAACGTCACTGTCTTCTTCCCCGCCTTCACCTGCTCGGCCGACTTGGCGCCGAAGGTGATCAGCGCCAACGGAGCGCCTCGAAGGGCATCATGGGCCCGGCGCTCCTATCGCCTGATAATCCCTTCCGTCCGGCCTTGGAGGACATCCTTCCCCTCCTGGTTCGTGCACTTGAATGACATCGACACTTCGAGCCTGTCCTCCGACTCCGCCACGCTCAGCACCGTGCCCTCGCAGGTGACGGTGTCGCCCACGAACACAGGCCTGAGGAACTCGAAGTTGATCCTCCTCGCTATGTAGTTGAGGTCCCCTCCGAGCTTGGTGGGGAGGGTCGCGGTCAGGAGTCCCTGGATCATTATCCTGCCCCTTGCGTCGGGGACCATGTGGTGCATCCCCTTGTCGCCCGAGATCTCTGCGAACGATGAGACGTCTTCCCTCGTGAAGGTCCGCGAGTAGGTGGTCTTCGACCCGATGGTTGGGTTTGGCGTGCAGGGGGCGTCCCGTTCAGGCTTGATTGAGTTTGCGGTGGGCGAACGCGGCTACGGAGCCAGCCTCTGGTCGGGGAAGAACTCTTCGAAGCCAGGCATGTCTGCGGCGGAGCCCTCGGGGCCCTCGCCCCACATCAGCTCGGGGGGCATCGGCCTCTTCTCCAAGCCGGCTAGGGTCATCCTCAGCCAGGGGACCGAGATCTGCTGGCCCTGGTAGGTCCCCCCGTGCTCTATGGCGGTGAGTATCACCGCTTTGTAGTAGCCCTTCAGGTCGACGTCGTTGGACGACGGTTGAGGTCGGGGAAGGCCTGAATGCGCGAGGCCGGAGCCGTCGAAACGCAGTTCGGAGACCTCGGAGATCTCGGGCTTCAGGGTCAGGTCGGTCGCCCATGGATCCTCGGCGGGCGCCCTTGACAGCCTCCTGCGGATCAATTCAATCAACGCCGGAGGTATGTCGCGGACGGTTAATGATACGATAGTTTTGTAATCGGTCCCCGTCCTCGTTCAGGGGTCTTGAACGGGCTCTGATGGGACCCGCGGGGGGAGGCCACCGGTCAAGGAGGGATCAGCCCAGGACCTGCTTCAACAGGCCTCCGGAGATGTTTCCACCGGAGACGACCACCACGACCTTCTCTCCGGGCACCCCTCCGGAGCCGGAGAGCAGCGGCGCCAGCGGCGCAGCCCCCGACGGCTCTGCGACGATCCGGGCGGTGTTGATCATGGCGGCCGTCGCCCTGATGATCTCCTCCTCCGAAACGGCGTAAGCCCCGTCCACGTGCATGGTGCACGCCCTGAAGGTGAGTTCGCCGAGCGCCGAGGGCATCAGGCCGTCCGCCACGGACTTTGGGTCCTCGACCCGCACTATCCTGCGAGCGGCGAGGGCCGAGGACAGTTTGGGCGCCCGCTGCGGCTCCACTCCGAAGATCCGCACCCCGGGGCACCTGGACTTCAGGGCGATGGAGACCCCTGAAATGAGCCCTCCTCCCCCGACCGGCACCAGGACCGAGTCGAACCCTTGGAGCTGCTCCGAAATCTCGAGGCCGACTGTCCCCTGGCCGGCGATTACATCGGGGTCGTCGAATGGGTGCACGAAGGCGGCTCCGGTGGCGGCCGCAATCTCCCTCGCCTTCGCCTCCCTTTCTCCGCTGAGCCTGCCGGCCCTGATCACTTCTGCACCGAACTCCTGAATGGCGTCAACCTTCTCCTTGACGGCTGTCTCGGGGACCACGACGGTGCACTTCTTCCCCAGGAGCCTGGCGCTGTAGGAGACCGCTATCCCGTGGTTGCCCGAAGAGGCCGCGACGACGCTGCGCTGGCGGACGCGCGAGACCTTGTTGTAGGCGCCCCTGATCTTGAAGACCTTGATGGGCTGAAAGCATTCGAGCTTCAGGTAGACCCGCCTGCCTGTCAGCTTCGAGAGGGCCGGAGACTCGAGCAGCGGGGTCCTGCTGGCCACACCCTGGATCTCCCTGGACGCGTCCTCGATCTCCTTCAGGCCGGGGAGCGCCCTTGGTTCCATCATCAGCCACCCCTCGGGCAAGGGTGTACGATGCCCGCGAGGTCCCTGACGTCGGTCTGGCTCGGACGCAACAGGCGAGCGATGGGCCGGGTAGATTAGAGGTTTTGGGCGGCGGTCAGGCCGCCTTGTCGTCGGCCGCGGTCTCCGAGTAGCCGAGGACTTCGGTGGTGCCGGCGTCTATCTTCACCTGGACGACGTGAGGTTTGATCAGGAGCACCCCCACCGTGAGCTTGACGTTCGCTTTCACCGTCCACACCCCACCGTCGCTCATCACTTCTGTGAACTTCACCCTGCCCAGCTTCTTCCCGTACTTCTTCTGCATCCAGGCTCTCGCGACGTTCTCGGCGTCGTCGGTGGTGGCTAGCAGGGACAACCTTGCAGGGCGCTCTGGGGCAGGGACCGCTTTAGCGCAGGTTGCGAGATTACTTTGAACGTTGGGTGAGCGAAAGTGGACATGAAGCGGCCGGAGCACGCGAACCGCTAGTGCACAGCCGCGGGCGTCTTCGCTTCCAGGGATGAGATGATCTCCCTGCAGAAGGCTGGAAGGTCGGCGGGGAACCGGGAAGTGATGATGTTCCTGTCCTTGACTACGGCCTCGTCCACGTAGCTGGCGCCCGCGTTTACGACGTCCTCCTTTATCGAACTGAAGCAGGTCATCGTCAGCCCCTTCGTAAGACCTGCTGACGCCAAGACCCACCCGGCGTGGCAGATGGCCGCCACCACCTTGCCCTGGGCGTGCGCCTCCTTCACCAGCCTGATCAGCGCCGGGTATCTGCGCATGTAGTCCGGCGCATAGCCGCCCGGAATGACGACCGCGTCGAACCTGGCAGGGTCTGCCTGGTCGGCGGTGATGTCGGGCTTCGCTTCGAGCCCGTGTTTGCCCCTGTAGAGCGGGGCGGACCCTGTCCCTACGACGGTCAGCTCCGCACCCTCTTCCTTCAGCCTGTAGTAAGGGTACCAGAACTCGAGGTCTTCGTAGAGGTTCTCCACGAGTATCGCCACTTTCTTTCCCGAGATGGGCATGGCGGTGGAAAAGCTCCCCCGGCGATTTAAGTCGTTGGCGCGGCGCCCTGAGTGGGCTCCTGCCAAAGTCCCCTGCCCCCCGAAGCAGGGCGGGCCATGGAGCCAGGCGAGCACTTCGGCCGCGACTGGCAAAGCCTTATTCCCCCTTGGGCGGGTCTTCGACCTGAGTGGGCAAGTTGAGAGACAACCGGGTATTCATGCTGGGCGTCTTGATCGGGCTGGCGGTGTCGGGGACCGCCTACGGCGTGTTTTCCTTCGCAACTTCGCCCTACGCCGACGCCTTCGTCTCCGGGGTCACCCTGATGGGGTTCGGCCTCGCCCTGGGTGGATACTTCCTGCGCTGGAGGGGCGACCAGTCGAAGGAGCTCTACTTCCTGATGGGAGTGGGGATCGGGATAGTCGTCGTGGCCTTCCTCAACGCCGGGGCAGCGGTATCCCCCTACATCCCCAGCTAGTTTGGTGTATACTAGCGTGACCCGCAGATTAAGATTCGTTGGCCCAGTTTCTCAATAAGGCGTCAGGGCCGTATCTGACGCGATGATGGAAGCCGGCGATTCGGGTTTCGGGGAGTCGATGAAGCACAGGATGGTGGAGGACTTCGTCGTCGCCTACTACAACGGCTCGCTGAAGCCGAACATGGCAGAGAAGAACCCTACCACCGGAAGGGACGTCGAATATCTCATGGACGGCCCGCAGTTCGACAGGATAAGGAAGACGGAGATCTGGTCTTATTCGAACGCCATAGGCACAGGGTACCAATACAGGGTGGTGTACAAGGACAGGAGGTTCTCCGACCTCGAGCGCCTGATGGAGATGTACTCAGGGACGATGCAGTCAGCCGAGGAAGACCGGGGGCGGACGGAGCAGAGCCTTTACCAGCTGGTCCTCCTCATGATCAAAGAAGGCAGGCTGCCAAAGTCGTTCAAGATCCAGACCTCGGAGGAGGCTCAGGAGCAGAGGCTCCTGTCAGTGATCGCGGACCTAAGCAAGTCCATGGAGGAGCTGGGGAGGAGGGTCAGGGCGATCGAGGAGCAGCTCGCCGCCCAGCAGGCGCTGCAGGTCCAGAGCGCGCCGCCCCCCGCTTCCGAGGGTATTCCCTCAGTATGAACGGGGCGACCTTGCTCCCGTACCTGAGTCTGAGCGCCGGCGGAAGGAACCTGTAGGCCCTGACGACGCCCCTGCAGCTTCTGCTCCCGCAGCTGCATTTCATCGTGAACCCCGGCCAGTCGACGTCGGTGGAGTAGTCGAAGGTGAGCTCCTCCCCTCTTTCGACGTCCCTCGCTGTCCTGATGCTGTCCCCCGAGATGACGCAGTTCGGCTCGCAGGAGTGGTTGATGTACCAGACGATGCCGCCCTTCCTCGGGACGACGTACCTGTCGTAGTCCACCTGGACGGCGTAGGGCCAGACAGCCTCCGGGATGTCCCAGATCCATCTAGGCTTGCCCCGAAACGACCCGACTCTGGTCGACCGCCTCATCGGAGCTCCGGCGTAGACCCCCTTGCCCTTAGGGCCGGCGTCTCCGATGAAGACGGGAGCCCGTCTCAAGGCGGCCCTCCAGGCCGGTCGGGGACGACGTAGAGCGTGAGCTCGTTCTCCCTGTCGGCGGACCTGGGTGCCCATCCTTCGAAGGTCCAGACGTAGGACACGACCCGCGCCCCGGGCCTGAGCTCCGAGAGCAGCTTCGGCTTCAGCCTCTGGTTCGTCCCTTGCGTGAGGAAGAGTGTGACCACGGTCGCCTCGCTCAGGTCCACGTGAAAGAAGTTGCCCCAGACAACGCTGACGCTCCCGCCAAGCCTGTTCAGGGACACGGCGAGCCTCGAATAGAGGACCCTGACCGGATCCGCTTCTACCCCGACGGCCGTGGCGTCGCATGACCGGGCGGCCTCGATGATCACCCTGCCGTCCCCGGAGCCGAGGTCGTAGACCACGTCGGAGGGCCCCGCCCCCGAGAGCTCCAGCATCCGCCGGACCTTCCTGCGGGAGGTGGGCTCCCATCCAGCTCCGATCGCAGCCGTGCCCAGAAGGAACACACCCAGGGCGGCGCCGACGACCATGAGCGCCAGACCGAAGGCGGCCGTGCCCACGATAGGAATCCCTCCGCGTCAGATTTGACCGTTTTGCCGCAGCGCGCACAGGGGCCCGGGTGACGGCGCCGGCTTGGACCGATGACTTACGGCGGGGTGGCCTTCACAGGATGGGCACCCTTAACTATCGTCGACCCCGGCGTGCGGCCATGCCTCGAATAGAGCTCTACGAAGGGTCGCAGAAGGTGGCCGACGTCGGCCTGCCGGAGAAGAAGTTCAAGACCGGCTCGGTGGGATACTGGGCAACCCAGAAAGTGGAGATCAACGGAAAGAGATACCAGGCGCAGTTCCAGCTCGTCCAGATAGGGTCCAAGCAGCAGCCGGAGTAGGCGCCGCTTCTAGACGCTGGCTTCTTCCTCGTAGAACGTCTCGTACTTGTCCTTCTTCGGGACGATGCAGAGGAACTCCGCGGTCACCTTTCCTGTGTTCTTGTACCAGTGAGGGGTCCCTTCTGGGATGTAGATCGAGTCCCCGGCCTTCACGCTGTGGACCCTGTCCCCGATCCCAACCCTGTACTTTCCCTTGAGGACGTACTGTTCGTGCTCTATGTCCGGGTGGTGGTGCTTCGGGATGCTCCCTCCTGGCTTGATTTTGAACCTCCGCATCTCGAAGTTGGGCGCCCCGTCGTGCCTGTCCACCAGCCACTCGATCTCTGTCTTGACCGCCTTCTCCACGTTCTGGGGTTTCACTTTGCCAGCAGGTTTGACCGACAATGCGCGCACTCATGGAAGCCGACCTGCTTTAAGATGAACGCTGGTCCGCCGGCGGGCCGGTCCAAACCCTTATGATTGCTCCCGGGGCCGAGTCGAAACCCCGGAGCGCCCATGGACACCGACGAGACTGACCAGGTGAACCGCTCGCGGCTCCTATTCGCAGTCGCCCTGGCGGGAGTCCTGCTTTACACCACCCTGGACGCGGTGGCGCAGTCGCTCCCCCCTCACTACAGCCCCGTCAGCCAGGCCGAGAGCGACCTCGCCGTAGGGCCCTATGGGTACGTGATGACACTGAACTTCATCAACCGCGGGATCCTGTCCCTGTGCTTCCTCTTCGCCTTGATGCTGGCAGCCAACAGCGACGATGTGGCGAGCCACAGGCTCAGGAGAGGGTCGTGGCTCTTCGCAGTGTGGTCCGTGGGGGCGCTCCTCCTCGCCGCGTTCCCCACAGACGTGCCTCCGGCCCCCCTCTCCCTGCATGGGGCGATCCACCTAGTCGTTGCGGTCGCCGCTTTCCTGGGAGGGGCGTCCGGCGCCCTATACATTTCCCTCGGGATGGCGGGGAACAGGGCGCTGGGGAAAGCGAGAGGGGTCGCAGTCCCACTGGCATACCTCACGGTGGCGCTCTGTGTGGTTGTGTTCGGAGGGTTGGTCCCCGGGGTCGCCACCGGCTACGGCGGGCTGACGGAGAGGGTTTTCCTCGGGTCGCTCCTCCTGTGGGTCGCCGTGGTGTCGGCAGTGATGCTGGAGAAGCCAATTATCAAGTCCGCGCCCTGACCCTGGAGAGGTCGGTCTCGTGGCAGTGATAACGCTAGCAAACGGCGCCGTTTTCGCGAGGGCGGAGGAGCGGGTCAGGGGATACTGCCGGCCCCTACGGGGTCGCAGGCAAATCGTTGAATCAGAGGGTCGACTCACCGGCTGCCGTGAGCGCCAGCCAGGCCGGGGAGCCGGAGCCGCCAGGAGAGATTCGCAACATCAGGGAGTTCAGGCAGGTCAAGCTGAAAGCGGAAGGAGTGATCGTCACCACCGGCTCGAAGCCGCCCAGGGCCCACAGGGCCCTCTGCCGGGAGCTCTCGGAGGAGCGGTTCACCGATGCCGTGGTGTTCAACGAAGGGAAGAAGGGGAGGTACTATCTGAGGAGCGACCTCGCGGAGGCGGTGAGGGACTTCCAGGCCGTGGCGTGCATGAAGTGCAGGCCTGAAAGGCCTGTCACAGGACGGGAGTAGGGCAACCTGCCTGAAAGCCGGGTCGTGGCCCGAGCGAGACAGGGCGCGGCGGCGCACCGGCCCGGGGCGGAAGGGTTTCGGGAAAACCGTCTTTAGACCGCGGGGTGTTCATCGCGTCCATGTCGTTCCTGAAGAAGATGAAAGACAAGACGGAGGAGGCCGCGAAGAAGACGGCCGAGGCGGGGAAGGACGTGGGCGAGAAGGGGGTCGACCTCGGGAAGAAAGGGGTCAAGAAGACAGAGGAAGCCGTCAAGCGCGAAGACGACTAGACCTTACACTTCGGAATGTTCCGACTGAAAAAGGGAGGCTTGTGACCCGCGCCCACTGGGCGCAGATCACGAGTCCTGTGAGTCCTGTTGCTGGTTCTGGACCGTGCAGCTCGCAGTTCCCAAGGGGAGAGCGCAGCTCACTAGCTGGTTTGCCCCATTGGATGCTATCACGTGTAGGATGTAGACCTGGCCCGACGCCGTCGAAGGCACCAGGGTGAAGTTGGCTTCGCCAAAGGTCAGCTCGCCAGTGAAGGTGAGCCGGACGCACTGCCCCGGGCCCAGCGCGAGCTGGTGGAAGGCCGAGTCCTCCCCTTCGCCGTTGGACAGCGAGAGCTGGCCGGTGGCGCAGGAGGACGAGGTCGTTGTGCTTGTGCTTGTCGAGGTGGTCGTGGTTGTGGTGGTGGTAGCGGAGCTCGGCATCACCGGGACGAAGACCAATTCGTCCATGTGAGTCGGCAGCTCGCAGGCG
>DAHVLU010000010.1:0-42831 GCA_027320175.1 Nitrososphaerota archaeon
CCCCAGGGAGAAGTCCGTAGACAGCCCCGCCACCCCCACGGCCAGCATCATGTAACCGATCTGCGAGACGGTCGAGTAGGCGAGGATCTTCTTGAGCTCGAAGCCAACCAGTGCCTGGCTCGCGGCGAGGATCGCCGTAAATGCCCCTATCCAGGCGACGGTCATGAAGAAGGGCTGGACCGAGCCGACCCCGATGGAGGGGTTCGCCAGGGCGATGAAGTAGAAGATGGGGGCCACCCTGGCTATCAGCACGACCCCCGCCTTCACCATTGTCGCGGCGTGTATGAGCGCCGAGACCGGAGCGGGGCCCGCCATGGCGTCGGGGAGCCACTCGTGGAGCGGGAACTGGGCCGACTTTCCGACCGCGCCCCCGAAGATCAGGAGTCCGACGGGGACGAGCAGGCCGTTGGAGTACAGGTGCTGGAACCAGGAGCCCTGGTCGCTGGCCAGCGCGTGGTAGTTGAAGGTCCCGGAGTAGTAGAACAAGATCAGGATGCCGGCGAGCATGGCCACGTCTCCGATCCTCGTCATTACGAAGGCCTTCATGCCTGCCTGCGACGGCGAGTAGGCCTGCCCCTCCCCGAGGGCCTTCTCCCCCGGAGTGCCGACCCAGTCCTTGGTCTCGTCCTTCCAGTAGTGGCCGATGAGGGCGTAACTGCAGAGCCCCACCATCTCCCAGCCGATGAAAAGAGAGAGCAGATTGTCTGACAGGACGATGAGCTGCATGCTCCCGATGAAGAGGATCATGAAGAAGAAGAACCGGTTGTGGCCCCCGTCGCCCTTCATGTACTCCACGCTGTACAGGACTATGAGGAAGCTGACCCAGGCGACTACGTTGGTCAGGATGGCCGTGTAGGAGTCGGTGAGCACGCCGATGGTGATCCCGAGTCCCGAGATCCATGGGATGCTCGTCGCCAGCGGCGGCACGCTGACGACGGTTGGGGCCTGGCCCTCCAGGACAGGGATGAGCATGGTCAGGGCGAAGGCTGCTGAGAGGAAGGAGAACGCGACTGCTGCGTAGTCCCCGAGCCTCCCCGCCTTCCTCAGCCCCAGGGTGACGAGCGCCCCCACGTAGGGGAGGATGAATATCAGCCACACGAAGTAGGACGGGATCGCGAAGGACATCCTATGGGACGACTCCTGTGACTGCGTTGGCGAACCCGATGAGGAACTTGGATACCAGGTCTGGATAGATGCCTATCAGGACCGAGGCGACCACTATGGCGAGCAGGGGCACGGTCATCACCAGGGGCGCGTCCTTCACTTCCTCGAGTCCCGAGGCGAGCGGGCCGAAGAATATGCGCTTGACGGGCCAGAAGGTGTAGGCGACCGTGAAGAGGGTCGCGACCAAGCCAAGGATGGCAAGTGCCAGGTAGGCGGACGACCCCTGCGCTCCCTGCGAGAAGATGCCCGCGAACATGATCCACTCGGACTGGAACCCGCTTGTCGGCGGCACTGCGGAGAGTATCAGGGCGCCGAGGACGAACAGGGCGGCGGTGAATGGCATCTTCGCCGCAAGGCCCCCCATCTTCCTGACGTCCCGGGTCCCCGTCTGTGTAAGCAGGATGCCGGCCACGGCGAACACAACGAACTTGCCCAGTATCTGGCTCCCGAAGAAGAAGACCGCTCCGGCGGCCCCGAGGGCAGACGTGCTGGCCAGCCCGAGCACCGAGTAGGCGGTCTGGCTCATGGTGGACCAGGCGAAGATGTACTTGACGTCGTTTTGGGCCATGGCCACCGCCCCCCCGTAGAACATGGTGAGGACTGCCCAGGCCATCAGTGGAAGGCTGAAGGCGCTGAAGACAGAGGGCATGCCGAAGAAGAGCACCCTGGCTATGACGTAGACCCCTATCCCGGAGACGACGGCCATGGTTGGCGCGAAGGAAGTCGGGGACTCGGCCTCGGTGATCGGGAGCCACATGTGGACTCCGAAGACCGCCATCTTCACCAGCCATCCGACGAGTATCAGCCCCACGATCCAGTAGGCGAGCGAGTTGGCAGACGCCGCGGCCAGGGACGCGGGGGTAAGGTCGAAGGTCCCCGCGGCCGAATAGAAGAGGGCGATCCCGGCGAGGAAGATGAAGGCGCCCAACTGGTTCCAGATGATGTAGATTATGGCGACCCGCTCCTTCTGCACGTAGCCGAACAGGCTGATTATGACGAACGTGGGGATGAGCACGAGCTCCAGGAACAGATAGAGCTCAATCAGGTTCGTCGAGAGGACGATCCCCATCAGCCCTGCGGCCACGAGCATGAAGTTCAGATAGTACAAGCCGTAGCTCCCCGACCTCTCTTCGCCGAAGAGCGCCCTGACCCTTCCCTGCATGTAGGGCATCGAATAGACCGCGGTGGCGGCCAGGACAAGGTTGACCATGATGGCGACAGGGAAGCTGAGGCCGTCAGCCAGGAACCCGAAGGTCAGGCCCGCGCTTGGCGCCCAGGGGTAAGACTCGGCCGCCACCGAGCCGCCGGAGAAGAGTGCGGGGCCGTCCTCGAGCATCAGAACAGCGGTGGTGAGGAATAGGGCCGCGAATGCGATCCATCCTACGCGCCTCCCCAGCCACGGCGAGGCGAGGTAGCAAAGCGCGGCGGCGACTATGGGCGCGAGTACCGACAGTAGCAGCAGGTATGGGTACACTTGCGACTACTCCGGCGTCTCCTTCTTGGATGCAGGATGGTATCTCGACACTTTCTAGCCCTCCATGGACTTCAGTTCGCTTACGTCGACGTCCTGGTGCAGCCTGTATGCCACCACCACTATGGCGAGAATGACTGCCGCCTCGGCGGCGGCGAGGGCGATTGAGAAAAGCACGAAGGTCTGGCCGAGGGCGTTGGGCGCGGGCGCCCCAGATGCATAGGGGAGGTACTGGCCGAAGGCGACGAAGTTCAGGTTCGCCGCATTGATCATCAGCTCCACGGCGAAGAGAAGCCGAAGGGCGTTCCTCTTCGTCACGAGTCCGTAGACGCCTATGCCGAAGAGCATCGCGGAGACTATGACGTAGTCTGACAGGTAGTTCATTGGCTCGTGTCCTCCCGGTCGACCCTAGAGAGGGTCAGAGCGCCTATCACTGAAGCAGCCAGCACCAGGGCGAGGACCTCGAGGACCGGCGAGTCCCCGGTGGATATGAGCTGCCCGATGTTGATGAAGGTCGCGCTGTTGGTTATGCTGCTGAACTGCGAAAGGTTGGTGGCGATAACGGCGAAGACAAGGGCGAGGACCACGGCGAACCCGGTCAAGAGCCCTGCCACGCGGGTCAGCGACCTGGGCTTCACCTCCTTGGCCCACTTTTCCTGCCTCACCAGCATGACCGTGAACAGGATGAGGACGGCTACCGCCCCGATGTAGACCGAAATCTGGAACACCGCGACGTAGGGGGCGTTCAGCAGGAAGAACAGAGTGGCGACCCCGAAGAGGGAGCCGGCTAGGCCTATGGCGCCGTAAATTATCTCCTTGGCTTCGAGGGCGAAGATCGCGCTCCCGACCGTCACCACAGCCGCGGCGATGAACACGAGGTCAGCCGTAGGTGACGACCCCCTTGTCGGTGTCGAACTTCACCTTGTACTTCTTCCCTTCCAGCTTCGGAGGGACGGAGAGCATGTCTGGAGTGTACTTCAGGCTCATCTTGTCGAAGGCGGAGAGCTCATAGTCGTTGGTCATGTCCAGGGCGTCGAAGGGGCAGGCGTCGACGCAGAGTCCGCAGAAGACACATCTGCCGTAGTCTACCGCGGGCCAGATGTCCTTCTTGTTCTGCGGCTTTCCCTTCGCGACCTTCTGCATGTCGATGGCGACGGCGATTCCGTCGCAGGCGATGGCGCAGAGCTGGCACCCGGTGCACTTCTCGAACGACAGGACGTGCCTCCCCTTGAACCCGGGCAGGCCGACCCCCAGCTTGGCGTCGTACTTGTAGCCCGGCCCTTCGAGGTCGAGCTTCTGCTCGGGGTACTTCAGCGTCATTCGGGGCCGGAAGAGGTGCCTGACGCCGGACCAGGTGGCCACGAAGACCCCCTTGATGTAGGACAAGACCGCCATGCTAGTGAACCACTCCCAGTGATACGATCACCATGGTCAGGAAGATGTTGGCGAAGGACAGGGCGAGCAGCTTCACCCAGCCGGCCCTGAGGAGCATGTCGATCCTGAGCCTCGGCATGATCGACCGAGGCAGCATCATCAGGATCATCACCACGGTGACCTTCAGGATGAACCAGGCCTCTGGCGGGACCGGGGCCGGGCCGAGCCAGCCTCCGAGGAAGAACGTGGTGAAGAGCCCTGCCAGGATGTACATCCTGGAGAAGTTGGCCAGCTGGAAGGTGCCGAAGAGCATGCTGGTGTACTCGGTCTGCCAGCCTGCGACCAGCTCGCTGTCCGCCTCTGGGATGTCGAAGGGTATCCGCTCGAGCTCAGCCAGCGCGCCTATGAAGAACACGATGGCGCCGATCGGTTGTAGTACGATGTACCACAGCCCCGTCTGTGCCTGCACTATGTTCATCAGGTCGAGCTGACCTGAGAGGATTACCACTCCCACCAGCGAGAGTATCAGCGGGATCTCATAGGCCACCAGCTGGTGCAGGGCCCTGAGCCCGCCGAGGAACGGGTACTTGCTGTTGCTCGCCCACCCCGCGAGGAGGACTATCACCGGGGTGAAGCCGAGGATGGCGAATACCAAGACGGCCCCTACTGAAGGGTTGGCGATGTATGTGGTGGGGGAAAGCGGGACCAGGGCTACAAGAGCCCCCGCGACCGCCATCAGCGCGAAGGGGACGGCGACGAATGTCGCAGCGTCCACGCCGTTCGGAATCACTATCTCTTTGAACGCGAGCTTGAAGAAGTCTGCGATGTTCTGCAGGATGCCTTCGAGCCTTCCGGCGTACATCGGGCCGGTCCTGAGCTGGATCTTCGCGGTCAGCTTGCGTTCGACCCACCCCATGAAGATGGTACCGTACACAGCGACGAAGGTGAACCCCGGAAAGACGGTCAGGGCGAACAGCGTCCGGAACGGCTCGGTCGCCAGGAGGTTCAGCTGGTATGCTATGATGAGGTTGGGGTTTATCGCAAGATGGATGAAGTCGACCGGGAAGTGGAACTCGGCGTCCAGAAGGTAGTAGATCGGCAGCAGGACGACCACGGACACGAGGGCGACCCAGAACACTACGATGATTATCCGCTTGACGAAGTCCTCGAAGGTCGTAATGGGCTTCGACATTATGACTCCGCCTGTAGGCGGCGCCTTGAATTACCCTTTAAAAGTTTGAGATGGGTCGAGCAGATGAGACGCGGCGGAGGCGCCTAGATTACCTCTATGGCCCCTTCAGAGAAGCCGTTCTCCTTGAGCATCTTCGCGGCGCTCTCTCTGTGGTCTCCCTGGAGGATCATTATCCCGTCCTTCACGGTCCCTCCGGTAGCGAGGGCCCGCTTCATCTTCGAGTTGAGCTCGTGGAGGTCCTTGTCGCTCATTTTGATGCCCTCTATCACGGTGGTCGGCTTTCCGAAGCGGCGCATCTCCATCCTGATCTTTACCCTTGCCTCCTCGCGGTCGAGCTCGGCCAGGATGTCCTCGAACCCTTCGTCTTGGTCCTTGCTCACTGTGTTACTGGAATTTGACTGTTTTCGGGGCTATTTACGCTTAGCCGAGCCGCTTAAAGGCAGCAGCCGGGGAGCGGCGAAAGTGGGCCCGTAGCTCAGAGCCCGAGCGAGAAGTTCGGTTAGAGCGACCGGCTCATACGGGCGTACCCTGGAGAGACCGGTCGGTCGCCAGTTCAAATCCGGCCGGGCCCACACCAATCTTAGTTAACAGCCGGGTCCAAGGGTCGCCGATGACACCCAATCCAGACAGCGCAGCCCCGCCCCAATGGCTCAGGCTCTCCGAGGTGATCCTGGGGCTTGCGTCGGTGGTGGTGTCCGTGGTTGTTCTTGCCAACCTTGACTATCAGACCTCAGAGCTGGTCCTCCTGCTTTCTGTGGCGCTGGTCTTCAGCGCCGTGAGGATGATGGTCAGCGGAGGCTTCCGAAAGGGGCTGGCGCGCCTCGAGTCCCTCGGCCTCCTGGGAGGGGGGCTGCTGACCGCCGCCTTGCTCGCAGTCGGGATAGTCCTGCCAGGGATGAGCTTCGAGACCCTCGTCTTTCTCCTCGCCATCACCCTGGCAATCCAGGGTCTGGGGAGGGTCCTGCATTCGACCAAGAGGGGGCACCCTGCCTGGCTGAGGGGGTCTGCGCTGCTCATGGGCGCGCTTACGATGTTGCTGGCGGTGGGGGCCGTCATCATCCCCAACATCGCGGCGCTGACGTTGGTGCCTTTGTTGGGAGTAATCGTCTTCTTGAACGGGATCGAGATGATAGTGTGGGGGCTGAGGCCGACAGATGTCAGGCAGATGACCCTGCTCAAGCTCATCCTCTTCTCCGCCTTCTACGGCCTGGTGCTCATCAACTGGGTGGACTTGTACGGGACGAGCGCCCCTGCCTACCACATCTGGCTGGTGATGACCTACATGGCCCCGTTCGGGGTTCTGATCGTGTTCCAGGGGTTCAAGGACTGGCAGCTTGCCCTGAGCCTGGGTCTGTTGGTGTCGCTGATGAACGACGTAGGGTACTTCTTCGTGGGAGACCTACTGTTTGGATTCCACAGGGCCCTGCTCCCCTGGATCGAGGGCCAGCTCGGGTTCCAAGGTTCGACCGTCCTGTTCACGTTCCAGGGCGGGCTGTTCAACATCCCGGTGACCTCGGAGCTCATGGGCTTCACGATCTATGGAAGGATTGCGGTCGTGGCGGTCATCCTGTACCATTGGTGGCGTCAGCCGTCAAGGATCACCTCGGGTGCGTGAGGGCCTATTCGTTCAGGAACCTGTTGATGGAGAAGCCAAAGTTCAGCACCATCAGCCAGAAGCCAAGGAGGAGGAAGAGCAGCGAGTACGAGTCGTAGAGGCCGGCGTACGCCACCACCAGGCCGATTGCCGTGGCGGCGAGGAAATTGGCCGACCCCCACGCAACGTTGACCTTCGGGGGTGACCTCCTGCCGAAGGGGCTCCGGAACAACTTCCCGGCGCGCCCGAACACGAAGTGAGGGACTCCGTTGGCTAGGAGGAGGCCCAAGATGAAGTACCAGGCGTCAAACAAGTCCAGGGCCAAGCCCCCATGCGGACGCAGGTTCGATAGATAACGGTGGCGCTAGCCCTTGGGCTTGGGGCCGACCCAGTCGGGATATCTGCTGAAGTGCTCGTGGGCGATCCTCCACCCCCTCGGCGTCCTTACCAGGACCATGGACACCCGCGCCCTCCCGCTGACGGGGGAGCCTTCGAACGAGTAGTCGTTCACGAACATCCCGCCGTAGGTGAGGTAGAACGTAGCCACCGCAGACTCGCCAAGGAGGTCTACTCGCAGGTCGTCGATGGAATACCGGTAGTCGGAGATGTTCGCGAAAGCGGCCTGCTCGTAGACGAACGCCTCCTCGGAATTCTGGCGCGTGTAAGGGGGGTTCTCGTCGAACTTCGTGAAGAGTTCCCTGGGCGCGTGGAAGTCCGCAAGAGCCGTCAAATCCTTGTTCTTGCCCGCTTCAAAGAAGGCCCGCACCACCCCCTCGACTTCCCTTCTGCCGTCAGCCGGTGTAGGCCCTCCCATGATGCCCCGGAGGCCGGATTGGGGTATAAACAACGTTTTTGAGCGCACTTCATTGCCCGTCGAAACGCGGCGACGTAGCTCAGCGTGGTAGAGCAATTGGCTGTTAACCCGCCAGGCGGAGACCAATTGGTCGTCGGTTCGAGTCCGACCGTCGCCGCTCGTCGATTAACCTAGAATTGACGCCGTTTGGCAGAATAGCCTCGGTCTTACTACGCCAGGGCATGACGCCTGTGGTAGTTGGATCTGCCTGTCAAAACGCAAGAGAGGCCCAAAAAGGTCCGACAGGCAGTGGAAATAACTCGGCATTCACAGTTCCGGGATACACTGGTACAGGTTGCCGACCACTCCCCACGCGTTGCCTACTGCCCTGCCCTCCAGCTCTGCGACAAGGTAGACGTCGTTCCAACTCCTAAACTTGGGGTCGGCTGTCCAAAACGTGATTCCAGCGACTACCTGACGCCTTGGAGGATTGGCTTTGGGGTCACGGAGGGAGAGTCCGTCCATGGTGAAGAACAGTTTTGCTCCCTGGGATGTGGTCAAGAGCCCCCGTAGGGTGGGAGTGAACACTCCGTCCGGGCGCTGACGGGCGAGATTGGTCGTGTGGAGCGTCCCCTCCAGCTCACCTGCCTCGAGTTTTCCTGTGAGGATCCCATAGACTTGCCCCCCGTCCTGATACGAAAGCTCTTCGTCCATATCGGTGTAGGTCAACTCGAGCCTGCCGACCTTCTCCAACTTCATCGTCCAAGCCTCTGGAGGGGAGTTCGACATTTCAAACCTTTCGATGGAGGGTCGATGCCCCACCAGGCCCAAGCTGCGGTCTTGCTCCCTGAGGGTCAGTAACGCCCGAGGACACCAAGTTCTCAGGACTCGAAGGAAGGGGCTACTCAGCGGACGTAGAGCGCGGCGAACTTGGTGTAGGCCTCTTCGAAGGGCGCGGGCTTGGGCGGAGACTTGAAGCCATAGGCGCAGATTTCACCCATGGTCCCCAGCTTTCCGACCTTCATGGAGCGGTATGTGGCCCTGACCACGTCGAGCAGGACGTTCCCTGCGTTCGCGCCATCGGTGGATCTCAGGTACACGTCGACTGAGATGCCGCTGTCAAGGAATGAGTTCCCCTCGAACCAGAAGTAGCTCGTCCTGTCGTTCCCCATGTAGTCTACGAAGTCGGTTGTGCCGGCTATGGTCTCGAACTTGTAGGGGACCTCGGTGGCCACGGAGTCGGTCTTCACCGCCCTCTTCGCCATCTTGATCTCTTCGTTGATGGTGTTCTCGGTCTCTGACCCGCCTCCCACGTCAAGCTGGTAGCTCTTCGAGATCTTGACCCCCCTCTTGACGAGCAGCCCAAGGAGCCCCTTGTGGAAGACGGTCCCCCCGAACTGGCTCATGAGGTCGTCCCCGATGAGCGGAAGCTTCGCCTTCTGGAAGTCGGCGACGAGCTTGTTGTTCCTGAGGACCAGGGCGGGCGTGCAGTTGATGAACCCGATCCCCGCCTTCAGGGCCGCCCGGGCGTACTCCTCCGATGACGCGCTGGAGCCGGAGGAGATTAGGTTCACCAGCATGTCTGCCCCAGCGGCTTCGAGCTTCTTTGACACGTCCTCAGAGCTGGACCTTTCCAGCCTGGCCCCGCTGAGGTGCGGCGCGACGTCTGACCTCGTGATGCCGGGCTCGACGATGACCTTGGACCTTGGCAGCGACAGGTAGCGCCTTGCGACGTTCGGAGGCGCGAGCAGCGCCTTGGACAGCTCGAGGCCCACCTTCCGGGCGTCGATGTCGAAGGCAGCTACGACCTGGACGTCCTTGGCCTTGAAGCCGGCTATGTTGGGGTGCCAGAGGCCCTTGCGCTCGTCGCCAGAATAGAACCTGATCCCCTGCACGAACACCGAGGCGCAGTTGCCGACCCCGGCCACCGCTATCTTGATTGGCAAACCTGTCACTTGAACTTCGAGAAAGTGGCGAAGAGCCCTACGACGGAGAGGAGTATCCCCAGCGAGTAGTTCACCGTGATTATCTCAGGCGCTATGCCCGCCGCGTCGGCATTCGCGTAGGTGTAGTAGAGCATCAGCAGGCCGAAGGCCAGCACGATGAGGCCCAGGAGCCTGACGAGGGCGTCGACCCTGGACTGCTGCGCTGTGAACGTCAAGGCTGTCTTTTCGGCCAGACTGGTCAGGGTATTTAGCAGTTAGCCGCCGTGAAGCCTAGGAGCTCTTCATCATCTGGAGCTTCTCAGGGAGGTAGGTGTCCACGATGTAGCTGAGCCCGTACCTGGCGAATGCCTCCTGCTCGCTCTTCCGCTTGTACTTCAGGAATGTCTCGAGCTCTTCGTGCCACATCTTCTCCGTGTAGCGGGGGTCCGCTTTCAGCTCGTAGAGCCTCTTGACGTCGACCTCGGTGAGCTTGTCCGAAGGGAGCTTGTACTTCTGGATGTCGCTGGCGTAGACCCCCAGCCAGACGGCGTTGGGGGTGGTCAGCTCTCTGAGGTGGGCCGCGTTCGCGCTCCCGCTTTTGATGACCATGGCTATGTGCGCCCCCCAGGGGTCTGCGTCGCAGAGTATCCCCACCGGCAGGCCGAGCTCCTGGTTGAGGCGGCGAATCAGATACCGGGTGGACCTCGGAGGCTGGCCCGCTGTGTTGATCAGGATCGCCTTGTACTTCTGATGGACCCTCTCTTCGATGAACCTGGTGAAGAGGCCGCCCTTCTCGATCGCAAGGACCATCTCAGCGTCCGTGTCCCTGAACTCGGCGGTGGTGAGCGCAGGCCCAATCATGACGCCGTCCGGGTTGGCTGAGAGGTCTGCGAGCCTCCCCTCATATCCGGGGACGGTGTACTCGATCTTCATGTCCCCGAAGATCGCGCTCCTCTCCTCCGGGTAGATGTTCATCCCTTCGCGGGCCATCTGCATGAGCACCTCCAGGTCGGTGATCAGTTCGTCCGACTCGGCCTGGTCCTGGAACTCGACGTTGAAGGCCTGGGCGGAGTAGAAGACGTCTCTCAGGGTCGAGGTCCGCTTCTCGTCCACCAGCTTCTTCGCGAAGTAGGCGAGCCACACCAGCTGTGTGAACGGACGTATGTGTTTGATGTTCCCCGACGACTTCTTCACGGTGGTCGGACCGAGGACGAACTGCTGGAGCTTCTTGTCGTAGACTATGTTGCGGACCGACCTGCTGGCCAGCGTCAGGCTGGGGAAGCGCCCCTCGTCCAGGTCGCCGTAGATGCTCCCCCCGAGGTCCTTCAGGAGCCCCTGGACGGTGCTCTGCCTAGCTTCCGCCGTACTTGTCGATTGTTTCTTGGTCGCCTTCTTCTTTGCTGGCATTCTCCACTCCTCCTGCGGCTTCCGACTCGGCGGCTGCCGCCTCGTTTTCTTCTACTACCATCCCGCCCTCGCCGATCAGCCTCTTGTAGTCCGGCGGGGTCGTCTTCCCCGCCAGCTCGGTCGAAAACTGGGCGATGAGAGGCAGGTACTTCCCGTAGATGTTCATCTTCCGCTGGACCGCTTCCATGCTCCCCTTCTTCGACAGGAAGATGCCTAGGCGCCTCAGCGCCTCCCTCACGGCGTTCCTGATCTCCCTCTGGATCTCGGGCCTGTCGGCGATGTACTCCTTCCCCACCGTCTTGTAGGGGATCCTGGTGCTCGCGATGTGGGTGATCACCCCCACCGGGGCGTCCTGGGGGACGTGATACCTGCGCCAGTCAACCTCCTCGTTGAGGACCTCGAAGCTGACGTCGGAGCTTTCGTCATAGAGCAGCGGGATCCTGTTGGCGAACCTGAACAGCTTGACCCCGGGCTGGAGGACCTTGCCGCCGTAGGCGACCCCCACCTCCACGAGGAAGGGGAACCCCGAGTAGGAGGATGGTGGCCTCGTGACCACCGTCGAGAACTCGGGCTGGAGCTCCTTGTTGATCCCCGTGAGAAGGATATCCTCGCCGATGGGGGAGAGGACAGCCGCGTCGGGCTGGAGGAAGTCGGGGAACCGCTGCAGCGCGTCCACTATCGCGACGACCTGGTTCGTGTTCAGCCGTTTGGGCGGGAGCCTAGGGCTGATGCCCGCGAATTCGAGGAACTTGGTAGCGATCTTGTCCCCCACCCTGTGGAAGTGGGTGACCATGAACGTCTTCATGTCGTGCTCCTCCGATAGTTTGATTATCCGTTTGAGGGCCTCCACGTCTACGCCGTAGGGGTGCGGGAGTGTCTCCTTCGGTGGCGGTGGCATGGAAGTGGTCGCCCTCTCGTAGAAGGTGACCTGCCCCTGGGGGTCGACGAAGGTGATGTTGGCGTAGCTCGCGACCATGGCGGTCTGCTTGAAGTAGTCCCCTATCTTTTGCGAAGAGCGTAGGTAGTCCCCCTCGAGGATCATGTCCACCCTGGTCCCCGTGGTCCCGTCGGCGTCGCTGTTGAAGCGCTTCAGGACCATCGGCCTGTTCTCGCTGATGTCGATCATCATCTGGAACCCGTACTTCCTCTTGCCGTCGGGAGAGGAGACTATCGTCACAGGCCGGTTGGTGGTGATCTGGCCGTACAGTATGGCCATGGTGCCGCCGAGCCCGAACATCCCTCTTGACTGTCTCAGGACGTACTTCGAGCCGTAGAACACCTTCCCGAAGGCGCTGGGGACGTGCTGCGGCGCCACGCCAGGGCCGTTGTCAACGACAGTGAGCCGGTAGGGCTTGGGTTCGGGGATCTCAGGGTTGGGGTTCTCCGCCATGATCCTCACGTAGACGTCAGGGTTTATGCCTGCCAGCTCCGCCGCGTCGAAGGAGTTCTCGACCAGTTCTCTTACCGCCATGTAGAGCGCCCGCGCAGGGTTGGTGAAGCCTGCGAGGTCACGATTACGGTAGAAAGAATTCAGAGGGCGAGATTTCTGCGAACGCAGTTCTGCTGCTCAGGATTCACCACCCCCATTGACCTCGGCGTACCAGCTCCGGAGCCGCCGAAAAGTCTGGTCTCTCGTCAAGCAGTCCGCGAAGCACCCTCTGATACCCATGGCGCGTGCCCGCTTCTGTTCGAAAGATACCTTCAGGAAGAGATTCTGCAGGCCCGCCTTCTCAGCCCCGTACCAGTTCGATACAACCCCCTTCCGTCGGACTACCTTGACGCCAGGGGTGAAACCTACTCCTTCGATGAATCGGGCTATCTGGCTCTTCTTGTAGATAATCGCGCCCAGGGACGAGACACGGTGCTCTATCCCCACTGCGTCCAGGAGGGTTCCGATTTGGGCCGTGAACCGCGGATTAGAGCTCGCAAGCACGACTCTTGATTCTACGGTGAAATTGCGCTTTGCCTTCTTGATGGAGATGATGAATGCCCCCTCGGTGTCAGCGATGACCCTAAGGACCTTCGGAGTCGTTGAAGCCGATTTCATGATATAATTCAGGGCTTCGGCATTGAATGTCTTGAATGGTAGGAATCCTGCTAGGTCCCTGGCAATTTCGATGCTTGAGACCCTCGAAGTGAGACCGTTTCGGCCAACATGGACGTCACCATAAACGTCTCTGACCCGACCAATGAATTCTGCGTGCAACAGGTCTTGGCGATTGGTGAACCCGAACGAAGTTTCGTCTGTGTATCCTTCCGTCGCCATCATCGCGAGGAGGAGAACCTTGGTCTCTGTCAGCGGCTCCCCGCCCACAACCCTGTGTTTGACGAATTGCCTCGACCACTCCGGATGTCGAGATACATAGAGCCTGGTGCCCTCTGCTTTGCTCCGCAGTGCCATGCCTGATTCGAGGAGCTTCTCCCTTGTATAGTAATAGGACCTTCCGGTCTGTGAGGCTATTTCGTCGATGGAGAGCCCTTCTGCGTAGAGCTGGGACATCTGAAGTGATGATGTCTCTGCAAACGTCGCTCTGCTGCTCAGGCTAGGCCATCTCCTTCATGTCTACTTCCGTCGAATTGCATGCCAATAGGACTATTTCCATCTTTGCAGGAGCCAGTGCCCGCCCCGCAGGTACTGGCGTAAACCGGATATATGCTAATGTTCGAGTTTCCGGAGTTTTTCCTCGATCGTCTCCGGAGATGTCCCTTCCCACAGGAACATCCGCTCCATCTTCCGCTTGGTCCGCGCCTTCTGCAGCGTGTTGTACACGTTCTTGTGCTGGCTCCCCGTCGCCAAGGACTTGACTGCATCCGAGGCCAGCTGAACCTCTCCGGCCTCCCCGATGATGGCCACAGTCCTCCCGTAGACCGAGAGGTGGCACCCCGTGAGCTCTTCTATGACCCTCCTCGACTTGCCCTTCAGCCCGATGACCCTCCCGCGTATCCTCTCCAGCGAATTGACGCTGTGTCCGGCGTAGTCGCGCAGGTCGATCACCTCAAGTGCGGTCCCCTCATCAAGGAGCCTCCTCGCCTTCTGTGGAGCGAAGCCTCTCCCGATGGCTTCGATCACCCGGGTCGCGGAGAACGGGTCGATCTTTACGGCGGACTCGGCCTTCACTGTCACCAGGCCCTCCCGGCTGTCGACGGAGAGCTTCACCCCGAGCTCTCCTTCGAGGAACCTCTTGGTGGCCCCTTCCTTCCCGATCACTGCGCCGACCCTCTCGACCGGAATCCGCACGACCTGCTCGAAACTCATCTGGTGATCTCCTCTGCCCAATCTTCGGGGCTCTTCCCCGAGATTCCGCGCTTCCTAAAGAACCTGACCATGTTCGAGACGTCCCTCTTGAGGAATTGGCCGGCCTGGGGGTGGGAAGCGAGGACGGCCGACCCCATGTCGAAGAGCACGTCGCCCTCGGGGGTCTTGAAGACGTTGAACTCTGAAAAGTCAGCGTGCACCATCTTCGCCTTCCTCCAAAGCGTACCGATGGTCTCGAACGTCCACCTGTAGTCGGCTTCGTCCACCTCGGATTCGGCGAAGGTCGGGGCGGGCTGCGGGGGGACCCCGACGTACTCCATGATCAGGATGTTCTTCAGGAACGCGCGCGGTTTGGGCACTCTGATCCCCGCGGAGTCTGCGAGCTGGAGGTTCTTGAACTCCTTCCGCGTCCAGAGATAGATCGTGTCCCTGGAGCCTGACGGGAGCTTACCGAACCTCCTATCCCCGGCTATGTAGCTCATGCGCTTCCGGAAGTCCGAGGCTGAGACGAGGTAGATCTTGACTGCCACCGGGTCCTTCTCCCTGTCCTTTCCTTGGTAGACCCTCGCCTCCTTCCCCGCGCTTACGACCCCGTACAGCTCGCCCAGGTCCTTCCTCGCGATAAGCTCCTCGATGGCCAGCTGGGTCGACCTGTCGAACACCTCCTCCAGGACCTTCCTCTCGTCCGAGTCCTTCCTGAGGTACCTGCTCTCCCGCTCGAAGCGTAGGAGGCGCTCTCTCATCTTGCTGGTCTCGTCTGGCTCGGCCACGCGCTAGCCAGGAGTCGTTAAAATTTATACATGTGAGAGAAGGCGCACGAGATTCCTGCGGGAACGGCTGGTCTCACATGTCAGAATCGAAAGATGAAGGAGTTCAGGGTGCGGAACAAGCGGCGCTCGGCGAGCTGGAGCGAGAGCTGAAGAACGAGAAGGGGAGGAACGCGGAGCTTCTGACCCGACTGAAGTACGCCCAGGCCGACCTGGAGAACTACCGGAAGAGGGCGGAGAGGGAGTTGAAGGAAGCAGGCGAAGCGTCGGCGAGGTCGCTCGTCAGCAGGCTCCTCGTGGTCCAGGATGAGCTGGACCTCGCGGTGAAGCATGCGGAGAAAGGGGCAGAGCGGGCAGACCTGATGGAGGGGATAGGGATGGTTCAGCGGAACCTGCTCTCTGCGCTCAGGGCCGTGGGGGTCGAGAAGATAGAGGCGGTAGGGAAGCCCTTCGACCCGGCGGTGCACGAGGCGGTCGCGAAGTCCCAGGGGGACGCCAGGGGGACCGACATGGTGGTCGAGGAAGTGAGGCCAGGGTTCTTGTTCAGAGGTCAGGTCCTCAGGCCCAGTATGGTAAAAGTTGAATTGGCGTCAAAGGCGGCCAGTGGAGAGGCGAAGATCAGTGAGTAGCGCGAGAGAGAAGATCATCGGGATAGACCTTGGCACCACCAACTCGGCCGCGGCCGTGGTGGAGGCAGGGAGGCCGGTGGTCGTCCCAAGCGCCGAGGGAGCGACCCCCGCGGGGAAGATGTTCCCTTCAGTGGTGGCCTTCACCAAGGACGGGCAGCTGCTTGTGGGCGAGCCCGCGAGGAGGCAGGTTGTAACCAACCCAGACGGGACGGTCTTCGAGATCAAGAGGAAGATGGGCACCGACTACCGCGTCACCCTTACGGGAAAGGACTACTCGCCGGAACAGCTCAGCTCGTACATCCTGCAGAAGGTCAAGCACGACGCCGAGGTGTTCCTCGGCTACCCGGTGAAGAAGGCGGTAATCACAGTCCCCGCCCACTTCAACGACAACCAGCGCCAGTCGACCAAGGATGCAGGGGAGATAGCCGGCCTGGAGGTAGTGAGGATCATCAACGAGCCGACCGCCGCGTCTCTCGCCTACGGGCTGGACAAGACAGAGAAGGAGATGAAGATACTGGTATTCAGCTTCGGGGGCGGCACCCACGACGCCACCATCATGGAGTTCGGGAAGGGGGTGTTCCAGGTGCTGGCCACGTCAGGGGACACGCAGACCGGGGGCACGGACATAGACAAGGCAGTGATCCAGGTGCTCCTGGACGACTTCCGCTCGAAGACGGGTCTGGACCTGGGCTCGGACAGGACTGCCATGGCCAGGCTCAAGGAGGCGGCGGAGCAGGCCAAGATCCAGCTTTCGAACCTCACCTCCACCGACGTGGACCTGCCGTTCATCGCCAGCGACGCGTCGGGGCCGAAGAACCTCCACTACACCCTGACCAGGACGAAACTGGAAGAGGTATCTCGGCCCATAGTCGCGAAGACTGAGCAGACCATACGGAGGGTGATGAGCGACGCGAAGCTCTCGCCCGAACAGGTTGACAAGGTGATCCTGATCGGAGGGATGACGAGGATGCCGCTGGTGAGGAAGTTCGTCGAGGACGTCGCTGGTAAACCCGCGGAAAGAGGGGTGGACCCGATGGAGGCGGTGGCCATCGGGGCGGCCATTCAGGGCGCGGTGCTGGCGGGGGAGATCAAGGACATACTCCTGCTCGATGTGACCCCGCTTTCGCTTGGAGTCGAGACGCTGGGTGGGATAACGGAGCACCTCATCGAGAAGAACGCCACCATCCCCACGAAGCGGAGCAAGACGTTCACCACCGCGGCCGACTTCCAGACGGCGGTGACCATCCACGTGGTGCAGGGGGAGAGGAGCATGGCGGCAGACAACGCGTCCCTTGGCATGTTCAACCTGGCAGGCATCCCGCCGGCGCCCAGAGGGGTCCCGCAGATCGAGGTGACCTTCGACATCGACGCCAACGGGATACTGACCGTCGGAGCCAAGGACATGGGGACCGGCAAGGAGAACAAGATCACCATCTCCGCGTCGACGAAGCTCTCCAAGGATGAGAAGGAGAGGCTGATCAAGGAAGCGGAGTCGTTCTCTGACCAGGACAAGAAGAAGAGAGACGAAGCGGAGCTTAGGAACGAAGCCGACTCGGTCCTCTATACGACCGAGAAGACAAAGCGCGACCTCGAAGGGAAGGTCGACAAGGCGAACCTCGACCGGTTGGACGCTGCAGCTTCCGACCTCCGGAAGGCCATAGGGGGCCAAGACATCGCCCAGATCAGGGAGAAGAACGAGGCGCTGAAGAAGGTCCTCCAGGAGGTTGGGGCGTCGGTCTACCAGCAGCAAGCCCGGACCCAGCAGGCAGAGCCGGGCCCGCAGCAGGGGGGCCAGAACGTGAGCGACGCCGACTACAAGGTGTCTGAAGGCAAGTAGGGACGCTCAGGTTGGCTGCCAAAGACTACTACGAAGTACTCGGCGTGCCGAAGGGAGCCGCCAAGGACCAGATCAAGGACGCCTACAGGAAGCTGGCGCTCCAGTTCCACCCGGACAGGAACAAGTCCCCTGAGGCGGAAGAGCGGTTCAAGGAGATCTCGGAGGCCTACGCGGTGCTCTCGGACGACGAGAAGCGGAGGCAGTACGACTCGTTCGGCAGAGAGGGGGTCTACCAGCGTTACAGCCAAGAAGACATCTTCCGGGGAGTCAACTTCGGCGAGTTCTTCCGGGGGGCGGGGTTCGGGTTCGACGACATCTTCTCGCAGTTCTTCGGAGGGGGCGGCAGGCCGGCCAGGGGAGAGGACCTCACGTACCACCTCCAGCTTAACCTCGAGGACCTTGTGTCAGAGTCGACCAGGGAGATCGAGATCCCGAGGACCGAGATGTGCTCCACCTGCGGCGGGAGCGGGGCCAAGGCCGGCACCTCTCCCAGGGCCTGCGGGACCTGCGGAGGGACCGGACAGGTCCAGAAGGTGCAGTCTGCGGGGTTCGCGAGGCTTGTCAGGGTCACGGCGTGCGACAGGTGCCGGGGGAGGGGATTCACCATCGATTCGCCCTGCGCCGACTGCAAGGGGAGAGGGGTCGTGGAGCGGAGACGGAGGATCAGCCTCGTGGTGCCCGGCGGGCTGGAAGACGGCCATACGCTCCGGCTCAGGGGGGAGGGGGACGCGGGAGAGTCAGGGACCCCGCCGGGCGACCTCTACATCGTCGTGAACGTGAGGCCGCACAGGACCTTTGTGAGAGAGAACAGCGACGTCTACTTCACGACGAAGATCAATGCGATCCAGGCGATGCTCGGGACCGAGGTCAAGGTCCCCACCCTCTACGGCGACGCGGTGCTTCAGATCCCGAGCGGCACGCAGCCGGGGGAGAGGTTCACCATAAAGGACAGGGGCCTCCCCAAGGTCGGAGGAAGGGGGAAGGGGAGCCAGTACGTCATCGTGAACGTGGAGGTGCCCAGGCACCTGACGGGCGCCCAGAAAGAGATGCTGAAGAAGTTCGGGGACTAGCCCGCGAATTTGTAGATCATGAGGAAAGGAATCTCGTCTATTTCCCGCACCGCCTCCGGTGCCCCCACCTTGTTCTCCACGGCGAGCGACACCGATCTCGTCCCTGCGAGGTTGATGACCGAGCAGGTGCGGATGAGCCTGAGAGCCTCACCCTTGTCCACGACCTCCCCAGAATAGAATTCCTTCGAGAGATGCACCTTCAGGGTCCCCTCCTCCACCGTCTTCCCCACCAGCTCCTCGTCGCACATGTTCACGAGGATGGTCCCCTTGAACTCGGCAGTCCTCACCGAGAACCCCCTGCCGTCGGGGGTCATGCCACCTTGGCCACTGACCTTGCCCCGCAGGCCTCGCACACCATGAACCACATGCGCTTGTCCTTCTCGAGATGCGTGTCAGGGCTCCCGCAGACCGGGCAGACCACGCCCTCCTTGAGGTATCTCTGGAGCAGCTGTGCGAAAGAGTCCTTGTCTTTGCGGCCGATGAAGATCGCCCTTTCGCCGTCGAGAGAGGCGGCGGTGGCAAGCTCCTTGGCAAGGTACATCAGGACCCGGGCCGAGTCGCGCCTGAGGAGTTTGGGGAACTCTGCGTAGTTTCGGAAGATGGTCTTGTTTCCGACCCAGATTACGTCTGGTTCCGGTAGCTCCAGCCTGAGGGCTCCGGACTTCTTCGCGTCCTTGTCCAGCCCTGACCTGGCCCTGGAGAGAAGCTCCTCGTATGAATGGGGCATCGGACGAATCCGCCGTTCTCGGTATTTCAAGTCTTCTGGCGTGGCGGGAAGGTTCGCACGAAGTCAAAAGATTAAATCGGAAACGCCGGGAGGCGGGCTGTGAAGCCGAGGGCGGAGTTCGGCGTCTTTGGCGGCTCTGGGTTCTACAAGTTTGCGAAAGGGTCGCGCGGGGTGTCGGTGGCGACCCCCTATGGCAAGCCCAGCGCGAAGGTCACGCTCTCTGAGATAGAAGGGAAGAGGGTGGCATTCCTGCCGCGGCATGGGGTCCATCACGAGTTCCCGCCCCACATGGTGCCATACAGGGCCAACCTGTTCGCATTCAAGAAACTCGGGGTGGGCCGGATAATCGCCCCCAACGCGGTGGGGAGCCTGAAGAGCGAGGTAGGTCCAGGGGACCTCGTCTTCTGCGACCAGTTCGTGAATTTCACCACAGGGAGGAAGGACACGTTCTACGACGGGCCCCTCACCACCCATGTCAGCACCGCCTCGCCGTACTGCCCCCAGATGAGGAGGACGGCGGTGGAGGCAGCACAGGTGCTTGGGCTGAAGTTCCACGAAGCGGGGACCGTGGTGGTGATCCAGGGACCGAGGTTCTCCACCAAAGCCGAGAGCAGGTTCTTCTCGAGGCAGAGATGGGATGTGATCAACATGACCCAGTACCCGGAGGTCGTCCTCGCCAGAGAGCAGGAGATGTGCTTCCTCAACATCTCGCTGGTCACAGACTACGATGCTGGGCTGGAGGGGGACCCCACTGTGAAGGCCGTCTCGCATGAGGAGGTCATCAGGGTGTTCAACAGGAACCTGGAGAACCTGAGGAAGCTGATCGAGCAGATCGTCAAGCGGCTCCCGGCGGAGCGCACCTGCGGGTGCGGGTCGGCGCTGGAACATGCGAGGCTGACCGCGTAGTGGGGGGCCTCGAAGCTGACGTCAGGAAGGCGATCAGGAACATTCCTGACTACCCGAAGAAGGGCATCCCGTTCAAGGACCTCACAACCCTCTGGAGGAACGGGAAGCTGAACAGGAGGGTCGCCGACGCGCTGGAGAGGAAGTGGAAGGGCGCGAAGCTCGACAAGGTGGTGGGCATAGAGGCCCGCGGGTTCATAGTAGGGGCGCCCCTAGCTGACAGGCTCAGCGTGGGGTTCGTCCCGGCCAGGAAGGTAGGGAAGCTCCCGGCGAAAAAGATCAGCGTGAACTACGAGCTGGAATACGGGAGGCAGGGGCTGGAGATGCACTCTGACTCGATCTCAAAGGGAGACAGGGTGCTGGTGGTGGACGACCTCCTGGCGACGGGCGGGACCTCGAAGGCGGCGGCCACCCTCGTGGAGAGGCTCGGCGGCAAGGTCGTGGGCTTCGCGTTCGTCACTGAGCTGAAGCCCCTCAACGGAAGGCGCAAGCTGGCAGGCTATGACGTCTATTCCCTTGCGAAGTATGACTAGGGACAGACCCCCCGTCGGGGTGATCACCGGCACCGGCGTCACTGAGCACTTCGAGCTGAGCGGACCCAAGACGGTCAGGACCCGCTACGGCACGGCGGTGGTCTATCCTCACCCTGAGGAAGGATACGTCATCATAGCGAGGCACGGGGCCGCGCACAAGTCTCCTCCCCACGGCATCAACTACAAGGCGAACATCGCTGCCTTCGAGCAGCTCGGGGTCAAGGAGGTCGTCGCCACCAGCGCCGTAGGGTCGATGAACCAGGGGTTCCGGGTGGGGGCGGTCGGCCTTATCGAGCAGTTCCTCGACTTCACGAAGCGGAGACAGACGACCTTCTTCGAGGACAAGGTCGTGCACACGGACATGACCTATCCATACAGCAGGCACATCAACCTGGAGCTGAGCGTGGCCGCGAAGAAGATGGGCCTGGACCTCCACCAGCACCTCGTCTACGTGTGCGCGGAGGGACCGAGGTTCGAGACGGCGGCTGAGATCAAGATGTACAAGATACTCGGCGGGGACGTGGTAGGGATGACCGGGGTCCCCGAAGTGGTCCTGGCGAACGAGAAGGGCATCGGATACGCGTCGGTCGTGATAGCGACCAACTGGGCGGCAGGGATGCAGGCGAAGGTGAGCCATGGAGAGGTCCTTAAGGTGATGAAGATGTCGGGGAGGACAGTCAGACAGTTGATAGAGGACACCGTCGCAGGGCTGCGGGGAGAGAAGAGATGACGAGGGTAGCGGATGCGAAGCTGAGCCGGGACGGAGAGAGGAACTTCCTGTGGGCGAAGGCCCACATGGGGGCGCTCACCAATCTGGCAGAGAAGTATGGGAAGTCCAGGCCCCTCGAGGGGATCAAGGTCGGGGTCTGCCTGCATGTCACGAAGGAGACCTCTGTCCTGATAGACGCCCTGCTGAGCGCGGGCGCCGATGTCAAGCTCGCAGGAGCCAACCCGCTTTCCACGCAGGACGACATAGCGGCGTACCTCTCGACCCGGACCGACGTATGGGCATGGAGGGGCCAGTCGCCGAAGGACTACAACTGGTGCATCGAGCAGGTGTTGGGGGCTCGGCCAGAGCAGCTCATTGACGACGGGGCGGACCTGCACGTCGCGGCGCACATGGCGAAGGCCAGGGGGATCGTCGGGGGGTCTGAGGAGACGACGACCGGAGTCATGAGGCTGAAGGCCATGGAGGCCGAGGGGAAGCTTGCCTACCCGGTCATCGCGGTGAACGACGCGAAGACCAAGTTCATGTTCGACAACAGGTACGGGACGGGGCAGAGCACCCTGGACGGCATCATGAGGGCGACCGCCCTGCTGCTCGCCGGCGTCAGGGCCGTGGTGGTCGGCTATGGATGGGTTGGGAAGGGGGTGGCGATGAGGGCCCGGGGGATGGGGGCCAGGGTCACCGTGGTGGAAGTAGACCCGGTGAAGGCGCTGGAAGCCCACCTGGACGGGTTCGACGTCTCGGACATCGACGCGGCCGCCCGCGAGGGACAGCTCTTCGTCACGACCACGGGCCAGAAGCACGTGATCCCCTACTCCGCGGTCGAGAAGATGAAGGAGGGCGCGATACTCTCCAACGCCGGGCACTTCGACGTCGAGATCGACGTGAAGACGATGATGTCGAAGGCGAAGGGGGTGAAGGAGGTCAGGCCGAACGTGGACGAGGTCACCCTTCCGTCAGGGAAGAAGGTGTACCTGGTCGGGAAGGGGAGGATCGCGAACCTCGTGGCAGCCGAGGGTCACCCTCCGGAAGTGATGCAGATGTCGTTCGCCAACCAGATGATGGCCGCGATCCGCATCCATGGCGAGCACGACAAGATGCAGAAGCGGGTGTACGGCGTCCCTCCTGAGCTGGAGGACGAGGTAGCCAGGGCGGCCCTGAAGTCCATGGGCATCTCTATCGGCGCCCAGACCATGGAACAGAGGGAGTACGCCAAAAGCTGGGAAATCTGAGCCAAGGTTTATACTGAAAGGGGCTGGATCGAGACCAGCCGTGGAGAGGAAAACGAAGCGGAGGCGCGTGCTCGTCCTATGCGCCCTCCCGTACACGAATGCGGTCCCGCACGTCGGGAACATAGTGGGCTCCCACCTCCCGGCCGACATATTCGCGAGACACTGCAGGCTCAGGGGCTACGAGACGCTGTTCGTGGGAGCGGCGGACGAGAATGGGACGCCGACAGAAGTCGCCGCCCTGGAGCTGGGGATAACCCCGAGGGAGCTCACCGACGCCCTCTACCAGGTCCACAGGGACATCTACTCATGGTTCTGCATCTCATACGATAACTTCACCCGGACGTCCACCCCCATCCACCACAAGACGACCCAGGAGTTCTTTCTCGAGATTTACAGGAAAGGGTTCGTGAGTGAAGGGGAAATGCGCCTCCCGTTCTGCGAAAAGGACAACATCTTCCTTCCCGACAGATACGTGCAGGGGACCTGCCCTGCATGCGGATATGAGTTCGCCAGGGGGGACCAGTGCGAGCGGTGCTCCACGCTCCTCGATCCGATCCAGCTAGTGAACCCAAGGTGCAATATAGACGGCAGCGTCCCGGTCTGGCGAGACAGCAGGCAGCTGTTCCTGGAGCTGGGGAAGGTCCAGGAGAAGCTCGAGCGATGGATAGGGTCGAAGAAGGAGTGGAAGGAGCAGGTCACGTCCCTTGCGCTGGGGTGGCTGAAGGAGGGCCTCAAGAAGCGCTCGATAACAAGGGACCTCAGGTGGGGGGTGCCGGTCCCCCTGAAGGACTACGACGACAAGGTGTTCTACGTGTGGTTCGACGCGCCCATCGGCTACATCTCCGCAACCAAGGAGTGGGCGGAAGCGAACGGGAAGCCGGAGTATTGGAGGAAGTTCTGGCTCGACGAAGACGCGGAGATCTACAACTTTCTGGGGAAGGACAACATCCCGTTCCACACCATATTCTGGCCAGGGATGCTCTTCGCACATGGCGGGCTGAACCTCCCCTACGACGTCGTTGGGCTCCAGTTCTGCAACTACGAAGGGGACAAGATATCCAAGAGCCGCAACTGGGGGATATTCTGCGAGAGGGTCCCGGAGGCCGGGCTGGACCCCGACATCTGGCGCTACTACCTCATCAGCATAATCCCCGAGACGCGGGACACCGAGTTCAAGTGGGGGGACTTCAAGAGCAAGGTGAACAACGAACTCGTGGCCAACATCGGCAACTTCATCCACCGGACCACGACGTTCGCTTGGAACAACTTCGGAGGGGAGGTCACTTCACAGAGGAGGACCAGGGAGGAAGAAGAGCTGCTGACCAAGGTCAGTGCGCTCTCCGACGAGGTCGGGAAGCTACTCGACGGGGTGAGGTTCAGGGACGCCCTGACCAGGGTGCTCTCCATCGCCGACCTGGGGAACGAGTTCTTTCAGCGGAAGCAGCCCTGGAAGCTGGTCAAGGAGGATCGGGGGGAGTGCGAAGGAGTCATACACACCTGCCTGTCGATCTGCGAAGCGGTCGCCATCCTGTTGGACCCCTTCCTCCCCAACTCCTCCGAGAAGATACTCGCTGGCCTCGGGTCGCCGCCCCCGAGCGTCGAAGCCCTTGGGAAGTTCCGGGAGACGATCAGACTGAGCGGGAAGCCCGAGGTTCCTTTCAGGAAGCTGGAAGACGCTCAGATAGAGCGTGCGAAGACCCTGGCCACCAAGAGCAGGCCGGTGAGCGACTACTTCGCGAAGCGATAGGCTGGCTCAGTCGAAGGACGGCAGCGCCTCGAGCATTCCAGGGAGGGCCGTATCCATCTCGTCGTCCAGGCATCTGTCCCCCAGCACCTTCGCCAGCGGGTCATAGTCGTCATACTTCGTCGACTTGAAGCCAGATGCGAGCAGGCTGACCTGGAGCTGGGCTGCGCCCGTGTAATCCACGGCGTACTCCACGTCGATGCTCTTGTTGTCCATTATCGAACCCAGCCGCCCGACCGCCAGGCCCACCTCCTGGGCTGAAAGGCTCTCGTCGGCGTTGAGACTGACCACCGCGTGCCCCGCCTCCCTGGCTTCTGCCAGTTTGCCGATAGACACCACGGCGCCCGCCAGGGCGTCCTCGGCCTTGTCGGCCGCCCCGCTGCTGGAGACCCCCAGGAGGGAGTACCCGTCCTGGACGACAGCGCCGAGGAGCTTGTTGAGCCCCAGGGGCTTCGTGTTCTCCGTCGCCCTGGATAGGAGGGAGCCGAGAGCCTTCACGACCGCCTTGTTCGCCGTGTCGTAGAGGTTGGCCAGGGTCGTGTCCTCGGGCGAGGACCTCATGAGAGTGTCGTTGTCGACGACCACCACCCCCTTTGAGGCAGAGCGGAAGCGCCTTAGCGACACCCCGGCGTAAAACTTCATCTTCTTCTCGAACTCGAATGGCATCACGGCCACCCCCACCGCCGTCGACCCGCAACCCTGGGCTATTGAAGCGACCACCGGGGCAAGACCGCTCCCCGTTGCGCCCCCGAGACCGGCGACGATGAAGACCACGTCGGAACCTCCCAACGCCTCCCGGACCCTCTTCGTGGAACCCAGCGCGAGGCCCCGCACTGATGCCGGGGTAAGCTTCTGGTCTATCGGAGAGTCGATCAAGATGGTGTCCTTCGAGTCGACGGTGGAGAAGTCACCGTCGTCGCAGGATACGTACACGTACCTGTCGATGAGCAGGGACCTTCGGCTCAACAGAGAGATGATCTTGATCCCCGCGCTTCCTATCCCTACGGCAGTCACTTGGTTATTGACAGTCAATTCTGGGGCGCACACCTAGCTGACACTGCGCATAAACAAACCCATCACTGAATATTGTTGACGACGAAGTAGTTTTTGTTTACCCGGTCTTGGTTGATACGTCGAGCTCACTTTATGAGCTTCGGCACCATATCTTCCTGGTTGACCAGTCGGTTCACCAGATCGTCCATCAAGTGCCCTGAGCAGTCGACTCTGACGCTCAGGACGCCCTCGACCGCCAGCGCCGCGCTCCTGATGGCCCTCCCGGTGTCGACGGCGGTAGGACTGTAGGCTGAGAGCGGCTGGAACCTGATCCTGATCGAACCCGTCGTTGTCTCAGAGACTTCGGTCACTATGTTCAGCTCACCGAACTTCCTGTTGGTCTCCTCGTCCACGACGCTGTTCAGCTTCTCGGCGACGCGCTTGGAGAGCTCGCTGGGCAATGGGAGCAACTCGGAGTTTCGGAGCCTATATGACCTTTGGGCTCACCAGTGCACCTTCAGGGTCATCGGGTGCGAAGCCTTCACTTCGTCCACCTTCCCCACGCTGGTGTTTCTGGGGACCTCGCCGAGGCTCCCGTCCTTCATCTTGCCGTAGATCTCGTTGAGGGCTGCTGCGTACTCGTCGAGCATCTCGAGAGGCTCCGATTCCGTAGGTTCTATCATCAGGGCTTCGTGGACTATCAGGGGGAAGTAGACGGTGGGGGCGTGCATGCCGTAGTCGAGGACGGCTTTGGCCACGGACATGGCGGCGCCAGGGAGTTCGCTCTTCACGGAGACCACCGCCTCGTGTTTTCTGCGCATCCCCTTCCCGTGGGAGGCGGGAAAGGCGTCAGGGTCGAGGCTCTTCCACAGGTAGTTCGCGGCGAGCACCGCGAGCGAAGACACATCGGCGAGGCCGGACGCGCCAAGGAGACGGATGTAGATGTAGGCCCGGAGGAGGACCGCGGAGTTCCCCACGAACCCCTTCAGAGGCCCTATCGAGTGCTTGAGGTCGTAGTCAAGAGAGTAGCCCTTCTTCCCCTTTGACACCACCGGTACCGGCAGGTACTCGGCCAGCTTCCTGGTGACCCCCACGGGCCCGGCGCCCGGGCCACCACCGCCATGGGGGGTGGCGAATGTCTTGTGAAGGTTGAGGTGAACCACGTCGAACCCCATGTCCCCGGGGCGGGCCCTGCCTAGGAGCGCGTTCATGTTGGCGCCGTCGTAGTACATCAGCCCCCCCGCCCGGTGGACGGCGGAGCTGACCTCGGCCACCTCTCCCTCGAAGAGGCCCAGGGTGTTTGGGACCGTGAACATCATCCCCGCAGTCTTGTCGGAGCAGAGGCCCGCCACCGACTTCGCCCTCACCTGCCCGTTCTCGTCAGAGGGGACCTTGACCACCTTGAACCCGGCCATGGCTGCGCTCGCGGGGTTCGTGCCGTGGGCCGAGTCAGGGACGAGTATCTCGTCCCTCCCTGCGCCGCCGTGGTCCATCAGGTACTTCCTGATCATCAGGACCCCGGCGAGCTCCCCCTGGGCTCCGGCGGCGGTCGACAGGGAAAAGCGGCTCATGCCGGTGATCTCGCTGAGATAGCGCTCGAGCTCGTAGAAGATGGAGAGGAGCCCCTGGGCTGTCTCCGCCGGCTGGAGGGGGTGGGCATGTTTCATCCCGTCTGACCCGGCGATCATCTCCGAGACCTTGGGGTTGTACTTCATCGTGCAGCTGCCGAGCGGGTACATCCCGAGCTCGACTGAGAAGTTCATCTGAGAGAGCCTGTTGAAGTGCCTGAGGACCTGGAGCTCGGAGAGCTCGGGGAGGTTGACCGAGTCTCTCCTGACGGAAGACGGGACCAGCGAAGCCGGGTCCTTGAACCGGGATTTGATCTGGCTGTCGGTCGGGACCAGGTTCCCGACACGTCCCGGCCTGCTCAACTCCTTGATGAGCGGCTCGTCCCAGGCGGCCTGGGTGAACCTCTTCAAGCTACAGCGCCTCCTCCAGCGCGGCCGCGAGCCTTTCGATGTCGCCCCGGTTGTGGACTTCGGTCACGCAGAAAGTCCCGGCCTCGGAGCCGAGGCCGAAAGACTTCGCCACCGGGTAACCTGCCAGCACCCCCTTCCTTGCGAGACGCCTGAACACCGCCTCTGCCTTCGCCTTCTTGTATGAGACCACGAACTCCTTGAAGTAAGCCCCCCTGAAGTGCGGAGACGCGACCCCCCTGATCTGGGAAATGCGCTTCGCGGCATGGTGGGAGTTCGAGATCACGGTCTCTCCTAGTGTCCGGAACCCCTCCTTGCCCAGCAGTGAGAGGTAGCTCGCCGCAGCCAGGGCCATGAGGGACTGGTTGGTGCAGACGTTGGAGGTGGCAGCCTCCCTGCGGATGTGCTGCTCTCTCGCCTGCAGGACCATGGCGAAGGCCTTCCTCGTCGGGTCCGACACCGAAGTGGTGAGCCCGATTAGCCTCCCTGGCATGCTCCGGGCGAGCTTGATGTCCCTGACCGCGAATATCCCAAGGTGGGGGCCTCCGTAGTTCATCGCGATCCCCAGGGGCTGGCCCTCCCCGACGACGATGTCTGCCCCGTAGGCTCCCGGCTCTTTTACGAGTGAAAGAGAGATGGGATCCACCCCCACGATCGAAAGGGCCCCGGCGGAGCGCGCCTTTGCGGCCAGCTCGGCTATACCGTCTTCGATCACGCCGAAGTAGTTCGGGTTCTCCACGTAGAGACACGCGACGTCGTCGCCGAGCTTCTGCGCCAGGTCGTCGGGGTCCAGCGTGCCTCTGGTCCGGTCGAAGGCCACGGTCTCCAGCTTCATGCCCATCGGCTCGGTGTAGGTCCTGATCACCGACCTCCTCTGGAGCCCCGAGCTCCCCGCAAGCAGGACCTTCTTCCTCCCTGTAACCCTGCCTGCCATCCTGACGGCCTCGCCCGCGGCGGAGGCCCAGTCGTACAGAGAGCTGTTGCATGCCTCCATCCCAAGGAGGTCGCACATCAGGCTCTGATACTCGAAGAGCGACTGCAGCATCCCCTGGCTGATCTCGGCCTGGTAGGGGGTGTATGCCGTGTAGAACTCCTGCCTGGAGGTGATCGACTCGACCGCGGCAGGGACATAGTGGGGCCAGACCCCCCCGCCCAGGAAGCAGAGGGTTCCGGGGGGCGTCCTGTTCTGGGCGAGCCGTCCCTGGACCTCCCGCCGGATCTCGTACTCGGACGCGCCTTCGGGGAGCTTCAGCTTCCGGCCGAGCCTTACGTCCGGGGGGATGTCCGTGAAGAGCTCGTCTATGGATGCGGCCCCGGCCTTCTCGAGCATCCTGGCCATGAGGGCCTCGTCGAGGTTCGGGAGGAGCGGATGACGCCTAGGAGCGTCTCGCATTTCCCTTTCGCCGAAAAACGCTTAAAATAAGAACGTAGCGGCGATGGGCCAACTCCCTTGAAGCGTTTGGTGACAGCGGCCCTTTTGTTCCTGCTCGTCCTGGCGTTCCTGCCGTCCCTGGGGATGGCGGACGCGCAGGGGGCACCCCAGATCCATGTGGGGAGCCTCTACACGCTGAACCGGTATGGGTATGCCACCGTCAACGAGACGGTGAACATCGCGAACAACGGCACCGCGGCCATCCAGGTGCCCACCATCACGATCGGTTTCGGGAACCTGTCGTCGGATGTGGTCGCCACGTCGGTTACGTCGGGCTTCTCGATCGGGTCGCCTCCGTCCACGGGAGGGCCGTTCACGGTGACCGGCAGCCAGTCGATTCAGGCCGGGGCCAACGTGACGTTCGTACTGAGCGCCCTGCTCAACAACATAGTATCGACGGCCAAGAACGGGAGTCTGGACGTGCTGACCCTCTCCTCTCCTTCCATCAGCGTGCCGGTAGCCAGGATAGTGAACGTCGTGAAGATGCCTACGTCCACTTCGTTCAGGTCGAGCCCCCAGGGCCTGACCGCGAGCCTGACCGGCAGCAACAACACCTACTCTGCGACCGCCACCAACGTCGCCCCCGCCGCTGTGACGTCCGTAAGGGCGATCCAGCAGTCGACTGTCCAGGACTTCAACCCGCTGCAGGTCTTCTCGGCCCAGAGGACGATATCCGCGTCGGCGAACGGGACCCCGGTGGTTACCGACGAGATTCAGTTCAAGAACCTCGGGACCACGCCGCTCCTTCAGATCTACTTCTCGCTGCTGAACCTCCCCACGAGCAGGGTCACGATCATCACGGCGACGGCGACAGAGCCGGTCCTCCTCTCGCCTTTCACCTCGACGTTGGTCGGCGGAGCGCTGGAGCTCGGACCCCCGCTGGTGATTGGGTATCCGAGCGACGGCATCCAGCCGGGGTCGGTCTTCACCCTCACTTACCAGTACCCGCTGTCGTCGAAGTACTTCACCGTCTCAGGAGGACAGGTCTCGGTGAACATACCCGACTCCCCGCCTGTGAGCGCCTTCGTCGACTCTTACAACATCACCCTCACGCTGCGTCAGGGAGCGAAGGCGGAGCTAGGAGCCCCCACAAGGTTGTCGTCTGTGACCCCCTGGCAGACTGGCACCACCTCCTTCGCCTACACCCTCTCTCCGGGGCTGTTCATCGAGGGTGGGATACCGGTAGCTTCGGTGGTGTTCATACTGCTGCTGATCGGCCTCTTCGTCGCGCGGACGCCTTCGGTGGAATCGGAGGGAGGCGGGGGCGAGGAGTCGATAGAGTCCTCGTCAGAACAGGCGTCGAGCATGATCAGCGCCTTCGACGAGAAGACCGACCTCATCAACGGGCTATGGCCGGAGATCGAGGGGAAGGACCCGAACGAGCTCGACAAGGCGTACTTCGACGAAGTGCGCGGGAGGGTTGACGCCTTCCGGAGCAAGGCGCTCGCGAGGCTCAACGACGTCAAGCAGAAGTCGACCAGTCAGAAGTTCTTCGAGGTGGTCAACCAGATACAGGTGACCGAGCGCGAAGTGGACAGGGCGGCCAAGGACAAGCTGAACCTGTACCAGCAGTACTACCTCAAGCAGATGAGGAAGGAGGTCTTCGACAGACTGCTCCCCCAGTACACCAGGAGGCTGGAGAAGGCCCTCAACCAGCTTTCAGACGAGCTCCACACCGTCCAGAGAGAAGCGAAGCTGCTGTAACCGGCCCAGACCGGGGGCAGATTTATGAGGCGGAAGGAGTCGATGAGCACAGCCATGAGTGAGAGGATAGAGAAGCTTGTGATCATAGGGTCGGGTCCCGCCGGGCTGACCGCAGCCATCTATGGCTGCAGGGCGGACCTCGAGCCCCTGGTCTTCATGGGGACGAAGTATGGGGGCCAGCTGATGCTGACCAGCGAGGTGGAGAACTTCCCCGGGTTCCCCGACCCGGTGCTCGGTCCGGACCTGATCTCCAGGATGAAGAGCCAGGCGGAGAGGCTCGGGGCCAGACTGGTCCAGGACGACGTGGTGAAGGTCAATTTCAAGTCGTACCCGTTCGAGATCTACACAGCCGGGGGGGTCACCAAGGCGCTTTCAGTGATAGTCGCGACCGGGGCGAACCCGAGGCGGCTCAATCTGCAGTCAGAGATGAGGCTGATGGGGAAGGGGGTCTCGAACTGCGCGGTGTGCGACGCTTTCTTCTTCAGGGGGAAGAAGGTCGCCGTGGTCGGCGGAGGGGACACGGCCATGGAGGAGGCGACGTTCCTGACCAAGTTCGCCACTTCGGTCCAGGTGATCCACAGGAGGAGCGAGCTCAGGGCGAGCGCGGCCTTGAAGAGGGAGGCCCTCACCAACCCGAAGATCAGCTTCGTCTGGGACAGCGCCGTGACCGAGGTCCTGGGAGAGGGGAAGGTACGGGGGGTCAAGGTCAGGGACCTGAAGTCGGGAAGGGAGGAAGAGCTCGAGGTGGACGGGCTGTTCGTCGCCATCGGGTACGACCCCAACACTGAGATCTTCAGGGGGCAGGTGGACCTGGACCCGAAGGGGTACGTGGCTATCCACAACGGCACCGAGAGCAGCGTCCCAGGCGTGTTCGTCGCCGGCGACGTCCACGACTTCCGCTACAGGCAGGCGATCACAGCAGCCGCCGACGGGTGCAAGGCCCTCATCGACGCGGAGAAGTTCGTGAAGCAGAAGCTCGAAGTCACAGTGGCTAGCTGATCACCGAGACGAACCTGTCCTCGGCGTGGGACCTGCTCAGGGGCCCGACTATGGGGGTGTGGTGGCCGCAGAGCCTGCACCTGTTCTTCTCATCCAGGTTGTATTCCAGGATCTCGTAGCCGTACCTCTTGATCAGGACCCCTTTGCACCCGGGGCAGTAGGTGCTCTCGTCAGGGTGCCCTGGCACGTTGCCGATGTAGACGTAGTTCAGCCCCGCGTCCCTCCCCACTCTGACATGCTTCTCAAGGGTCTCGACCGGGGTCCATGGGAAGTCCATCATCTTGTAGTCGGGATGGAATCTCAGGAAGTGGACGGGGGTGTCGGGGCCGAGGTTGTCGTAGACCCACCGACACATCTTGGACGCCGCCTCGAGCGACTCTCCGGCCCTGGGGACTATCAGGTCTGTGACCTCGACGTGCACCTTCCCCCGGCGTTTTACCTCCAGCAGCGTCTGGTAGATGGGGTCTGCGTCGGGTATGCCGATGTAGCTCCTGACGAACTGGGTCTCGCCGCTACCTTTGAAGTCCACGGTTATGCAGTCGAGGAAGTCGTCCATCATGGCGACGGCCTCGGGCGTGTCGTAGCCGTTGGAGACGAAGACGTTGAAGAGCCCCTTCGAGCGCGCCAGCCTCCCGACGTCCCGGGCATACTCCATGAAGATGGTCGGCTGGTTGTAGGTGTAGGCGACCCCTTCGCACCCGTGGGCCAGGGCCTGGTCGACCATGTCCACCGGCGCAGCCTCGACCCCCTCGATCTTCCTCCTCTGGCTGATGTCGTAGTTCTGGCAATAGCGGCAGTTGTGTACCACAATCGAATCTGCGACATAGTTGTGGTCAGGGATGGTCTCAATGCTGTAGACCTGCTCTATCCTCTCGGTGGGCTCCGCGCTCGTAACTGTAAGCCAACTTCTCTTGTTCTTCATCACTGGCATCTGGAGATATTCGGCGATCATAGCCTTGACCTCTTCCGGATGGTTGTAGACATAGGAGCCTGGAAGCCTGAGGACTTGCCATCCGTTCGCCTTCATCGTGGCGTCACGGACCGCGTCGTCCTCCTTGACTTGGACACTGTTATAGTGCCACCAACCGTCGACTTCCACGTCAAGGTGGATTCTCGGGAACGCGGCATCCAAGATGTAGTAAGACTTGGAGTCGGGGATTCTCTTCTCCGCCTGGAACCTCAACTCCTTCTCATAGTCGACGCCGAGTTCGTCCAGTATGGAATAGAGGGACTGTTGCGACTTGGAAGGATGCTCGTGCAACCAGCTCGCCATTCTCTCGGCGTTTCTGTGCCATCCATGCGTGGGGTCTACCAGGAAACGCGCTTTGCTATTGCCAAGAGCTCTTCGGGCTATTTCGGGGTTCCGCATTGGGTTCCTTTCCAGCATGCGCCTGCTCCTTGCCTCGATCTCTTCAGGAGGAATGGCCAGGCCCTTGGTGTAGCATCCTCCCCGGTGCCGGTTCCAGTTCTCTATGCCTACCACTGCGGATCCGCATCGCCCGCAGTTGAATGTCGCATTCTTTATCGAGGAGGGTTGCTTTTCCTTCCATGACTTGGTGTTCTGATACCAGACTTTCAAGACCATGTCTCCTCCTTTCAGGTCCTTGGTCTCCTTCCACCCCTCCGACGTGAGGACAGGGTGCTCGGCCGTCAGGAGGATTCTTTGCCACTTCCCCTTGCCATACCTCACCTCCCAAAGCCTCCCTTGGCGAGATGCTGCATGGGTCACGACGTTCGGGCGGATAGCCATGCCGTGTTTTACGTCGTATGACCAGAGCATGTCCCCTGGGATGACCCTCTCGACGTCTTTCTTTGTCCCATCGGACAATAGTATCTTCGTGCCTTTGGGGTGGCAGAGCCAGTTACACCCCGAAGTCGCGAGCGAGAAGATCTTCGAACCTGGGCGGTAGTGGACCACGGGCTTCTTTTCGATGGGGTCGATGTGGCCCGCCATCACCCTGCCATAGACCAGCAGGTAGAGCTTCCCTCCCACTACCCCTCGGACGCCGCAGAGGCCGACCTGCCCTTCGCCGATCTGGCAGAGCCGGGCGCAGGCGGTGCACTGCACCTTGCCGTTCGGCAGGTTGCGGAAGAGCTCCGCGGCCTTGCCTGCCGGCTCCGTGAGCCTGGCTCCCTGGGACATTGCGTGAGAAGAAGCTCGGCCGACCATTAAGGATTGCAGGCGCCCTTCTGTTCTGAGAATCGCCAGGCAACGGTTATAACATATGTTATTTCCGCAGGCAAGAAGTCCTGCAACTTGGTCGACCTGATCGAGCTGACCCTCTTGGGGAGCCTGGCAGGGTTCACCATCTTCCTCGGGCTACCGGTCGCCCTGCTCGGGGTGGGGGACAGGACCAGGGGGTTCCTGAATGCGTTCGCGGTCGGGATCCTGATGTTCCTCATCGTCGACGTGTTCAGCCATGCCTGGGATCTTACCACCGCCACTGCGACTTTGGCGTTCCAGGGGACGGGCTCGGCGGAGACAGCGGTCGCGAACCTGGCCCTGATGTTCGGAGGGCTGACCCTCGGGCTCCTCGGCCTGGTCGCCTACGAGCGGAGATACATAGGCAAGAGCCTGGAGGGTGTCGAGCCGGGCAAGGTCTCGACCATGACCGCCCTCGGCATAGGGGCGCACAACCTGAGCGAGGGGTTGGCCATCGGCCAGTCCTTCGCGTTCGGAGCCATCGGGCTCGGGCTCGTGCTGGTGGTGGGGTTCGCGGCGCACAACGCCACCGAGGGGTTCGGCATCACGGCGCCGTTGACGGGGCTGAGCCCTAGACCGAAGACGTCGTTTCTGGCCAAGGTGCTGTTCATCGGCGGGGTCCCGACCCTCGTCGGGACGCTGCTGGGGAGCGCGTTCTTCTCTCCGCTGGCGTACGTGTTCTTCCTATCACTGGCCGGGGGGGCCCTGGTCTACGTCACCATGCTGATGTTCAACACCGGGAGGCGGCGATACAGCAGCGGGCTGATGATGAACGGGATATTCCTGGGGCTCTGCGTCGGGTTCCTGACAGATCTGATAGTGTCGTTGGGCGGAGCGTAGCGCGCCGGCGGAGCCGATAGCCCGGCTAGGATTCGAACCTAGGTCGCCGAAGGTTGGCCGTTATTAATCTGGGAGTACTATCTGCATGTGTTGAAAATCGCGCTCGGGACGCAGAACCAAGTTTACTTCCATACCAGACAGAACACTATGTCGTTCTTGAGGGCAACTTTGCTCCAAGACGATGTGCCTGGTTTTAAAGCGGGCCGCTCGACTTTGCTCAAAGTTCGATACCTCGAGAGCGGTAGGGTGGTTTACCATAGGTACGAAGGTGGACCTGTTTGGATGGGTACGGTGCCGAATAACATCGGCCGGCCGGGCCAAAGGCTTACCTTGTCTGCGGAGCTGCTCACAAAGCATCAGTTCATACGGAACATTCCATGCATCAAACTAAGAAATGAGGTTGGATTTAGTTGGTTACCCGATGAAAGCCAGATCGTACGCATCCTAGATGGAAGAGCTCTCTGCGTAGTCGTGCAGCAACAGCCTGCCGTTGAAGGAATCTCCAAGTTCGATGTCCGATTGGAACCATCGGAGCATCTTGGGTTCGGACCGGGAAAGGGGTGTTTCCTAGAGGCCGGGTTGAAAGACTTCTTTGGGCACACGAGAAAGATGAGAATCTACCATGACGGGCACTCGAATCCATGGCTAGGGATAAGGCAAGGTAGGAAGTTTCCGAGAGTCTCCTTCCTTTCGTCTGATGGCGTTCGACTGCGACTTGCTTATGGGTCTACCCAAGTCAGGGTAGCATCGTTTTATTTGCGCGATCCAAAACAACTCTACAGCAGCGTAAGAGTTGAACAGTTACGAGGCTTAGATATCAGGCGATTGCCTTGGAAACCTTCAGGTTCTTACCACGTTTCGCCCAAGAGAGAATTAGAGAGCAAAATGCTACAGAGTAGATACAGATACCCACACGGCAGGCTCGGAACCGAAATCGCCTACTCAATAGCGGCTCGGGAGCTAGATTTCGAGCGTTTGACGTTGAATGATCCTTCGGCCGGAGGCGCAGACATGATGACAGGGGACGGCAAGGTGATATTCGAGAACAGGCTTGTAACCATTACCGAAGCCATGTCCCGAGAGGCACTTGAGCGTCAAATTGTGTTTGAGCTTGGACGATTGAAGAGCCGCCTTCGCTCAGACTTCGCGTTCTATCAGACCGCCGAAATCGGATATGCCTTCTTGTCATTCGTTGGGGCAGACGGTTTGGAAACACTGATGTTCGAATTAACGTAGCCCGGGGAGGATTCGAACCTCCGTCGAAGGCTCCAAAGGCCTCCATCCTTGACCAACTAGACGACCGGGCTGCAGGAAGAAGCACGGGGCGGTGATGATTTAGGCTTGATTGGCCGCTTTCTCGATGTGGGCGGCTATCTTGGGGACGGGATCTTCCATCGAGTCGAGGACATGCTTCGCCTTCTTGGCGTACCGCTCCCTGAAGGAGTCGGCCGTGAGCAGCCTTGCCTCGCCCACGAGGGAGGAGGGAGACAGCGCCCTTCGGAGCAACCCGACTGACTTGAGGTATCGGTCGGTGTACAAGGAACCCTGGAAGGCCGAGATGGTCGGGACCCCCATGAGCGCTGCCTCAGCGTTCATGGTACCCCCCATCCCCACGAACAGGTCGGTCGCCGCGAGGAGGTCGTGCCCGCTAACCACGTCGGCCGGGACGGTCCACTTCGCCCCGAACCTTGACCGCACTTCTTCTACCTGGTAGTCGTATCTGCAGAGGGCGACCCTGTTGGCGTCAGGAAACACTCCCAGGAGGGACTCGAGCACTTTGTCCACCCAGGTCATGTCGGCCTTCGCCAGGTATGGGGCGTCGCTCTCCTGGACGCGAACCGTGATGGTCTTCTTCCCTGGGTCGAGGTCAGGGACCGGGCCGGGGAGCGGCTCCCGCTTGAGCCATGCGGCAGGGTCGAGGGCCCGGTAGGTGGTGACCTGGCCCCTGCGGATCCCGAAGGGCGCCCAGGCACCGTATGGTATCACCCAGGGGCAGAGGAGGTGGTGGCTCAGAGGGATGGAGAGCCTCCCCGCCACCACGGAGTGAGGAGAGTCGTTCACGGCCACGTGCCTGACTCCCAGGCCGAAAGCTATGCGGGCGCACACGGCGGATGCGATCGAGACAGCGACCTGGGGGTCGAACCTCTTGACCAGGGGGATCAACTCGGCCTGGCGCCGGGTGGCGGCTGTCAGCTGGTCCTCCTGTCCTCGTGCCCCCCTGTCACCGACGTACTCGAGCTTCAGGCCCGCCCGTTCAGCCAGGGGCCCGACTTCGCGGTACCTGCGCGACGTCGCCAGGACGTCTGCTCCCGAGTCCCCGAGGGTGTCGATTATCGGCTTGAAGAAGAGAACCTGCTTCGGGGTCAGGATGTCGAACCATGCGCGCAACGTTAGCTCCTCGCGCATTCCGGCTTCGCCTAGATACTAATCCGTTTGCCCCCTTTCAAAGTATAATACTAAACGACCAGCGAGCCAGGCGGAGCTTTTGCCAAAGATCAAGGTCGCGATGTACGGGCTCACCAGCGAGGCCTACAAGCTGGCCGCCGACCTTGTCGACCGTGCGCAGGTGACGATCATCGACGAGACTCTCCAGATGGCAATGGACATCGAGCCAGTGTTCCTGAAGAAGAACCCGAATCTCCAAGATGTGATGTCCGAGGAGCCGCTGCTGAGCTTCAAGCCCCTGGAGCAGGTGCTTGGGGATGCGCAGGTGATCTTCTTCACCCCCAAGCTCAGGAGACCTTCGGACGAGACCCTGATCGAAGCGGGGTCCAAGCTACGGGACCTGGCGAAATATCTCTCGAAGGGGGTGAACTTGGTCAACTCGCTCCCCACCGCGCCGGGCGGTAACTCGGAGAACATCATGATGGTGGAGAAGCAGACGGGGCTGCAGGTCGGTTCGACCCTGACCTACGCGTACATGCCCCTCAGGCCCAGGGACCCGAAGCCGGCGGTGGTCTCCGCCGCGGGGCTCCAGGAGAAGGGGCCGCTCCAGGCCCTCGGGTACACGCCCAATTCACAGAACGTGTTTTCGGCTGAGCTGGAATACGCGTCGGGGGTCATGGAGGCAGCCGTGGCGTCTGTCACCGAAATAGAGATGGCGAGGAGGGCGCGCGAGGCGAGGGTCACGCTGCAGAGGAAGTCAGAGGTGTACCTTGACGAGTTCTCGAAGCATCTGTTCGAACTGAAGGCTATCCAGGCAAGCGAAGATACCGGCGAGGCCATCGCCTACCTCGCGGGCGCTACGCTGAAGAGCTTCGACAACTACGTGAGATATGTGGTTGACGAGACGAGGGAGGTGCTGAAGGAGAAGCAGCTGAAGGCCAGCAGGACGAGGATAACGCTGCTCTGGAGCCTCGACAGGTATGAGATGCGCGGCGAGCGGCTGCAGGTCGCAGAGAGCATACAGCAGAGGCTGCGGGACTACGTGACCGACGTAGACATCGTGTCGGGCTCGAGGGGGAAGGGGGGGCCGGAGGTCTTCGACCCGTTGAAGCACAACGTGGTAATCGTCTGCTCGAAGGAAGACCAGGACTCGGTCAGGGGGATGAAGAAGGGGCTCGGGAACGCAGAAGTCACGCTGATCTCTGCCACCCCTGCGCTGCGGAGAGACTGACCCTGCCCTAGCTGATCACTCCCTGACCGACGTATACGGTCCCAGCCCGCACCGTGACCCCGAACTCGGGGAGGGGCGTGGGCGGAGGGCCAGACTGGACGCTCCCGTTTGAGTGACATTAACCCTATATCGGCACAGTTCCAACCGAGATTTTGATGATCCGCATCGGGGTCGTCGGCACCGGAGGCTGGGGGAAGAACCATGTCCGCGTGCTGAACGAGCTCCAGACCCTGGCGGCAGTATGCGACATGGACCATGAGAGGGTCGACTCCTTCTCGAAGAAGTACCATGTCCCCGGGTACACGTCGCTGGGGGCCATGCTGAAGGCGGAGAAGCTCGACGCGGTGACGATCTGCACCCCTGCGTCGACCCACTTCAAGATGGCGACGCAGGCATTGGCAGCAGGCGTGCACATCTTCGTCGAAAAGCCCATGACGACGTCGGTGAAGGACGGCGAGCTGCTCATAGAGGCTGCGAAGAACGCCAACAGGTTCCTCACTGTGGGGTTCATCGAGAGGTTCAACCCCCCCATAACGGCCCTGAAGCAGATGATCTCAGAGGGGAAGATGGGAGACCCCATCCTCCTGGAGTTCCATAGGGAGAACCGACGCGGCCAGAACATAAGCGACGTGGGGATCGTCAAGGACGCCTCGGTGCACGACATCGACACCGCCTGCTGGCTGTTCGGGGAGGTCCCCAAGGTGGTCTACGCCAGGGTCGGGGCGGCATACGTCCCCCTGGAGCACGAGGACTTCGCCACCATCCTGCTGGGGTTCTCCGGCCAGAAGACCGCGTTCCTGGTGACGAATTGGATCACCCCCAACAGGGTGAGGACGCTGAGCGCAGTCTTTTCAGGAGGGGTGGTGGACGTCGACTTTGTGACCCAGCAGACAAGCATCCACGAGGGGTCGACGACGACCGTCCCCACCAGGCCCGTTCAGGAGCCGCTCATGCTCGAGCTCAAGGGGTTCGCCGATGCGATACAAGAGAAGAGGCAGCCCCTGGTCACAGGGAAGGACGGCCTCAACGTCCTCAGGACCGCCGAAGCGGCGCTGGCTTCCAGCTCGTCGGGGACTCCGGTGTACCTTGGGTGAGACTATGAAGGTCACCAACTTCGTCTCTCCCGACGCCAAGATTGGCAAGAACGTCAGGGTTTGGCACTTCGCTTACGTGGGCGCCAATACGGTCATCGGCGACAACGTCAAGATCGGGTCGCTGGCGCACGTCGACTACGACGTGAAGATAGGGAGCGGCACGATGATCGAGGGGAGCGTCTACATCCCTCCCCTGAGCAGGATCGGAAAGAACGTGTTCATAGGACCGGCGGCGGTACTCACCAACGACCCCTACCCCCCGAGCAAGAAGATGATCGGGGTCACGATAGAGGACAACGCGGTGGTAGGCGCTCGGGCGGTCATCAGAGCAGGGGTGACCGTGGGGAAGGGGGCCGTGGTGGCGATGGGTGCCGTGGTCACCAAGGACGTGCCTGCAGGCAAGGTCGTAATGGGGGTCCCGGCGAAGGTCGTCTACACGAGGAGAGAGTTCGACGCTAAGATGAAGGCCTGGGAGAGCTCCCGATCTTAGACCTGACGTACAGGTTCGTCAGTTCGTCGAGCACGAGGAACCAGACCCCTCCCAGGGCCAATATCAGTACGACCTTGAGCAGCGCGAAGGAGGTGTATTCGGTGAGCGTGTGGGGGATGGGGCCCAGCGGGACCACGATGATGAAGAAGACGTAGGTCTCCGCGATGATGAGGAGGAAGGCCACAAGCTCGATGAGGAAGAGTGGGAGGAGCTTCATGCTAGTACACCCAGGTCAGGAAGGAGATCGCGACTGAGAAGGCGCAGGCCACGGCAACCAGAGCGACGATGCTCTTCACCAGGTCTTTCTCCGAGAGAGGCGAAGCGAGCAGCACAAGGCGCACCAGTGTGTTCGGGGCGGCCTTCTCGGTGGACGCGTGGAGAAGGCCGTCTCCCCCGATGAATGTGGGCCTGGACGGCATCTTCCGGCGCTCCACGAACCCCCTGACGCTCGACAGCGTGTAGAATGAGTTCAGTATCGCCGGGACTATCGCTATCATGGCCGCCACCTCCACGCCGCAGCTGATCGCGAGCCCCGCGAACATGGCCCCGAACATCAGGCTCCCGCTGTCGCCGTCGAAGGCCTTCGCAGGGTACCTGTTGTAGAGCAGGAAGCCTGCTGACACGGCGACGAGTGGGAGGACCGACGCCACCCTGGCCGCGGAAAACGCCGACGCTGCGAGCTCATGAAGGACGGCGCCGACCGTCAGGGCCAGCGACGTCAGCAGGGTGAACCAGGATATCTCGCCGTTGAAGGCGTCCATCATGTTGAATGCGTTTGTGACCACGGGAAAGGCGATGATGGCCAGGGCCGTGTAGATGATGAAGTGCGGGCTGGTGTCCCCAAGCAGAGGGAAGGTCAGCACTGGGCGGTAGAGGTCAGGGGTGAGTGCCACGAAGGAGACGAAGCCCAGGCCGGCGAGGAGGAGCAGGAGGGGCTTCGCCTTCCCACCCAGGACGAAGATGTCGTCTGCAAGCCCCACGGCGAAGGCGACCCCCGCGCCAGTGATGACGGCCAGCGGGACGGCCGACCCGTACCCCGCGGCGACGATCAGCTCCCCCACCAGCATCGATACGAAGAGGAGGGGCCCGACCGGTTCAGGGACCTTGGAAGGGGGGGTCTTGTGGGCGTCTTCGGACACGAAGCCAATCCGGGTGAGGTACCTGAGGAACGCCGGAAACGCCAGCATGAGAAGGGCGAACGGGGCCAGGAACGAGAGCAGGAGCAGGCCGCCCTGGACCGGCCATGGTACCAATGTGGGCGGCCAGTGAATCCTTTCTCATTAAACGATTTCCAGGCCCTGTCTCAGCGCTTCAATGTTAAATAATGCCATCCGGCGACCAGCCTTCGCATGAACGTACGCGATCTGAGAGACGGTATGCGAAGGGTAGACGCCGAAGGCGAGATTGTAGAGATACAGGAGCCGCGGACCGTCAATCTGAGGACAGGGGGCGAGGCGAGGGTAGCCGACTGCCAGCTCAAGGACGACAGCGGCCAGATCAAGCTCTCTCTGTGGGACGACCAGATTGACCAGGTAAAGGTGGGGTCCAAGGTCAGGGTGACCAACGGATACACCAACAGCTTCCGTGGGGAACTCCGCCTCAACGTCGGCAAGTACGGGCGCCTCGAAGTCCTCGAAGCCTAAAGATTCTAAACCTCGCGAATCCCAATATCCGCTGACGCTGCATGGGTACAGGCGGGAAGCTCCTGAGGAGGATACGGGCGAAAGTAGAAGACGAGCCCACCGGTTTCGTATGGGTAGAAGACCGTCTGCTGGCTGGAACAGGCTATCCTGCGTCTCGGTCTCAGGTGGAGTGGCTCGCCAGGAATGGGATTAAGAGCATCCCGAGCCTGACCGAGGAACCCCTGCCGAGCGCATGGACTGAGGGGCTGGGCCTGAACGTCGGCCACGTCCCCATGCGGGACCACGAACCGCCCGAGATGGCGTCCATGGAAGAAGGGGCAAGGTTCGTTGAGGGAGAGGTCAACGCCGGGAAGGGGGTCGCTGTGCACTGCCTTGCCGGGGAGGGGAGGACGGGGTGCGTGCTGTCAGCCTACCTCATCGTGAAGGGGATGAGCGCACCCCAGGCCATCACAAAGCTGAGGGCGCTGAAGCCCGAGTTCGTGGAGACCAGACAGGAAGCGGCGGTCTATGACTTCGCGGCGAAGCGCAGACCGAACCGTGACGGCCCCTAGTTCAGCGGGGGAGAAGTGCCAGGACGATTCCCTGGCTTGACGGACCGCCTTGCAAGGAAGTAGGACACCACAAGCAGGGCTGAAATGGCGGTGACCGCTGCTGCGCTGTAGGGGAATTCGGGGACCCCGCCGGCGGAGCTCGATGCGTAAGGAGACGTCGTGGTTGACTGGGTAGTCGCAGTGGTGGTGGAGGTCGGAGCAGTGGTCGTGGTCGTGGCCGCAGTCGTGGTCGCAGTGGTCGTGGTGGTAGTCGTTGTAGTTGTGGTGGTGGTCGTTGTCGTAGTGCCGTATGTGCCTCCGGAGCCGACCACGAGCACGCTACCTGTCATGTACGTGTGGATGCTGCAGTGATAGCCGTAGGTGCCCGCCGTCGTGAAGGTGTAGGTGTACCACTGACCGGTCGACAGCTGGGGCGAACCCCAAGTCCCGTCGTTTCCAGTTACTGTGTGCACCACGCCTGACTGCGTGTTTGTCCAGGTCACGGTGTTGTTGACCCCGATGACCACGGTGATGCTCTGTGGTGTGAATGAGAAGTTGTTGATCTCCACGTTCACCGTCGACTGGGCGAACGTCCCCTGAACGACGACCATGGCGAGACCTGCCACACAGAGCGCAGTTACAAGAGCAGCAACTGCCACCCTTGTAGTCCTGGAGTCAGACAAAGCTGGAATCTGGTTCCCGCACCCATCAATAAACCCTGCTGCCGTGCACCATTGTGGACATCCTGACGGGAAGACGAATGCCTTATGACTGAAAGGGGGAAGACGACCACCCAGGTTTGCCCGACTGAGTCGTGGTGGTCACTGGTGCGAGCAGCGGCATAGGAGCCGCGCTTGCGCGCCAGCTTGGGAAGAGGGGAGAGCGCGTCGTCCTGGGGGCACGGAGAGAGGACCTGCTTAGGAAGGTCGCGGCCGAGTCAGGACCGGATGCACTCGCCCTCGTCAC
>DAHVLU010000001.1:0-12257 GCA_027320175.1 Nitrososphaerota archaeon
ACCACCCTGACGTAGAGGGCGTCCTCGTGGACGTTGTCGGTCGTGTACTTCGTCTCGCCTGCCGCCTTCTCCATGGCGTCGATCCTGACGGTGGCCACAGGCGGACGGCGGGGTGCCTCGAGCTCCTCAACAGCCAACCTATGCTCAAGCGGTTCGCAGAGTTTTAAATCCTACTGGGGTTGGTTTGGCCGTCTGCCCCAGGCCTGGCGCTGCTCCCTTTAGAGCGGCTTCGCGAGCAGGTCCATCATCATGGCACCTGTGTCCCTGCCGGCCATCTTCGCGACGAGCCTGGTCGGGGAGCTCGGCGCCTCGGCCCTGGCGAGTCTGCACCTCCGGCTAGCCGCTCTTGAATCGGCCCTGGCGTTCCCCCGCCTTCCTGGGAGGCGTGCACGCACGCACCACCGCTCGGAGCCAAAGCTCGTTTTGCAGTGCGAGAGCGGAGGGGGGAGACCCTGCCTGGAACGCGACTGCCATGTGCAACCATCGTCAGGAGAGGGGGTTCGGGTTCTCCTTGCATCTAGGAAACACGCCTTAGGGCCTCCATCCGTTTAGCTCCGTCAAGCGCTACCCTCATGATTGACTCGAAATGAGTCGAGCACGCGTCGACGAAGACTCTGTTGTTGGTCCAGATCACGAGGTGGTCCTCGATGGACTCGGTTGGGGGCGTCCCTCCCATGAAGACCTCCGACTGGTCTATGATCAGGTATCTGAACGAAGGCGTCAACCCGTCCGCATGCAGGAACGGAACCTTGCGATAGTATTGTTCGGCGATCTTGAGATTCTGCTCGGTGATCTCTGATACGATGGTCACGTTGACTCTCCGTGCGGCGGAGGACTCTGCGTCAGAGAGTTCTCTGAAGTGCGTGCTCAGGGTGTAGGCGGGGACGACTTTGATTACTCTGGCCTTTGCCCGACGGATCGCGTCAGCCCAACGGTTGAAAACCAGACTTCCCGAGACCAACCTGAAGAAGCTCTCCTCGTCCTTGGCGCCTCTCCTGCGCTTGGAGTCCTCGAGCAGCCTAGCGAGAGGTTCGCTCTGTCCCTTCAGGGTCTGAAGCTCGGTCTCTTTTGCGTCGAGAAGGGTCCGTAACGCCTTCTTGGGCGCGACTGCCAGGAAGTAGTCGCTCCGGCCAAGCTCCACTTCGACCAGCCCTAGCCTCCTGAGCGAGTGGAGGACCCTGCGGACGTCAGACGCGGATATCCCGATTGTTTGAGCTATCGAAGAGGGAGTCCCCCTGCCGCTCCGGGTAAGCGCAACGTACGCCTCTGCCTGTAGCGGAGAAAGGCCGAATGATACGAGGTCGTCAATGACTTGGCTTTGCGTCACGCCAGTTCTACTCTCGTTGCTCGGTCACGGCCTTATGATTTATGGCGAGCGGCGATGCCGTCAGGACCGCTTCGGGTGCTGGCTGCCCGAGATTCGCATAGACACGGTAACTCGCCTCGGGAGGACTTTGTAACTGGTATGCTTCTTGCTGCGTCTATGTCAAGTCGGCTAGCATGGCCGAGACCTCGGTCTGATCTGACGCCGCCGTTTAGTGGCATGCCACTAAGGGCCGGGTCCGAAGCAAGCCGGAAGGCATTCGTGGGTCAGGAGTCTCGGGAGTCTGGACCGAGGTTCGAGCTGCTTCATCAGGTGTCCGGAAGCGCGGCGAGCCTTCAGTACCCCTGCGGCAGAAAAGTTACGCTATCCGGGTCCTCTTGTAGCTCAGCAGCTCATCAATCAGTTGGTGAAGAACTATCCGCTTGCCCAGAAGGACCTTCTTCAACGTGCCGCTTCTCGCTCTCTCATGCAACGAGTCGATCCGGACCATGGACACCTTGAGCGAAAGGATCGCCCTGTCGATGACGAGCGCGTCCAGGTCCTTCCGGCTCCTTTGTGTTGTCTGGAGCCAGTCAGGTGCCGATGTCTCGTTCCGTCCTGGGCCTTGAGAGACCGCAGCTTCTCGGATATCGGCCCGAGTTATCTTGTGCCTGATGGCGGACTCGAGAATCTCTCTCTGGCGTTCCGAATCCTTCAGCCTACTAATTTCTTCGGCCGTACTGGCACTCAGGCCGCCGTCTCTGATCACGCTCCTGACGCTTTCCGGAAGAGAAAGCAGCCGCAACCTATGGGCGACGTAGGCCTGCGATTTGCCTAGGCGGCGGGCGAGCTCGGACTGGCTCCCCCATCCATAGTCCTCGCAGTATCTTCTGAACGACTCGGCCTCCTCAATCGGGTCCAGGGTCTTGCGCTGAAGGTTTTCGGCAAGGGCGGCTTCGTAAGCCTCCTTGTCGTGCATCTCTACCACGATCGCCGGTATTCTGCGGAAGTTCAGTCTCCGGCACGCGTGGTATCGCCTGTTCCCCGCGATTATCTCGAAGTGTTTCGCCTTGGGTCGGACGACGATGGGCTCTATGAGCCCGGACGTCTTGATCGATTCGACCAGCTCGTCGATGTCTCCTATCTGCTCCCTTGGCTGGAAGGGACTGGGCAAGAGCAGTGACATCTCGAGCTCTTCATAGGCGGTGACGTAGCTGAACTCCCCTGCCCTGTGCTGAGCCATGTCGGCCCAAGATGCCGGTGCTCCTCATATAAGGTGACTCGAAGAGAGACCGAGGGAGGAGACCTTCGAAGCTTTCGAGCCAGGGAGGTTTCACACGGCGAGGTTCCGACGCTCCTAGTCCCGCCTAGGCGCCCCAGACCGGCCAGAGCGCCCCTCCGACACTTCCCAGCGCCTAGAGAGGGCGCTGTGCAGAACCCCGGCAAGGGGGAGGGTCAAGAGGAGCCACGGCACGGAAGCTCTAATGGCAGGGTCCGCAGTTAACCGGCCAACACGGCTCGGCCCAGCAGTTCCCCGTTCCGCATCTGCGTGATTGCGCTGTTGATGTCAGAAAGGTTGAATTTCTGTATGGTGCTCTTTACCTTGCCTGACTTCACCAGCTCGTAGACTTCGGCGAGTTCCTCATAGGTGCCCCATATGCTTCCTGTAATCGAGGACTCCGAATGGACCAAGTCAATCAAAGGAACGCTCAGGGTGCCGCCACCGAGACCAACATCTACGTAGATGCCGTCAGCGGAGAGCACCTTCATTGAGAGAGCGGCGGTCGCGCTGGTCCCTACAAAGTCCAGAATCGACTTGACCCCTCTCCCTCCGGTCGCCGAGGCGACCTTTTCTACGGGGTTATCCTCGCGCAGGTTCAAGGCGACGCTCGCACCGAAGTTCTCAGCCAGCCTGAGTTTCCTGTCCGCTACGTCGGCAGCGATGACCGTGCTTGACCCGAAGAGCGGCAGATACTGCAGCGCATAGAGTCCCAGTCCCCCCGTGCCGATCACGAGGCTGAACGAGCCGGGCGAGAGGTGGCTCCGGACCCTCTTTGTCGCCCGGTAAGAAGTCAAACCTGCATCGGTGAGGGGCGCGAGATCCTCCATGCTACCTTCGACCTTCAGCAGATATCTGGACGACGGCACATACATGAACTCGGCGAAGCCGCCCTGGTATTCGGGGCTGATTCCAGGGGTGAGCGGGCTCACAGGGCACCTCTGCTCCTCCCCTCTCCTGCAGAACACGCAGGTGCCGCACCCCCAGGCTCCATACACGAGCACCGGGTCTCCCGCCTTCAGTCCGGTGACGGAGTCGCCGACGGCGTGGACGTAGCCGGCGTTCTCATGCCCGAGTATGTACGGGAGCGCGGGGAAGCGCCCTTTGATGTCTGGCAGCGTCCCGTCTATCACCGAAATATCGGTGTGGCAAAGTCCCGCGGCCGCCATCCGCACAATCACATCGGACCCAGTTCTTAATTCCGGCGTCGGGACATCGTCCCACTGGAGCGGTCTTCCGAATTCATGCAGCCTGGCTGCGTTCAACTAGGAACAGGCTCTCGACGTTTCGAAGTCAAAGATAAATTCGAGGCGTTGCACGGCGCAGGTCTAGTTCGAATGAGTGACGGCCCACTTAAAGGTGTACGGATAGTTGACATGACACGGCACGTGGCGGGTCCGTTCTGCACCATGATCCTCGGCGACATGGGGGCGGAGGTGATCAAGATCGAACCTCCAGGAGTGGGCTCTCCTGAACGCGCCGCGACCCCGGTCTATCGCGGGATGAGCACCTATTTCATGGGGTCTAATCGGAGCAAGAAGAGCGTCGTTCTGAACCTGAAGACGCCGGACGGCGTCTCGATATTGAAGAAGCTGAGCGAAACGGCCGACGTCTTCGTGGAGAACATGAGGCCGGGAGTCTGCGACAGGCTGGGCGTCGGCTACGAAGACATCTCTAAGGTCAACAGGCAGATAGTCTACTGCTCGATCTCGGGGTATGGTCACGACGGGCCGTTCTCGCGGAGGCCTTCCTACGACCTGGTGGCGCAGGCGCTGGGCGGGCTCCTGAGCCTATACAGCGACGGTCGGGCGCCGCCGATTGCGCCGCTCGGGCTGGCTGACCTGACCACGGCTATGGTCGCCACGCAAGCCATCCTGGCGGCCCTATTCGCCCGAGAGAGACAGCACGTCGGCCAGTTCGTGGAGGCGTCCCTGTTGGAGTCGGCCGCATTCCTGCTCCAGTACATGGCCATCCCCGTGCTGCAGGGAATGGACTCGAACTTCGACCACCTCACGAGGGCCAGACAGGTCGGCTTCATGGGCGTCTACTCCGACGCGTCCAACCGCTTCTTCGTAATCGAGGCGCCCGACGACGGCGTCTTTCAGCGGGCGGCGAGCATACCGGAGCTGAAGGGTATAGTGACCGACCCGAAGTTCTCGACCCGGCCGGCCAGGGCGAGCAACTGGCAGGAGCTGCATCAGGCTCTGCAGGGCGTTCTGAGCCGGAAGCCCAGGGAGTACTGGGTCCGGGAACTGGAAAAAGCCGATGTCCCCTGCGCCGCTGTGAAGACGGTGGCCGAAGCCCTCCAGGACCCGCAGCTCATCCACAGGGGCGGCATAGTGGAATTTCAAGACGAGGTCATAGGGAAGCTCAAGATGCTCAATCTGCCGATGAAATTCTCGGAGACAACCGCCAGGGTCACCAGGAGACCCCCGCTCCTGGGCGAGCAAACCGAAGAGGTCCTTGGCGCTCTCGGGTACACCAGAGGCGAGCTCCTGACGCTTCGCGACAAAGGCGTCATCGCGTAGATCCGGCCGCGGCAGGAGCGTTGTTGAATAACTGACTCCTCTGTCGGTCGTTCGTGCTCTGACCCGTCTTCAGAAGAGGCCCTCTCTTCTCCGTCCATGGTCGCAAAGAAGAGGAACTGGAGGGAGTACAACGAGGAGCTCGTAAGGAGGGGAGAGTTACTGTTCGACCCCGCTTTTTATCTGGATGGAGGGGAGGGCTCGAGAGCTCGAACGAGGGAAAGGAGGGGGCGAGGTATCGCTATCCAGGCTGCTTAATGAGCATGCTCGCAGCCATCCACGTCTGCCTCCTTCCGTACCGCCAGCTGGAGGGGTTCGCAAGGGTCTTCGCAGAGCACGTGGACGTGTTCAGGGGGACCCCTGACTACTCGACCATCTGATGGAGGGTGTCGAGGGTGAAGGCGGACGTCGACCCGTCCGTGGACAGGACGAAGGACGTGACGATCGCTGTCGACTCGACTGGCATCAAGGTCTCCAACCGGGGGGAGTGGATACGCCGCAAGTGGGCGGTGAAAAAGGGGGTTCGTCAAGTTCCACGTGGCCGTGGACGTCAAGACCGGAAAGATGTTGTCGGTGGAGGTGACGGATGAAGAGACGTCTGACGGGAGGATGCTTCAGCCGCTCGTCCAACGGGCGGCGTCGAGAGCGCACGTCAGCAGGGTGGTGGCAGACGGGGCGTACGACTCGAGGGCGAACTTCAGGTACCTGGACGGCCACGGGATCGAGCAGGTCATCCGGGTGAGGAAGAACTCCTCCCTGAAGGCCATGGGGTGCATGCCCAGGAAGCTCGTGGTCAGGGAGCAGCTCGGAGACTACGACGGGTGGAGGAAGAGGCACCGCTACGGGGAGAGGCGGATGGGCGAGTAGGCGATATCCTCCTTCAAGAGGGCGTTCGGCGAGCACGTGACGTCGGTGAAGTGGAGGTACATGGTCAACGAGCTCCTCCTGAAGGCGTCGGTGTACAACGCGTTCATGTCGCTGAAGGCATAGGCAGGCAAGGTCGAAGAAGCGGCCGGCAAGGAGAGCCACCCGATCTCAGTTATTCAACAGGACTGCGGCAGGCATAAACCCTTATTCCATCCCGAGAGTCAGTTCGACACCTCGGCAGCATGCCAAGCGCGAACTCCGTGGTTCTGCTAGACATCCACGATGGCTACGCAGAGATAACATTCAACAGGCCGGAAAGATTGAACGCGTTCAACGACGAGATGCGGGCCAAGACGCGGGAACATCTTGCGGCCTGCATTGAGGACGACAGTGTCCACGCCGTGGTGCTGAAGGGGGAAGGGAGGGCCTTCTCCGCGGGAGCGGACCTGGGAAACCCGTCGACCGAAATCAAGCCGACCAGCGCGTGGAAGAGACTCTTTCTCAGCGAGAACCGGCTCTTCAAGAAGGTCCTGTCCTGCCCCAAGCCGACGATTGCGGCCACCAAGGGGTACGCCCTGGGATACGGGTTCTTCCTCGCCAACTCTTGCGATGTCATCCTGAGCACACGCAGCTGCAAGTTCGGAACCCCCGAGATAAGGCAGGCCGCAGGAGTCGCCAGGTTGCTAGCCCCGTCCAACGTGCGCAGGAACCTGGCGATGGAGTTCCTCCTCACTGGCGACCTGGTTGACGGCGAGAAGGCAGAGGCGATCGGCTTGGTAAACAGGGCGGTGGAAGACGACGCTCTTGACAGGGAAGTATCGAAGCTCGCCAGGAAGCTGGGACGCATAGACCTGCGAGCTCTCCGGATGAACAAGGCCATGGTAAATCGTTGGTACGGAGCGGAAAGATACTGGCTGCCCTTGGACTTCGCGGCCCGCCAGGAAGCACTGCTGCTGGGCTCAGGGGCCTCGGTGGAGTGGATGAAGCTGGCCCAGAAGGTCGGCCTCAAGGAGTTCCTGCGACTGAGGGACGAGCCTTTCCGAGAGATTGAGGAAGGCGGCGAGCGGGACGAAAGCCCAGCCCGCTAGCGAAAGGCGGTCCCATCCTCGAGAAGCGGGTCGTGGCTGGGAATCAAGGTCCCAGGAAGGCCCTCGATCTTTCGACAGCTCCAGAACCATTCTTTGAGGTCGCTGTGGATGGCTGGAGGGATTCTAGGGATGGCAACGGGGGTGCCGAGCCGCTTGTCCGACGGACGCCAGTTATGATACATCGGTATTGTGTCACCGCAGATGACGAAGTCCGACTTGTCCAGTTCGACCGAGACCGATTGGGAGCCCGGGGTGTGTCCGGGGGTGTGCACCAGCCGAACGCCACCGGAGATACCCTTGTCCCCGTCAACCAGTTCGACGTCTGACTTCTGCAGGGCCTCCAGTGCGCCGCCGTCAAAGAACTGCGCCTGGGTCGGGAGGGGGTTCCTTGCAAACTCGACCTCCCTCGACTGCACAAAGACCCTTGCCCGCCTGAACTCACCGATGAACGACGAATGGTCTGTGTGAAGGTGAGTAAGGACCAGGTTCCTGACGTCGCCAGGTTCGACCGAGACTCGCTTCAGGGCGCGCCGGAGGAGTTGCAGAGTCCCTTTGGCCGAGTTGTTGCGTCGAGCGGCTCCTGGCCTGAAGCCAGCGTCCACCAACGTCAGCTCCCGCCCGGACCTAATAAGGAACACGAAGACCGGGGCCGCTACCCGGACGTCGAAGTCGACGCCATAGGTAAGCTCAGCCTTCCACAGATTGATCTCTCCCACCTTCAGGCACCAGACTCCTTGTGGGGGCGGCAATCGGTGCCGACCCCGCTGAGAGTCATATAAGCGGTGGCCGGACCCGTCGTCGGGAGACAGAGGTTGTTCGCGGGTTTCGCTGGGAGGATCTACAGGAAGTACGAAGGCAGCGCCTTCGACTTGATGAGCGAAGCCGTCGCTGAGGCCCTGGAAATGGCAGGGATGGAAATGAAACAGCTCGACGGGTTGGTGACGACGGAGCTGCCTGGAATCTTCGACGGGAAGGCTAACCTGCTCATGTTCACCAACCAGATCAGGCAGTATTTGGGGCTGAAGGCCAGGTACGTCGACGCCCTCGATTTTGGAGGGGCGTCAGCGCTCGCCTCGGTCCACAGAGCCTACAAGGCTATCAGAGCGGGGGAAGCCGAAAGCGTCCTCTGCCTTATCGGCGGGAAGGCGTCGGACGTGAGGGCCAAGGGGGTCACCGTGGATTCCATCGACAGAGCCTACCCAGACGTGGCGGTCTCGCCCTTCGACGAGTTCCTCCGGGTCAACGACGACCTCAATCCGGTCTCGGACTACGCGCTGGCCGCCTTCAGGCACTCCAGGCTGTTCGGCACGACCGACGGGCAACGGGCGACGATCGCGGCGCAACAGAGGTTCAACGCCAAAGGCAACGCCAAGGCACTGTTCAAGTCCGACCTTACGCCTGAGCAGGTGGTCGCATCCCCCATGGTCGCGGAGCCGCTTCACCTTCTGGAGATAGTCTACCCGGTAGACGGCTTCCATGCCTTCATAGTGAGCAAAAGGCAGACGCGGCTGAGGACGCTCGACATCCTCGGGTACGGTGAGGGGCACTGGCACGAGCTCCCCCCTGAGCAGGAGGACATTGTGTCGACCCCGGCCGTCGAGAGTTCCCGACGGGCTTCGTTCGAAGCTGGAAGGGCCGACGCCTACGAGCTCTACGACTCGTTCACGATCACGACGTTGATGCAGATCGAAGACATCAAGCTCGCAACGAAGGGGAAAGGCGGAGAGTTCGTCGAGAAGCACGACTTGACATACAGGGGAGATGTGCCGCTGAACACGGGCGGCGGGAGCCTGAACATGGGGCAGCCGGGCTTCATGAGCGGCGGTGTCCTGCTCGAGGAGGCTCTGCTGCAGCTAAACGGCATGGCGGAGGGACACCAGGTTTCCGGCGTCAACCGGGTGTATCTCAACGGGATCGGTGGCTGGAGCAGGAGCCACTCGGTCACCCTTGTCCTAGGCGAGAAGAATTGAAGCTGGAAGAGCTGTGGAGGGCATATCATGAAAGGCTCGACGCGAACCGGCTTCCGTACCTCGAGTGCAAGGCGTGCAAACACAGGTTCTACTATCCCAGAATGCTCTGTCCTAGGTGCTCTTCCACCTCCCTCGAAGTCAAGGAGAGCGATGGAAGAGGCAAGATTTTCTCGTTGACTCGAATTCAGAAGAAAGATGGTGGAAGGACGACTTACGGAATAGTGGAGTTCGACGGGTTCAGGATATACTGCAACGTACTGGAGGATGGGAAGGCCGACGTTGGGGGGGACGTCAGCGTAGCCTTCGTTGAATTGAAAGGGCGAAAGTACCCAGTCGCAAGGGCCGACGCCTAGCGGCGACGACCGCGCCCTGGACCCCTCGGCGGGTGTCTGCAGCCATGGAACGAGAGCTGCCGACGAAGGGGCCTCGGTTCTTTCACTGTCCCCTGTCTTGCGACATCACTGGAAGCACGAGCCGTCGATGCCACGGTCACCATGTCTACTCCAGACCCGGGTTCCAATCACGAACCCGCACGCAACGGCTCCGAACGAGCGTCATCCTTGGTCTTACGCCGAAGGACAGGTCGGCCGAACTTTGCCAAGAAGAATGTCAGGAGAAGCAAGACACTCACCTCGAGGGCTATCGCCCGCCCTTTCTGCCGGTGACGCGCTTTGGGGGTGCACCTCGCTTTGTGGAGGCAAGCAGCCAAAACATGGTCGAGGAGCCTCACGGTTCTCATCCCGGTGGCAGGCGCCCGCACCGACTGCCCTCCTTCGAGGCCGCTCTTGCAGACCCCCTCTGCACCGCCAGGGTAGCCTGCGGCACCTCCTCCCGCCGCAGCGCGAGGCTCACCCCCCTCCCCAGGACGGGCGCCGCCTCTAGGAGCCGTGGCATCCCCTTTGAAGATGGCGAACTAGTTCGTCGAGGACCCGCAGCCGGTCGTGGAGGCGCACCGCGGCCCCCTCCCTGGCGGGGGGTTCGAGCCTGCTGGACAACGCCAAGCGCCTCCGGAGGGTCGGGAGAGGGGTGCCTGCATGCGAGACGCCCCTCGCCGTTGAGGACGCGCGCCCACAACGTAACGGGCGTGGGGGGCTGGGCCGCCCGACCTGCCTGATGCCGGATCTCGTGAGACCGCTACTAGGCTGACAGTTCCGCGCGATTTCTGACCACCTAACGAATATAAATGGCCATAGCTGTTTTCCCGGCAGTTGACTTTTGACATAAGTCACGAAGTCATCGAAGAGTCCAGATGGACGAGGGCGAACACCTGGACCTTCGTCTCATTCGCCATCGGAGTAATGATGCAGGCTTCGTTCTACAGTTGGGCATATCTCGCCACTGGGTGGTACACGATCGCGGTCACGAATGCTGCTTTCACGTATCTCCTTCTCGTATGGCCGGGCATCTTCTTCATAGTCGGAATAGTCTTCATGGGAGTGCTGGCGGACCGGATTGGCAGGAAGACCGCGTTCTTTGTTACGATGGGACTCTACTTTCTGTCGGCGTTAGGCATACTCCTCGCCTTCAACTACTATCTCGTTCTCGTGTTCATCGCCCTTTCACAGATCGCGGGAGGAGGAGAGACGAACACGGTGATTGCGGCCATCCCCGAGATGTTTCCGACGCGCATCCGCGCGAAGGTGCTGTACCTGGTCTACTCCTTTGTGTCTATCGGCCCCGCCATTTTTGCCGCTATCGACTTCCTGAGCATCTCCAGTCAGATCACTTTCCAAAGGGAGCTTGTCGCAGCATCAGCGATGCCGCTACTGGTCATCCTGCTTGCCAGCAGATACAAGATGCCCGAATCCATCAGGTGGCTGGAAGCCAAAGGGAGGAAAAGGGACGCAGGAGCGACCGCCCAGAAGTACTATGGAGTCGGTCCGTCGCCAGCACGTTCTTCGAGCGTAGCGACCGACGCTGGCAACGCCGGCACGCCTGCTACCACATCGGCGCGGCTCGTCGCCCCGCTGAAGTCGCCGTCGATATCTCTGAGACTGGTTGCCATAACCTGCATGACGATAGCCAACGTAATCGGCTTCGGCTTGTTCGTATTCAGCATGGGGCCCGTTTACTTTTCGTCGATTACTTCGCAGATCATCTTCGTGTCAGACGCGATTGAGGCCGTCGTAACCATCGCCTTCGCATTTTACGTCGACAGGATAAGCCGGAGGTGGAACATATTCGGATTCTACATAGGGACTTTGGTGATGGCGGTGGTCATAGCCGGCACTGTCTCTCAGTGGTCAACGTCCGTAGACCTGTTCTGGGCGTACGTGGGCGTCTTCAATGTGTTCCTCGCGCTCGGCTATGCCGCGCTTAACACGTTGAAGGGAGAGATCTGGCCGACCGGCAGGAGGGCGCTGTACACAGGCGCGGTAAGGATCGTGGCTTACACCCTCAACGTCCCTGCCACGCTGGCTCTGGCTTACCTGGACATAACGGGGTTCGCATACCTGAACGTGCTCCTATGGGTGGTCGGAGTGGCGGGAGCTCTCATATGGCTGCGATACGGCAGAGAGACAGGACGATACTCCAGCGTGACCGTAGCTTCACAGGAAGAGAACGCCTGACACTAGCAGATCAAGCCCGTCAGATGCCGTAAGACCATCCACTGCTAGCCGCCTCAGCAAGGGTTGAACCTGAGCATGACGTATCAGGCGGGGGTGCACCCCTCTCGGAAGTCAGGGAGGGCCAAATCCGCTCATGCCGACCCCGAGGCAGAACCGCAGTTCCCCGTGCCCAGTCTAGAACTTCCAGACGCTCGGGAGGGACGAACCGGTGGACGAGTCCCCTCAGTACCATGCGGCGATCCCTCTGGCCAACTCCCGGAGGCCCGTCCTTGCGGCGCGCCTATCGCCTGTGACGGCTGTCGCCTCCTGAATGGCGAAGACGCCTCTCGCCTGGCGGTCCTCTGCAGGGGAAAGGGGGACCCTGCCGCTGCAACCTCTCCGGAGCGACACTGCAGACGTACGCTCCGACGAGCCTGCCGGACGCCTGCAAGCCGAGCCGTCTGCGTCCAGGGTCCCGTCTCTCCCGACCCCCTGTCACACGGCCTCGGCCTTCACCGTCTGGCCCTGAGGTCACGCGTCCTTCAGGGTGTAGTGCAGCTTCCTGAACCTAGAGGCCAGTGCGTTCGAGCGCGCCCTCGCCTTCCGCGCCCCTCCCCCTAGGAGGGCCAGGGCCGCCAGCCCCGCTATCTCCTCCATCTCCTTCGGCCCCATCCCT
>DAHVLU010000028.1:0-3786 GCA_027320175.1 Nitrososphaerota archaeon
GCCAAACAGCCGCGTATAAACTGGATTGACGAAGCCGCCTGCATTGAACATTGAAAGCGGGTTACGAGCCTCCGGGAAGCGGACTTCATGGCGACGGTAGGGAAAGGGACCAGCCATGTCAGAAAGCCTCTCGCCCAAGGGTCGGCAGCCATTCGACGCAACTCGCTCTCTCTACTGAGACAAGTCAAATCGGACGTCCTGAGACCGGTCGAAATACTGTCCTGAAGTCTGCCCGCACGCGGCACTCGTCCGGACCACCCCGATCATCCCCCAAAACGCCTTAAACCAAGCCGCAGAATAGCCGCTTCCAACATGAGTGAGCAGCTCCTCATGAAGCTCGCGCCCAGGCTGAAGCGCCTCGATGAGGGGAGTTACCGGAGGGCCTACCGCGGCGGGAAGGGGAACGCCCGGACCAGCACCCACCAGCTCCTCGCCGAGCTGCTTGGGTCGCTCGGGATTTCGTTCAGGGAGAAAGTCACGGTCCCCCGGACCAAGGGCCTCGTGGCTGACTTTCTGGTGAATGGCACATTCGTATTCGTGGAGCCGGAATTTGACCTGCGGACGCTCGCAGAGCTGGAGAAGTCGAAGTCCAGGTCGATAATCATCAGGAAGGACTCGCTGAGGAGCGATAGGGAAGACCATGGCGTGAGGGTGCTGGGCCTGGGAGAGGAGGGGGGGCTCCAGACGATCTTCCTCGACGACCCATCCTTCAACTTCGACTACGCCCACATCCTGCCCAAGACCGAGAAGTGCTCGGTGATGCACGGACATACGACGAGCGTCCTCGTAGAGGTGATCGGGCGCCCCCTCGAAGGGATGGTGGTGGACTTCGGGGTGGCCAAGCAGATAGTGAGAGAAGCGGTGAGGAGCCTGGACCACAAGCTGTTCATCAACGAAAAGTACGTCACGTCCGTCGACCCCAAGGGGGTCTCGCTGAAGTTCGAGACCGTCCACGGCGAGTTCGCGATCAGGGCCCCCAAGCAGACCACGGTGCTGATGGCCGGGGAGGCGACTGTGGAGAACCTGGCCAAGGAGGTGCTGGAGAGGATAGCCCCGAAGATGCCCGCGAACGTCACTGCCGTCGGAGTCTACGTATATGAGGGCCTGAACAAGGGGAGTCACATCCTCGCGAAGCTACATCAGGACGGTGCCCAGAAAGGACGAAAGAAGCGATAGTGCTCCTCTCCGGTGGTATCGACTCGGCCACCGCGCTCTACCTCCTGAGGAAGAAGTTCCGGATCAGCGCCCTCACCTTCGAGTATCATGGCATCGCAGGGCGGGAGTTGGACTGCGCCAGGGCGCTAGCCGCCAGGGCTGGGGTGCACGAGCACAGGTTCGTGAGGCTCCCTGACCTCAGGGAGGCGAGCGACATACCGGGCGCAGCATTCCCGGGGCTCCCCCCGACCTACATCCCCCTGAGGAACGCGATTTTCTACTCCTTCGCGGCCTCCTACGCTGAGGAGATTGGGGCGTCGGCGGTCGCGGGCGGGCACAACAAAGACGACATGGCGGTCTTCGAAGACGTCGGCCCTAGGTTCTTCTCGCACCTCCAGAAGGCGCTCCTTTCGGGCTCCGCAGGGTTGAGGAGGAGCGGCCTGGAGATACTCCGCCCCTTGAAGCGGAGGAACAAGGTCAGCGTCGTGGGGCTCGCATCCTCCCTGGGCGTCCCGCTGGAGCTCACCTGGAGCTGCCACAGGGACGGCCGCGCCCACTGCTGGCGGTGCCCCGGGTGCGCTTCGCGCTCGCTCGCCTTCTCAGGGGCCGGGGTCGAAGACCCGCTCTCGCCCGCTGCGAGGAAAATTACTTAAGGGGTGATTCGTCGCTCGTGGCCTCCTTGAGGAGCGAAGAAGAGGCGGTCGATGGACTGGGCTTCATCGACGCCACGGCCGACGTTCAGTCGGAGTCCTCGAGAGTGGCCGTGGACGCCGGGATCGCCAACTACAAGGTGCTTGGGGTGGCCGGCAACTTCACAATGCCGGTGGAGCTCACAGTCCAGACGTCGACCGGCCTGCACAGAGGGGTTCACATGAGCCGCCTGGTGAAGGCCGCGAACGGGCGGAGGTCGAAGAGGATGGAGCAGTGGCTCAGGTGGATTTGCGAAGAAGTGAACCGAACCCAGCCCGGCTCCAGCGTCACCGCCAGCTTCGAGCTGCCCTACGACGACCAGTTCGCCAGGGTGACGATGAAGGCGACCCAGCGGGGGGCGATAACGTACAGGTACGTGGTCGACGGGATGACGGCTTGTCCGTGCTCGAAGAAGATGATCGGGATAGGGCATATGCAGAGGGCGGAGATGACTGTGGTCCTGAGGAGCGAGAAGGTGCTCGACTCCATGAAGGTCGTCGAAAGGATAACCGAGTGCTTCTCTGCCAGGCCGAAGGAGCACATGAAGAGGCTGGAAGAAGCGAAGAAGATCCTGGAGGCCCAGGCGAACCCGCGGTTCGCCGAAGACCTGGTCAGGGAGTGTGTCAGCAGGTTCCCGGGAGCGCTCTTCATTAGCGGCAGGTGCTTCGAGTCGATCCACGCCCACGACGCCATCGCGACCTGGTCTGCGAGGCCAGGCTGGATGCCTTCGTTCTAGGGCCCGTCCCCAGACTTAAATCGAGAATCCCCTTCCGGCGAAGGCGGTTGTCCGACCTCTATCTAGGCACCTCCGGGTGGTCCTACAATGAGTGGACGGGGGTCTTCTACCCGAAGTCCTCCACGAACAAGCTGTCATACTACTCGAACCTGTACCAGACGGTGGAGGTCGATTCCACGTTCTACGCGTTCCCCTCCAAGGGCCTGGTGCTGGGCTGGGCGAGGTACACCCCCGACAACTTCGTGTTCTCTGTCAAGCTCCCGAGGCAGCTGACGCACGACAAGAAGCTAGCCTTGGACCAGGGCGTCGAGGCGGACCTGGTACGGTACCTCGGGCTGCTCAAGCCGCTCATGGCGGCAGGGAAGCTGGGCCCGGTCCTCATCCAGCTCCCGCCGAGCTACTCCTTCGACTCGGACTTTGGGAAGCTGAAGGCGTTCCTGAACATGGCCCCCGAAGACGTCGCGTTCGCTGTCGAGTTCAGGCACCCTTCGTGGCTCAGGGAGGAGGTCTGGTCGTTCCTCCGGGGGAGGAACGTGGCGAACGTGATAGTCGACGAGCCTCTCCTCCCGCCAGACACCGTGGTGACGGCCGACTTCGCATTCATCCGGTGGCACGGGCGAGGGAGCAGGCCCTGGTACAACTACAGATACACCGACAAGGAGCTGGACGGGTGGGTGCCCAAGGTGCAGGAGGTGACGTCCAGAGTGAAGAAGACCTATGGTTACTTCAACAACCACTTCCACGGCTTCGCGGTGGAGAACTCCCTCAGGATGATGGAGAAGTTAGGGGTCTCGAACCCCTCCCAAGACGAGGCGAAGGCCAGAGCGACGAAGTTCATCCAAACTGGGAACAGGGATGCCGGAGAGAGGAGCATCCTGGAGTTCGTGGAGCAGGGGAGACTGGGATGAAGGCGAAGCTCCTGCTCGACAGCGGTGTGCCAAAGGTGCCGCCTGCGGAATTGAAGGAAGTCGTCCGGGACGCGGGTCTGGAGGTCGCCGGCGAGGAGGCGGACTTCGGGATAGTGGTTGGTGGCGATGGAAGGTTCAGCCGGTACGGGAGAACGGAGGATATACCCCTCCTCTTCGTCGGGGTCAGGTCGAAGGGCGCCGCAGGCTCCAGGGCTCAGATGGCTCAGGTCGCCTACGAAGAGCTCCCGCAGTGCCTTGGGAGGATAAGGCGGGGGGAGTATTCCATCGACGAGCACA
>DAHVLU010000032.1:0-12267 GCA_027320175.1 Nitrososphaerota archaeon
GCCGCTGCACTTGGCACTTTGAGTTCGGCCGTCTCCCAGCTCCAGAGCTCGCTAACGAGCATTGGAACTCAGGTGGGCACGATCAACTCGAACGTCCAGTCTCTTGGTAGCCAGATAACGACAGCAGCGAACAACGCGCAAAGCGCGGCGAACGCTGTCTCGAGCACGCAAACTTACGTGCTCGTCGTCGCTGTCCTAGCAGCCATAACCCTAGTCCTAGAGCTAGCAATTTTAGTCAGGAAGATCTCGTAAGAGACCTTTCCTGATTCTTCCTTTTTTTGTCGAACCCAGCGTAAGCTGTAGCGGAACTGCCTGGAGACGCCGTCCAACATCATAGGATTATATACTCAGCAGGGGGAATTCCGCTTGAACATGCGGCGTAACGGTTTCGGCCTCGCGCTCAGCCTGGCGGCCTGCACGACGCTGGTGTTGCTCGTGGTCCCAGCGGCGCTGGCAGCCACTCCCGCATATCCCGCGACGGCAGTCACCGCCACCGGGATAGTCCAGACCAAGTTAAGCGGCTACCAGGGGGTGCTCGTCAACTACTCTAGCACGTTCTCGACGTCCTTCAGCGGATTCGTCTACATGGACCTTACCAACACAGCGGGGCAGACGGTCGTATGGAACGTGGCCTACTGCGGCTTCTCGGCGAGCGCCAAAGCCCAATGCTTCGTGTCGATACCTACCTCGACGGCGACAGGCACCTACACCGCGCTCGTCTTCGTGACGACCTCCACCGGGGTGGCGGTCTCCTCCACAAGCTCGGTAAAAGTAACCGTCTAGTCCCGGCCGACCTTCCGGGAAAGTATTTATCGCGTGCACCGCGCCGCAGGCAGGCCTGGGGTCATGAGAGCGATCATCCTGAGCGGGGGCCTCGGAATGAGGCTGCGCCCCCTCACCGACGACAAGCCCAAGGCCCTGATTCCGGTCAACGGGCGCCCCATCGCAGAGTATCAGATCGAGTGGCTCGCGAAGCAGGGGGACATCAGCTCAGTCACCTTCGCCTGCGGGTACAAGTGGGAGCGCCTGAAGGACCACTTCGGGTCGAGCTTCGCAGGAGTGGAGATCGACTACTCGGTCGAGGACGAGCCGCTTGGCACCGGCGGCGGGATACGCCAGGCCCTGCTCGAGCACAAGGCCGACGAGACCTACGTCGTCACCAACGGGGACATAATCACAGACCTCCCGCTGAAACGCATGATAGACGAGTACCAGCGCGCCGGTGGCATCTCCGCTTCCATGCTGGTGGTCCCCTACAGGTCGAGGTTCGGGGTCGTCAAGATCGACAAGCTGAAGACGATCAGAGGGTTCGAGGAGAAGCCGGCGTTCCCAGACGTCTGGATCAACGGCGGGGTGTACGTGCTGAACGCGGCGAAGGTCGCGAAGCTCCTCCCGGCGAAGGGAGACATCGAGAGAGAGACCTTCCCCAAGCTCGTCACCCACGGCGAGCTCCTCTCCTACCCGTACTACGGCGAGTGGAGCTTCATCGACTCCATCAAGGACTTGATGGAGCTCGAGTCCTCCATGAAGGCTCCTGTCTGAGCAAAGATTTTAGCCGGCTGGAACCGTGGCGTTGCCATGGCCGGGTTCGTGAAAGCAGTCGAAGCGTCAAAGGTGCCCCCTGACAGCATGAAGACCGTGGAGGTCGGAGGCGAGTCGGTGCTCATAGCCAACGTGGACGGGAAGTACTACGGGATGGGCGCCCTTTGCACGCACGAGGAGTGGGACCTCTCAGAGGGGACACTGGCGGCGACCGAGGTCACATGCGCGGGTCACGGGACGGTGTGGGACCTCAGGACCGGGAAGGGGGTCTTCGACGAGCCCCTCCCAGACGAGCCGCTCTACGACGTCAAGGAGGAAGGCGGTTTCCTCTACGTGAAGAAGCGCTAGAGAGCTGCAACCCGCAAGTTCTCAACGGTGGCCAGGTCCTCACTTTATTACGACACCTCTGAGGGCGTCGTTTCATGGAATCTCCGCGGCGGAAGGGGTCGGGGTCGAAGGCGTTCAGGGCCCTGGGGGGTTTCGTCTACCGGCGGAGGAAGCTCATAGTCGTCGCCTGGGTCATCGCGCTGATCGCCGTGCTCCCGGTCATATCCGACGAGGGGAAGGTCACCTCCCTCCAGCTGGGGACGGCGTCTGGGAGCCAGCTCGAGTCAGTCATGGCTTCCAACCTCATAACCGCCGAGTTCGCGAAGACCGTCCCCAACAGCTCCCTCATCGTCGTGATCACAGCCTCCAACGTCTCAGCTCCCGCGACACAGGGGTTCGTCACGAGCCTGGCCACTTCGCTTGGGTCGGACAAGGAGCTCCTCGGGCTCAATCAGACGGTGGACGTCTACTCGGGGCTGTACTCTGCCATCGCGGCGATGAACCGCGCCTCGTACTCCGCGCTGTCGGGGGCCAACGGCACCAGCCGCATGCTCCTCGGCGTCCCCGCACTGTATCTCGGCGCCTGGCAGCAGGCGTACGCCTCCACCTTCAACCTCGCCGCGTCCGACGCGGTCGCTTACAACGTGTCTGCCCGGACCCTTTCGGGCGCCAACGCCACCGCCTACTCCCTGTACTCATCGCACCTGCTGAAACTCTTCAACTCGTCCTGGGTCATAAGCTGGTCCGACCCGGCTCTCAACAGCACGACCCCCCTGGCGAGGGCCACCGTGGCCGCCCAGACGGCGGACCTGCAGTACCTCGACCAGTTCGCCCCCTCATCGAAGCCTTTCGCAACTTCACTGCTCAGCTCCTACAACCTGACCGCCTACCTCACTGACACCAGGGCGCAGTCCGCCTCGACCCTGTCCTCCTTCGCGGTCGGGTACACGGCACAGGAGAGCGGGTTCTCGGACGCCTTCGTAAACTCCGCCTTCGGGCTCGGGAGGGCCTTCGACAATTCTTCCCTGCACGCGCTGGCTGGGAACATGATCTGGGCCCCTTCGAAGTACGCCGTTGGCCACGAGTTCTCCACCCTGATCTCCTCCCTTGTCTCCCCGGCGAGGAGCACGACCCTCCTCGCGCTGAGCTTCAACGCCTCTCACAACCAGAACATCGTCGAGCTCCGCTCGGCGGTCTCGTCCGCCCTCTCCGCGTCTGGAGCGAGCTCAGGGGTGAAGTCAGCCCAGGTCACAGGGGAGGACGCGATCTCCTACGACTTTGGGAACTCGACCCAAGCTGACCTCGCCCTGATCCTGCCCGTTACGATAATGCTCCTGATCGCGGCCACCGGGATATTCTTCCGCTCGTTCCTCACCCCGTTCGTCACCCTCGGCACCATAGGGGTCGCCCTTGGCATCTCGCAGGTCTTCATCGTCCTCGTGGGGCTTTTCGTGGCGAAGATCGACTTCACAGTACCCACCATACTCCTCACCATACTGATCGGGGTGGGGACCGACTACAGCGTCTTTGTGATCGCGCGGTACAGAGAGGAGCGCGTCGGAGGCGCGTCCGTGGAGGATGCGATCGGGACCTCGGTGACCTGGGCCGGGGAGAGCATCACCACCAGCGGGGCGACCGTCGTCATCTCATTCCTCTCGCTGGCGGTCACCTCCGTGGTCTTCCTGAAGACCATGGGGTACGTCGTCGGCCTGGGGGTGCTGGTCGCCCTCCTCGTCGCCCTCACGCTGGTCCCCGCCATAATCAGCATGCTCGGGGGGAGGGTCTTCTGGCCCACGTCGGGGAAGCGCTTCGAGCGCTACGCAGCCTCCGCAGCCACCAAGCTGCAGGGGAAGAAGGGGTACTTCTCAAGGAGCGGCTCCTTCGCGGTGAAGCGGGCCAAGGTCCTGATAGTCCTAGCCATAGTAGTCTCGATCCCCGCAGTCTACACATACGCCAACACGACCCCCACCTTCGACTTCATCTCGGCGGCACCGAGCAGCCTCCCTTCCATAGCGGCATCGAACCAGCTGACCGCCGCCTTCGGCGGGGGGAAAATCCTCCCCACCTATGTGGTGCTTACCTTCAGCCAGCCGGTGGTCGTGGGCCACTCCTTCAACCCGGGCGAGATGGGCACCATAGCCGCGGTCACGTCGGCAGTCGCAGCCTCCCCTGACGTGGCCAACGTGACCAGCCCGACGTCCCCCTACGGCCAGCCCTTGAATTACAGCTCGATCGACCTCGGCACCCGCCAGGGGAGGCAGGCGTTCACGTCGGTGATGCAGAGCGTCGGCTCCGACAACAAGACCGTGCTAGTGACCGCGAGCTATGGCATCGACCCGTATTCCACGGCTGCCATCTCCGACGCCTCGGCCCTGAGGCAGGGGCTTCACAAGAACTTCGACGGCGCGGCCAACCTCACCGGGCTCTACCTCGGAGGCGCCTCCGGGTCCATCCTTGACACCAAGAACTTCTTCGACTCCCAGTTCAGCACCATCGTCCCGATCGTCGCCGTGGGGGTCGCCCTCGTCCTCCTCGTGGTCCTCGGATCGCTCTTCCTCCCCGTCTTCGCAGTGGTCTCCGTCTTGATGAGCATCGTATGGACCTTGGCGGTCACCAGGATCGTCTTCGAGGAGCTCTACAACTACCAGATACTCTTCCTGATCCCGTTCTTCCTCTTCGTGGCGCTCCTCGGCCTCGGCATGGACTACAACGTCTTCATCCTGACCAGGGTCCGCGAAGAAGCGACCAAGGGGAAGCACCTCGACGACGCCATCGTCTCAGCGATGGAGCAGACGGGAGGGATCATCACCGCCGCCGCGGTGATACTCGCCGGGTCGCTCGGCGCCCTCATGCTCTCCAGCGACCTGCTCCTCAAGGAGATCGGGTTCGCCTTCGCCTTCTCGATTCTCATCGACGCCCTGGTAGTAAGGACATACATGGTTCCGGCGGTGATGTCTGCGATGGGCAAGTGGAACTGGTACAACCCTATCCCGTACCTGAAACGCTCCCGGACCCTGTACGAAGCGGACAGGAGCACGGGCGACAGGTCTTAAAGCCGAGCGCGCGGTCGGCGGTTCCTTGGACCCCGAGGGCGTGAGCGAGGAGGTTCTGGAGGAAGGGTGCTTCTACCTCATCGACCTGGGGCTCACCGCGGAGTCGGTCGCGGCCCACTTCGAGATCACCCCGGCCAGGGCGTCAGCGCTGGCGAAGTCCTACGGGGCGAAGCTGAAGTCGGGAAGGGCCGCCAGGGGGGACTTCGACAAGGTCTTCTGGGAGGACGTGAAGAAAGAAGCCGAGGGGGACGTGAAGCTCACCTTCCTCTCTGAAAAGGGGTTCCACCACGCCTGGAAGTCGGAGCTCCAGAAGCTCGACGGCCCCGCGCTGATGTCGATCTACGAGTCCAGCAAGGACTTCCTGGGCGCCGACCCGAACCAGAAGTTCCTCGACTTCCCTCCCCCCAAGGGGTACGACCCGCTGGCCATGGACAGGGAGATGAGGAAGGCTGTCGAGATCATCGGAGAGCTCCTCGCCGAAAAGTGGAAAGAGCGGTCGGGCCCGGACAAGAAGAAATCCGCCAAACCTTAACTAGTGCGGCGGGCCGAGCAAATTCGAAAAAGGTTGCCGCTGGACACGGTCGACAACGAGAAGCTGACCGCCGTCCTCCGCCAGTTCCAGGGACGCAGGGTCCTGGTGGTAGGCGACCTGCTGGTGAGCCGTTTTGTTGAAGTGGCTGCCCGGAAGCTTGCGAGAGAGGCGCCGGTGCCGGCCGGAGACTTCGTGGGTCAGACCCTGCTACCGGGGGGTGCTGCCAACCTCTCAAGAGAGCTGGCGTCTCTCGGCGCCTCCGTCAGCCTCGTCGGGCTGGTGGGCTCCGACGAATACGGGAGCTGGCTGAAGTCCGAGTTCGGTAAGTACGGCCTCTCCTCCGGGGGGGTCCTCACGGAAGCCGCAAGGCCGACGTCGCTACGGACCTGGTACATGGTCAACGGCTTCCACGCGCTCAGGGTGGACAAGGAGGACAGGAGGGACGTCCCCCTGGCCACCTCGAAGAAGCTTCTCTCAGAGGCCGAGCCTCTCATCAAGGACGTGGACTGCGTCATGCTGTCAGACTACGACAGGGGCGCCATCACGAGCTACCTCATCGGCGGCATCGTCGCCGCCGCCCGGGCCGCAGGAAAGATCGTCGTGGGACAGCCGAAGATGCACCACTACCTCGACTTCTCGGGGGTGTCCTACGTGAAATCGAACCTCGAGGAGGCGGAGCACGCGACCGGGATGGCGATGGTCAATGAGACGAGCCTCAGGAACATGGGGGTCAACCTCCTGAGCCGCATAGAATGCAAGGCGATACTCATCACCCGCGGCGAGCAGGGGGTGACGCTCTTCGACAAGGATAACGTCACGCTTTTCCCGCCCATCGGAGGGAAGAAGAACCTGTTCAGCAAGGTCGGAGTCCGGGACGCCATGACCGGGGTTTTCGGCCTCGCCCTGGCGTCGGGGGGGAACCCCTACCAGGCGTCTGTCCTATCCAACGTCGCCGGCGAGGCGAGGAGCGAGCTGCCCCGGATTGCGTCGCTCTCCCTCCACGACCTGGAGACCAGGACCCAGGGGGTGGAGGACTTCGTCCGCCGCATCGTCCAGGTCCCGGTGAGGCGCTGATGGAAACCGCCCAGGAAATCGCCCACCTGAAGGAGTTGGCCCGTAGCACCCGGAAGCTCATACTCGAGGCGCTCGCCGAGGCGGGGTCGGGACACCCCGGCGGGTCCCTCTCCGCGGTGGAGCTCCTCGTCACGCTCTACTTCCACGTCATGCACCACGACCCGAAGAACCCCAGGTGGGAGGACCGGGACAGGTTCTTCCTGAGCAAGGGGCACGCCGCGCCCCTGCTCTACTCCATCCTGGCGCAGGCGGGGTACTTCCCGACCGAGGAGCTGATGTCCCTGAGGAAGACCGGCGCCCGGCTGCAGGGCCACCCTTCCATGGGCATCCCGGGGATCGAAGCCCCCGCAGGCTCGGAGGGGATCGGCCTCTCACTGGCCGTGGGGACTTCTCTCGTCGCGAAGCTGGACAACAGGCCCTTCAGGAGCTACGTGCTCATGGGGGACGGGGAGCAGCAGGAGGGGCAGGTCTGGGAGGCGGCCATGGCGGCCTCGAAGTTCAGGCTGGACAACCTGACGGCCATAATCGACAGGAACGGCATCCAGCAGGACGGGCTCACGGAGCAGATCATGCCCCTGGAGCCCCTGGCCGCGAAGTGGCGGGCCTTCAACTGGAACGTCATCGAGGTCGACGGATACGACTTCTCACAGATCATGGACGGGTTCGACCTCGCGACCAGCACCAGGAACAGGCCGACCGTGATCATAGCCCACACCGTGAAGGGGAAGGGGATATCATTCATGGAGTGGTCCCCTCACTATCACGGCACGGCGCCCACGAAGGATAAGCTCTCGGACGTCCTCAGCGAGTTGGAAAAGTAGCTTGGCTGGGATAAAGATCGCCCCCTCGATACTCGCCTGGGACCTGGGCAACCTGGAGAAGGCGGTGGAGATATCCGTGGAGGGGAAGGCCGACCAGGTGCACCTCGACGTCATCGACGGGAACTTCGCCCCCAACATCACCTTCGGCCCGGGGACGGTCAAGGCCCTCAGGCGCCTGACAGACATGAAGTTCGACACGCACCTGATGATCGAGAACCCCAGGGCGTACGTGGACAAGTTCCTCGACGCTGGCTCCGACCTCCTGACCTTCCACGCGGAGGTGCTCAACGGCCGGACCTTCGACGAGCTTCATGCTGCGGTCACGGCGAGGGGGAAGGAAGTGGGCCTGGCGGTCAAGCCCCAGACGGCCCTCCCGCGGTGGGCAGTGGACCGGCTGAACAAGGTCTCGGCCCTGGTCGTCATGACAGTTAACCCGGGGTTCAGCGGGCAGAAGATGGACATGGGGGTCATGCCCAAAGTCCAGAACCTGAGCCGCCTCGTGAAGGAAAGGGGGCTGGGGACCGACATCGAGATCGACGGTGGGGTCGAGCCGGAGAACGCGGCCGAAGTCGTGAAGAGGGGAGGCACGGTGCTGGTGGCAGGCGCCGGGGTCTACGGGAAGAAGGACCCGGTCAGGGCGATCTCGGCCCTGAGGAGTGAAGCCGAGAAGGCGAGGAGACCCGCATGATGTCGAAGACCGCGGCCATGCGAGACGCCTACGGAGAGGCGCTCCTTGAGCTGGGGGCGTCGAACCGCGACGTCGTCGTCGTGGGGGCCGACACCACCGGGTCGCTGAAGTCAGGGGTGTTCGCGACCAAGTTCCCTGAGCGCTTCTTCAACGTGGGCATCGCGGAGCAGAACCTCGTCTCCATCGCGGCGGGGATGGCGCTGGCGGGGAAGGTGGCGTTCGCCGGGACCTACGCGATCTTCGTGCCGGGCAAGTCCGTGGACCAGATACGCAACAACATCGCCTACCCCAACCTGAACGTCAAGCTTGTCTGCTCCCACGGCGGGATCTCCGTCGGCCCCGACGGGGCCTCCCACCAGCAAGTCGAGGACATAGCGATCATGAGAGCGATACCGAAGATGAAGGTCATCGTCCCCGGGGACGCGGTGTCGACCAAGGCAGCGGTGAAGGCCATCGCGGCCATTCCGGGGCCATTCTACGTCCGCCTGACCCGGTCTTCGACCCCAATAGTCTACGACTCCGGTTTCGAGTACCAGTTCGGGAAGGCGACGGTCCTCCAAGAGGGATCGGACGTCGCCCTGGTCGCCTGCGGGATCATGGTCCCCGAAGCCCTGAAGGCCGCCGAGTCGCTGAGGTCGAAGGGGGTCTCCGCGACGGTGCTTGACCTGCACACAGTCAAGCCCATCGACTCCGAGACCATCGTCAAGGTCGCCCGGAAGTGCGGGCGCGTCGTCACCGCCGAAGAACACAACGTGCTTGGCGGGATGGGGTCCGCCGTCGCCGAGGTACTCGGGGAGGGCCACCCGACCCCCATGAAGCGGGTCGGGGTGATGGACACCTTCGGGGAGAGCGGCGAGGCCGGGGAGCTCCTGAAGAAGTACGGCCTGACCGCCGCCAACATCGAGCAGGCGGCTACGGGTCTGATGCAGTCACGGTAGCCTTTAATACGAAAACGGGCCGTCTCGGTCAGAGATGAAGCTCTTCCTCGACACCGCCAACCTGGCGCAGATCAAGAGGCTCAACCAGATGGGGGTCGTGGACGGCGTCACTACCAACCCCACGCTGGTTGCGAAGGAGCCTGGGGAGTTCGAAGAGATCGTCTCTGCTATCTGCAGGGAGGTCAAAGGCGACGTCAGCGCCGAAGTCGTGAGCACGAACTTCGAAGGCATGGTCGCCGAAGCGAAGCGGCTCTCGACCATCGCCGCCAACGTCGTCGTCAAGGTCCCCATGATCCCTGAGGGGCTCAGGGCCACCAAGGCGATCAGCCAAGCGGGGATCCGCGTCAACATGACCCTCGTCTTCTCGGCCAACCAGGGGCTGCTGGCTGCCAAGGCCGGTGCGTCGTTCATCAGCCCGTTCATCGGGCGCCTGGACGACATAGGCCAGCGAGGGATGGAGGTGGTCGAAGACCTGGTGAAGATACGCGACAACTACCGCCTGAAAACCGAGGTCCTGGTGGGGAGCATCCGCCACCCCCAGCACGTCCTCGAGGCCGCCAGGGCCAACGCCGACATAGCCACGATGCCTCCTGAGGTGATGGAGAAGATGATGCAGCACCCCCTCACCGACGCAGGGCTGAAGCGGTTCCTGGAGGACTGGGAGAAGGCGAAGAAGGCGAAAGCCTCCATCACAGTCTAGTCAGACAAGTTTTTACGATATGGTTTTTTCCGCCTGGTTCAATGGCGAAGACATACTCACTTCCACCACTTCCATACGCCTACAACGCACTCGAACCACATATCTCAGAAAAGACGATGACCCTGCACCACACTAAGCATCATCAAGCATATGTGAATGGGGCGAACGCCGCTCTCGAGAAACTCGAAAAGTCACGGAAAGGGGAAATGCAAATCGATATCAGGGCCGTTTTGCGGGACTTCAGCTTCAACTACGACGGACATGTGCTGCATTCCATCTTCTGGCCCAACTTGGCACCGGCGGGGAAAGGAGGAGGAAAGCCGGGAGGGAAGTTGGCCGACGCGATCAATCGGGACTTCGGCGGCTTCGACAAATTCAGGGCCCAGTTCACTGACGCTGGAAAGACGATAGAGGGGGTTGGATGGGCTTTGCTCCTCTACGATCCACTCACAGAGTCGCTTGTCCTCACCCAGATTGAGAAGCAAAATTTGATGCACCTTAGTGGTGCAACTATCTTGCTTGGATTAGATGCTTGGGAGCACGCATACCTGTATGACGTGGGCCCAGACAGACCAAAGTACATCGAAAACTGGTGGAACGTTGTCAACTGGTCCGACGTGGACTTTAGGCTCGGGAAAGTCGCGAAGTAGGACTTTCCCCCCACTTTTTGTGTTTCGTCCCATTATATGACACCTCGGCGCGTTTGACATATTCATTGACCATGCTCTCCACACGTTGCCTTAAGCTCTCAACTTCTACCCCGACCCTTTTCCAAAGCCGAGGTTTCGGATGTTGTTGGATGAATTCTTGCCTGACCAATTTCTCAGGATGTCTTAACTTCATTTGAGACAGGATGTCCTTGACTTCATCGGAACGTTGGAGAAGTAGGTGGAACATGTCAGCCTGGTATCTGATATTCCGGCTTGGGGTGGTATGGCCTTTGGGGTGTCCTTTGTAAGGACCACTAGGAAAGTACCCCACCTGAAGCAGTTGTTTCTTGATATGTTCTAGCAGTTCGAGGTCTTCGTTTGCAATTTCTAGATTCACTCTGGCATAACGGCCGTCATGGATGATCCCAATGGAACCATCCGAGTCAACAAGGCCAGCCAGCCACGCGAAGAATTCACTCTTCGTCGTTTGATCGGGAAAAGGCAGCCTCCGTTCAGGCAACATGAATTCGAAGCTGTTGTCTAGCCTAGCGGCCACCTTCCACCTATAGCCACTGGCTCTGTCGAATACGGGATATATGTAGACAGGACCGTAGCCTCTGAAGAGAGATTCGAACAGACTTACGAAGTCAGGATGTGTAGTCGTCGAAGACACCATTATCGCTAGCTTGCTTACTCTTCTCACATCTAGATCCCCTTGCGAGAACCCTTTCAGATACGCTCTGTCCAGGTTCGAACCGCCGAATTGTTTTCGCACATTAGGGGTTCGTTTGGGAGCATAAAGTCGACCTCCGTCTTCGCGCGATCTGAGACTGATTCCGAGTCTTCGGCACATAGACCATGCGAATAGTTGGGACTTACCCAACTTCCTGGCAATTTCGGTCGTTGACAGACGTTCGGAGTTGTACAGGAAATCGAACAAGACCCGGATTCGGTCTATCTCTTTCTGGTCCAACCACCTGAAGTCTACCCTCTTGGTAGTTGAGATCTCTTTAACCAGGGCCCGCAATTGTTCCGGCGTGCCTAGCGTTGTGACCAACTGAATCTCGAATTAAGCCATTTACAGATAACACCCGGGACTCACCCGATGAATTTCTGACAGGGGATAGCTGAAACTGTTTGATCCTAGGTAATCCGTTTTCTCTGCCTAAGATACTGCGCTTGCATCCCGCTGAGTTCGACTAGGTCCTCAATGTCCTTCTTCGTGTGAGCCGTCGAGACGCCCCCCGGGTGCCCTGGGAGGATGAAGATCCCTTCCGCCATTAGCCCGAGGGCATACTTCCTCTGGTTCGTCTTGTCCTCCTTGAGCTTCTCCTCCGCGCTGTTCGGCTCTGGCCCGAAGTGGGTGAGGAAGAGCGAGCCGAGCCCCGTGGTGTGAGTCTCGACCCCGTTCTCCCTGAACGCTGCGTCGACCCCTGCCCTGACCCGGGCCCCAGCCCTTTCGAGCGCTGGGTAGATCGACCTCGCGTGCCTCCTGAGGTCCCGGACCGTAGCGAGCCCCGCGGCCATGGTGAGCGGGTTCTCAGAAAAGGTACCGCCCCCGATCGAGACGAGCCGCTCCTTTCTGGTCGGGTCCGCGAGGGAGATGATCTCCTTCCTCCCGCAGACGAGCCCCAGCGGCAGCCCCCCTCCCGCGATCTTCCCGAACGACGCCAGGTCCGGCGTCACCCCATACCACTCCTGGGCGCCCCCCAGCGCGACCCTGTACCCCGTGATTATCTCGTCGAAGGCCAGGAGCGTCCCCGACCTGTCCGCAAGCTCCCTCAGTCCCTTCAGATAGTCTCTGTCCGCTGGCAGGCACCCGCCCGCCCCCAGGACGGGCTCGAGGAAGATCGCGGCAGCGTCTCCCCCGGCCGCCTTCACTTCCCTCTCCGCCGCCTCCAGGTCGTTGAACCTGACGGTCTTCACGAACGCCTGTTCCTCC
>DAHVLU010000007.1:0-11322 GCA_027320175.1 Nitrososphaerota archaeon
GCGGAATTGCGGCGAGCTTGCAACTTCTGCTCGAACGCTTAAGTGTCCAAAAACGGTTTTCGGCCCGGTTGGCGAAGAGCGACCCCGCCCTCCTAAAGCGCATTGCCCGACGGCTCCCGAAGTCCGAGTTGCACCTCCACATCGAAGGCACCCTCGAGCCGGAGTTGATGCTCAGCCTTGCCCGCCGCAACGGGGTGAAGACTGCGTATGCCTCGCCGGAAGAGGCTAGAGCCGCCTACAATTTCACGGACCTGCAGAGCTTCTTGGACATCTACTACGGGGCCATGAGGACGCTGATCGAAGAGTGGGACTTCTACGATCTGACCATGGCCTACGTGAAGAAGGCCTCATCGGAGGGAGTGGTGCATGCCGAGGTCTTCTTCGATCCCCAGGCCCATACCAGCAGGGGGGTGCCATTCGACAACGTAGTCAAAGGCATCCACAGAGCCCTCGAAGACGCGAAGTCCGGGTTCGGCTTCTCCTCGAGTCTCATAATGTGCTTTCTCAGAGATATGAGTGTCGAATCGGCCTCGGAGACTCTGGAGCAGGCCCTGAAGTACAAGAGATGGATAAAGTCTGTAGGGATGGACTCGAAGGAGCTGGGGAATCCGCCGCGGAAGTTCGCAGACGTCTACGGCCGGGCGAGGGCCGAGGGGTTCATGGCAGTCGCCCACGCTGGTGAAGAGGCCCCGCCTGAGTATGTATGGGAGGCGCTTGATTCGCTGAAGATTTCCAGGATAGACCACGGGTATCACCTGTTCGAAGACCCCGACCTCGTCAAGAGGGTGGTGACGGAACGGATCCCGGTGACTTTCTGTCCTCTCGCATCCATCGGGGTCGAGTACTTCAGGTCGGTCGCGGAGATGCCGGTGAGGGAGGCGCTAGACCTAGGCATGATAGCCTGCATAAACTCGGACGACCCAGCCTACTTCAAAGGATACATCGCAGAGAACCTAGACGCGGTGATCGACGCCTTCTCCCTGGGCGAGACGGATGTTCTGCGGCTGCTGAGGAACTCTTTCGAAGCCTCGTTCCTAGAACGGGCAGCCAAAGAGGAATACATCAGGAAGCTCGATGAGCTGGCCAGTCAACCGGTCCCAGCTGACCGCTAGGACGTCCCAAAGGACAGCCCCAGCTCCTTCATCCACTTCCTGTAGGCCACGGCTATCCTGTCGGAGCGGAGGTGGAGCTCCGCCTGCAGGTCGAGTGGGAGCCGCTCGGGCCTCTGCGACTCGACAACCGGAATGTCCTGTTGGGTTATCAGGCTCTGAGTCCTGATCATTTCTTCCTCTGGAATCTCTCTTCCGTAGTTCATGGCAATCCAGAACCAAGCCACCGACTCGAACTCGCTGAGCGGACAGACCGACGCGAAGATGGAGAACCTCCCTGCGACCGTGTCCTTGGAAAGATACATGGTGAGCGGCCTGAAGACCTTGTAGGTGTATGTGACGTCCTTGGCGACGCCGGTGCCGTCCGGGTCGGGTTGCCATATCCTCACGTTCCTGGCGACTATGCCTTCCTCCGTCTGTTCCACTTCGTAGTCCTGAATCTCCGCGTGGGCCCTTTCGCCGAGTATGCCTTCGTGGACGAAAGGAAGGTGCGCGACGTCAAGGAAGTTTTCCACCGCCCGGGTGCCGCTGGCCCTGTATCGGAAAGGACCGCAGCATACCATCCTGAACGTTGGGTCGCCCCACTCCTCGAAGGGGGGGACTTCCCGGGAGGGTTCGCCCAAGCAGGCCCACACAAACCCGTAGCTCTCCTTCGTGCGGTAGGTCTGCACCTTTGCCTTGGCAGGGGGCTTCTGCTCCGGATGGGCAGGGATCTTGACGCACTCTCCGGCCGCGTCGTAGGTCCACCCGTGGTACGCGCATTCCAGGTGGTCCCCCTTCAGGTGCCCCAGTGAGAGCCTGGTGCCTCTGTGGACGCAGAGGTCCTGCCAGACCCTGACCTCGCCGTTCATCCGCCAGATCACCAGGTCCTCCCCGAGGAGCCTTGCCGGAAGGATGGTCCTCTCAGGTATGTCTGACGACTTCGCGATCGGATGCCAGTCGTTAAGGAGGACGGGATCCTCGATCATGGCGGGAGACTTCTAGTCGGGCGGGAGTTCCTTGTAGTTCAGGTCGATGTTCATGCCGCGCTTCTTGTGGTACCACCGCGAAGCGATGTAGATGAGAGCGCCTGCGACCAGCGTGGTCAGGATGTACGCCTCGTTCAGCCATGCCGGGTTGACCGTGAATATGCTGAAAGTCGGGCTCGTCAGGTACTGGTAGACGAGGAAGGCGAAGGCGCCTGCGTCGAGGATGCCGAACACGGCCAGCAGAGTCCTCGCCGAGCCTTTCTCCTTCTTGATCCCGTGGGTGGCTGCGGTCAGCCCCACTATCGTGAAGTAAATCATGGAGGCGATGATCGTGCCGAAGAGCGCGAAGAAGGAGCTCGAGAAGTAGGAGGCCAGTCCGATGAGGAGGACGGCCACGACGAGGTCGACGGCCATTGCCACCACCGGAGAGCCGAACCTCGGGCTCACATACGACAGCTTTGCGGGGAGGAACCTGTCGAGGGACTGGGCGAGCATGTACCTCGAGAACACGATCACGCCGTAGGCAATCACCCCGAACTGCATCAAGATCGAACCTATGCCGATTATCCCCGCTATCCAGATGTTGCCTGAGACAGCCATCGCCAGGGTGAAGAAGTTCAGCCCGTCGTTGGCCCAGGCGTGACTGGCGAACGCAGAGTTGACGAATGGCATCCCAGCCACTCCGTAGAGGACCGCGAGGGATCCTGTCAGGAGGACGAAGGCGGTGACGGCGGAGATCGGGACGTTCCACTTCAGTGCCCGCTTGTCCTTGATCTCGGAGGCGACCGCTGGAGCGGCGTTCAGCCACGGGTAGACGAAGGCGAAGACGACCGGCATGATATAGATGGTGTTGCCGAAGTTGATGTCGAACAGGCCGCCTGACGCCGCGTAGTGGGAGCTGAGATACTCATAGGTGGAGTTGGCGCCGCCGTACTGAAGGTAAGGAGCCGTCCCGTCGATGTAGGCCTTGACTCCCGCCTGGCCGGCGTAGAGCAGCTCCGCCATGGAGAGCAGCAGGGTGAGAACACCGATTATTGTGAGAACCGAGACCAGCCTGTAGCCGAGCTTGGGCTTCCAGATGTTGAGGAGGATCACGGCTGCGAAGGGGACCGCGCCGACGAGGAACTGAGTGGTGGGGTCGGAGAACAGGTTGAACCAGTTGAAGTACGGCGGGGCGCCCACGCCCTGGTACCCCCAGTAGGTGAAGGACATCGTCAGCCCTGCGCTGCCGACTGTGAAGTCTGTCAGGATGGCCACGAGCGCCAGGAAGGCGAGCGTCTCCATCGTGTAGCCGAAGAACGACATGGTGCTCCCGAAGAAGCCGCCGAAGGTCCTGGAGATCCAGACGTAGTCTCCGCCGGTGCGTGGGAACCGCCTCGACATCATGGTGTAGACCACAATCTGCGGGATGGCCAGAACGAACGCGATTATCGAGGCCGCCACCAGGTTGAGTCCGGTGACGGTGGGGACGATGAACAGCGTGGCCGTAGTCGAGCCTGCGATCGTCGTGAGGAGCGGACCGATCGACATGTTGCTCAGGTTGAGCGCGATGCTGTCGAGGAACGAGACGTTCTTCACAAGGCCGGTGCTTTCCCTCGCGAACACGGTTGGGGCCTTGGTCTCTTCAGGAGAGCCGCTCAACAGACGTCGCAAAATGAACTGCGTATATAACCAGTCTTTAACACAAACGAGTGAATCATTCCGCGAGCTGTGAAAATCAGTACCCGATCTCTGAGCTCGGCCGGAGGTGGCGCATGGACTTGACCCTGCCGCACCTCTTGCACTTGTAGAGCCCCCTCCCCCGGGGGTTGTAGTCCCTGGTGTCCACTACCGCCTCATGCTCGGTCCTCGTCCCGCACTTCTCGCACCAGCGGTAGTCTCCCAAGAGGATGAGGCCGCTGGGGTCCCGGCGCAAAAACCTTTAGCGGCTGAGGCCCCCGTCCCGTCCGTGTTAGGCCCCGTTTCGGCGGGCATGGTCCTGATCATGGTCGGACTCGCAGTGGTCGTCGTTTCGGCTCTCAGGGGGTCCCAGGGAGGCGAAAGCCAGGTGAAGGGCGCCGGGGTCGTTATGATAGGCCCGATCCCCATAGTGTTCGGGTCGGACGCGAAGTGGGCGAGCGTGGCGATCGTCCTCGCGGCGGCGCTCGTCGTGCTGATCCTGCTGGCAGGTCTGGCCTAGACCATGCAGAGGTTGATGGCCGCTGGGTTCCTGATAATCCTGGCAGGGTTCGCCCTCCTCTTCGCCGGGGCCGCGTCTTCGGGCGGAGCGTCAGTGGGCGGGGTAGTATTCATCGGGCCGGTCCCCATAGCGTTCGGCTCTGGCCCGGACGGCTGGGCCCTTGCTCTGGGCTCCGTCATCGTGGGCGCGGCCATGCTGATGGTGCTTTTGGTCTGGAGCATGCGCTTCAGATACATGAAAGGGGACTAGGGCCGGGAAAATATTAAATACGAACAGCCCGGTGTACGTCTCAAGTTGCAGCAAGTCCAGCCGCTGGTCATGTTCACGCCTCTCGCCAGGCAGAAGCTCGTGGAGGTCCTGGAGGAGGAGAAGGCTACAGAATCCTTCCTGAAGATCGAGGTCTACCAGGGCGGCGGTTGCGCCTGCAGCGGGGGGTTCAGGTATGCCCTGAGCCTCGAGAAGGCACCCGCCGAGACCGACATCGTCGAGGAAGTAGGCGGCCTGAAGGTCGTCGCCGCGAAGGCCGATGCAGAGATGCTCAGGGGGTCCAAGATCGATTTCATAGAGAGCCTGCAGAAGACCGGATTCAAGATAGAGAACCCCAACGTCCACGTCGAAGCCTGCGGCTGCGGCGGGCACTGAGCCGCCCCGGACAAGAACTTAAGAGCAGACTGCTTTTCCGCGGACCACGTTGAAGTACGTGGAAGGCTCGAAGAGAGTCTTTCTCAGTACGGGCACTCGGTTTCCGCGGGAAGTGATCTGGGCTGTTGGTGCGGTCAAACTCTCCGCCGCGAAGTCCAACGTCGAGCTTGGGCAGCTTGACAGGGAGGTCGGGAAGGCGATTCAGGCGAAGGCGAAGGAGCTCATGGATGGCAAGCACGACGACATGATGGTCGTGGACGTCTATCAGACCGGGTCGGGCACGGGCCTCAACATGAACGCCAACGAGGTCGTCGCCGAGCTCGCGTCGGAAGCCCTGGGGAAGAAAGTGCATCCGAACGACCACGTCAACATGAGCCAATCGTCCAATGACGTCGGGCCAGCTGCGATCAGGATTGCCGCGGTGGTAGCCGCCAGCGAGGACCTCGTACCTGCACTTCAGAAGATGAGCAAGAGCCTGTCTGCTCTCGCGAAGAGGACGTCGACTGTCTACAAGTCGGGAAGGACGCATCTGCGGGACGCCCTCCCGGTGACCATGGGCCAGGAATTCGGCGCATACGCCGACGAGTTCTCAAGAGACGCCGACCTCGTGCGGAAGACCATGGGGTACCTGCTGGAACTCCCCATAGGGGGGACGGCCGTCGGGACCGGACTGAACTCCGATCCGAAGTTCGGGGGGATGGTCGCAAGAGAGATAGCCAGCCTTTCGGGGCTCAAGTTTGTCAGCGCGCGGAACAAGTTCAGGGCGACGCGGCTTCTCACCGACATGTCATCGCTGAGCGGAGCGATGAGGACGGTCAGCCTGAGCCTCTACAGGCTCTGCCAGGACCTGAGGCTGATGTTCTCCGGCCCCCTGACTGGATTGGGCGAGATCGACATTCCGACGCAAGAAGAGGTCGCAGGGAGCAGCATCATGCCCGGAAAGACCAACCCTGTGACCGTGGAGAGCGCCCTCCTGGCGTCAGCCGAGGTGATCGGCCTTGACGGCGCCAACTCGTTCGCGGCTGCATTGGGGGAGTTCGAGCTGGCAATGGGGGTCCCCCTCATGGGGTACAACCTGGTGCTTCAGTCGAAGCTGCTTTCAGAGGCGCTGAACAAGGTCTCCACGCTGGTAGTCGATCACGTCGTGCCGATGAAGGCGAAGGCCCTCGCATATGCGGAGGCGAGCCCCGCCCTGATCACCCTCGTTTCCCCCAAGATTGGGTATGACAAGGCGGCTGTACTTGGGAAGGAGGTCGCCAAGGGTGTCACTGTCAGGTCAGCCCTGAAGAAGCTCGGATATGGACCAAGAGAGATCGAGTCGATCCTCGACATGAAGGGCCTGGTGAAACCGGGCATCCCCTCGAAGAAAGTCTGATGTCTGTTTTCGCCTGAAAACGGCCGTATTCAGCGTCTGACCCTGACGCCGATCTTCTCCATCAGCTTGCCTAGCTCGGAGTCGTCGACGGCGTCCATCCTCAGATATCTCAGTATCTCGTCCTCTTCCATCCCGACGTGCCTGGCCTCGGCCACGGTCGTCCTGTACGCCTCCAGCTCCGTCGGCCTGTCTACATACTCGAATGCCTGGTCGTAGAGCTCCTTTCCCTCCAGGAACTGCCTGACATGGACAAGAACGTGGATCACGTCCAGGTACAGGAAGTCGTTCTTGGCGGCGGCTAGATGCTTCGACCCGATGCAGATTGTCCCGGTGTCCCTGTCGAGCCACAGGCCAGAGTCGCTCCGCTCGACCCTGAGCTTCAGGTGGCTCATGATCTTGGACATCTGCGCCCTGGAACCGTAGACCTTGAGCAGCGCCGACGAAGACTCAAGCCCGGCGAAGACTTCTGAGAGCTTGTACTCGCCGACCCCTGCGCTCCGCTTGACGCGAAACGACCTTACCCGCAATCCGGACCCTGAAGCGCGGCCGGGCAATCAAAAGACTGGAACTCAAAAAGTCGTATTGGCGCGGTGAAGTTTGGTTCACATGGGACCACTGAGCGTTTCCCAGGCGGCCTGGCGGAGATATCCTTACGTTATCCGGGCAGAGGGAGATAAGACGGGCACGGGTTGATCGCTTCACTGAGTGGGATACGGGGGGTCTACAACCAGGACCTGACTGCCGCTGATGTCTCGAAGCTCGCCGCGAACTTCGGCAGGGCCACGGGCTCGAGTCAGTTCCTCCTGGCCAGGGACTCGCGGACCTCGGGCCCGGCCATGAGCAGGGCCGCGGTGGCAGGACTCCTTTCGCTGGGAGCCAAGGTCTACGACTATGGGGTAGTCAGCACCCCGGCGATCTTCAGGGAGAGCAGGACAAGGAAGATCCCGGCGGTCATGGTGACCGCGTCCCACAACGAACCCGAATACAACGGCCTGAAGTTCATAGTGGACGGGGCGGGGATCGGGAGAGAGGTCTTCGAAGCCGTCGTACCCGGTCCGAAGGCGGCTCCGCGAGAGTTCGGCGAAGGCGCGCTGAAGCGCGGCCCCAAGCCAGGGTATGTGGAGGACCTGGTGGCCAGGTTCGGTGCAGGGTCGGCCGAGGGGGTCAGGGTGGCTGCCGACTTTGGGGGTGGAGCCGCCATCGCCCACGCAGTCCCCCTTCTGACCCGGATGGGGTGCGAGGTAACACCGCTGAACGACACCCTCGGGGTGTTCACCCGGAAGGTCGACCCGGTCGCCGACGACCTGACCCTCCTCCGGGAGACCGTGGTGGAGAAGGGGTGCGACGTCGGGCTTGGGTTCGACTGCGATGGGGACAGGCTGGTGATCGTCGATTCAGACGGGAAGAAGAGGACCGGGGACTACATGCTCACCCTGGCCCTGTCGGAGTTCCTCGCGCGGACCGGAGAAAAGAGCGTGGTGGTCTCTCTCGACACGACCCGGGGGGTGGACGACGTCGCGGCGGGGCTCGGTTGCCGGGTGTTTAGGTCCAGTGTCGGGGAGGCAAATGTGGTAGGGATGATGAAGGAACGTGGCGCCCGCCTCGGAGGAGAGGGGAGCAGCGGGGGGATGATCGATGGCGCCTTCAACTACTGCAGGGATTCCATGCTCGCTGCCCTGGCGATAATCCAGGGGTTGGGGACCCATGGCAGGCGGTTTTACGAGTCCGTCCCGGCCTACCACCAGGTCCGACTTGCGCTCGAGATACCCAAGGCCAGGGCCCTGAGGGCGCTCAGGAAGCTGTCTGGAGAGTACGGGGACGCCGACTCCTCGGACGGCCTGAAGGTCACGCTGCCGAAGAAATCCTGGGTCCTGATGAGGCCCTCTGGGACGGAGGACGTGGTGAGGGTCTCGGCCGAGTCGACCTCGGCCGACAGGGCGGAGGAGCTGGCGGAATCGTTCGCCAAGAGACTGAAGGGGATGACCAGATAGGATGCCCGATGAGTTGGGAGTCATCCGGTCGATCGCGCGGGCGGCAGGCAGGCTCCCGAAGAACTACGCCAGAATCGGAGACGATGTGGCTGTGTTCCCGTCCAGGGGAGGCGACGTCGTGTTCAAGACGGACATGCTGGTGGAGCATACAGACGTCCCCACCGGGATGACTTACCGGCAGGCCGCGCGAAAGACGGTGTCGATGTGCGTCAGCGACTTCGCAGCGAAGGGGGTCAGGCCTGATGCGTTCATGGTCTCGGTCGGGCTTCGACGGAAGGTCGACCAGAGCGAGGTCGACGGCCTTGCGGCGGGCCTGCGGGACGCATCCAGGAAGTGGGGAGTCCACCTCGTCGGAGGGGACACGAATGAAGCGGACGAGCTGGTGATAGACTGCGCGATGATCGGGTTCGCAGAGAGGGTGGTGAAGAGGAGCGGGGCCTCCCCCGGAGATGCCCTGGTGGTGACTGGGCCGTTCGGGTACCCGCCGGCGGGGCTGAGGATCCTCACTTCAGGGGCGAAGGCGAGCCCCGGGTTCGGCCGGAGGGCGGTGCGGAGCGTACTCGAGCCCTCCCCCAACCTCGACGTCGGCATCGCGCTCGCGCCCTTCCTCACGTCGTCCATGGACTCCAGCGACGGGCTGGCCAGGAGCATCCATACGCTCGCAAGGGAGAGCGGGGTAGGGTTCGAGCTCACGAAGCTCCCCATGGGGGAGGGGGTGCAAACATTCGCAGCGGCGAACGGCCTGGACCCCGGGGCACTCGTCTTGGGGGGAGGGGAGGAGTACGTCGTCGTAGGGACGCTGAGGAAGGCCGACCTGGATGAGGCGTCAGGCGCGGCAAGAAAGGCTGGCGGCCGGCTGATCCCCATAGGTTCGGCCACTGGGAAGAAAGGTACCGTCGTGCTGAGGGAGAGTGGGGTGGCGAGGACCGTCAGGGACGAAGGATGGACGCACCTACGCTGATGCGGCCCGCACCGTCTTGGCGTACTTCCTGACCAGCTGATCGGCGGTGTCCTGAGTTTCTGCCTCTGAGAAGATCCTGACGATGGGCTCGGTCCCGCTCGGCCTGACGAGGACCCAGGAGTGCTCGTCCGCCCAGACCTTCACCCCGTCCACCTTCTCGACGGTCCCCCTGGCCTGCTTCTCCACCGACCTCATCGCCGCCTCCACCCTCTTGGGGTTCACCTCTATCTTCGTCTTTGACTGGAAGTACCTGGGGACCACGAAGGCCAGCGCCTTTGAGAACGACATCCCCCTGCTCGCGAGGCACTCGAGCATCAGCGCGGTGGTCATGGCTCCGTCCCTGACGGGGATGTGCGGCTGGTAGATGCACCCCCCGTTTTCTTCAAATCCGAACACCGCGTTTCGCTCGACTATGGTCCTGGAAATCTCCACGGCGCCGACCTTCGTCCGGAGGACCTTGCCGCCGCGCTTCTTGGCCACCGCGTCGATGGACTGGCCGGAGGCGACGGAGGTGACGACTGTGCCCCCAGGGTGCCGGCCTAGCACGTAGTCCGCGACCAGGCAGCCGCTCTGGTCCCCCCAGAGTATCCTACCGGTCTCGTCGCAGAAGATCGACCTGTCCCCGTCCCCGTCGTAGGCCACGCCCAGGTCGGCCCCGACCGACCTCACGACGGAAGAGAGGTCCTTCAGGGTGTCAGGGGTAGGTTCGGGCCCCCTCCCTGGGAAGCCCCCGTCGACGACGGAGTTGAGAGTGATGAGCTTGCACCCCAGCGATTCGGCGATGTATGGGGCGGCCACCGACTGGGCGCCGTTACCGAGGTCCATCACCACAGTGAATCTCCTTTCGGCCACAGCCTTGGCGCCTACCCTGGAGAGCACCCCCTTCTGGTACGTCCGTACCACCGAAGCGTCCTGGCGAGCGACCCCGACCGTCTTCCAGTCGGCCTTCGTCTGGGACTTGTCGAAATAGACTTTCTCTATCCTCTGTTCGTCGAGCCGGGGGACCTCGACCCCGTCGGACCCGGACACCTTGACCCCGTTGTACTTCGCTGGGTTGTGCGAAGCTGTCACCATGACCCCTCCTCTGTACCCCAGGGCCTTCACCGCGTACTGCAGCGCCGGGGTGGGGACTACGCCGCTTTCCGCCACATCGCGGCCCGAGCTGAGAAGACCGGAGATGACGGCGTTCGATACTGCCGGCCCTGACAGACGGCCATCTCTCCCCACGAGCACCTCCCCGTTGCCGAAGTAGGTGCCGATGGCCTCGCCGAGGTCGATGACGAAGTCGAGGTCATGAGAGACGCCCGGGACGAACCTGACACCGTTTGTCCCGAAGAGCCGCTGTTGCGATGCGGCCAACGGCGGACGATTAGCCTCTGGATGGATAAAACCTTCCGATTCTGAGCGTCACAACCGGGCGCCTCGCAAGAGGAGGGGCGGCAAAAGCTTATGTCGAAACCCGGGGCGGAGCCGGCTGGGCCCGTAGCGCAGTACGGATAGCGTGGCAGCCTTCTAAGCTGTAGAGAGCGTGGCTCGCAGAGGTCGTGGGTTCAAATCCCACCGGGCCCGCCTAAATCTCTGGGCGCCTACCTCTGGCCAGTCCGCTGTCGCGTCAACCGAGGGACGAAGGAAGCTGAGACAGTCCCAGCCACCGCGCCGACAGCCATACCCGACACCCAGACCGCCAGGGCAGCAAGGAGGACCCCATATCGGACCCCATGCTCGCTATGACGTCAGAGACCATCCGGTCGACTGTGCACTTCCCTGTCCTGTCGACGACGGCTGCGACGACAGGCCTGGACGACCCGATAATGGCGTCCACCGGGCGGAGCCTTCTAGTCCTTGCTGACGAACTCGAGCGAGGCGGCGGCCCCATACAGCTTGTTCTCCCCCTGCCGCCAGGCGACTGACTGCCTCCCCTCTAGGACATCGTCGGCTATCTCGAGCCCTCTGTGCGCCGGCAGGCAGTGCATCACTATGGCGCCCTTGGGCGCCGCCTTCATCAGGTTCGAGCTCACCTGGTAGTCCTTGAAGTCGCGCATCCTCTTCTCCTTCTCAGACTCGTCCCCCATGCTTACCCACACGTCGGTGTACACC
>DAHVLU010000016.1:0-13124 GCA_027320175.1 Nitrososphaerota archaeon
AGGCGTTTAGCAGATAGACTCGCGGGTGCGGCGACCGAGCCAAAGGCGATCACCCATCACTCTCAATGCAAACTGCCCGTTCCGACGCATATAGACATTCATGTATGTTTTTGTACATGGCCCGTCACCCGCCAGAGCAAGGTCAGTCAGCGCCCGCACGGGTGCGTGCGCCGTCGAATAGAAATCCAAGCGAGGCCCTGGGTGGGATTTGAACCCACGATCGATACAAAGTTCACTAGCATCTACCAATTCTTATAACAAGAACCAGTTCAAGGCGGAAAATGTGGCCTTGGTAGTGTAGCTTGGTCAGCATAGGAGGCTGTGGCCGTGACACCACGGCAGATACCTCCCGACGGGAGTTCAAATCTCCCCCAAGGCCTTCAATTCACCTTGGAGACGCCATCTCCAAGACGTACGAGTTAATCTTGCCCGCTTGGAAATAGGAAATCACTGCGTAGCCAACTTCTGAACTGGGATTGCTTCTGAATTCGTGCCGAGTCTTTCGTGTCATCTGGGCAAGGTCCCTCAGTATCTGACGTTTGAGTTGAGCTGGCTCGACCTGGGAGACGAACCGGGACTCGGCTAGGACTCGGCCGTCCTTTGTCTGCAAGTCAGGACCTCCCCTATTCGGCTCATGGATGACAAGACTGTGAATTCCTAGCTTGCCCTTGAGTATCGAATAAGCAATCTCTGCTCCAATTCTCCCTGTCTCGTAGCAGTCGGCATGTTGGACCATCATCTGCTCCAGGCCCCGATGTGGCTTGACGCCTCGTACCAGGAAACTCCTGTCTGCCCAGGGGCATCCCACTTCAGGGGAGTCCATCTCGAATGCGTCGAGGGCGTAAAGCACCGATGGGTCGCTTAGATAGACAACAGTGCTGTTGTATCCCTTGCTCACGCGATATGTGATTCTCCACCTGACTCCATCAAACGAAAAAAGACGAGTTCTGAATGAACCGCGTTTGTTGAGCGATACCCACGCCTGTCGATGGCCGTTGTGGTGCAGCTGAAAAAACCTCGACGCTGCGAAAACATCTTTCACTTCGATGGTAGTGAAAAGCGAACCCTTCTGGAAGACGAGGTCCTCCACAATTCTTCCTCTGACTGTATAATGGGAGATTCCCTCAATTGGTGGGCCCTGAGTAGCATCTAGCGTTAGTTCGCCTTCGCCATCTGGGATTATAATTTCTGTCCACTCTGCCATCCATGCCCGGGGCCGATTGGTCCCCATCGTTAGTTTCGGAAACGCATCCAAGAAGTCTGCCGGTGTCAGGAGACAGACCTTCATGTCGAATGTGTCGTCAGGTTTCCCTACGCTCCTGGGGACTGTGGGTACCCAAGTCCGTCCGCCATTGTATAGGTGGTAAATGGTCGCCTTTCCATAGCTGGCCTTGAGGAACGACTTCTTGCCAGCAATGAAACCAGATGCGCGCTTTTCCAATAGCCAAGCGGGAATCGCGACCCTAGTGGGCCGCCAGGTATCGAGGAAGACTTGATTCTGATTGGTCAACCTAACCGGAATTGTCTGCGCCTCTCCAAGGTGCTGCTGGGAGCAGAGTCGGCCCAAAGCCGCCCGAGCCCTCGAATCGGGCCACGAGCGACCCAAGGAATCAAAGGACTCGGTCTCGACCATCATTCGGAATTGGATGCCCAGAAGTTACATTTGAACAGAACAGTCGTCCAGAATGAACCTGCGAAGGGAGGTGACCAAAACTAATCGGGCTTGTGGCGTCTACTCGACAACCCATGGATCTGGATAGTTCAGGGGCTGCACCACCAGGGCCACGAACTGCCGCAGGCCGCCCAACCGGCTTTATGTCTTAAGGCGTTCTCTCAGGCATCTCAGCACAAAGCATATCGAGCGGAGAGCAGCCGTCCAACCCATGGTCCGGTGGACGCTCGTCGAGCTGGATACAGTGGATTCGACACAGGGGGTTGCAAGAGAGCACGCCGCCCGCGGCGCCCCGGAGGGCACGGTCGTCACCGCCAGGTCCCAGACTTCGGGTACTGGCCGCCTGGGACGCTCTTGGGTCTCTCCCTTGGGCGGGCTCTACTTGTCCTTCATACTGCGGCCCGCAAAGGTCGCAAGGCCTGAGCTTGCCGCCCTCGTGGCGGCGACTGCGATGGTCGAAGGCATCAGGCAGGCAACAGGGCTCGCGCCGACCATCCGCTGGCCCAACGACGTCACCATCAGGGCCAGGAAGCTGGGAGGAGCGATCGCCGAAGCCCAGTCCAGCGGAGGAGAGGTCGACCAGATCATCGTCGGGATTGGGGTCGACTGCAACGCCCCGGCATCGGAGATGGGCGAGCTGCAACAGGAGTCCACCAGCCTGGCATCGGAGCTGGGCAGGAAGGTCAAAGTGTCTGACGTCACACGTTCCATACTCGACTCGTTCTCCCTGCTCTACGAGAGGTGGAAGTCCGGCGAGGACCTCAGGGACGAGTGGGCGCGGCTGGTCGGGACCATCGGCAAGGAGGTCTCCATCAAGCTGAAAACCGGAGAAAACCCGTTTTCATGCGTCGCCGAAGACATCGACGCCGAAGGGAACCTGGTCGTCTCGCTCGAGGGGGAGTCGGTGGCGATCAGCGCGGAAGACCTCGAGTGGCTCAGAGAGCGGGGCTGACGGTTCGTCAATCGGCGACGGAAACTGGAATGCGGCGTCTGAAGGAACCCACCCTTTTAACATCCGGGGCGAAGAGAGCCACAGTTGAGTGGGAACGAAAGAGACCTCGACGAGATGGACCGGGCCGCTGAGCTGGGGGGCGGCCAGGAAAGGGTCGACGACCAGCACAGGAAGGGCAAGCTCACCGCCCGGGAGCGGATAGGCCTCCTCCTCGACCAGGGCACGTTCAACGAGCTCGACAAGTTCGTCACCCACAGGTCCACGGACCTCGGAATGGACAGGTCGCACCCTCTCGGCGACGGCGTGGTCGCCGGCTATGGGAAGATCGACGGGCGCCTGGTCTATCTCTACGCTCACGACTTTACTGTGTTCGGAGGCTCCCTGGGGGAAGCTCTGATGAAGAAGGTGACCAAGGTCATGGACCTGGCCCTGAAGAACGGCGCCCCAATCATAGCGCTGAACGACTCGGGGGGCGCTAGGATCCAGGAGGGCGTCTCCAGCCTTGCGGGCGTGAGCGAGATGTTCTTCAGGAACACGCTGGCGTCGGGGGTGATCCCCCAGATCAGCGCAGTCCTTGGCCCGAGCGCCGGCGCGGCTGTCTACTCCCCCGCCATGACCGACTTCATCTTCATGGTGAAGGGCATCGGCCAGATGTTCGTCACCGGCCCCGACGTCGTGAAAGCAGCGCTCGGCGAGACCGTGACCTTCGAAGACCTCGGAGGCGCCACGATCCACGCGACGCAGAGCGGCGTCGCCCACTTCGTGTTCGACAGCGAGAAGGACTGTCTCGCTTCGATCAGGTCGCTGCTTTCGTATCTGCCGCAGAACAACATGGAGTCCCCCCCGGCCGTCGAGTGGACGGCGCCCATCGAACCCGACTCCGAACTCGACTCCCTCGCCCCGGCCGAGCCCTACAAGGCGTACGACATCAGGAAGATCATCCAGAGGCTGGTCGACAACGGGAACTACATGGAGGTCCACGCGGGGTGGGCGCAGAACGTCACCGTCGGCTTCGCACGCATGGCGGGGAACAGCGTGGGGGTGGTCGCGAACCAGCCCATGGTCCTCGGCGGCGCCCTCGACGTCGACAGCTCCGACAAGGCCGCCAGGTTCGTGCGGTTCTGCGACTCGTTCAACATCCCCGTCCTCACCCTGGTGGACGTGCCCGGCTACCTCCCGGGGACTGACCAGGAGCACAGAGGACTGATCCGTCATGGATGCAAGCTGCTCTACGCCTACTGCGAAGCCACCATCCCGAAGGTGACTCTGATCGTGAAGAAGGCCTACGGCGGGGCATACTGCGCCATGGGGTCGAAGTACAGCAAGGCCGACATCAACTACGCCTGGCCAGGCGCAGAGATCGCGGTCATGGGCCCGGAGGGCGCCATCAACATCATCTACAGGAAGGAGATCGAAGCCGCCGCCGACCCCGAGGGCATGAGGAAGCAGCTGACCTCCGACTACCGGAAGAAGTTCGCCAACCCCTACGTCGCCGCGAGCAGGGGGATAATCGACGAAGTGATCCCGCCCTCCTCCACCCGACCGAAGATCATCTCCGCCTTCGAGTCCATGAAGGGCAAGAGCGAGTTCAGGCCCGCAAAGAAGCACGGCAACATCCAGCTGTGAAGACCAGTTGTTCAGAGACGTTCTGATAGCGAACCGGGGCGAAATCGCGGTCCGGATCATCCGGACCTGCAAGCTCCTAGGCGTCAAGACGGTCGCGGTCTACTCCGACGTGGACGCAGACGCGCTGCACGTCAGGCTCGCCGACAGGGCGGTCAGGATAGGGCCCGCCGACCCCGGGGACAGCTATCTGAACATAGACAAGGTGGTGCAGGCTGCAGTCGACGCGGGGGTCGACGCCCTCCACCCCGGCTACGGCTTCGTGTCAGAGAACTGGAACCTCGCCGAGAAGTGCCGTCAGGCAGGCATCAAGTTCGTGGGCCCCAAGGCCCGGACCCTCGTCATCGCCGGGAACAAGGTCGACTGCAAGAGGATAGCCAAGAGGGCCGGAGTCCCGGTGATAGAGGGAGGGGAGACGGTGGTCTACACTCCGGAGGGGGCCCTCGAGGCAGCCCGGGAGCTGGGGTATCCGGTCCTGCTCAAGGCCGCGTTCGGCGGGGGCGGACGCGGGATAAGGGAAGCCAACGACGACAGGCAGCTGCTTCAGGGGTTCAACCTGGCATCGACCGAGATGAAGCGGTCCCTCGGGAAGGCGGGGCTGTTCGTCGAGAAGTTGGTCAGGCCGGCGCGTCACATCGAGGTCCAGATAGTGTCCGACGGCAGAGGCAAGGTCCTCCAGCTGGGCGAGAGGGAGTGCAGCATCCAGCGCCGGCACCAGAAGCTGCTTGAGATTACCCCGGCCCCGGGGCTGGACGAGCTGGCGAGAACCAGGGTCGCCGACTACGCGGTGAAGCTCGCCAAGGCCCTGGAGTACGAGAACGTGGGGACGGTGGAGTTCCTGATGGACAAAGACCAGAACTTCTACTTCATCGAAGTGAACTCCAGGCTCCAGGTGGAACACCCAATCACGGAGATGCGGGCGAGGCTCGACCTCGTCAAGGAACAGCTCGAGATCGCCGCAGGAGAGGGAATCGACTACGGTCAGGAAGACGTCAAGCTGCGGGGCGCCGCGATCCAGTGCAGGATAAACGCCGAAGACCCGGCGGCGGGCTTCGCCCCGTCGAGCGGCAGGGTCGAGCGGCTCTTCTTCCCGGGCGGGGCCGGCGTCAGGATCGACACCGCCCTCTACCCCGGCTACGAAGTCCCAGAATACTACGACTCCCTCCTCGCCAAGCTTGTCGTCTTCGGCAACGACCTTGAGGAGGCAAGGAAGCGGATGCTCCTCGCCCTGTCGGAGTTCGTCATCGACGGCCCCAGGACCACGATACCGCTCCAGAGGTTCATCCTCAGCCACGAGGAGTTCGCCAACTGGAACCTCGACGTACAGTTCCTCGAGAACAACAAGATCGTCCAATCCTTCGCCGACCGGCTCGCGTCTGAGAGGGAGGCCCTCGCCCACGACGGGGCGGCCATAGCGGCTGCGATACTCGAGTCAGGGGCGACCCTGGCGGTCCTGCGGGCGCAGCAGGAGAGGCCGAAGCAACCGCCGGCGAGGCAGAAGGGGAGGTACTATGACGCGCTATGAGCTGGAGAGCGAGGACGGCCACTTCGTCGTAGACGTGGCCCCGGCGGGCGAAGGGTACACGGCGACAGTTTCAGGCAAGGAGTATCGCCTGAAGCTGAAGCGCCAGCCAGGGCAGAACACGGTGCTCGTGGAGGTCGGAGACAAGCCTGTCACGGTCAAATTGCTCGAAGCGAACCCGCAGCAGGTGCGGATGGCCATCGACGGCGAGCACTTCTCCTACGCACGGGCTGCTGCCCTCGCCACGACCTCGGCCCCGAGGGCCGCCGCGGCGGCGACACAGAAGGACGTAGTGGTCGCGCCCATGCCCGGGAAGGTCACCACCACACTGGCCAGAGTCGGAGAGAAGGTAAGCGCGGGCGACCCCCTGGTAGTGCTCGAGTCGATGAAGATGGAGGTCGCCGTGAGGGCTGACCGCGATGCAGAGGTGAAGGAAGTGCTGGTCACCGAAGGCACCGCGGTAAAGCGGGGCCAGGCTCTCGTACGGCTCGGCTAGAGCGCTTTCCTGATCGCGTCGAAATCTGGGAACTTGCCCGGGTTCTCTGCTACCCACGCGTACGCGATCTTCCCCGCGTCGTCGGCGACGAAGACCGCCCGGTTGGCCGAGTCATACCCCTCCAGACCGCCGAGGTTCTTCCAGACCACGTCGTACTTGCGGACCGCTTCCCGCTTGAAGTCGCTCAGAAGGGTGAAGGTGAGCCCGTGCTTCTCCGCGAAGGCCTTGTTCGCGAAGGGCGGGTCCACGGATATCCCCACCACGGTGGCGTCGAGTTTCTGGAGCTCGTCGTGCATATCCCTGAAGGCGCACATCTCCTTGGTGCAGACGCCTGTGAAGGCGCCGGGATAGAACGCGAATATCGTCTTCCTCCCCTTGGACAAGAAGTCAGAAGTCTTCCTAAGCTTCAGGTCCGTGTCATAGAGGGCGAACTCCGGTATCTTGGTGCCTACTTCGAGCATAGGTGCCCCCCATCATTGACCAGTAAAAAATCTGCGGCTTACGGCCCAAACCTCCGAAGGTTCTATGTATCCGGGCACGCGCGGAAGGAGGCCATGAACGGCCCTCCACTCACCGAAGCCGAGGTGAAGCGGTACGCGAGGCACCTCGTCCTCCCTGAGATAGGGGCCGAGGGCCAGTCGAAGCTCAAAGCCGCATCCGTGCTGGTGGTCGGGGTCGGAGGCCTCGGGGTGCCGGCGGCCGTGCAGCTCGCCGCGGCGGGGGTGGGGAGGATCGGGCTGCTTGACGGCGACACCGTGGAGGCATCCAACCTCCAAAGGCAGTTCATCTTCTCAGAGGCGGACGTCGGGAGGAAGAAGGCAGAGGCAGCCGCAGAGAGGCTACGGCAGGTCAACCCCAACGTCCACGTCGCCTCCTACGACGTCAGGCTCAGCTCGGACAACGCGCTCGACTTCATCGGAGAGTACGACGTCGTGATCGACGCCACCGACAACCTTCCGAGCAGGTATCTGATCAGCGACGCCTGCGTCATGCTGTCGAAACCCGACGTCTACGCGAGCGCCCAGGCCTTCGACGGCCAGGTGTCGGTGTTCTACCCTCCCCTCGGCCCGTGCTACCGTTGCATCTACCCGGCCCCGCCGCCTCCGGAGTCGGTAAGATCCTGCGAAGAGACCGGGGTCATGAGCGCCGTCCCTTCTGTCCTGGGGACGCTCCAGGCCGTCCAGGCGGTAGCCCTCATCCTGCAGAGGGGCTCCCCACTCGTCGGGAGGCTCCTCGTCTTCGACGCCCTCGACAGCTCCTTCGACGAAGTGAAGATCAGGAAAAGCGAGAGCTGTGCAGCCTGCGGTCCGGAGGCGACTCCGACTCTGATCGACTACGAGGAGTTCTGCGGCATCAGACCGCAACCGGAGTCCAAGGTCGACGTCACCCCCGTCGAGCTGAAGGCGATGCTCGACGCCGGCGCCCAGGTCACTCTACTAGACGTCAGGGAGCCGTACGAACACTCCATCTGTCACCTGGATGGCGCGGTGCTGGTCCCCCTGGGCAGCCTCGTACGGGGCGCCGCCCGGCTTGACAGGTCGAAGCGGCTGGTCGCCTACTGTCACACGGGGGTCAGAAGCAGGACCGCGGTGGAGTTCCTGCGCAAGGCAGGGTTCTCAGACGTCATGAACCTCAAGGGGGGCATCGAAGCCTGGGCTGAAGAAGTCGAGCCCACGATGCCGAGGTACTGACCGGTCCTCCTCGCCCGCTCCTCTCCCTTAAGTGGCCGGAGGCGCAAGCAGCGCCTTCCTTGGTCACGGCTCTCATGATCGCCGGCGAGTGGGCCCTGTTCCTAGTCGGTGCAGCCGTCCCCGTCTACATAGTCTTCGGGCTCATAGGGCTCGCCGGCCTGAGAGAGATCACACGATACGAGTCCTACGACTCCGTCTACTACCGGCTCAACCCGGCCACCAAGCTTGCTGCCCTCTTCATGGTGGCCGTGTCTTCGTCCTTCGCTGGGCTCTACCTGGGCCTGCTCGCGACCGGGGTAATCCTCGCGTCCTACGCCACCCTGTTCCACGGCGCAGAGAAACTGAAGCTGGGCTTCCTGTTCACGGTCGCCGTAGTCTGGGGGACCGTGTGGGGCTCGGTCTCCGACAGGATTTCCTTCGCCATCAACGCCGGATCCAGCGGCCTCCCCGTCAACGACTCGTTCCTCTACAGGGACCTGACCAGGGTGGTCGCCTCGGAGGTGGCGGTCTCAGGGGTCTTCCTCCTCGCCCTCATCCTCGTGATGACCAGCACGCCGTCGTCTGTTATGCGGGCGCTTAGGAGGGTGGGGATACCCAACCCCATCACCTTCTCCGTGGTCGTGGGCATGAGGACGGTTCCTCTCCTCCTGGAGGCCATCAACGGCATCGTCAAGGTTCAGCTGATGCGGGGGTTCGGGACGCGGGGCAGCCGGTCGCTTGGCCCACTGTACGTCGTCGCGGCCGCCGTCTTCGCGCTGGTCCCCGCCCTGATCTACCTGCTGAGGGGCGCGAGGAACACTGCCATCTCGACAGGGACCAGGGCCTTCGGGGCTTACAAGAGCCGCACCTACATGAAGAAGCCGCGCTTCGGCCCCGCCGATGCCACGGTGCTAGCCCTCACCGCCGCGTTCCTTGTGACCGCGTTCTTCTACTAGGCGGTCGAGGTGGCGCCGCAGCTCGACCCCACCGCCGAGTATGGGATGGCCCTGCCGAACCCGTACAGGTTGGAGAAGACCGCCAGGGCGACCAGCCCTACGATTATGGCGAAGAAGACGTAGTCTCCCTTCGAGAACGTGAATGGCGTCAGGAAGGTCCGCTGCTTGTACGCCCTGAACGCCCTGGTGTCCGCGGAGATTGCTGTGTTCCTCGCCCCCCTGAACAGGAACGTCATCGCAGGCACGATGCTGGTGAGCACCCCGCCGAAGAGATAGAAGACCCGGGTGGCCTTGTTGGCCTTGGCGCCGTACCCCCTCATGAACTGGACCTTCACAGCCGTGTCGAGGGTGTCGAAGATCCTCGGGACAGTCCTCATCCCGACGACGAGCGCAAAGATCAGGACCACGGGGAGCTTGAGCCGCCCCAGCGTGCGGAGGATCGCCGAGGGCGTGCTCGTCATGATGAGTATGAGGGAGGAGATGAGCACCACCCCAGCCCTCGTGGACACCTGCATCCCGTATAGCAGCCCCTGGGTGGTCAGGACCGGCTGGTACCCGAGGATCGTGAAGTAGGACGCCCACTGCCAGACCGGGGTGAACAGCGCCAACCAGGCGGCGCTCGGGGGCTGGGGGGTCGCGCTGACCGACGTCACGCAGATGTGGTAGAACGCGTACATCAGCAGGCCATAGGGGGTCTGTGTGGCGTAGTACCAAGCGAGCCCGATCACTGAAGCGAAGACCAGGGCGCTCCCGAGGGCGAGCCTCCTGAGCCCCCTCTTGAGGGTAAGGTACGTCGACAGGACCACCAGACCGATGGCCAGGTCGATGGACCAGGCGGTGACCGCCACCACGAAGGTGAGGACGATCGTCAGGATGATCTTCGTCAGAGGGTTGAGCCGGTAGTAGAAAGTGTGGTACTCTTCGTACCTGGAGATGTCCCTGAACCCGGTGAGTCCTATGTATCCGAAGATGAGATAGAGCGGGGTCACCAGGCCGAAGACGAAGAGCAGCCAGCTCCCGACGTTGACCCAGACCGCGTCGAGGAGCGCCAATCTCAGACCCCCAGCATCCCGAGCTCTGGAATGGGGATGTCCGGGTTCCTCAGGTAGTACTCGGTCGGAGGGATCACCGAGTAGCTCTGCGAAGAAGCGAAGACCTCTTCGGGGGTCCCTTCGAGGACCTTCTTCCCCCCGTCAAGGACGAGCATCGAGTCCGCGTACCTGTACACGAACTTCGCGTCATGCGTGACTATGATGAACGAGTACCCGAGCCCCTTGAGCATGTTGATCTCCTTGGCGATTATCTCCTTGTGGTAGAAGTCCTGGCCCGAGGTGGGCTCGTCCATCATCACGATCTTGACGCCGGACGAGAGCGCCGCCGCCATCGCCACCCTCCTCCTCTGGCCCACGCTGAGCATCAGCGGGTCGCGCCGCCTGAACTCCTGCAGCCCGAACAGCTTGAGGAACTCCTCCGTCGGCCCCTTGTAGTCCTTGACCCCGCGCTTCCTCATGGAGTAGGAGATCTCCTCTTCGACTGTCTTGTTGATCAGCATGAGGTCGAAGCTCTGAGGGACGTAGGCGATGTGCTTCCCCCTGTCCTGGATGGACGCCTTGCTCAGGTCTACCCCGTTGATCATGAGCTTCGATTTGGCAGTGAGCTCCTTGTCCAGGAAGTTCATCACAGCCTTGAGGAGGGTAGACTTGCCCGCGCCGTTCCTTCCCATGATCGCCAGCATCTGCGGCTCCCTCAGGGCAAGCTCGGCATCGACCAGGACCTTCCCCTGGACCTCGACGTGGGCGAAGGCCTCCATGATCACCTTCCCCCCGCTCGCCCGCCGAGGGGTCCCCAGCTGCAGCCCTTCGCGCGCTATCCTCTGCCTGATCGCCTCTATGTTCGACGGGTCCATCCTGAACTTCTTGGCGTACAGGTAGTGCTCCGGGACGTCGATCCCTGCCGCGTGGAGGTCGTCGACGTGATCCACCAGCTTGGCCTTCTCTATGTCAAAGACCACCTTGCCTTCGTCCACCAGGACGACCCTGTCGATGAAATGCAGCGCCCTCTCCAGCTTGTGCTCGACGATGATCAGGGTGCTCTTCCCCTTCAGTCCCGTCAGGGTCTGGAAGACACGCGCGGTCCCCTCGGGGTCGATGTTCGACGTGGGCTCGTCCATGATGAGCAGCTTGGGCTGCATCGCCAGCACTGCTGCCAGGGCCACCCTCTGCAGCTCCCCGCCCGAAAGGACGTAGGTCTCCCTCCCCCTCAGGTTCTCGATCCCCGTCGTCGCGATGGCCAGGTCGACCCTCCGTTGTATCTCTTCAGGAGGCATCATGAGGTTCTCGGGCCCGAACGCGATCTCCTCCTCCACCGTGTAGTTCAGCACCTGGGTCTCCGGGTCCTGGAGGAGGGTCCCCACCATCGTCGAAAGCTTGGGGAGCGGCGTCTGCTTGACCGCGTTCCCGTAGACCACGACCCCGTCGGGGTCGTTCCCCTTGAAGATGTGAGGTATCACGCCGTTGAAGCAGTTGACGAGGGTGGACTTGCCGCCCCCCGACTTGCCGATGACCAGGGCGACCTCCCCGTCGACCACATGGAACTCGCCGACTGTAAGCACAGGCTTGCCTACCCCGACGTAATTGAAGACCAGGTCTTTGACATCCACCGGATTCGCCAGCGCGGCCTCGGGCGAACCTGTTTCCGCCACAGAGCACGGCCGGCCCTATCACGTGCTTAAGTCTTGCCAGACTCGTTCCGGCGAAGCGTCACGTTTGGCCGAAGCACCGCCATTCTGGTCGCATAAAACAGGTCGGGAGGAGGTCTCCTAGACCTCCCCTTTCCTTTCTTACCTTCACTCTGACTCGCTGTTATTGGCCTATGGCTCTGGACACACGGTTCGCGATTATCCCGCCTATTGCACCTGCGGGGATACCGCTTATGATGAACCGGGTCAAGGTGGCGTAGATGGTCTCCCAGTTGACTTTGCTGCCGTTGATGAATGGGCCGAAGAACGCTGAGTAGATGATTGGGTCTGGGAATGCGAAGAAGAAGCCGACGATGGCGCCTTCGACGATCATCAGAGCAAGGAGCTTGTTGGAGGAACCGCCGCTGCCTGACGTTGCCGTGGCTTCAGCGGATGCCTTCATGGAGCTCTTGACCCCGAAGATGTTCCCGCCCGTCGCTGCGATTGTCAGGTCGAGGATGAGGCCGTAGGTCAGGCCCTCATAGATGAAGTACATCGGTTCGCCGCCGAACCCATAGTGGAAGATGTCGCTGAGGAACGAATAGACGACGAAGGACGTGGTTCCAACGCCGACCTTCCGCACGAGAGCGGCAATCACCATCATGGTGATCAGCTGTCCGCCGATGTAGCCGAGGTTGATGTACTGGCCGACTTCCCCTGGCAGGAATCCGCCCAGGAAAGCGCCAATGAACCACTGCCAAACCACAGCGAAGGCGACGCCTATGCCTATGTAGACGAAGTCGAGTGTTGTGAATGAGCCTAGTCCACCTGTTTTCTTACCAAGGAAGAATGCTATCACCAGGGCTACTATGAAGTAGCCGGCAACATACTCCCAAGGAATCTGGCCAACCTGGTTCAGCGAGCCGCTAATGCCGTTGAAACCCATGTTAGTGAGCCTGTCGTCATCGAGAAGTTCTAATAAACATTCGTAAAATATCCTCAATAGAAGCCGGCATGTCCGTTACAATTAGCTGAACAGGGACAGAACGCTTAATAGAATTAGAACGACAACCCAGCCTCGGATGTCCGAAACAGTCCTGAACGCTGCAGGGACTTCCGCAGCAGGGACCGTTGCCGGTGCACCTTCGAGAACAATAAAGGCGCAGTACTATGGTTACCTCTACATGTTCTTCGGCTTTTCTCTCCTTCTCTTCGGCGACCTCTTCCTGGAATTCCCAAAGGCCTACGCAGGGAACTACACCCCAGTCGCAAGCCTCAACACCACCGCAGTCGCGATAATCTCAGTCATCGGAATACTTACCCTCATACTCGGGTTCCTCGACTACAGAAACAGCAAGACATCATCGTTCAAGATCTACATCCCCGCAATAATCTTCGTCCTGGGGTTGGTCCTGATCCCACTCTACACTGATTACGGCGCCTTCAACGGGTTACTCGGCAACTCCTACAACCTGTCTGGAATCAGCATGGGCGGGTTGCTGTTGGTCTTCGCCTCGCTTGGCGAGATAGTCCTGTCGCGGAAGAAACCAGCATAA
>DAHVLU010000020.1:0-16201 GCA_027320175.1 Nitrososphaerota archaeon
CGAGCCAGTTTGGAGCTGCCAACCCGAGGCGGTTCACTTTATCTCCAGGTTGACTACGGACGAGTCTAGAAGTTCGTCGCGCAGCTACACGAGCATCTGCACCTCAATCTTTGGCCGGACGTGCCCCGAGCTCACGGCGAAGGCGCGAGCCGCGTTCGAACAGGGAACAGACCTTGTGGAGTTCAGGCTGGATTATCTGCGTCCACAGTCTTTCGAGGAAATCAAGGGGTGTCTGACGGAGTTCACCCAGCGTTCTGTGCTGACCGTCAGGTCCAGAGCCGAGGGAGGAAGATACAGAGGGAGCGAGTCGGAAAGGCTCGACTTCATCCACAATCTGATGGAATTGAATGCGGCGTTCGTGGACGTCGAACTGGAGACAGCGGAAGGGGACAAGGACCTCTCACCGCCGAAGAAGGGGAGACAGTTGATTGTCTCATGGCACGACTGGAGGGGGACACCAGGCAGGCCGCGCCTGGCGTCTGTCTTGCGGCGGGCTACGGCCTTCGGAATCCCGAAGATCGTGACCACGGCAAGAGCCGCCGAGGACAACCTCTCCGTCCTCTCCTTGTACAGCGACCATAGTGGACATCCACCGATCGCTTTCTGCATGGGTGAGAACGGGATCCTTTCGCGAGTGATGGCCCTGGAAAGAGGGAGCCCCATCTGCTTCGCTTCTCTGCCCGGAGAACCGACCGCCCCGGGGCAGTTGACTCTCGGCCAGGCCCTCGCGGTAAGGAGGTTACTGCAGCATGACTGAAAGTTATCTGCTCCTTGGCCGAGACATCTCCAGGTCCCCGACCCCCAGAATGATGAACGCCGCTTTCGAAGAACTCGGCCTCGACGCAATCTACAGCGCCTCCAACGTCGAGGCGAACGAGCTGGGTTCAGCCTTCGCCAGGATGTCCGAAGCTCAAATCAGCGGGGCTAACGTGACCATACCTTACAAGACGGCGATAGTGCGCTTTCTGAACTCCCTGAACGAAGCTTCTTCGAGGATTGGGGCTGTGAACACCGTCAAGAGGGAGGGGGAGTCATACCGGGGCTACAACACCGACGTCGACGGAATCGTGAAACCCTTGGAGTCGAGAAGACGCTCTCGGCCGAGACGCGCGTTCGTAATCGGCACGGGTGGCGCAGCCCGCGCCTTCTGTGAAGCGATGCATCAGCTCGGCTGTGGTGAACTTGTCGCCCTTTCCAGGTCTCCGAGGAAAGCTTCGGATTTCCTCGAGGCGATGAAGGCAGCGTTCCCGGAAATCGAATTGGAGGTGGCTCCCGCTGACGCTCCGCCATCAGGGGGACCAGACCTCGTCTTCAACGCGTCCCCCGCGGGCGCCAATGGGGTTGCCCTGCCGAGAGGGACGAAGCAGATACTCGAGGGCAGACCGATAGTCTTCGACGCCGTCTACCTCCCAGTCAAGACGGAGCTAATCGTCGCTGCAGAGAAGCTGGGCTGCGAGACCATTTACGGACACGAGATGCTGCTTGCCCAGGCCGTTGGCGCGCTGAAAATTTGGACTGGCAGAGACGCCCCAGTCGAGACGATGAAGAAGTCGTTGCTCAACTCGCTAGGGGTGCAAAGAGGTTGATCGGCAAAGCTGAAGCGACAGGGGCGGTCAGCATAGTCAACGCTATCGCCTGCGGAATGGGAGCGACTGTTTCCGTGAAACTCCCCACAACTGCGAGACTGGAGCTACGGGAGCAGAGGGGTAGCTGGGATGCCTCCCTCAACGGAAGGAAGTCGGAGTCCGCTCTGGTTGTTCAGACCGTCGGATGCGCGATAAGAAAGCTTGGAAGGGACCCCGGTCGGTACTCTGGGTCGATCCAGACGACCACCTCTGCGCCCGTCGGCGTCGGACTGAAGACTTCGTCTTCCGCCTCGGTTGCAGTCGCGCTCGCTACCTTCTCCGCCTTTGGGAGGACGACCTACAGGCCACGCGAGATTCTCGACTGCAGCGTGTCCGCTTCTCTGTCAGCGGGAGTCAGCGTGACGGGCGCCCTCGACGACGCTGCTTCGTGCTTGCTGGGGGGAGTGAACTTCGCGGACAATTCTAATGGACGGGTCCTCTCCACCGCCGCCTTGGGGCGCAGGTTGAAGGTAGTCATCAAGGTCCCCGAGGGAAGGAGCAGGAGGGGTCAGGCAGATCTGAAGGAAGTCAGGAAGTTCTCGAAGATGGCCGAGTCGATTTTCAGAATAGGGAGGAAGGGGAGCGTCTGGAAGGCGATGACCCTCAACGGGCTCCTTTACTCGTCAATCTACAGGTACCACTCGTCCGACGCGCTCAGGGCCCTCGAGGCAGGAGCACTGGGTGCCGGCCTTTCAGGGACCGGACCCGCGTTGGCCGCGGTGTTCGACGAGAACGGGAAACCAGATGAGCTTGCCAAGGAGTGGAAAGACAGCGGGGCCAAGGTGATCATGACGGAGACCAGTGACGAAGGAGCAACCCTTGGCTAACGTTGCGTTGGCCGCAGACGGGGAGCTCAGCGGCAGAGTCGAGGTCCCGCCGAGCAAGAGCTACACCCACAGGGCCGTCCTGATGGCGAGCCTTTCTTCCGGGGAGAGCCGAGTCAGCAGACCGCTGGCCTCCAGGGACACCCTTGCCACCTACTCCGCCTGCAGGGCCATGGGCGCGAAACTGGCAGAGTCGGACGCCGGCCTGACTGTCGTCGGCTCTGAACCACGGGCTCCCCAGGACGTGGTCGACGTCGAAAACTCGGGCACGACCCTCAGGTTCATGACCTCTGTCTTCTCTTTGCCAGAGCGCGGCTATACGGTGCTTACAGGAGACGCGAGCATCAGGCGGAGGCCGATGCAGGGACTCCTGGACGCGCTGTCCGGGCTGGGGACGAAGGCATGGTCGTCTAACGGTGACGGGTGCGCGCCGATAATCGTGGGCGAGGGTGGCATGCCAGGCGGCACCGCTAGGATGCGGGGAGACGTTTCGTCACAGTTCGTCTCATCGATACTCATATCGGCGCCCCTCGCGCGTGGGGACTCGACGCTCAATGTGATTGACGCCGTCTCCCGTCCTTACATAGAAGCCACGTTGACGCTGTCGAGGCTGCATGGGATTGGAATCGAGCGAGACGGGTTCTCCAACTTCTCCATCCCAGGGCGGCAGGTCTACAAGCCCTGCGACTTTTCTGTGCCCGCTGACTTCAGCTCTGCTTCGTTCATCATGGAGGCGGTTGCGCTGGTGGGAGGGAGGGTGGAGCTTTCGGGCCTTGACGCTTCGCTCCCCCAGGGGGACTCGGCCATAATGGATATGCTGGTCCGCATGGGCGTAAAGGTGGCCAAGCGTAGCGACTCCGTAGTCGTCCAGGCAGACGGGGAGAGGCTCAGGGGCGGGAGCTTCGACCTCTCCGATACGCCGGACCTCCTCCCGGTCCTCGCAACGCTCGCCCTGAGGTGCGAAGAGCCACTGGAGATAACAGGGGTCGCCCACGCGAGGTTCAAGGAGACGGACAGGATCAGCGTGGCCGCCGAGGGACTTCAGAAGATGGGCGCCAGGGTAGAGGAAAGGCACGACGGAATGAAGATAACCAGGGCTGACCAGATTTCACGCACTGTGCTGGACGCCCACGACGACCACCGCATGTTCATGGCATTCACCCTGGCTTCGATGCTGGCTCCAGATGACGTCAGAGTCGTCGGCGAGGAGAGCCTCGGGGTCTCCTATCCCGCGTTCCTTGAAGACATGCAACAGCTGGGGGCAAGGGTGGTCAGAGAATGAGCGGCAACATCATCGGCGAACGGTTCCTCCTGCTCACCTTCGGAGAAAGCCACGGGAAGGTCGTGGGGGCTGTCCTGGACGGCTGTCCCGCAGGCCTTGGCCTGGGAGAGGACGACATCCAGTCAGAACTCGACCTCAGGAAGCCCGGCCAGTCGATTGTCGCCAGCCAGCGGAAGGAAGAGGACAGGGTTGAGATAATGTCGGGGGTCTTCAATGGCCACACCACGGGCGCACCCATCATGATGCTGATCAGGAACGAAGACAAGGACTCCAGGTCCTACGAGGCGATGGTGAACTCCCCCCGCCCAGGGCATGCCGACCTGGTGGCGAAGACGAAGTATGGGGGTTTCAACGACTACCGGGGCGGCGGGAGGTTCTCCGGGAGGATAACCGCCTCTTTCGTCATGGGGGGCGCGGTGGCGAAGAAGCTGCTGCGGGAGACCCTTGGGGTTGAGATTATCGCCTACTCCCTGGAGATAGGCGGCGTTCGGGCCGAAGGCTTCGACTTCGACGCGGCTAGAAAGAACCGCTACACGAACGAAGCCAGGGCCCCCACCCCAGAGGCGGCGGAGCAGATGAAAAGGAAGATCATCGAGACCCGGGGGAGGGGCAACAGCCTGGGCGGAATAGTGGAATGCGTGGCCCTGAACGTCCCCCCTGGCCTCGGCGAGCCCGTCATCGGGTCGTTGGACTCCGACCTCGCCAGGATTGCGATGTCGATCCCAGCGGCCAGGGGGGTGGAGTTCGGGTCGGGATTCGCCTCGGCGAGGCGCACCGGGACCGAAAACAACGACCAATACTTCTACGACGGAGCCGAAATCAAGACGAAGACCAACAACGCTGGCGGGATCCTCGGGGGGCTGTCCAACGGCATGCCCATCGTCTACAGGATTGCATTCAAACCGGCGTCATCTATAGCGTCGAAACAGACTACCGTGGACCTCGCCACCCGGAAGGAGGTCGAGCTGGTCGTCCCTGGAAGACACGACCCCACGGTCGTGCCCAGGGCGGTCCCGGTGGTCGAAAGCACGACAGCTCTGGTCCTCGCGGACTACGCGATAAGGGCGGGAATCATACCCCCGGTACTGGGCAGGAGACCATGAGCACGGCAAAGGCGGAGCCCGGTATCAGGGAGCTCCGGGCCGACATAGCCGAGACCACCAAGGAGATTATCCGCCTCGTAGGCCACAGGAACGACTTGGCCCGGCAGGTCGGCCGGCTGAAGACCAGGGCGTCCCTCCCCGCCGAGGACGACGCCGTGGAGGACTCGCTACTCAGGGAGGTGGCCGAAGAGTGCGACCGGACAGGGGTGGAAAGGGGTGCCGGCCTCAAGATATTCGCGCTCCTTCTGGCCGAGTCCAAGAAGGCCCAGGGGTTCTCGCTCCAAGCCAACGGTCCCACCCCGATGTCCTCCATGGCCAGGGCCGTGGCGCTCCAACGGAGCGGGGTGAAGCTGATCCGCCTCGACGTAGGCGAGCCTGACTTCAGGCCGCCGAAGGCGGTCCTAGAAGCATGCACCGAGGCACTGGCCGGTTTCAGGACACACTACACTGAACCCAGAGGGATCCCGGAGCTCGTTTCGGCTCTCCAGATTTACCTGCGGAGGAAGAGCAACTTCGAAGCGTCGGGGGATGAGCTCGCGGTGACGCCGAGCGGCAGATTCGCAGTCTACGCCGCCCTTTCGGCCACAGTCTCCGAAGGGGACAGCGCCATAGTGTTCGAGCCGAACTGGCCTGCGTACAACGAGATCATTCGGCACATCGGCGCCAGGCCGATAGTCATGCACACAAGGCTGGAGGACGGGTGGTCGTTCTCCGCCGAAGCCCTCGCGGAAGCGATTCGCCCGAACACCAAAGCGATAGTCCTGAGCTATCCCAACAATCCCACTGGGAAGGTGATTACTCCCGAGACCTTCAAGGGGGTGGTCGACTTCGCAGACGACAACGGCCTCACGGTGATAAGCGACGAGATATACAACGAATATTCGTCCAAGCCCTGTCCCAGCATCCTCCGGACAACGCCGAAGAAGTTTGTCCTGACGTCGTCTTTCTCGAAGGCCTGGGCGATGACCGGGTTCAGGATCGGCTACGCGGTCTCCAGCAAGGACGTCATGGCCAAGATAACTAGGCTGACCTCCATGGTAATCACCTCGGTCCCGGAGTTCATCCAACTCGGAGCCATAAAGGCTCTGGACGCCGACGCGGAAGTGAAGGACAACGTGGAAGAGATGAAGAAAAGAATCGACGCCGTCTCCGAAGAGCTTGACAAAATCGACTCCCTCGAATACTTCAGACCAGACGGCGCGATGTACTTCTTCCCCCGGCTGAGAAAACGGGGTTGGGACGGGAACCGGTTCGTGAACACCCTCTTGGAAAGAGGAGTCAGCGTTACCCCCGGCCTGGCCTTCGGGGACTACCCGGATTTCTTCCGTGTATCTCTGGGCCAGCCCAGAGACACTCTCCTGGAAGGGGTCAGGCGGATGGGCGACCTCCTGGGTTGAAGGTCGCAGTGCTTGGCTCCTCCGGGGGCATGGGCTCGTACTTCGCAGACTATTTTGCGCGCTTGGGCCACAACGTGGCTGGTTCGGATCTGCGTCCGGGAAGGTCCCACGCGCGGTTCCGTTTCGCGCGCACGAACCTCGAGGCCGTCGAGGGAGCAGACGTTGTCCTGCTCGCGGTCCCCATGTCCGAGACCCTGAATGTCGCCCGCGGGGTAGCCCAGGCACTGAAGTCCGGATGCACCCTGGTAGAAATCACGTCGGTCAAGGGAAGCAGGCTGTCAGTACTCAGGAAGCTGGCCACAGCGCACGGGGCCTCCCTGCTCTCGGTCCACCCGATGTTCGGTCCGTCGTCGAGATCGAAGGCGCCGAAGATTCTTGTTGTAGGGACCAGGAAAGATTTGGCTGCCGCGGGACGGGTCTTCCCTGGGTCCAAGCTGATTCTAGTCGGCTCCCACGAACATGACCGACTGATGGCCCACACTCTGTCCCTGGTTCACTTGACGAACATCGCCTTTGTCTCAGCGGTCGAGAAGGGAAGCGGAGTGACCGAGTACGACAGGATCGCTCCTCCGTTCGCAGCGGCCCAGCTCGAACTCGCCAAAGCCGTGCTTTCCCAGGACCCAAGGCTCTATTCACAAATCGACACAGAAAACCGGTCTGCGGCTGCGGCTCTTTCTGCACTCATCGCGGAGCTCTCATCACTGAAAGACCTGATTGAGAGGAAAGACGCCGAAGCCCTCACTGAGGAGTTCAAGAGGGTGGCGCGCTGGTTCACGGTTTCAGAGACGCAGGCTTCCCTTGCCCGGGTCTACTCCGCCGCGGACGGCTAGGCCACGCTTGCGGCATCCTTCAGCGACCGCACAAAGCCTTCTATCTCGTCCAGAACCTCCCGTTTCCCTCTGCCGACCTGTGCCACCCTGTCTACCACCGCACTCCCCACGATGGCCGCGTCGGCTCCCGCCTGAATGACAGTTTTCACGTGCTGCGGTCTCGAGATGCCGAAACCCACCGCGAGGGGGACTTTCCCCCGGCAGAAACCCTTCGCGAACTTCACGAGTTCAACGGTACTGCCCTCCAGCTCTCGCCTTGCCCCCGTGACCCCGAGGACAGAGACAAGGTACAGGAACCCCGACGTGTTGGCGACAATCCGCCGCATGCGTTCTTCGGTCGTTGTCGGGGCAGCGAGCAGAACGGAGTCTATCCCCCTCGCGCGGGCCGCCTTTCCGAACGCGCCGGCTTCGTCGAGCGGCAGGTCCGGAACGATGACGCCGTCCACCCCGCTCTTCCGGGCCCCGTCGAGGAAGCCTGATACTCCCCTGGCGAATATCGGATTGAAGTAGGTCATCAGAACCACAGGGACATCATGGGCCTCCTTCACCTCGGAGGCTATTCGAAGCACATCAGTCGGCCTGGTCCCGGACTTGAGCGCCCGCACTCCGGCCGCCTGCACCGACCTGCCGTCAGCTATCGGGTCTGAGAATGGAACGCCGAGCTCGAGTATGTCCGCTCCTCCCCTCAGCACAGCCTCTGCCACTTCGACCGAGGTCTGCCGGTCGGGATCCCCTCCCATCACGTACACGACCAGCGCCCCTCCTCCATTGAGGGAGTCGAACGTCTCTCTTATCCTGCTCAGAGGTCGATCCCAGCCCTGTTTCCGACTATCTGGACGTCCTTGTCGCCTCTCCCTGAAAGTGTGACCACGACGCTCTGGCCGTGCCGCATGGTCGGCGCGAGCTTTAGTGCGTAGGCAACCGCATGCGCCGACTCCAATGCGGGGAGTATTCCCTCATCCCTTGCAAGGATGTGGAAGGCTTCTACCGCTTCATCGTCGGTGACGGTGACGTAGGTCACGCGTCCGGTGTCCTTCAGACGAGAATGCTCCGGGCCCACCCCGGGGTAGTCGAGACCAGCTGCGACGCTGTGAGTCTCCCCGACCTGACCATCCCCGTCCTGAAGCACATAGGTGAGCATCCCGTGGACGACCCCCTCTTTCCCGTAGGCCAGGGTCGCCGCGTTGCGGGCCCTGCCTGTCCCTCCCGCTTCGACGCCGTAGAGGGCCACCCCTTTCTTTGGTAAGAACGGATAGAACGTCCCCATCGAGTTGCTTCCACCGCCCACGCAGGCGACCAGGGCGTCGGGGAGTGCGCCCGCCGCAGAGACCGACTGCCTCGCGATCTCCTTGCCGATCACGCTCTGGAAGTCCCGGACCATGATGGGATATGGATGGGGCCCCACCACCGAGCCGATGAGGTAGTAGGTGTCCTCGAGGTTCGTCACCCAGTCCCTCAGAGCCTCGTTGATGGCATCCTTGAGGGTCCTCGAGCCGCTCTCTACAGGGCGGACTTCGGCGCCAAGAAGTTTCATCCGGAAGACATTGAGCTTCTGCCTTTCCATGTCCTCGGACCCCATGTAGACCTCCGCCTTCAGACCAAGGGCCGCGCAGGCCATGGCCGTCGCCACCCCATGCTGGCCGGCCCCGGTCTCGGCGATAACCCTCCTCTTCCCCATCTTCTTCGCAAGCAGCCCCTGACCGAGGGTGTTGTTGATCTTGTGCGCGCCTCCATGCAGGAGGTCTTCGCGCTTGAGGTAGATCTTCGCCCCATTGGCCCGCCTGGTCAAGTTGGCAGCTAGATACAGCGGCGTCGGCCTCCCTGCGTAGTCCTTCAACAGCCCGGCCAGTTCGGCATGGAAGGTCTTGTCCGACTTCAAGCGCAGGTACTCCTTCTCCAGCTCACGGACCGCAGGGACGAGGGTCTCAGGGATGTATTGCCCTCCGTACTTCCCGAACCTGCCTGTCCCTGGCAACCTCTTCACATTCCCCTTGCCCTGTCGACGAAGGCCCTGACCTTTGAGCTGTCCTTTAGCCCCGGCGAGGCTTCGACCCCTGAAGACGAGTCGACAGCGAAGGGCCTCACCGCAGTAATCGCTTTCTCGACGTTCTCCGGGTTCAACCCTCCTGACAGGATGAAGGGGACCGGGGCGACTTCGTCCCTGAGCTCCCTGCAGAGCGCCCAGTCGGACACCTCTCCTGTCCCTCCGAAGGCCCCCTTCCGGTACGTGTCCGAAAGGACTGCGTCGAAACCCTCCGTGTCCCCTATTTCGTCCCCACCTCGCTTGACGAGATGTGGGAGTATCAGCTTCACGCCGAGCTTCGCCTTCAGCCCAACAGGATCCGTGACCCCCCCGTAGAGCTGGATGGCCGAAGGCCGCATCTGCCCAATCCTGTCCAGGTGCATTTCCAACACCTCGGCCCTGGTGACCAGCACGGAGTCCACAAACGGGGGGACCTTCCCGATAAGCTCTGCCGCCCGTTCGAGGGAAACGTTCCTTGGAGACTCGAACCCGCTGATGAATCCGACCGCGTCAGCGCCCGCCTCCACTGCGGACACGACATCTTGGACCCTCGTCACCCCGCAGATCTTCACCCTTGTCATGGTCCCAGCCTCGTCAGCTCCCTGAGGGCTGACGCCGGACTCTTGGACTTCATCAGCGCCGAGCCGATCAGGAACCCGTCCGCTCCCAGTCTCTTCAAAGACACGACTTCCCCCCTCGTGCCGATGCCACTTTCGCAGATTACCGGCTTGGCAAAGGGGGCTCTGCGGAGTAGCCTTCTTGAGACGGCGGTCGAAACGGAGAGATCAGCCAGATTCCTGTTGTTGATTCCGACCACGTCCGCCTCGTTGGACAGCGCGACGTCCAGTTCCCTTTCGTCATGGGCCTCGACCACCGCCTCCATCCCGCCAGAGTGGACGCGAGCGATCATCTCGGCCAATGTTCCGTCGGCTTCCCCCCTTTCGAATATCCCCGTGATCAGCAGAACGGCATCGGCGCCAAGACGGCGCGCCGCCTCCACCTGCGCCTCGTCAACAACGACGTCCTTCATCAGTACAGGTATCCTGACTGACCGCTTGACCATCGAGACGTAGCCGAGCCGCCCGTCGAAATGTTCGGGCTCCGTCAGGACAGAAATCCCCGACGCCCCGCCGCTCTCATAGGCCGCCGCGACCTCGCCGACGTCCCTCCTTCTGGCGAGCCTCCCCTCGGCGGGGGAGCGGAACTTCACCTCGGCGATTATCGGAATCCTGTCCTTCCTTCGGAGAGACTTCGCGAGGCTGAGCTTCCTCGCTTCCGACTCGCTGGGGACCTTGTAGTACCCCGCGGCCACCCGAGACCTGGCTGCCTTCGCCAGCTCGGCGAGGAAACTTTCACCCGTCCTCTGCATAGACCTCAATCCTAGCCATGTCCCCCCCGCTTCCCCGCACGAGCTCCTTCAGCTTGGACAGCGCCGCTCCGCTGGCCAGCGACTCCCTGGCGAGTTCCACCCCACCGGCAAGGTCGTCGGCCTTGCCGTCGACCAGGAGCGCCGCCGCCGAGTTGACCAGGACCATGTCGGTCAGAGGCGAGTCCCGGAGGGTGCAGTCGAGTATCCGGAGCGCGGTCCTCGCCGCCTCGTCCACCCCGTCGATCTCCCTTCCGACTCCCTCGCTCTTTGCAACCCCGAAATCTTCCGGCGAAAGCTCATGCGTCTCGACCCTGCCATCCTTCAGCCAGGCCACCAGAGTCTTCCCCGACGTCGAAATCTCGTCCATCCCCTCCAGCGCATGGACGACCATCACTTCGTCGCTCCCCAGCAGCCGGAGCACGTTGGCCACCTTCTTCACCAGATCGGGGGAGTAGACGCCGACGAGCTGAGCGTTCGCGCCTGCGGGGTTGATCAGCGGTCCCATCAGGTTGAAGACCGTCCTCACCCCGAGCTCCTTCCTCACCGGCGCGATGTGTTTCATAGCCGGGTGGAACGTCGGCGCAAACATGAACCCGACCCCGACCTTTTCGATGGTCTCCTTCACAGATGCGGGCGGGGTCCCGAGGTTGAACCCCAGTCGTTCCAGGACGTCGGCGCTCCCGCACCTGCTGGTGACCGACCGGTTCCCGTGCTTCGCGACCATCGCCCCCGCGCCTGCAGCCACGAACGCGGAGACCGTGCTGACGTTGAAGGTCTTGACCCTGTCTCCGCCGGTGCCGCAGGTGTCTACCAGCCGTCCGCTGACGTGAGGGCTAATCCTCACGCTGTATTCCCGGAAGGTCGTGGCAAACGCCGCGATCTCTTCAGGGGTCTCTCCTCTCTGCCTCAGGGCCACGAGGAATGCGCCCATCTGCGACTGGGTCGCTCTGCCTTCGGCCATCTCTCTCACCGTGCCTTCTATCTCGTCCCGGGTCAGCGCGCCCCCGTCGAGGATCCTCTGGACCGCCTGCTGGATCACGCTTCGACCCCCCTCTCAACGAAGTTCCTCACTATCTTCACCCCCTCGGTCGTCATTATCGACTCGGGGTGGAACTGCACCCCCTCGATTGGATACCGCGAGTGCCTGAGCCCCATTATCTCGCCGTCTTCGAGCGAGAGAGCGGTGACCTTCAGTTCGGCTGGCAGGCTCTCCTTTCGGACGACAAGCGAATGATACCTGGTGGCCCGCAGCGGGCTGGCCACCCCACTGAGGACCCCCCTGCCGTCGTGCACTATGCTGCTCGTCTTCCCGTGCAAGATCTTCGGCGCCCTGTCTAACTTCGCACCGAAGACGTGGCCAATCCCCTGGTGCCCCAGACAGACCCCCAGGGTCGGGACCTCCCTGCTGATTCCGGCCAGGACGCGGGCGCAGACCCCGAAGTACTTCTCGTCGGAAGGGTTCCCCGGCCCCGGCGAGATTATGATCCTCTCGGGGGCGACCCGCTCCACCTCGTCTATGGTGACCTGGTCGTTCCTCATGACAAGAGGCTCGGCCCCCAGGGCCCCCACGTACTGGGCCAGGTTGTAGACGAAAGAATCATAGTTGTCCAGAATCAGGACCCTCAATGTCTCTTCCCCTCTGCCAGTTCCAGGGCCCTGAACAGCCCCTTCGCCTTGGCCTCGGTCTCTTCCCACTCCCTCTCCGGAGCCGAGTCCGCCACGATGCCTGCGCCGCTCTGTATCGAGCAGTCCCTCCCCTGCGAGACCAGAGTCCGTATGGTGATCGCGAAGTCGGAGTTCCCGTTGGCCGAAAAATATCCCACTGCGCCCGCGTAGGGCCCTCGCCTGACTTCCTCCAGTTCTTCGATGATCTCCATCGCCCTGATCTTCGGGGCCCCGGAGACCGTCCCGGCCGGAAACAGGGCCCTCAGAGCGTCATAGGAGTCCAGGCCCTCCCTCATCTCTCCGACCACATGGGAGACGATGTGCTGGACGTGGCTGAACCTCTCGACGGTCAGGAACTCGGGCACTCCGACCGAACCATATTTCGAGACCCTTCCAATGTCATTCCTTGCCAGGTCGACGAGCATCACGTGCTCCGCATTCTCCTTCGGGTCCTCCATCAGCTCCCTCGCCAGCCTTCCGGTCTCGACCGGGTCCTCCAGGACGGGCCTCGTGCCTGCGATGGGGTAGGTCTCGACCCGGCTGCCCTCCACCCTGACGAGCATCTCCGGGCTCGACCCGACGATCCGCCTGTCCCCGAACTTCAGGAAGTACATGTAGGGGGACGGGTTGACTTCACTGAGCGACTCGTAGAAGCCTGAAAGGTCCCCCTCCACCCGCACGTCGTAGCGCTTCGAAAGGACTGCCTGGAAGATGTCGCCGGCAGCGACGTAGTCCTTCGCCGTCCGAACAGCGTCCTCGAATCTCTCTCTCGAGGTCTGCGACTTCGGCTCGGAGGCCCTGACCCCGGACTCGACGGCTCCTTTCTTGGCTACGGCCCGCACTTCGTCCATCCTGTCTCTGCCCTGCGTGAAGTAGTAGGACTCCCTCTTGGCATGGTCGAAGACCACGCCGTCGTTGTAGATTCCGAACTGGAAGTCGGGGAGGCCCGCGTCGTCCCGCGTCGAGTTCGGAACCCGTTCCCAGTACCTGACAGAGTCGTAAGAAATGTAGCCGACGGCGCCGCCGACGAACCTGAACATTCCACTCGCCGAGTTCGGAGGCACGAGGCGCCTGAGCTCAGCCAGTGGGTCGGAGACGCGTTTCCTTTCTTTCGAACCTGTGAGCACATCCGTAGTCTCGAGGACTCCGTCCTTCGCCTGGATCAGGGTCGAAGGCTCGAACCCAAGGAAAGAATACTCTGCGAGTCTCGACTTTCCCTTCGCAGACTCGAGGAGGAAAGCGCTCGGATACTCGCTCAGAAACCTGGCGAACAGCTCCCTTGGGCTCAGTCCGACGTCAAGGCGTTTAGCGGATAGACTCGCGGGTGCGGCGACCGAGCCAAAGGCGATCACCCATCACTCTCAATGCAAACTGCCCGTTCCGACGCATATAGACATTCATGTATGTTTTTGTACATGGCCCGTCACCCGCCAGAGCAAGGTCAGTCAGTGGGCCGCGAAGGTGGAGGAGCGGGCGCGCGAGATCTTCAAAGGGTCGCCTGATCGCATCGTCGTCCGGTACACTAAGAGGGGCATCAGACTGGTTGCCGATGGGGAGAGCAAGGTCCCCCCCCTCCTGATAGCGGTGCGGGAACTGTACGGGCAGATGCCTGCCATCGTCCAGGCGTTCTTGCTGGACGTTATGGTGATTCTGTCCGGGAAGAAACCACCAGCGCAGGTAGGCGACTATGCTGGAGGTTTGTCAGGTGCTCCTTGCAGGCGTGCCGTCGAGATAGAAGAAGTCAAAATCAGTCGCGCCGCATTCCTCGCAAGGCGCGAATGCTGATTCGTACTTCTCGCTGGCTGGCTTGGTTACGTCCCGCGTCTTGGAGTCATAAGAGCCGCAGCGCTTACATTTACGTTGCCTGTTGTCCCTCCAAAGGAGCTTCACAGTAAGGTGTTTGTGCTCCCAGCGCCGGAACCATCCGCCCTCGTCTTCCTCGCTCTGCATGGGCCTAAAGATAAGCCACACCAGCGGCTGGGTTACAGCAATTGAAGCAATCGCCCCGTTGGTCCCAAAGAAGGTGTAGGTCAACCACGTGAATAACATGAATGGCACCATCAAGGCGGCGGAAACGGAAAGGGCAGCCAGGAGGTACTGCTTCCCAGCGCTGCTTCGCTTCCACCCTCTTGCCGAGATAGCGATGATGGCAGCCCAGATTCCGGCCCATATGGCGCCCCAGACGATGGTAGACGGATCGAAAAACGAACCCATTCCACTATCTTCTCCGTCTCGGTAGCCCTTCAATCCCAGCGGAAGATAAGCAGTGCCCACAGTCAGGGGATTGGGCCAGAATCGCTCACCCAATGTTTGCGGTCTGGCCAGGCGCCTGGGCAGGGATTTGAACCCTAGGCGCCCCGGGGCTTGGAACCCGTCGGGGATTACGACTTGTAAGCTTGAAGGACCTGGGTGGGATTTGAACCCACGATCGATACAAAGCTCACTAGCATCCACCAATTCTTATAACAAGAACCAGTTCAAGGCGGAAAATGTGGCCTTGGTAGTGTAGCTTGGTTAGCATAGGAGGCTGTGGCCGTGACATCACGGCAGATACCTCCCGACGGGAGTTCAAATCTCCCCCAAGGCCTTCAATTCACCTTGGAGACGCCATCTCCAAGACGCACGAGCTAATCTTGCCCGCTTCGAAATAGGAAATCACTGCGTAGCCAACTTCTGAACTGGGATTGCTTCTGAATTCGTGCCGAGTCTTTCGTGTCATCTGGGCAATGTCCCTCAGAATCTGACGTTTGAGTTGACTTGGCTCGACCTGGGAGATGAACCGGGACTCGGCGAGGACTCGGCCGTCCTTTGTCTGCAAATCAGGGCCTCCCCTACTCGGCTCATGGATGACAAGACCGCGAATTCCTAGCTTGCCCTTGAGTATCGAATAAGCAATCTCTGCTCCAATTCTCCCTGTCTCGTAACAGTCGGCATGTTGGACCATCATCTGCTCCAGACCTCGATGTGGCTTTACGCCTCGTACCACGAAACTCCTGTCTGCCCAGGGGCATCCCACTTCAGGGGAGTCCACCTCGAATGCATCGAGGGCGTAAAGCACCGATGGGTCGCTTAGATAGATGACAGTGCTGTTGTATCCCTTGCTCACGCGATATGTGATTCTCCACCTGACTCCATCGAACGAAAAAAGACGAGTTCTGAACGAACCACGTTTGTTGAGCGATACCCACGCCCGTCGATGGCCGTTGTGGTGCAACTGAAAGAACCTCGACGCTGAGAAAACATCTTTCACCTCGATGGTAGTGAAAAGCGAACCCTTCTGGAAGACGAGGTCCTCCACAATTCTTCCTCTGACTGTATAATGGGAGATTCCCTCAATTGGTGGGCGTTGAGTGGCATCCAGCGTTAGTTCGCCTGCACCATCGGGGATTATGATTTCTGTCCAGTCTGCCATCCATGCCCGGGGCTGATTGGTCCCTGCTGTTAGTTTCGGAAACACATCCAGGAAGTCTGTCGGTGTCAGGAGACAGACCTTCATGTCGAAGGCGTCGTCAGGTTTCCCTACACTCCTAGGGACTGTAGGTATCCAAGTCCGCCCACCATTGTATAGATGGTAAATGGTCGCCTTTCCATAGCTGGCCTTGAGGAACGACTTCTTGCCAGCAATGAAACCAGACACGCGCTTTTCCAATAGCCAAGCGGGAATCGCGACCCTAGTGGGCCGCCAAGTATCGAGGAAGACTTGGTTCTGACTGGTCAGCCTAACCGGAATTGTCTGCGCCTCTCCAAGGTGCTGCTGGGAGAAGAGTCGGCCGACAGCCGCCCGAGCCCTCGAATCAGGCCACGAGCGATCCAAGGAGTCAAATGACTCGGTCTCGACCATCATTCGGAACTGGATGCCAAGAAACTACATTTGAACAGTACATTCATCCAGAATGAACCTGCAAAGGGGGTGACCAAAACTAATCGGGCTTGTGGCGTCTCCTCGACAACCTATGGATCACTCGATTGGCCAATGGCTGCACCACCAGGGCCACGAAGTGCCGCAGGCCGCCCAACCGGCTTTATGTCTTAAGGCGTTCTCTCAGGCATCTCAGCACAAAGCATATCGAGCGGAGAACAGCC
>DAHVLU010000012.1:0-15220 GCA_027320175.1 Nitrososphaerota archaeon
TCGGACTAGCTGTTCCTGAAGCGATTGTCGGCGCTGCGAGCGGCACAAGGAATAGCATCCCTGAGACCGCGAGCAGTGCCATGAGAAGTCCTGAGCTAAATTTTCTCAAATACACATTCGTAGGTGTATTCAATATTTTCACTTGGTGCGACCCCGCGAGCATATTTAAACTGCATGGACGAATTATCCATTTTTGTGGGATGTTCGACAGCTCCGACACCCAAAGCGGCTTAGAACGAGCGTTTCCGCCCCGTGCCCAAGCTCTGCTGGGGTTCGGCGCCAGTCCCTAGGCCCATGCGGCTGTGGGAGCCCCTTCCGATGTGTTCCATGCATGTCGCACTTTCGATTCGACCCTGACTGGGCGGAAAGCCGTTAAACGCAGCTTATGGTGCCGCTGAAACTCGTGTTTAGGATGGAGAACTCCACCGTGCCTCGAGACGCGAACACCTGGGTGTAGTTCTGGGAAGGCTCGAGTGGGATCCTGCCTATCCCGGTCACTACGAGGACCTCGACCGCGCTCCCCTCGTTGACCCATACGACTGGAGTGACCCCATGCTTTGCGGTGACTGTTGTAGCGTTGAACCCGCTGGAAGTCACTTGAATCGCCTTGACCACAGGCGTGTAAGTCCCAATGACATAGGCAGTCTTCCCGCCAATTAGGCTGACTGAATGGACCGGTGGAGCATCATACCAGTCTTCGTTTCCGAAGACGACGTTGTATTGTCCCTGTGGGAGCGAGAAGTTGTATGGGGTGGTCCTCGTCGTATTTCCCACGGTGACCTGGACTTTGAGCTGAACTGAAGGGGAGTAGCGTCCGGAGCTCACTGCTTCGACGGTCAGGGTCCCAGATTGGGTCGAGATCGCGCTTGCAAGCCCAAAAACCACCAGCCCCACTACCACGACGACGGGGATTGCGAAGAGGGCGCGTCCTAATGCCTTCGAGTCCTTTCTGCGCTTCAAGGCGAGTGGCCTGCGTCCTTCCGCGAGGTAATAAGTCGTGCATGGCGCCAGGCAAGAATGCGCCTGGCCTGCGGCCTGGAACGCCTCCCCGGGGTGGTCAGGCGAGGGCGACCTGCTCGGCTGAACTGCTATGTCTACGGCCCGGCGGCATCGGTCGAAAAGGCGCGGGCGTGAGGCTGACGCTCCAGGCTTTGCTTTCGATATCCTGGCAAGAGTTAACTAAAGTCACAGGGCTGGCGCCAGGTTCCTAATGCTTCCGACAGACCCTAACGGGTTCGGCCTGGGATATCTGGTCTACTTGGCTGCAGTCTTCAGCCCAGGCGTAGGATTCGGTGAACTCCTCGGCGCATGGAAGAAAGGGGACGGCCTGGGAGAGAAGCTTGGCTACGCCTTCGGGCTTGGACTCGCAGTGGACACGTTAGTACTCGTCGTAAGGATGTCCGGTGCGACCATCGCCGGATACAGGCTCTCTGGGCTCGGCTTGGAAACGGTGTACTTCCTTATCGCTGCGGGCATTCTGGCCCTCGCGACTTCCGTCGCCGCCAGGAAGACCGTGGCTCTGCCGTCCCGGCCGAGCAGGGCTGAAGCGGTCCTGCTCGTCGTCATCCTGATACAGGCGGGCCTTGTGTATCTCTTCTTCTTGAAGTACCCCGTGTTTCCCACCTATCCAAGCCAAGACTTCAGGAACCATGCTGAAGAGGCGCAGGCGCTAATCTCAGGCAACCTCACCATGCTCCCCGGGGGGCTGTTGTACTATGCGGCCCAGGGCCAGATAGCGCTTTCGCTCCTGAGCGTCGGCGGGTTCGCCCTCCTCACTTCAGAAGTGACGATGGCCATCATAGCCGTGCTTTCTCCGTTAATCGTCTACCTAGCCGCTTCGAAGATGTTTGCAGACAAGACTGCCTCGCTCCTGATTACGGCAATCTATTCGCTTACAGGGACAGTCTGGTACGTCACAGTCTTCGACGCAGGTCTCTACCCCAACTTCTTTGGGATACTGGCTTCGCTCTTCATGCTCGTAGCATACGTTGACGTCGTCCGGAGAGAGCGAGGCGCCCTGAAGTGGGCAGTCTTCTTGCTGGCCATGGTCTTGTTCTACATGGCACACTATTCTGACGTAGCGCTGCTAGTTGTATTCCTCCTGATACCCGTCTATCAGTATGTGAAGGACAGGAGCGACGTCAGACGCTACCTGTTGCCCAGCGCTATCTTGATCGCCCCGGCGGCGGCTGCGGCCTTGCTCTTGCCGGGGCTCTATCCTTACATCATAGCATTGGTCGAGAACGGCCGCGGGAATTTCATTTCCCATTCGACCCTCAGTACTCTGCTTAGCGGCGTTCCTGTTCTTAGCTACATGGCAGGAGAGGTGAACGACGACATCGAGTTCATAATCCTGATGGCGCTCACTGCGGTCTACGTAGTGAGAATGAAAGGAGGAAGCGCCCTCGCGCTCTTCCCATTGGCGTGGTTCCTCATCCTGGTCTCTGTCCCGGCGAACTCGAATTCCTGGCGTTTCGCCTTCGAGGGAGTGACACCGTTGATATTCATGGCAGGGTATTCCATCCGCTCGCTGACGGTGGAGAAGCGAAACCCCGGGACCAAGAAGATTCGGACGAACATTTCGAAGGGCTGGAAAGTAGCAATTATCCTCATCGTCCTCCTCACACCAATCATAGTCGGTTCGTGGACCACAGAGGTGGTCAGCGACACGACCACGAACACCAGGGTGGTCAGCCAAGGCGAGTATGCGTTGTACAACGCGATGATCTGGATGTCGCAGAGCACGCCAGCGAACTCGACCTTCCTCTCCCTGACTGACTGGCGCTTCTCATACCTCAACGGTACCATTGGGAGGACTACGATGCCGTTGTTCTTCTACCAGCCGGGTCCTGCTATCGCCTATGCTAGGTCGCATGGCGCCGACTACATCATAGTGACCTATGTCGTTACTGTCCCTGTCCCGAGCGGCACGAATGCGTATCCCTGGTTCAACTTCAAACCCTCGGCCAATCTCACTATGGCCTACAGCAACGATTACGTCAAGATATTCAAGATAGTTTGAGATGCGACGCCCGTCCATCCTGTCCGAATCGCACGTGCGGGCTCGCTGGTCGCACTCTACTCCGCGGAGGTGCCGATCGGCTTCTGGCTCACGGTGGTCACCATCTCCGTTACCTTCGGCGTGCTGGCGCTTTCGACGCTCGAAGAGGTGGCTCCCGGAGGGGTTCCGCAGCTCGCGTGGTGGCGTGCGCTGCTCACCATGTTTGAACCTGCCCTGATGCGCGAAAGTTATCACGGCCAGGTGCGTCGAATGCCTACCGAAGGTCCTCGAGACTGGGCTGACAGACCAGAGGGCCCGGGTCTTTTTATCCTCACTGCAGGGCTCCAGAGCGGTGAAACCCGCCAGGCGGCCGTTCGCGATAGCCAGGTGTCGCGTCTGCGGCTCCTCTGACCTGACCTCGCTCTTCTCCTTGGGGAACATCTACGTCTCTAACTTCGTTCCCCGGAGGGACGAGTCTCTCCCCAAGTGTCCCCTGGAGCTTGTCTTCTGCGAAAATTGCACCCTTGTCCAGCTGAGGCATACCGCCCCCCAGGAACTCCTCTACGCTCGGCACTACTGGTACAGGTCTGGGCTCAACCCGGTAATCGCCGCGGACCTCAGACAGATAGCCACCGTGGCGCAAGGCGTGGTGGACCTCCGCGAGGGAGACGCGGTCCTGGACATCGGAGCCAACGACGGGTCCCTCCTGAAGAACTATCCCGAGAAACTAGTGCGAGTGGGGTGCGAGCCTGCGCGCAACCTCCTCCCACACCTGAAGAAAGTGACGCAAGAAGTCATCGGAGATTTCTGGAGTGAAAAGGCTTGGGAGGAGATCATGGGGGAGAAGAAGGCGAAGGTGGTCACGGCCATCGGGATGTTCTATGACATGGATGAGCCGAACCAGTTCATCGCGGACGTATCGAAAGTGCTCGCGCCCGACGGGGTCTTCGTGGCACAGCTCATGTGTCTGAAGTCGATGCTTGAGAAGAACGACCTCGGGAACATCTGCCACGAACACCTCGAATATTACTCCTACCGCTCCCTCAGGCACCTGTTCGAGTCCAATGGGCTCGAGATATTCAAGGTCGAAGAGAACGACATCAATGGGGGGAGCTACAGGGTCTTCGCCAGGCACCTCGAGAAGGGGAGCATAGGAGTATCGGAGAGATGCTCGAAAGAGGACGTGCTCGCTTTCCACGACCGCATCGATTCCAACAGGCGCGAGTGTGTGAAGCTTGTGAAGGACGAAGTCAGGAAGGGGAAGAAGGTTTACGCCTACGGGGCGTCGACCAAGGGGAACACCATACTCCAGTACTACGGTCTCGGCAAGGACTTGGTACGCGGAGTGGCGGACAAGGACAGGAGAAAGTGGGGGAAGGTCACAGTGGGGACGTGGATACCAATCACAGGCGAGGCGAAGGTGAGGGAGAAGGCGGACGTCATGCTAGTACTTCCTTGGGCGTTCTGGAAGGCGTTCCAGGCCAGGGAGGAGGCGTGGCTGGAGCGCGGAGGGAGATTCATCGTCCCCTTCCCGACGACGAAGGTCGTGGGTCCTCCCTGAGCGACCGCAGCGCGAAAAGGCACGGCAAGGGGACGGTTGAAGGGACCGGGCAGAGAGGGCTCTTGTCGTCGGAGAAGTACTCCGAGACCCTTGGGCTCATGCCCATACTCTGCGTCGACCTCGCACTCAGGGCCCCCGGCGGGTACATCCTGGTGAAGAGGCTGAGGGCCCCTGCCAAAGGAAGGTGGTGGGTCCCAGGAGGCCGAGTCCTTCGAGGAGAGAGCGTATCTGAGGCCGCGAGGAGGAAGGCGAAGGAAGAGCTCGGACTTGAGATAGAGATTCAGGGGGCACTCGGGTTCTACGAGCACTTCTACAAGATGGGGCACAAGGCTGGGAGCCACACAGTCAGCGTGGTCGTCCAAGCTAGACCCAGGGGCCTCGGCGTCCGTCTGGACTCCCAGAGCTCAGCGTGGAAAATCTCCCCTCATCTCCCCGACGACTTTAAGATGACACGCTTCGGCCGGTGACCGGTTCAATTTGGAGCTTCCTGCAAGCAACGGGAAGAGGGCCCTGGTACTGGGCGTCGGGGGGCAAGACGGCTCCTACCTGGCCGAGATACTACTGTCCAGGGGGTACGAGGTGCACGGGTTACTCCGCCGGTCCGCCACGGGCAACACGAAGAATATCGACCATCTCTTGACAGAGGAGGTCGCGGGCAAGAGGTTCTTCACCCACAAGGGGGACCTGGCTGATGTCACCTCAATCTATTCCGTGATCAAGGAAGTGGCACCAGACGAGCTTTACAACGAGGCAGACCAGGACCACGTGTCCTGGAGCTACGCCACCCCAAGCTATTCCTACGACATAACCGGGGCGGCGGTCGGGAGGGTTCTTGAGGCACTCCGCCAGGCAGACAAGGACACGCGGTTCTTCCAGCCGTCCAGTTCCAACATCTTCGGCAAACCTGTGGAGGTTCCCCAGAAGGAGACCACGGCGTTCAACCCGCAGAGCCCCTACGCTTGCGCCAAGGTCATGGCCCTCCTCATCACGCGACACTACAGGGAGGCTTACGGGATGTTCGCGGCCAATGGGATACTATACAACCACGAGTCCCCCCGTAGGAACGAGGAGTACGTGACGAGGAAGATTACTAGGGCGGCTGCCAAGATAGCCGCCGGACTCCAGAGCAAGATAAGCCTGGGAGACATAGACATCAAGATTGACTGGGGGTACGCGAAGGAGTACATGGAGGCGGCTTGGAACATCCTTCAGCTCCCAGTTGCGGACGACTTCGTGATAGCCAACGGGACGACCGGGTCGGTGCGCGAGTTCGCCACGGAGGCGTTCTCTGCAGTCGGGCTCAAGTTCGAAGACCATCTCTTCATTGACAAGGCCCTGCTAAGGCCGGCGTCCACGGGACTGCTCGTCGGAGACACATCGAAGGCGAAGAAGGCTTTCGGGTTCCACCCGATGGTGGGATTCAGGGACCTTGCGCGGTTGATGGTGGAGTCAGACGTGAAGAGCATCGGCCCGGCAAGGAATCGGGGCTGAGGCCTGGCACCTGCCTTCTCATCCCACGAACTCGCGCCACTCTTCCTTGTGCTTCCTCGTACCTTCGAGAAGCAGAAATGTGCCCTTGAGGTCGGCCCTTACCATCAGTTTCACCAGATCCTCGAAGCCAACCTTTGGCTGCCACCCTAGCTTCGACCTAGCTTTTCGGCTGTCCCCCATCAGGTAGTCGGCCTCCGTGGGCCTGAAGTATTCCTTCGAAGTGACAACGACGCTGTCCCCGCGCCCCACCTTCATGTGCTCCTTGAACTCAGAGCCATTCACCGACTCGACGATTCCCCTCGTCTCGTGGCCGTCCCCCTCCCACTTTAGGGCGACACCCACTTCTTTGAAGGCCCTCTCGGCGAATTCCCTCACCGTGTGTGCCTCTCCTGTGGCGACGACATAGTCGTCTGGTTCCTTCTGTTGGAGCATCCTCCACATTACCTGAACATACTCGGGGGCGTACCCCCAGTCACGTCTCGCATCGATGTTCCCCAGAACGATGTTCCGCTGGACGCCAAGGGCGATGCGCGCCACTGCCCTCGAGATCTTCCTGGTCACGAACGTCTCCCCCCGCCGCGGGCTCTCGTGGTTGAAGAGGATGCCGTTGGCGATCCACATCCCATAGGCCTCCCTGTAGTTCACGCAGAGCTGATAGGCGGCCACCTTGGCCACGGCGTAGGGGCTGCGGGGCGAGAAGGGAGTTGACTCGTTCTGCGGGGGCGGGGATGAGCCGAACATCTCGCTGCTGCTCGCCTGATATATCTTCGAGTCGAGGCCCAGCGCCCTGACCGCCTCCAGGAGCCTGAGGGTACCAGTCGCGTCGGTGTCGAAGGTGTAGGTAGGGATTTCGAAACTGACCTTGACGTGCGTCTGGGCACCGAGGTTGTAGATCTCGTCAGGCTTCGTCTCGTGAAGAATCTGGATGAGTGAAGACTGATCGGTGAGATCGGCCCTCCACATGTCGAACTTTGCCGTCGAATCGGCTATGAGCCCGTCTATCCTCGCGGTGTTAAATGAACTGGACCTCCTCAGGAGCCCCCAGACGCGATATCCTTTTGACAGTAGGAACTCGGCGAGGTACGAACCGTCCTGGCCCGTCACCCCCGTGACGAGCGCTACCTTCCCCTTGGAAACCAAGCCCTAGGCCGGCCCCCGGGCTCCCACCCGTGGCGAAGGCGGATGTGCTCTGCTCATTGCGAGCCCTTGGCGCAGGCCTTTATCCGCTCGCATACGAACTCGACCTCGTCTTCCGTCAGGTCGTTCCCAGAAGGGAGGTTCATCCCCTTCCTAGAGATGGCGTCTGCCACGGGATAAGCGCCGGGGATCCCGAGGTTGGCATAGATTGGCTGTGCGTGCACCGGGTAGAAGAATGTCCTTGTCTCAACCCCGTCCCTCTCCAGCCTGTCCATCAGCCCCTGCCTAGAAATCCCAAAGGAGTCCTCGACCAAGATGGAGTACATCCAGTAGATGTTCTTAGCCCAAGGGGCCTCGGGGGGGAGCGACACCTTCCCTCCAAGCTCCTTCAGGAAGGAGTTGTAGAGGGATGCGTTTCTCCGGCGGACCGCGACGAACTCGTCGATGTGCTCCATCTGTCCCAGGCCCAGCGCCGCCTGGAGCCCTGAAAGGCGGTAACCGAACCCTAGGGCTTCGTGGTAGAAGTGCTTCCCCTCCCTTCCAAAGGCGTGGGCGCGGAGCCACTTCGCCTTTTCCGCGTACTCCTCGCTGTTGGTGACGAGCATCCCCCCCTCCCCTGTCGTGATGATCTTGTTCGCATAGAAGCTGAAGCAACCTATGTCAGACAACCCCCCTGTCCTCCGCCCCCTGTACTCTGCGCCATGAGACTCGGCCGCGTCCTCGACCACGAAGATGCCTCGCTCCTCGGCAAGTTCCGTGATGGGGCCCATGTCGGCCGGGTGGCCGTAGGTGTGCACTGGCATTATCGCCTTGGTCTTTGATGTGACCGCGGCGCGAATCTTATCGACATCTATGTTCCAAGTCCTGTCCTCGGCGTCTACTAGGACTGGCTTAGCCCCGGTATAGGTGACCGCGTTGGGGGTCGCTATCATGGTGAACGTGGGGATGATGACTTCATCACCTTCGCCGATGCCCAGGGTGGCGAGTGCCAGCTGCAGGGCCGTGGTCCCGCTGTTGCAGGCAACCCCGTATTTGGCGCCACAGAACTTGGCGAAGTCGGCCTCGAACCTCTCGACGTAGGGACTGATGCCACTCACCCATCCGTCCTTCAGGCACTGGTTGACGACCCTGTATTCGCTCTCCCCCAGCTTGGGCCTGCAGACCGGAATCTTGTAGCCTCCTTGGGGGATGTGGGACACACCAGCGCTGCCCCTCTCATGCCGTCATAAGGGTTTCAATCGAGGACCGACGGCAGGCAAGCCAAGGGAGATGGTTGCGTTAATATGGGGAATATTGAGGGAGCGAGTTGATGCGAGGGGCGACCCCGGAATACCTGGAGCAGGAGCATCTACTGCGAAGGCGGCTTACGTCCCTGGCAGACGCCTCCGCAGCGTGTGAACTAGAGGCCCGGAGGGGCGCGAAGGCGTGACCGAGGGACCGGCTGAACGATGGCGTTACCCCGTATATCTGGTGGCCGGTGTCGTGGTGGCCACTTTCGTAGTTAGGTTCATCCTCCTTGGCGACTATCCCACCGCCACCTCCAACGACGCAGGCGCGTGGCTGACTGCTGCGAGGGTCGCCCTAGGGGACCACTATGTCGCTTTTCACACTAACAGATTCTGGCCCTTCGGGCTGATCCCTCTCTACAACCTGGAGGTCCCTTTCATCCCCGTACTTCCCCTGGCACTCCTCGTCTCCGGCTTTGGTGGGCTCCTCGGTCTCAAGCTTTTCATGATTCTCGCATCAGTCCTTCCCATCCCAGCTGCCTACTACCTGTTCCTCAAGCTGGGGGCGAACCGCATGGTGACGGTGGTAGCCGGGACCGCCTTCGCCTTCACTCCGACCTACGCGACCATGTTCGCTTGGGCCAACTTCGACGGCCTCTTCGGGCTGACCTTCCTCATGGTCGCCCTCGGGTCAATCATCTCCTACCTTGCGCGGCCGGACAGGAGGGGGCTACTCATCTCGGCGGTCGCCGTGGCGCTCACCGCAGGTTCGGACACCATGTACTTCGCCGTCCTCTTCGTCACGCTGGTGCTCTTCGGAGTATACTTGGCCCTACGGAGGAGGCTCCAGAAGTTCTTCCTCTTGGCCAAGTCGACGGTCCTGGGTCTCCTGATAGCGTCCCCGTTCTTCCCGATATACCTTGATCTTTACCTCGCCAGGGGCGCAGCCACAAGTCAGGTCTACTCCCCTGCCCAGGTCTTAGGGACACTATACAGCACATACGTCAATGTTCTCCCGGATGTACCCGTCTTCGTCATAATTGGGATCTTGGTTACCATGTACGCGTCCATCATTTACTGGCGCCAAGACGACACAGAACTCGCACTGATAGGTGCGGTCGTCCTGTCAGGCCTGGCCCTGACGCTTACTATCCTTTCGTTCAGGGCAGTGAGATTCTGGTACATACTCCCAGTGCCCGCATTCATGATAGGCGGGGTCTTCTTCACGCGTCTCAAGGAGAAGATTGCCAAAGTGAAGCCGCCTAGGACGAAGGAGGTCCTGGATGGGATTGCTGCGGGCCTCCTCATCGTCCTCCTGATAGGAACCGTGGCAACCGGGGTCGTCTTCACGGCTCACGCATACAAGTTCTATGAAGACCTCGACCAGCCCCGCCTGGACGCCCTGTCGTGGCTCGGCGCCAACACCCCGGTGAACGCCACGGTGTTGACCTCTGCTGGGAATGCGAACTCGCCACACTTCAATGAGTGGGTGAGCGGCATAGCAGGGCGAAACGCAGTCGGGGAGGAGTACTCCTTCATCCCATTCCTTCCTGACCTTACCTATGCCAACGAGCAGCTGAGGGCTCACCTCGCCGCCCTGGCCCTAAGGGGGAACCTAATGATTCAGAATGGGATGGTGATGATGGCTGACGGGTACCCATACGCTGCTCCCTATCGCCCATTAGTCGGGGTCTATGTGGGAGACTACCAGCCAGTGGCGTTCGTAGATTGGAGAAACACCAGCCTCACGCTGGTTGGGCCCGCGGCAACGCCCCCCGGGGGGGAGCAGGTAGCGCTCTCAGCGCTGGGGACGACCTCAGAGTACGCCGTTTCGCGCTCTAACAGCTCCATCGCCGTGTCCTACGTCTATGGCGAAGGACAGGTGGGGAACGGCATAGGAGTCACCAACTCTCTCGTCTACGGTCAAAGGAGCGGAGAGGTGACATATTCATGGAGCGGACTTAGTCCCGGTGCCCTTCCTTCGGAGCTAGACACAAGGATAGGAATCTTCGGTCCAATCACCGCGTACCAGTACGGGCCCCAGGGGCTCTCCTTCACCTTCCTGACTCAGTTCGGGACACCCATGGCGGCCAATATCTCCCTGTCAGGGTCTGGCACGGGGAACGAGTTACAGCTCACTGAAGCGAACTCCTCCCTGTACTACCTCACTGTCCACGCTGCCCTACCTCAGACCACCTCAGGGTCGTTGTCGATCAGATTCTCCTTCGGGACGATGATTAACCCCCAGCCTCTGGCGTTCTACGACTTCCAGTCGATACAGCAGCGGCTCGGGTTCAGCTACGTCGTAATCTTCAAGTTCCGGCTTCCATATGACCAGTTCGTCCCCTATGTTGGCACCCTCGTTTATGAGAACTCTGCGGTAGAGATATTCAGGGTGAACGCGACCTGAGCAGAACGATGCCAAGCGTCCGGGAGGGGGCATAGAGTTGGCGAAAGAGATAGTTCTTCTCCTGACCGTGGACAGTCTACGCAGGGATCATGTCGGCTGCTATCACGGCCAGAGTCTCACGCCCTTCCTAGACACCTTTGCCGAGGGGTCGACAGTCTTCGAAGGCGCCTGCTCTCAAGGAGGAGGGACGCCCGAGTCGTTCAGGAGCATAATGTTCTCCCTCCCGCCTCCCCTCAGCCTAGACGAGAGGCACGTCCACGGGAAGGAGTCGATAGCCAAGGTGCTCAGGGAAGCGGGGTACGCGACGGGAGGGTTCCACTCCAATCCATTCCTCTCGTCACACTTCGGCTACGACGAGGGCTTCGAAACATTCTTCGACGGAGGCGGTAAACAGACCGGTGACGCGACCCTGCTCGGGGACCTGGGGAACGCTGCGTCCATAGCGCTGATGAACAGAGGACCGGCGACGGATGGGAAGGAGATTACATCCAGAGCACTGGAGTGGGCGAAAGGAGCCAGGTCCCCCGCCTTCCTGTGGGTCCACTACATGGACACCCACTTCCCATACCTTCCTCCGGCCCGGATGCAGGGGTGGCGGGGGTCGCTGAGGAACAGGGTCGCCTGGGACATGCTCATGGCAAGGAAGATACAAGCCAAGGCAGGAGAGCCCTCGGAGGGGGTCCGTTCGAGGGTCATGTCGAGCTACAGGCTCTGCGTCCGCGAGGTCGACTCATACATCTCGACCCTGATCGAGGGAGTGTGGAAGCACTTCGACAGAAGACTGGTAGTCATGACCGCGGACCATGGCGAGGGGTTCTGGGAGCATGGAAGGTTCGGCCATGGCGGTGTTTACGACGAAATTTTGCGCGTTCCTTTGATTGTGAACTCGACTGGGGCAGGACCGGGCAGGAGGGTGCAGGGCCTCGCTCCCCTGGCTGACATCAAGCCCACAATACTGAGGCAAGCAGGCTTAGCGCAGGATGGAGGTCTCCCGCTGGCAACCGGCGAAGCTGTTACCCCTGGAAGGAAGCTGGTGTGCGCCAGCCTGGACCCGCCTGATGGGACCAGGACGCTGGGGTTCAGGTCGGAGTTGATGAAGTATATCAGGAAGGAGAGCCTGGACGGGAGCAAATGCGCGTCTGAGGAGCTCTACGACCTGGTGCGAGACCCCGGGGAGAGGATGGATGTCTTGGCGGATCGGAAGGAGGAGGGGTCAGCGGCGAGGGCCGGCCTCGAGGAAGTGCTGGCGCGGGGAGTGACCCAAGCGTTGGTGGACAAGTCAGACGAATCAGAGGTGGCGCGGAGACTGCACGCCCTAGGTTACGATTGAGCCAGGCAAGGAAAGAAGAGAGCTCGAACCCATGAAGATCGCCTATGTCTTCGACAGGGTCTATCCCTTCTCGAAAGGGGGGGTGGAACGCAGGACTTGGGAGATGGCTCGCAGGCACGCGCAGAAAGGGCATCAAGTAACCATCATCAGTATGAAGCAGTGGGAGGGAGACAGCGTGATGGACATGGACGGAGTCAGGGTAGTTGGGGTCTGCCCGGAGGTACAGGTTTACGTGAAGGGGAGGCGGTCTGTGGGGGCTGCCATCTATTTCGGACTCTGTGTCTTGTTCCCGCTCCTTAGAGAGAGGTACGATGTCGTGAACGCGAGCATCTTCCCCTACTTTTCCTGCATATCCGCCAAGATGGCATCCGTGGTCTGGAGGAGCAAACTCGTTTTCTCCTGCTGGGAGCTTTGGGGGTCCTATTGGGGAGAGTATGTCGGGCGGATAGGAGCCATCGGTAAGATGGTGGAGAGATTCACGGTGAAGCTCCCGGACTGGATTGTGGTCGAGACAGAGGATACCAGGAGGGGACTGAAGGTGTGGGGCTTCGACCCATCCAGGGTTACCCTTGTGCCAAGCGGGGTGGACAACGAAGCAGTCCAGTCAGTCCCATCGGCAGGGGAGGATGATGCGGCAGACGTCATCTATGTGGGGAGGCTTACGAGTTACAAAGGCGTCAGGACGCTCGTCGAGGCCGTGGGGGTCCTAAAGGGGCGGGGAAAGAGCGTGAAGGCATCCATCGTGGGAGACGGCCCTCAGAGGGAGGAGCTCCAACGCCTAGCCGAAGAACTCGGGGTCGGAGAAAGGGTGAAGTTCTATGGTCGGGTAGAGGACGGAAAGAGGGTCGTAGCCCTGATGAAGGCCGCCAAGATGTTCGTCTACCCTGCTGCCCCGCTTGGCGGGTGGGCCTTGACTCCGCTGGAGGCGAACGCCGCTGGGCTCCCGGTTATCACGACCAGGGCAGGGCCTGTCCTGGGGAGCACTGATGTTGTGCAGGACGGGCGCAATGGCCTGCTGCTGGACAAACTAACCCCCGAGGCCATGGCCACGAAGATCGCTGTCCTCGTCGATGACGAGGGCCTCCGGGAGAGGCTTAGCAAGCAGGCGCTGGAGTTCGCCCGAGAGTACGATTGGGACAGTCAGACAGGGAAAGTCGAGGCTATCTACTCTGGGCTCACCGCTGGGACGGAGACGTTAAAGTCGTGCGGTTTGAGCCATTGAAGCCGATGCGAGGAGGATGGAAGCCCGGGTGGGATGAGTCCGCGCGGCTGGCGGTGAAGGAGCGTCTTGGGAGGTAGGGAAGACACGGCCGCAGTCATAGAGGTCTCCGTCGTAATCCCCGCTAGGGACGAGGAGCAGACAATCGGGACCTGCATCGACAAAGCGCGGGCGGCATTCGATGCTCTGGGGGTAAGAGGTGAGGTAGTGGTTGCCGACAGCTCCAGGGACAAGACCAGGGAGGTGGCGGAGAAACACGGCGCCAAGGTGGTCGTCCCAGACAGGCATGGCTATGGGAACGCCTTCAAGTACGCCTTCAACCATGTTTCTGGGAGATACATCGTCCTGGGAGACGCGGACGACACCTACGACTTCGCCGAGATGGGGAGACTCCTCGAGCCGCTGATGAACGGGGAAGCGGACGTGGTAGTCGGAACCAGGCTGAAGGGGGAGATCAAAGACGGGGCGATGCCTTGGCTCCACCGGAAGGTCGGGAACCCCTTGCTGACCGGTTCGCTCAACTTATTCTTCGGGGCGGGAGTATCGGACGCGCACTGTGGGTTCAGGGCGCTGACGCGTGAAGCCCTGGGGAAACTGCGCCTCGAAGCGTCCGGGATGGAGTTCGCGTCCGAGATGATAGTGGAGGCGGCGAGGAGGAAGCTGAGGATAGAGGAAGTGCCGATTACCTACTATCCGAGGAAAGCGGGGGATTCCAAGCTCGGGTCATTCTCTGACGGGTGGAGGCACATGAAGTTCATGCTCATCAGGGCGCCGTCCTACCTGTACTTCGCCCCCTCCCTGTTGCTCGGTGTCCTGGGAGTCGGGCTGATGCTCCTCGGGCATTTTGGCATCGATGTCGGTTATGTCCCCGGCGTCCACACCCTCGTGCTAGGGGCGTTGTTCTTGATGGCCGGCTACCAGGTGTTCCTGCTCGGCCTCTTCTCTAAGGTCTATGGGGTGCGCATGCAACTATTCGAACCAGACCCTGCGACTGACCTAGTCCTGAGCCATCTGACGCTGGAGAGGGGGGCCCTCGTCGGCTCCGTGGTGTTTTTTGGGGGGGTCGCCCTCGCCATCACCCTGGCCGCGAAGTGGGTCTCCAGTGGCTTCGTCGAGCTCCCCCTGAACGGAGACGACATCATCTCGTTCACCCTGATAATCTTCGGCCTGCAGACCTTCTTCAGCTCGTTCTTCCTCAGCATGATCAAGGATGGATTGTAGTCGACCCGCGGTCGTGCTTCTGACTCGTGGGGGCCGAGGCTGTGCCGGAGCTGGCCCAGGGAAGGGGAAGGCCCACAGGCTTCAGCCGTGGGTAGCTTTGCCAGTTAGTCGAAGATTGGAGCGCGTCAACGCCCCTAATAGAAACTGCATGTAGGGGATGTGCTTAGCTTGCGCTAGTTTCGTTCTGGAAAATGCCGTCAGATGTTGTTTAGAGAGCTGAAATCGACCGCGAAATTCGGGAAGGCTAGACACATACTTTGTACGCAAGTGTATGTTCCAAGAACCGGCCGGGTCACACGGTAGGTGAGCAAACTCGCGTGGTAAGGTGCGGCTCGGCTTGGTAGTTTAAAAAGGCCCGAGAGACAGCGGACATTATTGTCTGAACAGAAGCTCGCGGAGCCCGCCGTGCCCCAGGCCCCGCTCCCGAAGCAGCCAGAGGTGAACATAGGTACTTCCGGCCACGTTGATCATGGCAAGTGTCTGAGGTGGGATCAATATGTGCTGGTCGACGGCCTCCCCCTTACCGGCGGGGAAGTCCAAGAGCTCGTTGCTCAAGACGGGAGGCTTCTGACCAAATTCGACGGGGGAGAGGTCTACGAGTTCGGACGGAACGACGTTGTGAGC
>DAHVLU010000013.1:0-17061 GCA_027320175.1 Nitrososphaerota archaeon
GAAGCCCTGCCCAGTACGAGAGGAACAGCGGGGCGTTGCCTCTGGCGTACCGGTCGTCCGAGAGGGCGTCGCCGGGCAGCTAAGCAATTGTGGATAACCGCTGAAAGCATCTAAGCGGGAAGCCACTCCCGAGAAGAGTGAACCTTAGGCCTTAACCCCTGCAGCAATGTGGGGGAGCGGGCCTTGGAGGGGAGCGATAGAAGATCGCGTTGAAGTGGTGGGGGTGTACGCTGGAAGCTTCGGCGACCAGTTCAGCCCGTCCACTAACTATACCCCAACGCAGGATGAGTGACGCCCGGCGGAGGCGCAATGAACCCTATGCAAGGCGAGAAGCCTTCACACCGACAGACATGAAAGGATAATCATCTCTGGGATTAAGAACGGGTTGTCCTCGTATCGAACGAGCTTCTCGGTTCTAGGTACCTTAGTTACAGCGCTGGCTTCTTGCTGGAAGTCTCTTGGAATTCCTTCAATTTGACCACCGCTTTCTCTAACCTCTCCAGCTGTTCAGGATCTGGTTGTGATCCCAACTCCAGTTTGGCTTCCTTGACCCTTTGAGTCCCCGCAGAGATTTCTTCAATGATTCTTGCGGCAAACCTGATCCAACCACGACTGGTCGACTCCAAGTCGAATTCCTCTTTGTTTTCCTTGATTATCTTTGCCCGGACGGAGAAAACGTTCAAGTCGAAGTCATATTTCATATGAGTGACGAGACCACTCCAATCGTCTGGCATCCCCGACCTGTCGAGGAAGTCGTCCAAAATTGAGCCCCACTTGGGTAATACTGCCTCAAAGAACTCTAACGCAAAGGGTGTTCTCCCTTCTGCCTTCAATGCATCGAGGAACGTCAAGTCATTTCGCGAAAGGCTCCCTGCGACAACGAACGCAGCCTTCCCTCCAACCAAGCGTCGTATACTCGACGCAAGTGATGTTTCATCCAGTCTACCTGTGGCGGTGTGTTCTATTACACTCTCCAGTGCTTTTCGGGTTGAGGGCGACTTCAGGGCACTTTCGAGTTCGAGGAGTTGGGCAAGCACTTCTTTTGACAACCCCTTTCTTTTCGGCTCCTTTGACCTAGGCAATCACTTCACGACCCTACCTGTATATCTCATTTGTCGCTCTTTCCAGTCTCCGAATCAACTCATCACTGTGTCGTTCACTCTCCGGGTCTCGGGGCTTCTTGTCTTCTTCAATCGATTTGGGCGCTTCTGTTGTCTCCCTGTTTAGCACTACATGCTGTCTCTCTATGATTGTCTCGATGGAGCGAGTCACCGTGTTCTCGAGTAGTTTCTCTAGTGTTGGATACTGAAAAGGCTCGGGACGGTGCTGTCCTGGCTGCGCGGCATCCATCACACCCCTCAAGGCTTCAATTCTCATTTCGCGTTCTTCCCTTATTCGGTGTCCGAGCCTTTCGCCCTCTGGAGTGAGGCTAGTTGCACTGCCGGGTTCTATCACTCCAAGACTCCTTAACAACTCAAGACTGTCTCGAACGTTCGCAACTTTCGTCATTGCATCCTTGAGAATTTGACTCACATTAGCCTTGGAAACTCCTAGTCGCCTTGCAATGGTGGTAATGCGAAGACCTTTTGCTCTCATTTGCATTACTTCAAGCTGACGTGGGGTGAGTTCAAGCGTCATCCTAGAGTTAACCCGAATTGGTTAACTTATAAAGCTCACTGACGCGCGAAAGGTCCGTTGGGAACCCTCTCCGCGGAAACTGTCCAAAATACGAGCAGAAGCCACATGCATCTACGGCCCTGTATCGTGCATTAGGAAATTAGCCTATCTTCTAGCAAGATTCTTTCGACCTCATCGAGGATTCTTTCACATGGATGTCCGCCATATCCGCTCAGTTCTTTCGGATCAATTTGGGAATTGGTGTAGTAAAACTCGACTATCGAGGGATCAATCTTGATGATGTACCAGATTATAGGCTTGAGAACAGAGAAAGTTATTCGGGCATCAGGGTGGAATTGCCCATATATGTCGTGCAACGCGACGTACAGTTCTCCGAGCGATTTTCGCCTCTGATTGAGCATTTTCAAGACTCCAGAGGCGTCCAGCAGTCGGTGTATTGCATCATCAGGCATGAGAGGAACTCGCCTTCCCTTTTCTCAGAAAGACCAATAACGCAACTGGCGGAACAGCTGCTAGGAAGAGAACAACGACCAATAACATTTCAACGATTTGAGCCGAAGGAATTACAAGAGTAGTAATCAGGGCAATAGCGAGAGACATTATAGCAGGGAAAGCCAACGTGACAACCAAGTGTTGAAACGTTTCTAGCCTCTCTGGGTCAACTCCACGCGCCTTCTCTGCAAGGTACAAGCCCATGATGAAGGTGGCAGCGCCGATTAGAATAGCCGAAGCCGTAACACAGGTGCTAAGGAGGTCAGGGATGGTAACTACGAATGGCGAAGTTGTGGCGGTTCCACTCGTAGAATTGATGGTGCCATAGCCAACCGACCCACTAAACGGATGGATTGGGTTTCGGAGGGCGGCATCCATCACCGCTACAACGCATCCAATGTACACCCTAATCCCGTTTAGAAGAAAAGATGATTGTTATATAATGTTACATGATTAATTAAGAAAAATACTCAAAAAGTATAGCTGAAAACTGTCGCAATTCACCCAAGGTAACCTGAGCTTGGAACCGCTAACACCATTGGGCTAAAACCCGAGCAAGAGAACCTTTGGCGACTGGATCAGCCCGTCCGGCACCTAACCTAAACACAGGATGAGTTATTTTCGGCGGAGGCGCAGTGAACCATATCTGAGGTGCCGAAGAGCCTACGTTGGTGCTTACATACAGCCCAGTTCATCACGAGGGCACAGGAAGCATGAGTGGCAACAGGACTGCAAATGGAAATGGGCACGCACCCGACCTACAAGCTTGGCAGGAGCTAATCGACCGACCAATTGCGGGCCAGCCGGTTATTCCGCCGGGCACGGAGGGAGATGTCCGCGCGGGTATGATCAGAGGATACTGCGTGGGCCTGGAACTCGGCCATTACGTAGGTCTTGCAGAAGGTTCGGGGCTGGTATATACCCATAGCGACAACCCTCCGCCACAGTACTTGGCTATCGTAAACAGACACCTTTCATACATCGATCCTACTACTAATCCGGCGGCCAACCCGGCATTCGACAAGGGCTTTGTCTACCAAATGAAATTCGGCTATCTCGACGGCTACAAACTGGGGCACGAAATCGGGGTTCTCAAGGTCGACATAAACAAGGCGATGGCAGACGGAGATCCCGAGTTGACGGAGTTTAGCGCGGAGCAGAGTTCGATCATTAGCCAGTACACCAGCATCAAGCTCAAATGGTGCCCACCCAATCTATCTATGGATCTTCCATCGGCGCCGGCATCCGTGCAAACGGCGTTAACCACTGCGACTAGCCAGGACGCTCCCTACCCCCCCGAGCTCGCAGCCGCGTTGTCCGAAATGTGGCAGCGGGTCAAGGCAGACGGGTATATCTCGTCCGGCATCTCCAATCTCGCAGACGAGGGCACCAACTTCGAGGCCTCCGCCACCGAGTCCATTGCGGCCACAGGTGCTAACGCGAAGTCGATAGCCCAAGCCGCCAACGCGCTAGCTTCAGTCTCTGAGGCGGAGGGATCGCAAGCTAAAGGAATGGCGAATCAAGCTAGCGAAGACGCCCAGACAAAAGCCGAGGCTGCGGACGCAGCAGCATCTGCCTAGGGCGGGAACGCAAACCAGCCTCCCATAAGTTCGAGAAAACCCACGTCCCGGTGATTCCCAGGGCACTCTGGCGCTTGTCCTCACCTTTCCAAACCGCCATGGTGGGTACCGCCCGACGCCACTCTAGCTTGGCCGACCCGAGTGTCTCGAGCGTCCAAAGACCTACTGGGGTAGTCCAGCAAGGTGAGGCGGAGCGACGCACCTCCTCCAGATCAGGGCGGGACCACTTGAGCAGTCTTGGTCGGTTGGTCAGACTTTCGCGTCCCTGACACTAGGGCCCGATAGCTTTGGTCTCCGGGGGTCTCCGTAAAGATAAGGGCTGTCATCCAATATACTATGGTGATGGCAGTTGAAGATAGAAATGCTAGCGACGCCACGCCCGCAGCTGGAATGGTTGAGTAAAGCAAGGGGAGTGAAGAGAGGGCCAACGCAACTCCCGACCCAACTAGGCCCCACCATAAGACGTATTCCATGAATATCGAACGAAGGAAGACTACCGCGATGCCTTCTATGCTCGCCCCGGCGTCAATCAAGGTCTTCTTCATACGAAATGCTTTCGACATCTTGTCCTCCGGTTGGCTCGCGAAGAATGTGATGGCAGCTGTAATCAAGGCAAGCAGGGTCGCGCTCGCTTGGAACAAATCCAAGTCGAACTCGGAGGTGACCGAATGGACAAAGATGACAATTAGGGAGGCAGGAACAACGTTCAAGACTGCGAGTGCAACGATCTGAGCCCTTGCATATCCCAGGAAATCTCTGGCGAAATCTCCTGAAATCTCTATCTGCTTCTTGACCAAGTGCGTCGACGCGCCTTGAACGTGGAGACCATTTTGCCGAGATCCTCCCATGATGTTTCTCTGGGCTTAAGGTTAAGGAAGATTTGAACCATCTCTCCATGTGCCTCCGCATAACACATGGCCAGACAGTCAGAATTCCCATTGCATGCCGCTTCGCAGTCGGAAGATACGAAAGTTACCATGTTCTTGTGGGCTCTCTGGACTTGCGCCTTCGTTACCACGTCCAACCAAACGTTCACCAAGATAAAAGGGCGACCCTGCATCACAGGAATGCAAGAACTTAGCACAATTGCGGGAAAGCCCCCTTTCGTAAGTTGATATACCAAAGACACCCCGAGCGCTGCCCGGATGCTACTGGACATCCTCGTTAGGCTCGCTTCCGACCCATCCAAGATTGGAGCGCTCTCAGAGCGCGGCGCTATCAAACTAGACGGTCTTGCGTTGAGCGATGAGGAGGCGGCAGCTCTGAAGGCGGGCGACTGCAAGAAGATGCGGATGATGGTCGCCGAGGAAAAGGCGAATGCGAGGATTGCCGGCGGAGTCCCGCTCCCCGGAGGAGTGGGAATGGCGCCAGGACTCCACGTCGAAAAAGGTCGCGATGGAAACTCGTGCCTGATCCTGAGGTAGCTCGAATGCTCGCAAACAAACGAAATACCTGAGCGGTCTAATCCGCTACGAGTTCAGTCCGAATGCAGATAATACCCTGGTTCATCAAAGCTCTGTATGATAAACCGCTATCTTTCAGGCCTGCTGATTAAACACGAGCGCTTCTAGGGTCACTGGTAGGAGTAGCCAATGGCACGAATGGAGCGCACTTCAGATTCCTTGTAGGAGAAGGGATCCATGACCCTATCGTCCGCGTTCAGAGTTGGGTTCTTACCCGGGAATCTCAATTGCCAATTGTTCCAGATACGATCAACATTGGCATGGTGCAAGAAGAACAACGGGTCCGCTGGGGCAATCATCAGTTGAGCCACGGTCGACGACCCAAACGCCGAGTGCACCTGATCGTGCAACGTCTCTAATCGCTGGGCGAAGCGCGTGTAGTTTGGGATGGCAAGAGCACTCTGAACCATCTTTCGGGTTGGAAAACCACCGCTAGGCGAAGACCGCTTGACCATCACTGACATGGATGTTCCGATCTCCATGGGGAGGGGGACATTCGACGGAGGACTCAGCCAAGACGGTACTGGGTCTACAGTCCAGTCCCAATACGGAATGAAGGTCTTGGGCTCATACTCTCGGAGAAGAAGCTCGACGGTTTTCAGATATGCCCTGTGCCAGGGCAGAAATCTCTGCTGGGCCGACAAGGGGAAGCCTCCTGACGCATGCATGTTGTGTTGCATGTCTGCGTGCATCGAAACCAGCTCTCCATAGGATAGATTATGAACAAGTTTCATAATTCCAGATAGGAAGACTTGTTGTTCTTGGTTGCTTAGGTTCTTCTGATTCTTCCTGACAGTCCTTCCCGTGGTCCTCACGGGCATTATGGTAAAAACACTAATCACCATTTGAAGTAATATGTTAAAAGTCCAACCTGCGACAGACGACCGCCTCGACATGTGTCGAAGTCGCCGAGTTTACTGGGAAGGCACAGTCCAGAGACTGGCATTTGATTGCTTGGGCAGTTCTTTCGAAACGCTTCCGGCTGGCCTGGTACAGAACCCAATCACGGCCGTGGGGTCTGTCTTGCGTGCCCAAGTCCAGCCCACGGCATCAAAACAGGTGTCTGAGCGAACTTCATGCCGCTGCGGTCAACCTCCCAAGGGCTCCTTTGTCTCTCTCCTCGAAGTACAAGACAACCCTCTTGCGCCTGCCGGGAGGGTCGGCTTCTTTGGTTTCGCACAGGTCCAACGTCGCCACTTGGAGTTCTTCAAATGGACATGTCCGTCACAGCCTCGGTTACCCTGACCCTCGGTATCTTCTGGTAGAGCACCCACAACCTCTGAAGAAGGAACCAAGCAAACATCTTGCTGTAGTCATAACCCGGATAGAAGTACCCTTTGGCAACCCGAAATCACTGTGGTCTCTGCAGCGCCTGGTGCCGCTTCTCTGATGGTCGCCCTACTCTCATTCAGCTTCTCCTGGATGTTCCTCTGGGTGTTCGCCACATACCTGTCAACGTCGGAAGACCCCGCCTTCCGAGAGATACGCTTGACCGCTAGGCTCCTGTTCGGGCGCCTGTTCCACACGCCTTTGGTCCATGACAGGGGGCGTTGAAATATGTGTCTCCTCGGAGCGAGCCCGGTCTTGCCACCATACATCGTCTTCGGGGGCCCGCTCGCATCTGGCAAGACCACCCTGGCAGGCCGCCTCACGGAGCACAGGAGGAGCCGGTCCATCATGGAGGTGGTCGCGAACCATCCGCTCATCGACGACTTCTACAAGGACCCGGTGACCTACGCGCTGGAGACCGAGATGATCTTCACCATCATGCACTACCATGACGTCGCCAGGGCCGTGAAGGAGCGTCTGTTTGACCAGGAGGTCGTGAGCGACCTCTTCTTCGACGGCGTCGAGGCATACACCAGCTACACGCTCTCGCCGGAGAACATGAGGGCCTTCCTGCCGCTCCTCAGGTCCCTGCAGGAGAGGGTCCCGGTGCCCACCCAGGTCTTCTACCTGAACTCCGGCACCCAGTACCTCATGGACCGCGTGCGGGAGCGGGGGCGCGACTACGAGCGGTACATGACCTACGAGTACTTGGACGGCATCAACTCCGCCTTCAAGGATTTCATCAAGGACTACCGGCGCGCCCCCGTCACCCACCTCGACGCCGAAGCGCTCTACCAGATGTCTCCCAGAGAGACGATGGAAGTGATCGAGTCGAAGCTCCTCGTCAGGGAGACGAAGGATCTGGCCGAATACCGATAGGCCCGACCTGCACACGAAGGGCTATCTACTCTCCTCACTCAGAGGCGCGTCAGGGCCGCGGCTACGAAAGGGAGGAGACTGGCGCAGTTCTGGGAACAGTTCTGGAAGAGGGAGCAGGAGTTCTTCGACTCCAGGAAGGAGGAGTTCAGGCACGGCACTTCCTTCGTCGCCGTCTCCTCCATAGCCGAGCAGTACTACTGCGAATACAAGCTAGAGAACGAGTTCGCCCTGGGGGAGATCCCCTCCGCGGCGAAGGACACCGGGACCGCCCTCCACGACGAGCTGATGCCCACCGAGGGCATATCCAAGGAGGAGTTCGCCGAGCTCGTGGGGCGGAAGGAGCCGTCCCTGGCGGTGCTGGGGGTGTGGGGGTCGGCGGGCGGCCTGAAGGTCATCGGCACCCCGGACCACGTCATCTGGTCCGAGGGGAGGCCCCTCTGGGTGGTGGAGCTGAAGACGACCAGGGGGGACCCGACGCCGCTCTGGGAGGACCAGGAGAACCAGGCGAGGATCTACGGGCTGCTCCTGGAGAGGATGGGCTTCGACTGCTCTCGGCTGCAGCTGGCGGTGGTCAGGCTGAAGTCGGGCGAGCTGGGGGAAGACGAGAAGAGGATGTGGATAGCAGAGGTCTCAGGGGCTCTGCTCGAAGGGAAGACCATGTGGCTCGAAGTCAGGCGCCCCGGCAGGATGAAAGTTCACCTGCTGAAGCACGAGCCGGCGAAGGCGGAGAAGGCGGTCGCCTCCAAGGCGGGGTACTGGCTCGGGGAGCGCGAGCCCACGTCGAGCTCAAGCGTTGGCAAGTGTCGCGCCTGCGAGTACAGCTCGTCCTGTCCGAAGAGCCTGTTCAGGCCCTAGGTGTCCTACCTGCGCCTCTCAGTCACTTCTTCGTGCTCGATGATCACCACGGACCCCAGCACCAGCCTGTGGTCGACCGAACCCGAGATCGAGATGTCGAACGAGTCGCGCACCGAGACCCACTTCTTGTGGACCTGGGCGACGTCGACGCCCCCTACCTGGAAGCGGTAGTCGTGCTCGACGAAGTTCCCGTAAATCCTGGCGAACTGGTTCCCGTTCAACTCGAGCCAGTACTCGCTCCCCACCAGCCTGACGATCTTCTTCTTGATGGCCGCCAGGAGCGTCCCGGCCGGGTCGTACATCTCGAACTCCCTCCTGAGCGAGACCAGCTTCCCGACGACATGCATCACTTCTGCGCCGTTCGCATCCTGGACGACGAACTTCGCTGGAAGCTGGATGAAGTTCCCGTCTGCCTCCCCGAGCTGAGTCCCTGACGTGCTCTGTATGTCGTAGTGCTCGCGCACTGAAAGTATCTTCTTGTTGAGCACCAGGTCTCTGGCGGAAAGGAGGAGCGTCTGCCCGATGGAGGTAGGCGGGCTCTGAGACGGGGCGGGGCTCGGCTCCGCTGTTGCCTGCACCGGTTTCCCGCACGAACCGCAGAAGCCGGCACCGTCAGGCAGCTGAGCTCCGCAGTAAAGGCAGAACGTCATCCCCTGGCCACCATTCGACCAGGGGCGAGTAGTTAAGACTGCGCGGTTTCTCTACAGATCTCACATGCCCAAGGGGGTTTTCAGAGTCACTCTGATACTACTCCTGTTGCTCCTCGCAACCGTTGCTGGCGTCCTCTTGGAGGGGCCGCCGGCCAGGGCGCCCGTCGGCGCAGTCCTCTATCTGTGGTACGGTGGTCCGGGGTCGAGCACGGGCCCCGGCACACCGGGATGGAACAGCACCGTCTCCCCCGGAGGAGGTGCGGTCGTCGACCGGCCGACCATAGGGTACTACGCTTCCGACTCCAATCAGACCTTCAAGACCCAGGTTGACCAGATGCAGGGCCTCGGTTTGTCCTTCGCAGTCGTCTCATGGTGGGGGCCATATGCGAAGGGCGAGGCCGGCGCCATCAACAAAGCGACGCTCGACCTGTTCCGTTACCTAAAGGGGACTGACAGCGACTTCAAGGTCGCGATAATGGTCGACTCCTTCCCCAGCGGCTCCAACATCTCCATGTCCCAGGTCTATTCCTATGTCTACGGCAGCTTCGCCGGCCCCTACGCAAAGTGGTACTTCGACTGGCAGTCTAGGCCACTTCTCGTCACCTTCAACCCCGCGAGGCCCCTCTACAACGACACCAGGTTCACATCCCGGGAGATCGGGAACTATGCGTGCGTGCCAGCCGAGAGCTGCCCGAACAAGGCCCTGAACAGCAACCTCGACTGGATCTGGTGGGACGCCCCGGCCCAGTACTTCTCCGGTCAGGCGGGCGCAGTGAACGCAACCAACGACGAGGGCCAGCCTGTAATCTCACCTGACGGCGAAGTGACCATCGTCCCGAGGATCGACAGCTACTTCGACCGCGGATATTCGGGCTCGTACCTGAGGTTCGACCCCAACCTCTCCCAGGGGCTCTACCAGGAGCAGTGGAGCTACGTCCTCGGACACTCGTCAGAGGTCAAGCTGGTCATCATCTACAGTTGGAACGAGTACCATGAGAGGACAGCGATCGAGCCGCACGTCGACGCTACAGCCGCCGTCGGTCCGAGCTACCTTGCAAACCTGACAGCCAGCTACATCTCGGAGCTGTCGTAAGACCTTCGCGCCCGGGCGGCAAGCCGTCCCAGAGGATGCCTCCGCCATGTCCGGTGTCCATGGCCATCATCGCCCCGGAAGAAGTCTATGACGGCACGAAGCGGACGGCGGGAGACAACAGAGTCGAGCCGCCAGACACAACGAGTAGCCCGGAGCCTGCCCTCGCCGCAGCCTGACGCCCTGGCCCCCGCGAACTCCTGTCTTCCAAGCTCCGCAGAACAGATAACGCTCGCAAGTCCACCCGCCCGCCATGGAGTTCCAGAGGGTGGTCCGCATGCGGCGCATGGTCCGCCACCTCCACCCCGTGGGGTCATCTCCACCGGGCGCGGTGCGCCTGACGTGAAGTCTCCATCACTGAAGCACGGGAGGCGGAAGGGTGCGGAGGTCGTCCACGACGAGAAGCGGTGACAGGGCGGCCGAGAGGGGCGCCGTCAGCGTCTCCTGGAACAAGGTAACCGCCTTCAGGCTCGAGAGGCAGCACCTGACCAAGAGGCTCCCGCGCGCGTCGTCGACTTCGGTGCCCGGAGACATCGGAGGCGCCCAGGCCCAGCTGCTCTCCGCCGCCCAGATGTCGATATGGGCGCGGGTCCGGGGGGTGAAGCTCTCCGACCTGGACGCGGCCATCTGGGAGGCCAAGTCGCTCACGAAGGCATGGGCGATGAGGCGGACCATGTTCCTCATCCCATCCAAGGACCTCGCCATGTTCGTCAGGGGGAGCGCGCTGAGGGCCGAGCGCGAGGTGAGGTGGGTCCTCGGAAGAGGGGTGCCCGCTCCAAAGCTCGAAAAGCTGGTGGAGGCGGTCCTGGCCGCCCTCGACGAGCCGGTCACCACGTCTGCCCTTGCCGCCAAGCTGTCCAGTTCGACGGGATTCAAGATCAAGCAGAAGGTCGGGGGCGTCGGGTGGGGGAACAGGAAGAAGGTCCCCTGGGTCGACTTCGGGGCTCTTGCCCTCCCCGCCCACTATCTCCTCCACCTCGCCGGCGCCAGGGGGGTCTACTGCTCAGGCCCCAACGCCGGCAGCGAGTCGACATTCGTCCGGGCGGACAGGTGGATCCCTCACTGGAAGGACATGCCCCTGCTCCAGGCGGAGAGGGAGCTGGTGATGAGGTACCTCAGGGCCCACGGACCGTCCACGGTCGCTGACTTCACCATCTGGACCGGGATGACGGCAGGCGACGCGAAGCGGGTCTGGTCTCTCGCCGAAGACGACATGGCCGACATCGACGTCGAAGGGTGGCGCGCCTCGGTGCTCAGCGACGACCTCCCTGACCTGAAGGACGCGCATCTGGACCGGCCGGTCGTGAGGCTCCTCCCGTTCTTCGACGCGTTCCTCCTCGGGCACAAGTCACACCGCAACATAGTCGGGCCAGGCGAACACGGGCAGGTCTACAGGCCGGCGGGGTGGGTGTCGCCGGTCCTCCTCGTCGATGGCAGGGCCGCGGGAGTGTGGTCCCACGTCAGGAAGAACGGCACGCTCGAGGTGGAAGTCAGGCCGTTCGCCGACCTGCCCCCCCGCATATCGTCTTTGGTGAGGGAGGAGGCGGAAGAGCTCGGGGGGTTCTTCGGCTGCCCTCAGGTCAGGGTCTCCTGATCCGAAGCCATCCGGTCGGCCCAAATCCCAAGTCTAGCTGGAGCCGGGCGCGCCTGCACCTTCGTCTCTGGCGACCTTGACTGTGGGGACGGTCATGACCTCCCTGATCCTGGTCGAGACCCCCTTGGGGTCGCGTATCAGCCACAGGTTAAGCTGCTGGCCTCCCTGCGACCTCACTTCGAGGGACCCGTAGTTCATCATCCTCCCCATGACCCCCTGTTCGACTTCCAGCTCGGCGAAGGCCGAAGGCGAGACGACGAGGGAGCGGCGGCTGACTATCCCTCGGTCGACCTCGACGGAGCTCTGGCGGAGCACATACCTGTACGACGCCCGCATGACGATGAGGCCAGCGATGGACGCGAGCCAGGCGAAGGCCAGTATCCCTGCAGCGATGGCGAAGAGGGGGATCCCGAGGACGGAGAGCCCCAGGAGGCCCAGCGCCGACAGCGCGACGAACGCGACTACGGCTGCCAGGGCCGCACCGATCGTCCTGGCCACGGCAGACGGCCCGATCCAGGGCCTGCCGCTCCAGACCACGTCCTTGTCACCTTCCATTCCGTCTACAATCGGCCCTGGTCGCTATATCAACCAACATTTTCGAAAGCGCCCGGGGTGGCGAAACCCCTCGGCGCAGCTATTCGCCCTGCCCCTTCCTGACTACGGTCGGCCTGGGGAGCAGCACTGCGCCCAGGGCGGAGGCCACCGCCAGCCCGGCCATGATCTCGAACGCGAAGCCGAGGTTGCTGTACTCGTTCAACGCGATGGCGTAGACCAGGATCGGCCCGACCGAGTTTCCCCCGGTCGCCCCCAGCCCCCACACGATGGAGTTGCCGAGCGCCGACGCCTGGGGGGAGTAGTCCGACGTCAGAGACATCAGCAGGGGGAACCCCGTGTAGGCGAAGAACCCGAACAGCGAAAGGAGGGCGACGCTGACCGCCCCGCCGGTGTTGACGTATCCCACTATCGCCAGGGCTGCCCCGACCGCAGAAATGGCGAGGACCCACCTGTGGTCGACCCTGTCCGTGAGCACCCCGAAGACCGGCTGCCCTATGATCGCGGAAGCGTAGAACACCGTCAGGGACAGCCCAAGTATGGAGCTCACCCCCAGCCCCCGCTGGGTCGTCAGGAAGATCGGCGCATAGGCTGCGACCCCGAAGAGGGCCGCCGACCTCAGGAACGAGACCGCGAGGAGCATCACCATCGGCCTGGTGAGAGAGCTCCTTACCGACGGCCCTGCGCCGCCCCCCTCGCGTTTCGCCCCTTCGACCCTCCCCAGCCCTGCCCAGATGAGCAGCGCCGCTCCCAGCCCCACCAGCCCGAAGAACCCCAGGGACCCCGGCGTGGTCAGAGCCGCCGCCGCCACGAAGAACAGGGAAGGGTACAGGGTCCTCCCAAGGCTCCCCATGGCCCCGTTGATGCCCAGGGCCCGCCCTCTGGCTCCTCCCCCGAACGACGCCTGAATGACGCTCCCCCCGAGCGGGTGGTAGAACGAGCTGCCGACCCCCATCACGAGGTCGCACACGAGCCCATACGCGAAGAGTTCCCCTCCCACAGCGTAGGTGATGGCTGCGTAGAACCCCAGGAGCCCGAGGCCCAGGAGACCGATCCCCACGGCCATGAGCCTCCCCGGCGCCCCGGTCCTGTCGGCCCGCCTCCCGACGAAGACGCTGGCCACCGACGAGCTGAGGTAGAACATGAATAGAAGGACCGAAACTTCGAGGGGCGTCGCCCCCTTCAGCGCCGCCAGCAGGTCGACGACCAGTGGCAGGAAGAAGACGGAGCCGTCGTTTACGAAGTGCCCGACCGAAGTGAACCCCAGCGCCCTGGCCCTGCTGTGCTTCGCCCTGGCAGACACGTCATCGGGCTTCACACTCGGCGGTCTCAGGTGGGGGTTCTTAGGGTTGGCCGCGGCGGCGGAGGGCCGGGCGGACGTAGATCCAGTACACGGCCAGCCCGGCGACCAGGGTCACGGAGCCGACGAGGATGGACTGCGTCCCCAGCCCGAAGAGCATCGCGGCCGAAAGCACGACTGCCAGGCCCTGGACCCAGGGGTAGCCCGGGGACGAAAACTTCGCCGCCACGCGTCCCTTCCGGGCGATTGCCACCTGAACCCCTGTGAGCATGTAGGAGAAGACGATCCCGAAGTTGGCGACGAGGGCGACGCTCTCCACGTTCCCGAGCCCCAGCGACGCGACCATCACCCCAGCCACAACCAGGGCCGGGGCCTTCGACCCCTTCCCGAACCAGCCGGGCAGCATCCCATCCTCTCCCATCTGCTTCGTCGTCCGCGCCCCCGCTATCAGCATCGAAAGAGTGACGGCGAAGGTCGCTGCGAGCGCTGCGAAAGCGACCGCATACGACACCGCCGACGGCACCCTCAGCGACCCAAGCGCGACGGCCAGCGGGTCGGAGGCTGTCCCGTAGGCCGTCCAGTTCAGCGCCATGAGGAGGGCGAAGACCACCATGACGTACAGCACCGTGCTTATCACGATCGACGCGATGATGGCCCTCGGCACGGTCCTCTCCCCGTCCTGTACGTCGGGGGTGAGGGTCGCGATTGTGTTGAAGCCCGAGTAGGCAAAGAAGGCTATGTTGGCCGCTACGAGCACCCCGAGCCCTCCCGTCGGGAAGAGGGGGGCGAAGTTCCCGGGGGAGAACCTTACGAGAGCGAACACTGCGGCGAGGAACACGGCCAGACCTACGACCTTCACAACCACCAGCCCCACCTCGACCTCGGAGGCAAGCCTGAGGCCCCCGACCTCGACCAGGGCGAGCCCCACGATCAGGACCACGGCCGCCGGGTAGTACGCGGCCGAAGGGAGCCCCACACTAACCAGATAGGAGGCGAAGCCGAGGGCGACGGCCGCCCCGCTGACCGCGTAGGCGATGAGCCTGAACCACCCGACCAGGAACCCGACTGTGTCCCCCATCGTAGCCCTGGCGAAGCTGTAGACCCCGCCCTCGAGCGCGGGGTACCTCGAAGACAGCTCGGCGGTGTTCAGGCCGACAGTGATGGCCAGTCCGGCTGTTATCGCGAAGGCGACGAGCGCTGCCGGGCCTGCCGCGCCTATGGCCGACCCGGCCATGACGAAGATCCCTGCTCCTATGATGTTCCCCAGGCCTACTGCGACCGCGTGGGTGAAAGAGAGCTTCTTTGTCATCGGCCTATCCGCGCTTCACGTCTGCCCTGTGAGTGATAAGGCTGCGCTCGTCGGATCAGCACTCTGCGGACCGGAGGCTCGGTCTCTAGCTGGGCGGTACAGTCTCTTGGCCGGTTACAGTGGGCCTCAGGTTGTTGGAGGCGCTGATCGCGGTCATGTCGGCCGAGATGTCAAGGACGATGGTGGTCGTCTTCCCTGACGCGACAGTGAACTGCATCGGAACCTTGATCTGACCGCTCGGGACGGTCAGGGTGACGTTGGTCCCGCCGACCGTGGCGACGGCGCTCGTGACCCCGAACCTGACCATGGTGTAGTTCCCCACCGGGACGCTGTTCTTTCCGAGCATCTTCGTCACGTTCTGCAGCGCCAGAAGGTCGAAGGTGGTGGCGTTGAGCTTGAAGGTGGTGCTGGAGTTGCCGGTGCCTCCCTGCAGGACGATGTCAGTGATCGTGAGGTAGATGTGCGTCACGGCGCCCGTGGACGGTGCGTCTTTCACCCCCACGACTAGGCTCCCGCTCGGCGCCATCAGAAACACCACCGCGACGGCCGCCACTACGACGACGACCAAGACTGCTACTGCCACTGCGACGACGCTGGCCTTCAATGCCCCTTGGACGCTCCCTGACCTATATATTAGAACGACTTTGAACGCCCTGCCGAAGCGCAGTGAGCCCGCGAGCAAGAGGAGAGAAAGCCCTCCAGAAGCTGGACCTGCACGCCCCCATCGACTGGGAGAAGACGATTTCGAAGGAGGAGCTCACCCACCTGCTCAACGCAGGGGACCAGACAGGCATCCACGTCGTCATCGGAGACATACGGGGCTCGACCCACCTGATGAGGGAGGCGATCTCGTCAAGAGAGTACGCGATCATCACCACCGCATTCACGGAGAAGATGAAGGAGCTGGCCCAGGAGACCTCGGGTTGGTTCGACAAATTCACCGGGGACGGCTTCGTAGTCTACTGGATCTATGGGTCGAAGCCCTCGAGGTTCCTCAAGGAGGTCATGGAGTTCTGCAGGCGGGCCCACGAGTCGTTCGACGAGGAGATCTTCCCTGAGCACAGGAAGAACGCCCGGAACCTCCCTGCCCACGTCGGGCTGGCTCTGGGGGTGGACTCCGGCAGGTGCGCCCTCGAGGAGATAGCGGGGGACTTCACGATCATCGGCCATGCCGTAGTCGGAGCCACCAGGATGGCCGAAGCCGCAGCCAAGGGTGAGACCCTCTGCAACATCCGAATGGAGCACGTCCTGGCCGGCGAGCTTTCGCTGAAGGGCACGGTGAAGCTCGACGAGACGGTAGCCAAGACCAAGGAGTACCCCGAGCACGGCCAGGAAGCCTACCACATCTCATTCAGGTAGCGTGCTGGGCGGCACCTGAGAGGCAACGCATATCTATCGAACGGGGGTCGGCCTGACGAGATTTCATCAGGAAAAGTTATGCATGGATAAAGAAGAAGACGAGAGTGAAGCGCGAAGGGCCGCCATCAAGAAGAGCCTCCTCTTCAAGGGCCCCACCGTCGTCGCCGCCCTCGTTTGCTGGGTGGCATTCGCCTTCTCTGACGCGGCCGGGGTCGCCATGGTTCTGGCTCCAAACGACCTGTCTGGGACCTTCCTGATCAGCAGCTCCGGCGGCGCCCTGCCTTCGCAGTATGTCCTGGATCTCCTGGGCGTGGTCATGGTCCTCCTGGGCGTGATGTACGTGGTCTCCGGCATCCTCCTCTGGTCAGAGGTCCACTGGATCAAGGGGGTCTACGTGGGGATAATCGTCTCCGTCGTCGGCATGGTGGGCAGCGGCCTCGGGACAGTATTCGCCCCCGGGCTTGCGGCCACCGGGATGATCATCAACGTGCTCATCGTGACGCTCCTGGCCACCGAAACTTGGGAAGCGACGAGGGGGATGAAATGAAGCTCATAGCGCCCACCTTCGTGGTGCTCGGCACCAACGTCCTGGCCATCCTGGTGATTACGACGACCGTCGTCGCTCCCTACGCCGGGTATGTGGCGGCTAACGACCATCATGGGTTCTCGTCGACAACGACTGCGATCGCCACGTCGACCTCCACGACCACGACCAGCGCCGCCTCGACCGCGACCTCCACTACTTCTCTGTCCGCCTCCCAGACGCAGGCGCTGACCTCCACTACGTCTCAGCCTGTAAGGACCACGACATTCCATTTCACCCAGACTACGACCTCGACCACCCAAACCACCACTACGAACTCTACCACGACCACTACTACGACCACGACGAGTTCCACGACTACGATACCAACTACGACCACCACGACCCTCACGACATCTACGGCTACGTCTTCCACCACATCTTCGAC
>DAHVLU010000018.1:0-7329 GCA_027320175.1 Nitrososphaerota archaeon
CTCAGAGAAGGACCTGTCCGCGAACACGTCCTTCATCAGCCCGCTGGCCTGTCCCTCCGACTTCGTCCACGGGTCCATCATAAGGAGCTCCAGCAGCTTGTCCCTGTCCCCCTTTTGGTACGCCTCGAGCTCTGTCTCCACAGGTGCGACCCTGTCCCTGAGTATGTATCCGACGAGGTTGGAGGGGAGGCCTGACGACCTCTGCCCCTGGACCCCGTTGGCAGTAACGAGCCCCGAGACCTCGACCTCGAAATCGCTGGGGACGCCAGGCAGGAGGCCGCCGGTGTTCAGGACGTTCACCGGGAGGACCCGGGGCACGTCGCACGCTATGGACTCGATGAGCGGTACGGTGAACTGCCTGGACTTCTTGGGTGGAATAGCCTCCGTAAGCGAGGTCTTCCCGTCCAGTAGCTTGTCGAGCGCCGGGCCCCGGCGCTCGAGGTCCCCTAGGTAGTCCCTCCACCACCACTCTGGGTCTTCCCCCCACTTCCGCTCCAGCTTCTCATCCGTGTGGTACCACCACGGCCAGGTCCCGCCCCCGGGAGTGCATGTATCCCCGATTGGGAACACCCCGAACTTCTCGTAGAGGTCGAACGCTACAGGGCCGAGGATGTTGCTCGGGGTGTGCGTCTTCCAATAGGCGCGGGAGTTCTTCTTCGCCCAGGAGTCGAGCACCGGGTAGGCGTCCTTCCCTTCGTGGAAGAAGCGCGTCAGCCAGACCGTGTGGTTCACCCCCGGTATTTCGAAGCTTATCCTGTCCGGGTCGAGGCCGAAAATGCTAGCCATGTCGTAGATGGCGCGGGGCCCCTCGCAGAGCCCGACGTACTTCAGCTTGGGGTACTTCCTGCAGAGGTACGTCGTCGCTGCGAGGACGGGATTGGCCAACTGTATGTACCAGGCATTGGGACAGACCTCGAGCACGTCCTCGACGATCGACTCGAAGAGCCTGAGCTGGTAGAAGTTGACCCAGAAGCCCTCGTCGTGCATGATGTGGTAACTCCCTCCGAACCTGTAGTCTCGCTTCCGCGCCATGTCCCAGACTTTCGTGTATCCCTTGTGTCCGACGACGAGCGCGAGGTTCACAACGAAATCCGCGTCCTTCAGGGAACTCCTCCTGGTCGTCGTCTTCTCGAGCTTGAGGTCCATCTTCATCTCCCTGGCATACCTAGACGCCAGGGTGTGGACCGCGTCCAGCCTCCTCTGGTCGATATCCATGAAACTGACGGTGCTCCCCGCAAGCGAAGGCATCAGGCAGATGTCCTTCACAAGCTCGAGGGAGAAGTTGGCACTCCCGGCGCCAATCACGCTCACCTTGACCTTGGACAACGCGACATCACCGGGGCTGACCGACAGCCGTTAATCACCTTTTTCGCCCCGCCGGGAGGTCAGGAAGTGAGCGGGTAGTAGCACGCCGCGTATCTGCTCCTGCTGACCTCGGTCAGGTCCGGAGCGGACCCTCGACACCTGTCCCTGGCATAGGGGCAACGCGGGCTGAACTTGCACCCAGCAGGCGCAGGCCTGGGGTCCGCATCCACCGCCTCGGGGGGCGCCGGTCCGGCGCCCCCTGGCACGGGGACGGAATCGAGGAGGAGCTTGGTGTATGGATGTAGAGGGCGCTCGAGGAGCTCCTCTGTCCGCGCCACCTCCATCAGCTTCCCCTGGTACATGACCGCTATTCGGTCGCAGAAGTACCGCGCCACACCAAGGTCGTGCGTGATGAAGATGAGCGTCAGCCCTAGCTTGCGCTTGAGCTCGAGCATCAGGTCGAGGATTCCGATGCGCATGGAGACGTCGAGCATGGAGACGGGTTCGTCGGCGATGAGTAGGTCCGGGCTGACCGCCAGGGCGCGGGCGATCGACACCCGCTGCCTCTCCCCTCCGCTCAGCTGGTGGGGGTACTTGTGTTTCACGGCCCCTGGGTCCAACCCAACCATGGCGACCAGCCTTTCAACCATTTCCCCCCTGGAGTGTCTGTCGCCTGCGACGTGGTGTATCAGGAGAGGCTCCTCGACCGCATCCCACACCGTCGACCGGGGGTTGAGCGACTCGTACGGGTCCTGGAAGACCATCTGCACCTTCCGCCTGTACACCCTCTCTTCCTTCCTCGTCTGCGTGAGCACGTCCTCCCCCTTGAAGAGGACTTCTCCGGAGTGCGGTCTGAGGAGCTTCACGAGGACGCGGGCGAGCGTAGTCTTCCCGCTTCCACTCTCCCCCACCACTCCGAGCGACTCCCCCTCCCACGCTGCGAGAGAGAGATCATCGATGGCAGACACGGTCCTCTTCTTGAAGAACCCCATCGAGGCGGAGAACCCGACAGACAGGTTCCTGACCTCGACCAGCGGCCGGCCGCCGCCACCCTGCTCCATTTCACCCTCCGACAAGGTGGCATGCAGCCATGGACCCGGTTGTCGATGGCAATAGCCTCGGCTCTTCAACAGTGCACCGGCCGAAGCTGTGAGGGCAACGCGGGCTGAACCTGCACCCCTTCGGCAAGGAGGTCAGGTCTGGCGGGGTCCCCAGTATGGACTTCACCTGACTTATGTCGCCGTGCACGTTTGGTATCGCGCGCATCAGCGCCTGAGTGTAGGGGTGCGAGGGGGAGCGGAACATCACATCGGCGGGGCCGACCTCCACGAGCTTGCCGGCGTACATCACTGCCACCCTCGTCGCCACTTCGGCCAGGACCGAGAGGTCGTGCGTGATGAACATGAATGAAACGCCAAGCTCGCGCTGCAGCCTGGCCAGGAGCGAGAGAATCTGCTTCTGGACCACCACGTCCAGGGCGGTGGTGGGCTCGTCGAGTATGACGAGTTTGGGACTAAGCGAGAGGGCCATTGCTATCGCGGCGCGCTGCTTCATCCCGCCGCTGAGCTCGTGCGGGTAGTTCGTCACCCTTTCCTTCGGTATGCCGACCAGGCCGAAGAGCTCCCTCGCTCTCCTCCACGCCTCCTCCTTCCCCGCGCTTTCGTGGAGCCTGATCGCCTCGACTATCTGGGCACCCACCGATATCACCGGGTCGAACGCGTTCATGGACCCCTGGGGGACGAGGGCCACGTGCTTCCACCTGTACGCCCGGACCCGCTCGTCACCCATGGTCAACACGTCCTCCCCTCCGAAGGCTACAGCACCGGTCACCCTGGCCGACTTCGGGAGTATCCTCAGGACTGACAGCGCTACCGTCGACTTCCCGCACCCTGACTCCCCCGCTATCCCGAGGACCTCGCCCTCGTTGACCTCCATCGAGACCTGGTCGACCGCCATCAGATACCCTTTCTGGAGCCTGTAGGCCACGGAGAGGTTCTTCAGCTCTAGCAGGGGCATCCCGGGTTACCGCCCTCGGAGCCGGGGGTTGAATATGTTCTCCACCCCAATGCTGATCAGGACGGCGCCCAGTCCGACGAAGGCTATGCAGAGCCCCGGGGCGAGTATCCACCACCACGCCCCTCTTAGGACCGCCCCGAGGTTCTGCGACCAGTAGAGCATGGTCCCCCAGCTCACGACACTGGGGTTGCCCATCCCGATGAAGTCGAGCCCCGCTTCGCCAACCACAGCCCCAGTTATGGCCAGGACTGCGTTCGCGGCGATGAGACTCAGGAGGTTGGGGATTATCACTTTGAACATTATCCGAGCGTCGCTCGCCCCCGCGACCCTCGCTGCGTCAACGAAGGGCCTCTCCCGCAGCGATAGGGTCTGGGACCTGATCACTCTCGCCACCAGCGGCCAGCTCGTGAGGGTCAGGACCTCGATGATTGTGATCACACTCGGCCCGAGGTAAGCAGCCAGTATAATCGCCAGCGGGAGCGAAGGAAGCACAAGTATTACGTCTGTGAACCTCATCAGCGCTTCGTCGACCACCCCCCTGTAGAACCCCGAGAGGAGGCCTATGAGGGAGCCAATCGAAGTCGCAGCGAGGGCGACAGTGAACCCGACAGTCAGGCTTATCCGGGCGCCGTAAATTACCTGGCTCATCACGTCGTAGCCGAGGTCGTCGGTCCCCATCCAGTGCTGGAAGCTGGGAGGCGAGTAGGGCGAGCCCGAGACCACCTGGGGCTTGTACGGCGTGAGCCACGGCGCGAAGACTGCCATGAACACGAATATGCCGATTATGAGCACCCCCGAGGTCACCCGCTTGTTCTCAGTCAACCCACGCCGGAGCGCCGAGGTAGCAGTGGCTGTGTCCGTCCCTTACTTCACCCTCGGGTCGACCAAGGAGTAGATGATGTCGGCGAAGAAGTTGGCTATGATCACAGCCATCGAGAGGACGAAGAAGAGCCCCTGCAGGAGGGGATAGTCATGCGCGAGGACCGCCTGGTATGTCAGGTACCCTACCCCCGGGTAGGAGAATACAACCTCGACCAAGAGGGCCCCGCTCACGACGTAACCGAGGTTGAGCCCGATGAGTGTTATCATGGGGAGCATGGCGTTCCGCGCGGCGTGCTTGAAGAGAACGGCCCTGTGGGACAGGCCCTTTGCGACGGCCACGGTCACGTAATCCTGCGTCAACTCCTCAACCAATGTGTTGCGCATCATCAGGCTGTACCCTGCGAACGCCGCGAGTGTCAGGGTGAGCCCCGGGAGGAAGGCGTGCTCAGCTATGTTGCCTATCTGGTCCAAGAGCGGCATCTTGGAGAGAAACGGCGACGCGGCTCCGCCAGCAGGGAAGACATGGAAATAGATGCTGAAGAGCCACAAGAGTATCGTCCCGAGCCAGAAGAAGGGCATCGTCCAGAGGAAAAGCGAGGCGGAAGTCACCACCGTGTCTGTCTTAGAGCCCTGCTTCGAGCCAATCAGGATGCCAATCACTATCCCTATGACAGCCGTCGCCACCGTGGCCGTCCCCACGAGCAGGAGCGTCCAGGGGAGGTACGTCATTATGACCGTCCATACGGGAGCAGGGTAGAACGTGTAGGAGACCCCCAGATCAGGGGGCCAGTGGAACACCCCGACGAGATAGAGCAGGAACTGGGTCCATATCGGCTTGTCGAGCCCGAACCTCTCCGTGAGGAGCTTGGCTTCGAGCGAAGGAAGGATCCTCGGGTTGGCGAAGTACTGGACCGGGCTCCCAGGCATCACCCTTGGTATGGCAAAATTGAGGACGAGCACGATGAGGAAGGTGATGAAGGCATAGAACCCCCGTCTGAGGACGTAGCCTCTGTTCACGGTCGCATCAGGTTTTAGGTTTCTTACGCAGGACCGTCGCCGCTACCGCGGCCACCACCGCTACCACGACCACCGCCGCCGCGCCGGCCACAAGGTACGAGTCCGTCGAGCTCGAGGTTGGGGTAGAGCTCGCCACGGTGGTTGTGGCCGCGGTGCTCAGGTTGGCTGGCCTTATCGTAGCCAGGGCTGTAAGGTTCCAGACCAAACCAGGAAGCTCGAACGATCCGGGCGACTGCGGCCACCCCGCCACTTTCTGGGAGTTGTACGCCCAGATGAAGTCGGGGTAGAAGAGAGGTATCGAGGGAAGGTAGCTCGCGAGCAGGCCCTGTATGTTTTTCTCATAGGTCGTAGTCTGCTGTGGGTTAGTGGAGGCCTCGAGTGCCGCCACCGTGCTGTTGTATTCGCTGCCGGTGCTCGCGCTGGCGAACGGCTGCTGCCCAGGCTCGGGCCCTGAAGCGAGGAAGTACGAGTAGAAGCTCCCGTCTGTCAGGAGCTCGCTGTTCGGGTACCCGAAGTTCTGGTTCTCGAAGTACATGTTCACCCCTTTGTACCATACCGAAGCCATGGTCGCCCCCGCGATCGGTCTCAGTTGCGCGTCGATGCCCGCTTGCTGCAGTTCCTGGACCACGAGGGTGCCGGCGAGCACGATCGGAGTCTGCTCGGCGGGGACATAGATAGGAGGCTGGAACGCAGTCCCGTTAGGAAGGGTGTAGAACCCGCCCGACCCCATCTTGAAGCCGATGCTCGTAAGTAGTTGCTGGGCGGTCGACATGTTGTACGAGTAGGTGGGTACGCTAGAGTTGAACTCCGGGGAGGTGGAAGGAATGAACGCCGCGTTGGCTGTCGTGCCGTATCCTGCAAGCGCGCTCTTGACCAGTGTCTGGGTGTTGATGGCGTACGCAAGCGCGTGCCTGAACGCCGTCATGTTGTACGGGTAGTGGGTCGCCGGGAACTCGATGTACCAGAGCCCCGTCCCAGAAGCAGTCGCAATCTTGATGTTCTGATTGCTCAACAGGCCTGCCACGTCCGACGGGGCCACTGGGGCCGCGTCAATCTGCCCTGACAGGAGCAGGTCCGCGAGGCTCGCGCTGGAGGGGACGAGCTCAGTGACAATCTGTTTGAAGTATGGGTGCCCGCCGTTAGCCGGGCTCCCCCAAGGGGTCGGGTATGGGTTGGGGAGCATGACTAGCTGCTGGTCGCCCTGATGGTAATTCGAGACGTAGTAAGGCCCCACGCCGACTAAGGTGCCAAAGAGGTTGCCGGGAGCCGTCGTAGCGTTAATCCAATTCTTCCATATGTGGTACGGTGTAAAGTTCGGTGTGTTCTCGGACCCGATGATCGAGCCGAGTAAGCTGAACGGTCGCGTAAGCTTGACCTCCACGACACTGGAGTTCACCGGGACAACAGCCTGCTGTGGAGTCCCCCGCAACAGAGACGCGTATGGGACAAGGCTCCCCGCACCCCACGAAAAACTGGAGTACATCTGCTGGATAGACCAGGAGAGGTCTGTCGCGTTGGCCTGGACCCCGTCTGACCAGGTCATCCCGGGGGTCACCCGGAAGTACCAAATGGTCCCGTTCGTGCTCGTCCAGTACGACTGGACCGCGACGTGCACCAGCCCCAAAGCTGTAGGCACCCCATTGTCAGGGAACATGTCCTGCAGGTAGTACCAAGGAGGGTTGCAGGCGGTCAGGAACTGCGTAAAGCTGTCGATGCAGTTGGGCTCCGCGAGGATGAGCGTCCCAGACTGTGAATAACTGGACCCTGAACTCGATGCCGCAGGTACCACAGCCGGGGCGAGCCCCGACATCACGGCGAGGAGAACACCGAAGAGAAGCGCGTAGGCAGCCTTCCTGGTCACCATGATAGGGTAGGGAATGAAATCAACACCTTCCGATTATAAGGATTTTCAAATCCGTCGCTACCGCAGAGGACCCTCCCGCGTCCGGTGCAAACTTATACCTGAGACGCCGCGAACTCAAGGAGAGACGGACTTTGGCCATTCGCGACTCGGACGGAGGGGCGGCGGAGCACCTCTTCCTCGATTTCATGCAGATGAAAGACTTCGCGAAGGACCCGCTCGTGATGAAGAGCGCGCAGGGGGTCTGGTACGAAGACGTCCACGGCAAGAGATACCTCGACGGGCTCTCTGGTGTCTTCGTGGTCAAC
>DAHVLU010000019.1:0-58576 GCA_027320175.1 Nitrososphaerota archaeon
GGGAAAGACTCTGAACTCCGCGTTGAGCATCTGGAGGCCGAGCTTATCCGCAAGGGACCGCCCCAGCTCCTCTGAAGCCGGGCCCGCCAGGACCAGCTTTTCGGCCACTTCTAGTTCAGGACGGCTCGGCGCTCTACGGTATTTAACGAATTGGCGGACAAGTCGTCTTCTGACAGAAACCGTTAAGGACACGGCGGTGCGGAAGGGGAACGATTCCTTTGGACCAGATGTGCCCTGAGTGCCACGTGGGAATAATGCTGTACGACGCGCCAACCAAGCGATATGGGTGTAAGAAGTGTGGGGCGTTCCTTACTCGAGACCAGCTCTCCGATGCCAGGTTCAAGGCAAAGACCCCTGACGACGACGAGAGGCGGAAGCGGTCGAGGCAGCAGGCCGACTACCTCGAATGGTGGCTCAGCGGAGACAAGGAAAAGTAGCTTCAACCGAAGGACCCGACGCCAAGGGCGCCCAGCGGAGCTTCTGCTCTGGCGCTGCTCAGTAGATCCGCAGGTCATCGAAGCGCCTCGCGCATGCCCTCATCTGCGGCGTGGTGTCGAGGCCCGCCACCTCCCCGGGCGAGACCCATCTGAAGTCAGACGACTCGCCGTTTAGCACGACCCTCCCACCCACAGGCGTGGCCAGGTATTCGATCAGGACCACCTGCTTCCAGTCGCCGTCGCCAAGCTGATCGGGGAGGTATGTCACGACGTCGAAGATCCCTTCCACTCTCACCTTCAGGCCGACCTCCTCTTTCGTCTCCCTGACCGCGGCCTCGAGGGGACTCTCTCCCTCCTCCACCCTGCCTCCCGGGAAGGCCCACAGTCCCAGGTGCGGCGGCTCGGCCCTCTTGACCACGAGCATCTTCCCCCGCCTGTGGACCACGGTCCCCGCGCCAAGCACGATATCCGGGGTGCGAGCCATCGTCGGCCTCTGAGCTCGGGACTCGTTTTAAGACGTGCCTGAGGGGGCATGGGGCATTGGTCAGGGTGGAGATGCTGGCCGTCGGCAAGGAGCTCCTCATCGGGAGGACCCTCAACTCGAACGCGCTCTGGATAGGGTACCGGCTGGCCCGTCTGGGCTCGATGCTCAAGGAGGTCACGACAGTCGACGACGACCTGGGGGAGATAGGGAGGGCGCTGAACGAGACCCTCGCCAGGCGTCCGGACTTCCTGGTGGTGGTCGGCGGGCTGGGGCCCACGCCGGACGACATGACACTCAAAGGGGTCGCCGGTGCGCTGGGACTCGCCGTCCGTCGCAACGCCGCGGCTCTCGGGCTGATCAAGGAACACTACGTGAATCAGGGGATCTCCCCGGTCGAGCTCACCCCCGCGCGGCTGAAGATGGCGAGGCTCCCTGCCGGGTCGACGCCCCTCAGAAACGACGCAGGCACGGCGCCCGGGGTGAGGCTCGAGGTGCGAGGGACAGCGATCTTCTTCCTCCCGGGCGTCCCGGCGGAGATGCGGAGCATCTTCAGGGGATCGGTGGAGCCGGAGGTGAAGGCTAGGCTCGGCAGGATCCATAGGGCCTACGTCAGGATGAAGCTGGTCGGAGTGCTCGAGTCGAACCTCGCGCCAGTCCTCGCGAAGCAGCTGAGGAGGCACCCCGGCGCATACATCAAGTCGCACCCCCGGGGGGTCAGGGAGGGGGTCTCGAGAATCGAGCTTGACGTGGCGGTAACTGGCCCCGACGCGAAGCAGACCGGGGCCGAGGGAGAGGCGATCGCCATGGAGATGGCCCGGGCAGTGGTCGGGTTGGGAGGGAGGGTCGAGTCGGTCAGGGGCCTGAAGGGAGGAGAACAGAGGTGGACGTGACCTTCATCGCCGGCACGGCGGGGTCCGGCAAGTCCCTCCTGACGAACGCGCTGAAGACCTGGTACGTAAACAGGGGGGAAGACGCCATCGCGGTCAACCTGGACCCGGGGGTCGTCGACCTGCCGTACGAACCCGACGTGGACATCAGGGACAGGATACAGCTCCAGCAGGTGATGGAAGACTACGGGCTGGGGCCGAACGGGGCCCTCATCCTCGCCGCGGACCTTACGGCCACGCGGATCGGGGAGATACAGGACGAGATCGACTCGTTCAAGGCCGAGAACGTGATCGTCGACACGCCGGGGCAGACAGAGCTCTTCGCCTTCAGGGAAAGCGGGGAGTTCATTGTAAGAGAGATGAAGGCGGACTCGAAGCTCCTGCTCTTCCTCGTCGACCCGCTTCTCGCGAACACCCCGTCCAACTTCCTCTCCCTCGCGCTCCTGTCCGCGTCGGTGGGGCTCAGGCTGAACGTGCCGAAGATCACCGTCCTGACGAAGCGCGACATTGCGAGGGACGGGGTGAAGCGCATCACCGAGTGGAGCAGGGACACCCGGCTCTTCGAGGAGGCCCTGTCCGGGACAAGGGACGGGGAGCAGTACTCGCTCTACTCCGAGCTGTTCAGGAGCATACGGAGGCTGTCGTTCGGGGCCGATCTCTACCCAGTATCGTCGACAACCCTGGAGGGGATGATAGCGCTGGTCGGAGAGATGACGCGCATCGCCCGGGGCGGCGAAGAGTTCACCGACTAGGCGCCAGGGCCGCCAGGAACCCCTGGACGACCTTGGCCAGCGGCTCCGGCTTCTCCAGGGGGAGCATGTGCCCCGAGTCCTTGACGAAGTACAGCTCCGCCCCTACGATGTTGGCGCGAAGGTAGTGGGACCACTTCGGAGGGGTCATCCGGTCCTTGTCGCCGCAGACCACGAGCGTCTTCGCCCTGATCTCCTTCAGCTTCTCTCTGACGTCGAACCCCTGGCACGCAAGGTAGTCGTTCAGGAAGACAGGGAGGTTCGACACCGAAAGGGCGGTCCTCGCCTCCCGCCCCAGGCCCAGGTCGATGGCGTTGAAGCTCCAGGGGGTGATCATGTTTTCGATGGCCCGCAGGGGGTTGTCGCTCAGGCCCTCGATCAGCTTCTTGTCCACGCCGAGCTTCGCCCCGGTGCTGACGAGGATGAGGCCGCTGATGTCGCCGGGGTGGCGGACCGCGAGGGTCAGGGCTATGGCGCCGCCCATGGAGTGCCCGCAGACGGCGGGGGAGTCGAAGCCGCCTTCGGCGATGAACCGGTGGAGGGACTCGGCGTACGCTTCGACGGTGGTGCAGGAGATCTCGCCGCTTGGGTGTCCGGGAAGGTTCACAGCCGCCGCCCTGGAGTCGCCGGACAGGTACCGGAGGGTCCTGTTCCAGAGCAGGCTGTTCCCGCCGGCCCCGTGGACGAGGATGACGTCGTGGGGAGCTCCGTGAGGGGCGTGGTCGAGCACGTTCCGGCGGGCGGAGCGCGCGATTTAACGGTGACGGGGACAAACCTAAAACAAGTGATGTTGACGCAGTCTACGGTCGGGCTTGGGGCAGGCTGACATCCTCCGCAGGGCGTTGGGCGGGAAGAAAATCGTCGTGGCCCCAGGGGTGTTCAGCCCCGCGGTCGCCAAGCTCGCGGAGAAGGCAGGATTCAACGCGCTTTACTTCTCGGGCGCAGGGTTCTCGAGCTTGCTGGCGCTCCCCGATCTTGGGATAACGACCCTGAGCGAGGTGTCTCAGGCCGCGAGACAGATCGCGGCGCAGGTGAAGGTCCCCCTCATAGTCGACGCCGACACCGGGTTCGGCGAGGCCCTCAACGTGGCGAGGACCGTCCAGGAGCTGAAGAGCGCCGGGGCCGCCGCCATGCACATCGAGGACCAGGTCCTCCCGAAGAGGTGCGGCCACCTCGAGGGGAAGGAGCTCGTGGACACGGACGAGATGGTGAAGAAGCTGGTGTCCGCCAAGGAGGAGGCGGGGAAGGATCTGCTGGTGATCGCCCGGACCGACGCCAGGGCCGTCGAGGGCATCGATGGGGCCATCGAAAGGGCCGCCGCATACTCCAGGGCCGGGGCGGACATGATATTCCCGGAGGCGCTGGAGAGCAGGGAGGAGTTCGCTGAGTTCAGGAGGAAGATAGCCCTACCGATGATGGCGAACATGACCGAGTTCGGCAAGACGCCGTACCTGAGCGCAAAGGAGTTCGAGGATATGGGATACGAACTCGTGATCTTCCCGGTAACAGCGTTCAGGGCGATGATGAAAGCGGTGAAGGACACCCTGGATGTGCTGAAGAAGGAGGGGACGCAGAGGGGGATGATAGGGTCACTGATGACGCGGAAGGAGTTCTACGACCTGATCGACTACCGAAGGTACGAAGAGGCGGACGCCAAGGCGCTCGGGGCGGCGAGGCGGCTGGGGAAGGGGACAAGATGAGCGAGGCCGCGGGCCCCTTGAAGGTCCCCAGGGGCATGGCCGGGGTCTCGGTGACAGACACGAAGATCTCCAAGAGCGCGGCGGACGGTTCGCTGGTCTACCGGGGGTACCCCATCTCCGAGCTGGCGGCGAACGCAAGCTTCGAGGAGACAGCCTATCTTGTCGTCAACGGACGGCTTCCGACGAAGGCGGAGCTGGCCGCCTTCTCGAAGGGGCTGGGGGGGAGGTCGAGGGTGGACAGGAGGGTGTTCGGGATAATGAAGGGGCTGGGGAGGAAGGCGCACCCCATCGACGTGATCAGGACCGCGGTCTCGGCCCTGGGGAGCTTGGACGGCGAGAAGTCCATGGCAGGGGAGGAGGCGTCCATAGAAGCGAAGATGTCGGTGCTGGCGGCAAACAGCCGCAGGCTCCCTCTCGGCATGAGGCCGAGGATGCCGAAGAACGGGGTGGGGTTCTCGGACAACCTTCTGCAGATGCTCACAGACCGGAAGGCGAGCGACTTCGACCGGTGGGTGTTCGAACGGGTCCTCATCTTCTACATGGAGCATGACATGAACGCCTCGTCGTTCACCGTGAGGGTGGTCGCGTCGACCCTGGCGGACCCCTACGCAGCCGCCTCCGCCGGCCTCGCCTCGCTGAAGGGCCCGCTGCACGGCGGAGCGAACGAAGCCGCCATGGAGATGCTGCTGGAGGTGAAAGACCCGGCGAAGGCGGGGGAGTTCGTGGACGAGACCTTCCGCCAGGGGAGGAAGCTGATGGGGTTCGGGCACAGGGTGTACAAGGCGTTCGACCCCAGGGCGAGGCTCTGCAAGGAGTATCTGAAGCAGATGACGGAGAGGCGGCGAGAGGGCGCCTGGCTCTACGAGCTTTGCGACGCGGTGGAGAGGGAGATGTGGGAGAGGAAGCGGATACCGCCTAACCTCGACTACTATGCTGCCCCCATATTCTACCTGCTCGGGATCGAGGTGCCCCTGTACACGCCGATCTTCGCGGCCAGCAGGGTCTTCGGCTGGATGGCGCACTACAACGAGCAGGTCGAGGAGAACAAGCTGATCAGGCCGGACTCCACGTATGTCGGACCCAGCGGCCTCAGGTACGCCAACGTCGGGGAAAGGAAGGCCTAGGGCGCCAGCTTAGCCGCCGCGGCTTCGATCGTCAGTTCTCCCTTCACGACCCTCCGCGCGAGGGAGTCGGCCCCGCGCTCCGACACGGCCGCGAACTTCGCCATGGCGGCCCCCCGCGCGGTCTCGACTATCATCCCGCGGACGCTCCTCAGCTTCAGTGCCTCCTCCCCGGAGACGAACCTGGACCTGACCGCCTCGATCGCCCCGAGGAGCTTCTCGGTCCCCTCCCCGGAGAGGGCCGACACCTTGAGCACGGGCGGGGAGCGGCTGGCCCCCCTGAAGAGCGAGAGGATGCTTACGACCATCGGGTCCGCCCCTTCGAGGTCCGACTTGTTCACGACGTAGACGTCGCCGATTTCCATCAGTCCGGCCTTGGACACCTGGATGTCGTCCCCGAGCCCTGGCATCAGCACCACCAGAACGGCGTGCGACACCCCGACCACTTCGATGTCGGACTGGCCTATGCCGACCGTCTCGAGGAAGACGACGTCGAACCCGGCGGCGTCCATCAGGCGGATGGCGTCGGTGGCAGCCCTGGAGAGCCCGCCGGTCCATCCCCGGGACGCCATGCTCCTGATGTAGACGTTCCTGTCACCGGTGTGGGCGGTCATCCGTATCCGGTCCCCCAGCAGCGCGCCCCCGGTCAGAGGGCTCGTCGGGTCGACCGCCACGACCCCCACTCTGAGTCCCATCTTGCGGTAGGAACCGATCAGCCTGTCGACGAGGGTGCTCTTCCCCGTCCCCGGAGGCCCCGTGACCCCGACCACGAAGCTGTTCGTCGGGGGGCCGAGGCTGCGCAGGAGCGCGGAGGCGCGCGACGGGTCGTTCTCGGCCACGGTGATGCCCTTCGCGAGGGCGGCCCTGTCGCCCTTCCTGATGGCCGAGGCGAGCTTCGGGAGCTGCAAGGATGGCCCGGGCCGTCCCCGTTCCCTCTTTTATTGGTTGGAAGGGGATTCTTTATCTGAGTCCGGGCGCGGAGTCGATGCAATGCTCCGGACTGGCCGCGACGCCTACTGGAAGAGGAAGGCAAGTGCCCTGGTCGAGTCGAGGGCGGAGCCCGGTTCGCTCTACGACAGGAAGGCGGTGGAGCAGGTCCGCAGGGGGCTGAAGCAGTGGCAGGAGAGCGTCTACCAAGGTTGGACGGACCAGTTCCCCGAAGAGGCGAGGGACCACCAGACCGCGTCTGGGATACCTCTGAAACCAATCTACACCCCCGAAGACGTCGCCGACGCTGACTACGCTTCTCAGGGATACCCGGGGGTCTACCCTTACCTCCGGGGAGTCTACCCGAACATGTACAGGGGGAGGAAGTGGACCATGCGGATGTTCTCCGGGTTCGGGACGCCGGAGGACACCAACAGGAGGCTCAAGCTGCTGCTGGACCACGGCGAGACCGGGCTCAGCGTCGCCTTCGACATGCCCACCCTCTACGGCTACGACTGCGACCACGAGAGGGCCCACGGCGAAGTGGGGAGGTGCGGCGTCAACGTGTCGTCCCTGAAGGACATGGAGGTGATATTCCATGGGATCCCCCTTGGCAAGGTGAGCACGTCCATGACGATCAACGCGCCGGCGACGGTGCTGACCTGCATGTACGCAGGGGTGGCGAAGAAGCAAGGGGTCCCCACGGCGAAGCTCAGGGGGACGGTCCAGGCGGACATGCTGAAGGAGTACATCGCCCAGAAGGAGTGGGTCTACCCTCCGGAGGCGCACCTGCGCCTGGTGAGGGACCTGATGGTCTTCTCGACGAAGGAGATGCCCCTCTGGAACTACATCAGCATCAGCGGCTACCACATCCGCGAGGCCGGGTCGAGCGCGGCGCAGGAGCTGGCGTTCACCCTCGCCGACGGGTTCGGCTACGTGGAGCTGGGGCTGGAGGCGGGACTGAAAGTGGAGCAGTTCGCGCCGAGGCTCAGCTTCTTCTTCAACTCGACCATGGACTTCTTCGAAGAGATAGCGAAGTTCAGGGCTGCCAGGAGGATCTGGGCCACGGTGCTGAGCGAGAAGTATGGGGTCAAGGACAAGCGGAGCCTCCTCATGCGCTTCCACACGCAGACGTCGGGGGCGTCCCTCACCTGGCAGCAGCCGCTCAACAACGTGGTGAGGACGGCCATCGAGGCGCTGGCTGCGGTCCTCGGAGGGACTCAGTCGCTGCACACCAACTCGTACGACGAAGCCTGGGCCCTGCCGACCGAGCAGGCCGTGGAGGTGGCGCTCAGGACTCAGCAGGTCATCGCTGAGGAGACCGGGGTGCCGAGCGTGATCGACCCCCTCGGCGGGTCGTACTATGTGGAGTGGCTTACGGAGCAGCTGGAGGAGGAGGCGTACAAGTACTTCGACAGGATCGAGGCGGCAGGGGGGCTGCTGAAGGCGATCAAGACGGGGTACCTCCAGAGGGAGATAGCGGAGAACTCCTACAGGCTGTCGAAGCGGGTGGAAGAAGGTAAGGACTCGGTCGTCGGCGTGAACAAGTACGCGAAGGGGGAGAAGGAGCCCATCGAGACGCTGAAGATAGACTTCAAGGCGCAGCGGAGCCAGCTGAGGAGGCTGAACACCGTCAAGAGAGAGCGGGACGAGGCGAAGGTGAGGGCGGCCCTCGACAGGATGAGGAAGGCGTTCGAGAGCGAGGGCAAGAACTCCATCTATCCCATGCTCGACGCCGTCACGCAGTACGCCACCCTTGGCGAAGTGGTGGACGTGGGGCGCAAGGTGTGGGGCGGTTTCAAGGAGCCCGTGCTCCTGTAAACCCTGTTTCCAACCCCCCCCCGCTTCAGCCTGGTCTTCTCGCGGAGCCAGCAAAGGTTTTGAAGGCGCCCCGGGTCGCTTTCAATCGGGTTTGCCGAGGAAGTCTGCAGCGGTGCAGAGGAGGATCAGGATACTCGTGGCCAAGCCTGGGCTCGACGGGCACGACAGGGGGGTGCTTGTGCTCGCCAGGGCGTTCAGGGACGCAGGCATGGAAGTGATCTACAGCGGGCTCCTCCCCTCCCCGGAGCAGGTGGCCCAGATGGCCATCGACGAAGACGTGGACGTGGTGGCCCTCTCTCTGCTAAACGGCGCCCACATGACCGCCTTCCCGAAGGTGAAGAAGCTCCTTGACACGATGGGGGGGAAGGGGATAGTGGTGGTAGGGGGCGGCATCATACCGGAAGAGGACAAGCCGAGGCTCCTGAAACTAGGGATTACCGGGTTATTCGGGCCTGGGAGCTCCTTCGAAGAGATAGTGGAGCACGTGAAGGGCAGGGTCAGAGAGGAGAGGTGGAAGAAGTAGGGATGTTGGAGCAGGACGAGTTCATGAACCTCTCAAAGATGAACTTCGACGTATCCGACGAGCAGGCGCTAATACTCGAACAGGTCGACAGGGCGTGCAGGGAGTTCCGTCCGGTCGAGGACAAGTACTACCTGGAGCACAGGGTCAACGACCAGGTCAAGCCGTTCTTCGCGAAGGCGCACCTCCTCGGGCTTCCGGTCTCGAGGAAGTACGGGGACGGCCAGGGCGCGGACATGGTGACCTACTCCCTCGCGGTGGAGAGGATCGGCAGGGAGGGGACGGGCCTCAGGACATTCTTCTCCGTGCACCTCGCCCTCGGGGAGATGACGGTCCAGCACTGGGGGAACGAGGAGCAGAAGGGGAGGCTGCTCCCGCAGGCGACGAGGGGAGACGCCATCCTGGCGTTCGGGCTTACCGAGCCGAGCGCCGGAAGCGACCCTGCGGCGCTGAAGACGTATTTCGAGGAGAAGGGCGGGAAGTACTACATCACAGGACAGAAGATGTGGATATCGCTCGGGTCGACGGCGAAGTACGTGCTCGTCTTCGCGTACCCGAAGGGGAAGAGGGATGGCATGTGCGGCTTCGTGGTGGACGCCCAGAGCAGCGGATTCAAGGCCGAGCTGATACAGCACAAGCTTGGCCTCCCGACAGCGGACACCTCGACGCTCTACCTCGACAGGGTGGAGGTGCCCAAGGAGGACCTCCTGGGGCCGCCGGGGAAGGGGATGTCGGTGGCGCTTTCTGGTCTCATGAACGGGAGGCTGAGCGTCGCGGCCGGGTGCGTGGGGGTCATCCAGGACTGCCTCGACGAGGCGGTGAGGTACGCCAAGGTGAGGGTCCAGCACGGGAAGCCGATAGGCAGGCACCAGCTAGTACAGAGGCACATCGGCCTCATGTCGACGAACCTGGAGGCGGCGAAGCTCCTGCTCCTGAAGGCCGCCTTCGTCAAGCAGAAGTACGAAGAGGACCCCAAGAACACAGAGCTGCGGGACGTGACCGACCTCGCCTGCGCGAGGGCGAAGTACTTCGCAGCCAACGCGTCCTTCGACGCAGCCAACAGGGCCGTCCAGATCTTCGGAGCCAACGGGTACTCCCTCGAAAACAGGCCGGCGAGACACCTTGCCGACACCAGGGTCACGATGATCTACGAGGGCGCCAACGAGATCATGGAGCAGAAGCTCGCCCTAGGGTCTCTGGGCAAGGGCTTCGAAGCGTACTCCTGAGCAGAGAAATATGGCCAAACTGACGCGGAACGCCCTCGCCGCCGTCGGAGTGGTGGCCCTGGTCCTGGCGTCTGGGTTCGTGTACTACTACGAGGCGTACTACCTGCCGCAGCAACCCGCGTGCGACCCCGTAGCGCCGGGGTCGATTTCGAGGACCCAGGTCTCCAGCGTGACTTTCGGAGCGGTCACAGAGTACAAGCTCCCGAGCCAGGGGAGGTGGCCCAACGCGGTCACAACCGCCCCTGACGGGTCGGTCTGGTTCGCCGAAGAGGAGATACCGGGGGTCGGGCACCTCTACCCTGGCAACGGGACCCTGGTGGAATATGCGTGGCCCGGCTATGCGACCCCCAAGCCCCCGGACTGCCTGTACGCCGCCAGCTCGTCGGGGATCGCGCTCTGGGACGGCAGGGTCTGGGTCGCCGACGAGTATGGGAACGCGATCCTTGGGGTGAACCCCGGCGACGGCTCGACGGTGAGGATCAACACAACGGTCGGCGGCGCAGTGTACCCCTACTGGCTCGCTGCAGGGCCCGACGGCAACCTCTGGTACACCTCGGACAACACCCCCGGTTCCCTGGGCAGGATTTTCCCGAACCTCACCCTGTCCGTGGTCCGCCTCGACGGCATAGGCACGGACGAGCCGATACAGCTGACTTTCGTGAACTCTTCCCTCGCCTTCGTGGCCGCGATCAACGAAGCCGAGAACGAGACCACAAAGACCTGCATCTGTTCGGGGCACATCTACTCCTTCGACCCGGCAAACGTCTCGTCGGCCATCACCCCCAGGGTGGTCGGGGGGGACTACTTGCTTCAGCTCCCGACGAGCGTGGCCTATTCGGACGGCAGGGTCTGGGTCGCCCAGCACGGCCCGTCGAGCGTCCTCAGCTACGACTACGCCAGCGGACAGTGGACGAAGTATCCCACCTCTACGGTCCCCTGGTCCACCACCCTCCCCCTGGTCATAGCGGCGAACGGGAGCAGGATCTGGTTCAACGAGCACTACGCGAACAAGATAGCGATGCTCGACGGCGCCCAGGGGACGCTGACTGAGATAAGCGAGTCCAATCCGCCGGCGTCCGGTCCGGCGGGGATACAGAACGACGAGTCCATCGCCCTGGGCGCCGGGGGGCTCTGGTTCACCTCCGAGACCGCCAACTACGTCGGTTTCGTCAGCGCGGACTACAGGCCAGGGTTCAGCGTCATGGCGGCGGGCAACGGGAGCGTAACGGTGCAACCCGGAGGGAGCGCCACTCTGTCTCTGCGGGTCACCGGCGCCTGGTCCTCGACCCTCGGCGTCAACGTCTCGGACTCTGAGAACTACAACTCGATCCCCGAGAAGATGCACTTCTCGCCCAGCGCTTCCACCGTACCGCCGGGGAGCTCTCCCTACGCGCTGACCGTGAGTCTGACCCTCGACCAGTCCATCCCCCAGGGACGCTACGTCGTGGCGGTCACACTGACGGAAGGCGGGGTCCAGCAGACGGCGTACGTCTTCGTGAACGTGAGCTAGCGAATCAAGGCCGTCAGCGCCTCAGCGACATGGCGAGAAGGAGGGCGGCTGCCGCGACTACTGTGGCCACGACCCCCTTCAGGACCGACTCCAGCCTCGCAGCCAACGGGGAGGGGCTCCGCTCCCTCTTCAGGGCCTTGTAGGGCCGCGACGCGCTGATCTCTACGTAGGCGGTGAAGAATCCGAAGGCGCCGCCTGCCAGGGAGGCGAGGCTGAGTGTGTCGGTCTGGACGATGTATCCGGCGAGGACCGGGAGGAACCCCCATGAGATCGCGAACCAGGCGTCCGTATGGAAGGCGCCTTTGAAGAGCTCGAGGTTGTACGCGAGGAGGAAGAAGAGCTCTGCCAGCCCCAGGGGGATGAGCAGGGGCGCAAACTCGAGGGCGTAGTAGAGGCCAAGCGCAAGGGCGGGGACCAGCGCGCACGCCGCCAGGAGCGCGAGCTGCCTGCGGGAGAGGAAGTCCCCCCAGGGCTTGTTCGGGGCCATGGCGTCGAGGGAGTGGGCAGAGATGCCCACCGCCAGCAGGTAGACGACGGCCATCCCGAGCATCCTGTCGTAGTTTACGCCGGTGGCGATGAGGGACCCTACGAGGACGTAGCTCGCGTTCATCAGCGAATATGGATAGAAGCTCAAACCCAGGAGGAGCCTGAGCCTCCGGGGCCCGAAAGAAGGGACCCACCATTCGTTCTCACGCGTCGCTGGGCCCTCGCTGGACAACGGACGACCCGGACCTGCGCCCGGCCTATTGACCGTTTCTCGCCCCCTGTGGGGCCGCCCGGGTGGCGAGGGGTTTAGAGGGGGGGCGGACGCCTCCCCGTCCGCTTTGCGGCCGCAGGGGCTGAGGGGGGTGTCCATGGAGATATTCGCGGGGCTCGCGGAGTCCTATGAGCTGGCGCTTGACCTCGCCACGATGTACCAGGACAGGCGGTGGAAGGACTGGGTCGCCCGGAGGCTCGGCGCGGACGCGAAGGGGCTTGTGCTCGACGTCGGGTGCGGGACTCTTGTCCTCGAAGACAGGATGGCAAAGCTGGGGACGAGGTTCGTCGGTCTCGACCTGTCCCCGCAGATGGTCCGGGTCGCGAGGGCAAAGGGCGCGCCCAACGTCGCCCTGCTCACCAGCGCCGACGCCGAGTCCCTGCCTTTCCCGGACGGCACGTTCGACTCTGCCGTGAGCTGCTACGTTCCAAAGTACGTCGACCCCGCCGGCTTCGTGAGGGAGCTGGCCAGGGTGACGCGCCCCGGCGCGGACGTGCTGCTGTATGATTTCGCGAAGCCCAGGGGGCCGGCGGCGCCCTTCCTCCAGATGTACATCCAGGGCGGGCTGCGCGCCATGGCCCTGGTGCTGGGACTGGCGGGACGGAGGGAGGCTACGACGTTCAGGGAGCTCCCGAAGATCATCCAGGATACCCGGTGGGACGAAGAGCTCCCCCGGGCGATGGAGCGCGGCGGGTTCGAGAAGATCGAGGCCGAGCGGCTTACAGGCGGGGTCGTCTTCGCCTATTGGGGGAGGCGGAAGGGAGATGATATATCTGGGGCAGATTTCCGGAGGCACGCATGAAGTGGGTTACCCGCGAAAGGGCCAAGGTCGACAGGATCGCCTGTCCCTGGCTCATCAAGAAGTTCGTCGATCCGGCCGCAGAGTTCGTATTCGTGGCGGCCGACAGGGTGGTCGAAGTGGCCCGGCAGCTGGGGGCGACGCCGTTCGACGCCCCGGGGGTCGAGCTGACCCACTACAAGGAAGGTGGGAAGGAGTACGTCAGCTTCGACGCTGTCATCAAGAAGTACCGGCTTGGTGACCCGGCGCTGCAGGAGCTGGCCAAGATAGTGAGAGGGGCGGACGCGAAGATCCCCGATGCGCCTCCCGAGTCGGCAGGGCTCGAGGCGGCGGCAGCCGGGTTCAGGGCCGTCGCCAGGGACGACCACGAGAACATGAAGCTCCAGTTCCCGTTCTACGACGCCCTCTACGAATACTGTAAGGGAAGGCTGGAAGGCTCAGTCAAGCTGGAACACGCAAAGCGCGGGAGTTGAACGCAGCTCCGGCGGCGTCCGGGGCTCTGCCGGTCTACGTCGCGAAGGGGGTCCGGGTCTACGTCTCCGGGCTGCTGAGCATCGTCATCCCGTTCTACCTGAAGCTGATCGGGTACGGGCCACTCTTTCAGGGGTTCGCCCTGGTCGCCATACTGGCTGGCAACGCGCTCTCGAACGTGGCGGTGACCTACCTCGACGCGGTCGCGGGGAGGAGGCGGCTGCTGCAGGCGTTCAGCATCTTGATGGTCGTCGCAGGACTGGTGCTGGCTGTGGACACGTCGGCCGCTCTCATACTTGTGGCGTGCTTCCTGGGCAACATCAGCAGCACGGGGAGCGAGGCGGGGCCGTTCCAGTCGATAGAGGCAGGGACCCTCCCCGAGCTTACCCCGGCCCAGTCGAGGGTGAAGGTCTTCGGAAGGTACAACCTCATAGGCTACTCCGCGGCTGCCGTCGGGCAGCTCACCTCAGCCGGTCCGGGCCTCCTCGGGAACAGCCTGGCATCGTTCCGCGCGATCTTCGTCGGCTTCGCCCTGGCCGGAGTGGTCCTCTTCGCTATATACAGCAGGCTCCACGCCATAGAGAGAGGGAGGTCGACCAGGCCCGGGCTGGGGGACCTGGGCCCCCGGGCGAGGAAGGACCTGGTAGTGCTGTCGGGGCTCTTCTCGGTGGACGCTTTCGGGGGGGTGTTCGTCACCACTTACCTCCTCTCGATCTGGTTCAACACCATCTACGGCCTCCAGCTGGAAGCGCTCGGCCCCATCTTCTTCGTCGCCGCGCTGGTGGCCGCAGCGTCGACGTACGGCGCCGCCCTGATCGCGGTGAGGATCGGCAACCTGAGGACCATGGTCTACACTCACCTGGTGTCGAGCGCCTTCCTTGTGCTCATGGGTCTGGCCGGGTCGCTCCTCCCTGCCCTGGGCTTCCTGTTCCTGCGCCAGGGCTTCTCACAGATGGACGTCCCCACCAGGCAGGCCCTGATGTCCGAGATGTTCCAGAGCCGGGAGCGGGTCCAGGCGTATGCCGTGACGAACACGATGCGGAGCGCGGGTTCGTTTTTCGCCGGCCCCATGGCCGCGGGGATCCTCGGCCTGGGCCTCGTGTCGGTGGTCCCCTTCGCTGGGGGAGGGACGAAGATCGTATACGACCTGATGACGTACTTCTCGTACCGCAAGAGATACCGCTGAGTCGCGACCCCAGGTCTCCAGGTGTGGGAAACGGGTCCGGGGACCAAGTCCGGGACCGGGGGCTCCGGCCATGGAGTCGCTTCACGTCAGGGACGAAGTGGCCGGACCAGGTCAGAGCCGAGCCACTACGGAGCGGTAGTCCCACCCAGGGATCGGCGGAGGCGCCTCTCTGCTCCTGAGACCCTGCAGGAATCCGTCCCTGCTCAGCCTGTCCAGGACCATGGCGGAGAAGGCGGGCGCCCCGGTAGCCCCCGGAGAGTTGTAGTTGACTACATGGGCGGAGCCTTCGCCCCTGAGGAGGAGAGCCTCGGGGACGAACCCCGAGCCGTCGACCACCGAGCACCTTACGCCGAAGACGGCCCGCTTCCTCAGCATCCCGGCTTGAAGGGCCGGGATGAAGTTCCTCACCCGGCCGCACATCGCGGTTTTGGAGAGCGAGCTCCTCCACTCGCCGGCGACCATGGTCAGGAAGTCCCTGTTCGCGAAGAGCCTCGCCTTCGGCCAGACCGGCCTGTCCAGGAAGGAGAGGGTCTTCGAGAGGCCCGCGCCTGAGTAGACGTAGGGCCCGGGGACGGCCACGGCGTTGGGCCCTATCTGTCGGGCGCCGTCGGCCCTCACCACGAAGTGGGGGTCGAGGAACGGGTACTGTGGGAACTTTGGGGGCCGGTAGATGTTGGTCGACACGCGCGAAGCGAAAGGCTCGTCCACGACCCAGTACTCGCCCCGGAAGTTCAGCTGGGCGTAGCGGGATCCGAAGCCGAGCCTGTTGGCGAGGGCGAGCGCCCCTCCGCCGGCGGCGTTGAGGAGGAACCTGCACCCCAGGGTCGACCTCCCGCCGGCGCCCCGGAGCTCGACTGCGACCTTCCCGCCCTTCTTGGCGGCCGAGGCCACCCTCCGCCCCCCAAGGAACCGCACCCCCCGGGCGAGGAGTATCCTCCAGATGTGGCGGGTGAAGGCTCCGAAGTCCACGGAGACGTCGGTCTTCGACAGTATCCCTGCCACGCACTTCACCTCGGGCTCACGGGAGGCCACCCCTCTCCCGTCCATGAGTTCCAGTTCGGACCCGTCCATCCCGTTCTCCAGGCCCCACCTGTGGTACTCCTCAAGGACCCTGACCTCTTCCTCTTCCAGGGCGATGTTGAAGGTCCCGGCCGCCTTCCATGGGAGCCCCGCGCTCCTGGCGAGGCTCTCCCACATGGGGTGCGAAAGCAGCGAAGTGCGTGCGAAGGTCCGCTTCTTCTCCGGATTCAGGTAGTAGGGCCTGTGTATGACACCGGTGTTCCTGGAAGAGGTGTGCATCGCGGCAGACGGTGCGAGGTCTGCCATGGCGACGGAGCAGTCGTAGAGGGTCGAAAGCCAGTATGCCAGCGTGACGCCAAGGACACCGGCCCCGACGACGAGGACGTCCACCTCCGGCGAGTCGGCCATGGTGCAGTGGTCCGCGGACGCCGGGTAAAGGCTCTTGGTCAGATTCCCTTCAGGTAGCCGTTGGACTCGAGCCACTGGGCGTGGGCTGCGATGTAGCGCCAGATGATGTCGGCCTTGCTGTTGTCGAAGTCCCAGGGCGCGACGAGGACCACGTCCCCTTCCCTGATCCACATCCTCCGCTTCAGCTTCCCCCTGATCCTGGAGTTGCGGGTGTTGCCGTCCGCGCACTTCACGATCACCTGGTCTCCCCCGGTCATCTTGATTGCCCTGCCGAGTATCTCTCCCTGCTGGGGCATGACCAGCTCCTTCAGGTTTGCCTCGCTGAGGACCTTGCGCTTACCCAAGTTGCTTCAAACCACGCCGACCGCCGGATGATATTAACGATATCGGCGCCAGCGACGAGGATTTCCCCGGTGTCTTTCGTTCCTGTCGTGCCTCCAGGGCCGAGCCCCCTTTGAAGAGAGGGGCGGGGGGCCCCTGGGCGCCCGCTCGTCCTGCTCCCTGAGCGGTTTGATGGGCGCCTTGGCCAGGGCGACGATCCTGGCGAAGTCGTGGCCTTCGTCCCTGCTCACGAAGGTGTAGGATTTGCCCAGGTCCCCGGCCCTCGCGGTCCTCCCCACCCTGTGGAAGTAGACGGTGGGGTCCTCGGGGACGTCGTAGTTTATCACGCAGTCCACCTGCCTGACGTCGATCCCCCTGCTCGCCACGTCGGTCGCGACGAGGATGTCTGCCCTCCCGGACCGGAAGAGCCCCATCGAGTGGTCCCTCTGGTTCTGAGAGAGGTCGCCGTGGAGCGACACCACGCTCAGGAACCTCCTCTCGAGCTCCCGGGCGAGCCTTATCGTGCCGTACCTCGTCCTGCAGAATACGACGGCGCTCTTTCTGTTCTCCTTGGCCAGTATGTCGAGGAGGAGCGGGAGCTTCTCGTCCCTCTCCGCTCTTGCGAAGAACTGTTCGAGGGTCTCGGCGGACGGCTCGTTGGCGTCGACCATGATCCTCACCGGCTCGGCCATGTACCTCTGCGACAGCTGCACGATGGTGCGGGGCATCGTTGCGGAGAAGAGGGCCGTCTGCCGCGAGCCGGGGGTCTTTCCCAGGATGAAGTCGACGTCTTCGATGAACCCCATGTCTAGCATCACGTCGGCCTCGTCGATCACCACGAACCGGACGGAGTCGAGCCTCAGAGTGCCGCGCTTGATGTGGTCTATGGTCCTGCCGGGCGTCCCGACCACTATGTGCGCCCCCCGCCGCAGGGCGTCGAGCTGGACGTTCATCGACTGCCCCCCGTAGATCGTCACGACCCTAACAGACGTGTATGCCCCTATCTTCTGCAGCTCGAGGGTGATCTGGACGGCAAGCTCCCGGGTCGGCGCGAGGACGAGCCCCTGGACCCTGGGGGTCCGTGGGTCCACGGCCTGGACGAGCGGGATGCCAAAGGCGAGGGTCTTCCCAGAGCCTGCCTTCGCCTGGCCCACCAGGTTCTTCCCCTCGAGGAGGGGGCCGATGGCCTGAGCCTGGATGGGGAACGGCCGGATGAAGCCCGCTGCCATCACCCCCTTCTTGATGTCAGGTCGGAGCTGAAGCTCCTCGAAACTGCTCAAACTATTACCACTGGGTCGCTTGTTTCTCTCACGGAAGAAACCTGAGGCCGCGCTCTGCGTCCTGTATTTAAGACTGGGCGGGGGCCGATGAGACGACCCAGCTCGGCGGCCGTGCTTTCAGCAGAGATAAGAAGGCCCCCGTAAGGGAGCCGAAGTCATGGCAGAACCTCCTATGCAGCCCCAGAGCCGCGCGGTGGAATGTCCGCAGTGCGGTGCCAAGACGAGGCTGTACAGGACCCCGAGAGGACTCCGGTGCGCCGAGTGCGTGAAGCTCATGGACTCGGCCGGCCTGGGGTTCAGATAGCCCCTGGGCGGGCTGGGCAGGGACGCCTCGGGACCTCTGACGGGGGCACCCGCAGCCCTGTGAGAGGTGCGAGCATGCATGACCTGGCCATCCTTGTTGAGGAGAAGTGGCGCCCTGGCCGGGACTTTCGTCACCGAGATTTCGAACCCGGGTCGCTGCCGCTCTGCCGGCGTTGCCGGTGACAGGGCAGCATACTGACCTCTATACGACCAGGGCGCTTGAAAGGGGCCAAATCCGGGGGTGGTTTTAAGTTTCAAACCCGCTCGAAGAAGTTGTCTCCCCCCGCGGGGAGGGGCCCTGCGCCGTGCTTGTGCGTCTTTCCGCAGCGCTCCAGGTGCCTCTTGTACTTCTTGGCGCTGATCAGCTTGCCGCACTTCGGGCAGAGAGGCATGCAGCGAAGAGAGACATGGCTCTACTTACGCCTTCTCCGTCCAAGGGGGGCATGGCTTGATGTACCCTCGGCCCCCGCCAGGAGGGCGTGAAGGAACGGAAGAGGTGCGGCTGGTCGTCGGTCCAGGCCCCTCTATACCGCGACTACCACGACAAGGAGTGGGGGGTCCCGGTGCACGAGGACAGGGCGCTCTTCGAGTTCCTGGTGCTGGAAGGGGCCCAGGCGGGGCTGAGCTGGTGGACCATACTGAGGAAGAGGGAGAACTTCAGGCGCGCGTTCGACGGGTTCGAACCACGGAGGGTCGCGCGATATGGCAGGGTGAAGGTCGACCGCTTGCTCGCGGATCCTGGCATAGTCAGGAACAGGCTCAAGATAGCCTCCGCGATTCAGAATGCCAGGGCCCTGCTGAAGGTCCAGATTGAATTCGGGAGCTTCGACTCCTATATCTGGGGGTTCGTGGGAGGGGAGCCGAAGATCAACCGCTGGCGGACCCTCAAAGGGGTGCCTGCCACCACCCCGGATGCAGCGGCGATGAGCAAGGACCTGGCCGGACGCGGGTTCAGGTTCGTGGGACCGACCATATGCTATGCGTTCATGCAGGCGACAGGGATGGTGAACGACCATGTCGTGGACTGTTTCCGTTACCGCGAACTCGGCGGGCGGGCCTAGACGAGGCCGAGAGCCCGGAGCCCGGCCATGGCGGCGGCGGACGAGCTCTGGTCCGTCGGGAGGAACGGGGGCCGGGGCACCCCGCAGTCGATCCCTCGCTCCTTGAGGATCGCGTAGTACGCCGAGATGGGCCCGGACTTCACAAGGTCCTTCACTTCCCTCACCCTCTTCTGCGCGGCGAGGGCCGACTTGGCGTCTCCCTTCCGCTGGGCCAGGAGCATCGACGAGAAGAGCTCGGGGAGCGCGCTGGCACCGCCTGAGACGAGGCCGTCCGCCCCGGACATGACCGCGTGAAGCCCGTACTCCTCCGTGCCGTTCATCACCACGAAGCCGTCGGGGACGGCGTCGAGGAGATCGAGGAGGTGGAGGAAGTCCCGCGAAGAGTCCTTTATCCCTGCGACGCCGGACTTCGCAAGCTCCTGGACGGCCGCAGGCGACAGGTTGTTCCCGGTGAACTGGGGGATGTTGTAGGCGAGGACAGGTATGTCCACTTTCTTCAAGATCGCTTCGAAGTGCTTGGCGACAGCTCGTTCGCCAGGCTTGTAGTAATAGGGGGTCAGGCTGGCGACGGCGTAGGCCCCGACGTCCTCGGCGTGAACGGCGAGCTCGGCCGCGGTCCCGGTGTCAGCGGCGCCGACCTGCACCACGACGGGGACCCTTCCCTTTGCCGACCCGACGACTGTCGCAGCGACGGACTTCCGTTCTTCAGGCGATAGCATCGGCCCCAGGCCAGTGCTCCCGCAGGGGAAGATCCCCTCGGCCCCCTTCGATACCTGGAACGAGACCAGCCTCTGGAGGGCTTCCGGGTTCACGCGGCCCCTTGCGTCGAACGGGGTGATCAGCGCGGTGAACAGCCCCTTGATCTCCTGGGCGCCCCCTTTGGCCATCTGGGCCGGGTAGGCGAAGGGGCGACTTATCCTTGATGCCGCGGCCAGCAGCGCGCGCCGTCGACGCCTCCATCCTTGCCGGTCGGAAGGGGCCTTGGCGTCCGGAGAAGTCACTGAACTCTATCCACATACCACCAAGTTGCGCGAAATCACTGTACCATGGGATGAGGATTCTGTTGGGAGAGTGCCGCGATTGGCGAATAGGATCCTGCCCCCAACGGGTGCATGACAAAAAGGGGAAGGGAGGTCCTGGCTGTCTTGCCTAGGACAACCCTATTTGTTTCATGAAACCGGTGAGGTCGTAGAATAGCCGTTCTTCGATGATTTCGCCCTTGTCGTTCCACCGTGCGATTGTCGCGAACTCCACCTCGAACTTCTTACCTGTCGGTGGAATCACCTTCCCGTCGGGAGTCGACATCGGCCCCGAGAAGGTTCCGGTGAACCGCGCTACCGAGGCGGTGTAGTCGCCAGAGGCGAAGAAGATCTTGTACGGCCGGTTGTCGAGGTGCTGGTCTGGGAAGGCCTTGAAGAATTCGATGGCCTCGAGGTCGTGGTTGTGTCTCCCGACTGTCGGCGGAGCCCCGCCGGGCCAGTAGACGGCGACGTTCTCGGTGTGACGCTTCTTGAACGTCTCCCAGAGAGGACTCCCCGGGCCAGCGTTCCAGGCGTCGTCCAGAGTCTGCATCAGTCCCATGTTTCTCTGCTCCCTTGAGCTATCTGATGGATTCATGCCATCTGGTAGGAAGAGGGAAGTTAATATAGGCTGTTGGCCCGGGAGTCAGCAGGTGGCGCCGATGCCAGTGAAAAAGACAGAAACCGCAGAAGAGTATGAAGTCTGTCCAGTCGTGCAGTCGGTCAGGAAAGTCGGAAACGAGTGGCGCCTGATCGTCGTCAGGTATCTACTTGACCGTCCATTGCGATTCAACGAGCTCCTCAGGCTCGCAGGCGGAGTCGACGCGAAGACCCTGTCACGGGTCCTGAAGTACCTCGCGTCTGAGGAGATAGTAAGAAGGGATGTCCTAAGCACACAACCGTTCATCGTCCAATACAAGCTGACCCAGAAGGGGGAACAGCTGAGACCGGTGATCGAATCACTCAGGACATGGGGGAACCAATGGGTTCTTCCCAGCGTCCCGGTTGCACGAAAGTAGTTTCAGAGGCCCAGACGACGGAAGTCACCTTCCCCGGCCACCCCCGACATCCCAGGCCTGAAGCCGAGGTCCTTCAGCGCCCTTTCCAGGGCGCGCACGGCCTTCAGGGCTTTGTGCGGGTAGGCGTTGTATCCCATGTTCCCGAGCCTCAGGACTTCGCCGCTGAGCTTCCCCCACGAGCCGGCGATCATGACTCCGTAGCGGTCCTCCATCCGCCGAAACAGATCTGTGTCGTGGATCCGCGGCGGGCACTTGATGGCCGTGACGGTGGGGGAGTGGAAGGAGTCGCTCCGGGGGTACGGAACGAGCCCCATCGCCCTGCACCCCGATATCAGGGACTTCGAGACCCTCGCGTGCCGCTCGAAAGAGTGCGAGAGCCCTTCCTCAAGGGCAATGTCGAGAGCCTCGTCGAGAGCGCTGACCTCGGTGATGGACGGGGTGTAGGGGAAGAGCCGCTTCTTCCTCCACCACTCTTCCCACTGCCAGAGGCTCGCGTAGTATGATGGTATGGCGCTCCCGCGGGACCGCACCGTCTCCCAGGCGGCCTCGCTCACGGAGACGAGCGCCAGACCGGGCGGAGCACTCAGGCACTTCTGGCTCGCCCCAAGGCAGACGTCGACCCCCCAAGCGTCGACTTCAACGGGCACGCCGCCCAGGGTGGACACGACGTCGGCGATCAGCTTGACCCCTCTCTTTCTGCAGGCGGTCGCGACCTCGCGCAGGGGATTGAGGACGCCGCTGGGCGTCTCGCAGTGAACGAAGGTCGCCACCTCGATGCCCTTGTTCGTGTCGAGTGCGCTGCTGACCTTTTCGGGGTCGATCCGCTGGTCGTAAGCCTCGCCCACTACCACCGGCACCCCGCCGTAGAGTCTTACCAGGTCAACGAAACCGTCACCAAAGACGCCGTTGGTTATTGTGAGCACTTTCTGCCCCTTGCTCACAAGGGAAGCGACGGCGGCCTCGAGGCCCAGGAGCCCCTCGGCCGACATGATCAGCACGTCGTTCTTGGTCTTCATCACCCTCATCAGTTTGGTCTGCGTTTCCTCGTAGGACTTCACGAACTTTCGGTCGATGTCGGGATTCGTGATGGGCTGTGCCATTCTGCGAAGGACTCTCCTCGGTACCTCCGTCGGGCCTGGGGTGTAGACCAGCAAGATCTGTGGCTCTGCGAGATTGCTCAAGCGTGAATCGTTTATACATTCCTTTCCAGCCTCCCGCCAAAGGATTGGCGGAGCAGAAGACCTTCGTCAGGGAGACTACAGGCCTCGTCAGGGCGATGTCTCCCCACCACGCCTTCATCTACAACATGATGGCCGTGGGGCTGACAGGTTTCACTGAAGCGGTTCTATTCAGCTACGGACCAGCCGTCCTTCCCGGAGCCGATGTCGGCATCGCGATAGTCACTACGGTCCTTGCGGCTGTGCCGTTTTACGTCGTGGTCTCCATGCTTGCATCTTCGATGCCCCGTGCGGGGGGAGACTACGTCTGGCAAAGCAGGGTCATCAACCCAGCCGTCGGGTTTGCGGCGGCGTTCAGCGCTTGGACTGTCTGGCAGTGGTTCTTCTCAGCGTTTCTGGGGTCGGTAATGGTGACTCTCGGCTTCCAACCCCTCTTCATGGAGCTTGCGCAGACAACGGGAAACGGCGGCTTCGCGTCTTTGGCAACGCAGCTCCAGACGCCCAGTGCGACTTTCGCGATCACAACCGCGATCCTCTTCCTCGGGCTCCTCGTGGCCGCGCGGGGCGTGAGGTTCTACGTCAAGGTGCAGTACGTCCTCTTCGCCGGGGCCCTCCTTTCCCTTCTTGTAATGATAGGCCTGCTCCTGACCCATTCGCATCAGGACTTCGTCAACAGTTTCAATTCCGCCGTGTCTTCGTACAATCAGACCATCGGACCGAACGCCTACCAGGCAGTCATCAGTGCGGCTCAGGGGGCCGGGGTTGCGCTCGGCCAGAAGTTCAGCGCATACGACACGGTCACGCTATGGGCCATTGCTTGGCTTTCGCTTGGCTACGCTGCATGGTCGATATACAACCTCGGAGAGATCAAGCGCGCCGGCAACTTCAGGCTACAATTCTTTCAGATAGTCGGCTCCTTTCTTGCCATAGGGGTGCTGTGGGCCGTAACGTGGTACGCATACTCGGCCACCGTTGGGACCGAGTTCATCCGTGCGTTCAACGGGCTGTGGTTTGGGAGCAGCCCCGGACCCGTGGGGTCGGTCCTTGGTGTGGTCCCCGACCCGTTTTTCCCGTACATCGTCAGCCTTCTCACGACCAACCCGGTCCTCCTCGCGCTTATCTTCGTCGGCTTGGCCATGGGGATATTTCAGGTGGTGTTGATTATCTACTTCGCAAGCACCCGCATCATGTTAGGAGCGGCCATGGACAGGGTGCTGCCGAGCCGCGTGGCTTCCGTGGGTTCACGAACAGGCGCTCCCCTCACTGCCCTCCTGATCTCCTTCATCGGCAGCGAGGTCTGGCTGTACTTTGTGGTCTACCAGTTCAACGCCATTGGATCCTACGTGGCTACGGCAGGATTCGGCACTGAGATTGCCTACTTGCTCATCTGCGTCACGGCGATTATATTCCCGTTCAGACTGAAGAGTGTGTACGACTCTTCGCCCATCAGCAGGTACAAGCTTGGAAGAGCCCCCGCGATTTCTGTGGCAGGGGTGCTGGCCCTTGTCTTCAACCTCTTTATGGCGTACGAATATGTCGCGGGGCCCAACCTCTTCCTGAGCTACCCATTGCTTCAGTCCGATGAGTTTGTCCTTGGACTCTTCACGTGCTGCCTGTTAGTCTACCTGCTCGCGAGGGCCGTAAGAAGGAGACAGGGGATAGACCTGGGCCTATCTTACAAACAGATTCCACCCGAGTGACGGCGACTCCCCCGGCTTTGAGGGGCTGAGCCGGAACCGACGCCGCGAAAAGGCAGAATAGGAGGAGGTCACGACACTGTGTTTCATGGCGCGAGTGCGGAAGCCGCAAGTCAAGGCGAACGCCCTCGCTGCCATCGGAAACACCCCACTTGTGAAACTGAACAAGGTCACAAAGGGGCTCGCCGCAGACGTGTACATCAAGCTGGAATACTTCAACCCGACCGGAAGCTACAAGGACAGGATGGCCGTTGCGATGATCGAAGGGGCGGAGGAGGACGGGCTCCTGAAGAAGGGGGACACGGTCCTGGAATACACAGGAGGGAGCACAGGGTCTTCGCTTGGCTTTGTCTGTGCCGTGAAAGGCTACAGACTCAAGATCGTGACATCAGACGCCGTCTCCGAAGAGAAGAGGGACACGATGAGAGCGTTCGGCGCGGAGCTGGTCATCGTGCCAAGTGAAGGGGGGAGGATAACCCCTGATCTCGTACCGAGGTTGATGAAGACCGTTGAGGAAATGGGGAAACAGCCGGGCATGTATCGAACAAATCAGTTCCACAACAAGTACATGCTTAGAGGTTACAACGTCCTTGGGAAGGAGATACTCGACCAGCTGGATGGAAAGGTCGACGCTTTCGTTGCGGTATTTGGAACCGCTGGTTGTTCGATGGGGGTTGCAGAGGTGCTGAAGGCGAAGAGCAAGGGAGCCAGAGTCTATCTTGTTGAGCCCTCGGAGTCACCCGTGGTGTCCAAGGGGACCAAGGGGACACATGACATAGAGGGCATAGGGCTGGGGTTCGTCCCACCGCTTTTGAGGAGGGAACTTTATGATGAGATCCTAACTGTATCTACCGAAGAGTCTTACGAGATGGCCCGCAGGCTGACGAAGGAGGAGGGGATATTCGCCGGAGCCTCCACGGGAGCCAACGTCATGGCGTCTCTTGAGGTAGGGAGGAGGATGGGCGAGGGGAAGAACATTGTGACCCTGGCAGTGGACAGCGGCCTGAAGTACCTCTCGACGCAGTTATACAGATAAGAACGGCCGAGGGTCTCGATCCTATGCCGCGTTAGCACTAATCTGCGGAGCGATGCCCTCTGGGCCGGTCCCTTTCTGGCCAGACCTGAAACAGGTCCGACGGGATCTGTCGCGAAGAATGGCCGAGACGGCCCAGGATCAGGGATCCGAAGGTTCAAGAGACTTTATGAATACAGCCGCGCATCTCCCACCCGCGCTCAAGTTTGACCGACGCCGAATCGAGCCCAGCTGGATTCACAGACGTAGACAAAACCAAAGACACACAGCACTTCGTAGACTTCCTTGACAGAGTCCGCTCAGAGAAGGGCATCAAAGAAGGGAAAGAGACCTCTTTTTCACTCCTAGAAGTGAATCCCGGCGACGCCGTGCTTGATGTCGGCTGTGGAACTGGCGACGACGTCATATCGCTGGCAAAGATCGTGGGAGGGAACGGTCGGGCAGTCGGGATCGACAGTAGCGAAGCCATGATTTTGGAAGCGAGAAAGCGAGGAACAGAATCGAAAGTTTTGAACGCCGAGTTTCTTGTGGGAAGCGTCTACCATATTGACTTCCCCAATCAGACCTTCAACGGGGTTCTCGCGGACAGAGTCTTCCAGCATCTCGAAGACCCGCGCAAGGCGCTTTCCGAGATGGTCAGAGTGGCGAAGAAGGGGGACGGAAGGATAGTCACCCATGACCCCGACTGGGACACGTTTGTCATAGACTCCGAATTCCCGGACGTCACGCACAAGATCGTCAGGACCAGATCAGGTTTACTCAAGAACGGCAGGGCTGGGAGCAGGATGTATGGAATGTTCAAGGAAGCGGGCCTAGTCGATGTCACCGTAAGCACCGGGTCGGCTGTCTTCACTGACTACGATTATGGCTTCAAGCATCTTCAACTTGAGCGAGCGTCGACAGACGCCGTGGAAAAGGGCATGATTTCAGACAAAGAGCTGACCAAGTGGATCGCCGATCTCCAGAGAAGGGGTGAGCAAGAGAGGTTCTTTGCCTCTTTCATGACGTTCAGGGTTGCAGGGACCAAGCCCTAGCACGAATCCCACTCCATAATAGGCTGTTTCCAGCCCCTTCAACCTTTAGAGGCATCATATAGCCCTATTAGAGGTGAACAGAGCCAGAACTCCGCCTATTTCGGCGGGCCCGACGGTGCACGGACCCGAACGGGTTTAGGTCATCGTGTCGGGCGACAACCTCCCCTTTGAGCCAATCCTGCACATGAATCAACCCCGACATCACGCCCAATCTCACACTCTCCACCCCGTCTAGGCTTCCAAGCCACTTGGAGATCCCCTCGGCTTCAGCGGGGTTCTCGCACGACACGATGAACATGGAATACCGCCTCGGAGAAGTGTCGGAGTGCTCTATTCTTTTGACTTCGGAGGGTATCCGCGCGTCGATGGCGCGCTTCTTCTTCTCGTCGGGACAGAATATCAGGTAGTTGCAGACCTGCCCAACTATGTTGCCATAGTTCGGAGTCCCCACCAGATAGACCGCTTTCCCCTCGGTCATTGCTGCGAGGCGCCTCTGGACAGTTCGGAGGGAGACTCCCGCCCTGCCCGCAACATCTTGAAGGTCCCTCCGGGCGTCGTCCGCCATCGCCTGTATGATCTTCCAATCGGATTGCCTCATTCTGATTTCTGGGCGAGGGTACGCCTGTTTCCACACGGTCGGCGCAGGGGAGCCAGAAATCGACCTTATGCCCTCGACCGCCTTCTCCAAGGAGCCGTCGTTTTCGTAGTACAGAGCGACCAGCATCCCCCTGCCCTGAAAGTCTGCTATGGTGATGACCCCCTTTAGCAGTTTGATCTGCGATATGACACCGGCCTTCTCGTTTTCGTCTTTCACTTCCAGGTCAACACTGGCAGCTTCATACCCGATCAGGCGTGGATTGATCCTCATGAGCCAGCCGGGCAAGGATCCGAGGTCCTTCGCCCGCTTGAATCTCTTTCTCACCGTCTCTTCGTCGACCCCCAGCCTTCTCGCAATCCTGGAATACGACGCTCTGACGTTCCACTGAGGGGAGCTGGGACTACCGAACTCCTTGATTATCTTGGTGTCGAGCTCGTCGAGGTGGTGCAAGACTGGCAAGGAAAAGGCAGGGGCGCATTAAGATTGTCGCAATTCCTCTCGCGCGTAGGAGTGGAAATAAGACCAGCTGGAACGAACGCCGTCCCGTGGTTAGATGACTATGGAAAAAGAAGCTCTGGGGGTTCGGCGCGCCGACGCCGGCGGCAGGAGGCTCATTGAATCGCCGGTGCGGCCCAGATGCGTCCCTGACGAAAGCGGAGTCCCTGTGTATCAGACAGAAGCAGGATTGAGGTTCGTCCGCACTCCGGAGGACCGATTCGAGGACCTCCCAGGCTACGGCTTTGCGCCTCATTATGCTACGATAGATGGGCTGCGGATGCACTACGTGGACGAGGGACCTGCAAAAGGCGAGTCGATTCTGTTGCTGGACGGTGAACCGACCTGGTCGTACCTGCACCGCAAGATGATTCCCCTGCTCGCCACTGCAGGCTTCCGAGTGATCGCTCCCGACCACATCGGCATGGGCAAGTCGGACAAGCCGGTCGACCTGGGGGCGCACACGTTCGAAGAGCACGTGAAGCAGCTCAAGGAGTTCATCAGAATCCTCGGTCTGAGGGACATCACCCTCGTCGGCCAGGACTGGGGCGGCAATTTCGGACTGCGCACGGTGGGAGACCTGCCGGAACTCTTCGCCCGGGTGGTCGTGGCAAACTCGACCCTGACGTTGTATCCGATGGGAGTGAATCCCCTCCGCCTCCCCAACCCGGTCCAGATCGACTGCAACCTGACCGAGCCTGAAACTTTCCCCGTAATCAGGAGCCGGGAAGAGTTCGCTCCCAAGTTCCAGAAATGGATGACGTACTCCCTGACCACCCCCAACTTCACGCCGAGCCAGGTGATTGGCGCCGTCACACTCAGGAAGCTCTCCCCCGGAGAGGCGCGGGCCTATGACGCGCCCTATCCCAGCCTGATCTACAAGGCGGCCGTGAGGACCCTGCCCGCCCTGAGTGCGATGGTCGTGGACGAGAACGTACCCGCATGGGAGTCCCTTGGCCGGTTCGCCAAACCTTTCCTCTTCTTGGGGGGCAAGTATGACGCTGGCCTGGGGTCTGAGCGCAACATGAAGGAGCTCGTCGAGCACGTCCCTGGAGCCAAGGGCCAGAAGCACGAAAGACTCGAGGCAGGCCACTTTATCCAAGAGGACATCGGAGAGTTGCTCGCCGAACGGGTCGTGCAGTTCATGGCCGACAACCCGTCACCAAATCAGGCGGACCAGGCTAACTGAGAGGCCGACTGCCCCCGAGGGGCGAAAGTGAGACCATGGCGGTACGTGGAGCCCCGGAAAGGATAGTAAGCGAAGTGGTCTGCATAAAAAACGGTCGTTCGAGTCCTGCGGAATTCTCTCGGGACTTCGGTGCTTCTCCCTACGACTAGGACGGCTCCCATTGACTCATCAACCATTCAGCATGAGGCATCCCGCTGTCCATGATTGACGCGGAAATCTTGTCGAAGCCTACCCTTGTCCGCCGCAGTTCGACTCTCGTGCTGCTGCCATCCGTTTCTAGGAGAGCCCACTCCGCCTGAGGGGCGAACTTCGGATGTTGGACTCTCAGATCGGCTACCGAATGGTAGAGAAACGGCAACCCCACGCTCCCGGGGTTGAATAGGATGGTAGAGCCCAGGTGGCTGCGAGTCATCTGAAGGTGGGTGTGGCCGGACGCCAATGCGAACGGCCGCCTCGCTCCCGAAATGATCTTCTCGAGCTCTTCGTCGTCGGGTGCTGTTGAGGTGATTCTCTCAGTGTTAGACCTCGGGGAGCCGTGGCAGCAGAGAAGGGCTTTGCCTCCGGGGAGATCCACACGCACCGTAGGCTCGAAATTCCTGATGAAATCGAGGTCGGAAGAGGTCATCTGGCTCACAGTCCACTTATCGATTTCATGGATCTTCTCATCCCCTTCGTCTGCGTACTTCCGAGGGGATTCCGTTGAGAGCAACGCTTCGTCCTCGTTGCCCATTACGACCGCACAACGAAGCTGCCTTAGCTCTCTTATCACGTCATGTGGGCGCGGCCCCAGTTCAGCGACGTCCCCCAGGCAGACCACCTGCTCTACATGGGCTTGCCTGAGCTCTGAAAGGATTGCTTCAAGGCAGACCAAATTGCCGTGGATGTCGGAAATCACCCCGACTCGCATATTCTAAAGCGGCCAGCGATGCCAGAGTATTAAGACCATGCGCGTCGCGACAACATGGACTGCCTTCCCAAGGATTCACCTGGCCCTCGGAGACCTTCCGGGGACCCCCTGTGAATAGTTCAACACTACGTGCAAATTGTCGAATCGGGTCGGTTGACGCTTCCCTGCCGTGCCCAAGCCTGCACAGTGCTGCGCCAACGAGTCGCTGAACGGAAGCTTAATTTCTACCAACCTCGTCGAGCGAGCTCAACCTGGTCAAACGGCTTCTTGGCCCTGAAAGCGACGGAAGAGGCGAAGAGGAGAGGACGCGGACGATCTGACAGCTGCCTGAAATCATAAGCGTCAAGCCGGAAGATGGCCGTCCGCTATCTAGGCCGGAGCTTTACGGGATGCGAGGTTCCTGGCTCCACCGCCCGACTCTTCCAACTCCTTCAATGAATCGACCAAGAGTCTGACGTCCCCGTCTTCATTGTAAAGATACAACGATGCACGGCTCGTCGAAAGTTCTGGAACGCCCAGCCTTCTTAGGAGGGGGTGGGCTTCGTGACCCCCCGATCTAATCAGTACCTTGTGACCTGGCACCCGCTCGTCCATCCAACGGGCTATTCTGTCCCCTTCAATCAGGTTCCCCTCTTTGTCTCTTATCCTGAACGAAGCCAGTGCGGCGTGTTTACCTGTTTCGTAGGTTCGAGGCCCTACGATCTCCAGGCCATCGACCCCGGCCAACTTCGACAACATGAGTCGCGTAAGCGAGTCTTCGTGGCTCTCCACAGCTTCCATTCCGATAGAGCTAAGGTAGTCAACTGCCGCTCCAGCCCCGATTATCCCGGCGAAGTTCTGAAGGCCTGGTTCGAAGCGCTCCGGTGGGCCCCTGAACCTAGGAGTCACCGTCGGTCCACTTTGACCGTTAGCGATCGAAAGACCATCGACCGTCTCTCCGCCCACTATCACAACAGGCATCTCTTCCAGAAGTTCCTTGACGCCGAACAGGACCCCCGTCCCCGAAGGCCCGCACATCTTGTGCACCGAGAAGGCCAGGAAGTCCATCTTGAAAGCGCCCACGTCAACAAGGTGATGAGGTACATACTGTGCTCCGTCCACCAGAACCAGAGACCCGTTGTCGTGCGCTATCTTCACCAGCGCCTCGACTGGGTTGATGATTCCCGTGACGTTCGATGCCCACACCACTGAGATGAGCTTCGTCCTCCTGGTGAGGAAGTCCTGGAACTTCTGCAGGTCGATTTCACCTCTGCTGTCCACGGGGAAAATTCTGTGGTGCACTCCCTTCTCTCGTTCTAGCGCCCAGAAGGGCAGGAGACCGCTGTGATGTTCTGCATCGGTGGTCACGATATTGTCTCCCTTCTCCATTCTGACTCCCGGGGAGCAGTAGCGGCTGCTCAGGCTCATGGCCACCAAGCTCATCCCATATGTCGTGTTAGGCTGCCAAATCACTTCCGGCTCGTCGGCTCCGATGAAACGCGCCATCTTCACCCTTGCTTCCGAAACGAGGACCTGTGTCCTAGCCGCGAGGGCGTTCGAAGAAGCAAACAGACCGGTACAGCTGCCGAGGTCGTTATAGTAACCCCCGATCGCATCAACGACCTGCCTGGGCCTAAGAGATTGGCATGCGCTGTCGAGGTAGACCAGCCTCTTCCCGTCCATCGTCCCTTCGCTGATGACGGGAAAGTCCTCTCTGACCTTGCTCAGGTTCAAACCCGGTTTCCTCTCCTAGTTCGGGTACGCCAGCATCCACGCGGTCGTGAGCAAGAGTTCGACGGCTCTCCTCGTCGCCTGTGGGTCAACTGACTCGTATGTGTCAGCAGGCGAATGGATGGCCTTGGCGCCCAGAGCCACGCCTACAGATTTGAAGCCGAGTCCTGCGAACCTTCTGTTGTCGGAGGCTATGTTTCCAAAGGCGAGAGGCATCCCCAGCTTCGCCCCCGCGAAGTCTAGGGCGTCGACGATCGGACCTGCGTTCCTGCTCGCCTCCACGTACGCGACCCCGTTGTAGGCTGCGGCCCCGTCGAGGTTGATCACCAGAGGGTCCGCGATATCGCGGACGAAGCCCTCGGCATACGCCTTCGACCCCAGGGCGCCAATCTCTTCTCCGTCGAAAGCCACGAACCTGATGGGTCTGACGGGCTTGCAGTCAGATGAAGACAGTAGTCGGGCCAGTTCGAGGATGGCCGCGACCCCCGCGGCGTTATCTCCTGCCCCCTGGAAGCGATGACCTTCGGGATCGTCGCCCACGGCGTCGTAATGGGCGCCGAGGACTAGTGGCGACCCTGCGAAATCTGGGTTCGTCCCCGGGATTTCGGCTTGGATGTTTCTGCCCGTGGCCGCCTTCCTCTGAATGGGCACTGACGCTCGGATTCTCTTCGAGTTCAGCGTCGACAGGATGTCCGGCCTCACTCGGAGCACGGGAAGTTGGATTGGGGGCGCGCCCAGCAACTGCTTGGACATGAAGCCGTCCCTCCCGACGCCGTTCGGCATGAGGATTCCAAGGGCACCCGAGGATGCGGCAAGGAGGGCCGTTTCCTCGAGTTCGCCTCCTCCTAGGGCTTTGTCCACCATGACCCATTCGTCCTGATGACCGATGCTCGGGTCCCACGCCCTTGCCAGGCCTTCCTTGGGGTCGCTCAGGGGCGCCGACCTGTAGTGCTCCGCGAACTCCACCCTGTGTTCCAAGGAACGCGGGCCCCTGTTTCCATCGACGATCGATAGTTCGGGCAGGGACTGCAGATGGAAGACAGGGGTCGATTCTGCGAATGCTTGTACGCTCGGGCGAAGCCCTAAACCAGATAACTTGGATTCGATCCATTCGGCTGCAAGTGAGTTGCCTGATGCGCTGCTCCTCCCGCGGAACTTCTCGGAACAAAGCTCCTTCAGGTCCTCGCTCGTGCGAGAGGTGGAGACGAGGGCCAGGAGACGGCGCAGCTCTGGAAGGAGCACTCGCGAACGGGGCTCCCGGTTCGGCGAAATAGGGGAGGCCCCCTCTGCCTCGAGGGGGTCGAGGAAGCTCCCCTGGGCCGGGTCTAGGTAGTGCAGCAATCTGACGACCCGCATCCACAGGAAGACGCGGCGGCCTGCGCTTTGTCGCCAGAACAACCTCCGGCATTGCTGGCTCCAGACGGCACGGACGTGGTCCCGCAACAGTCTCCAGCCTGCCCCGCTGCCGAGCCTTCGGTTCCGCAGCAGCTTCCTGCGGCTCCGGTCCCGCAACAGCTGCCTGTGGCGACCGTCGGGATTTCCTTGCCTGCGATAAAGCCGCCCTTTGGTTTCTGTTCCGCTACGGCTTCCTGCTTGCTACTTTGGTTCGACGTTGTTGTATTCACCTACTTACCTTGGGTAGTAGGAAAGTATATATTGGTTGCCTGACTGTTTCTACTCAGGGGGAGTAAGAAGACGCGGTCAACCGAAGTCGATGGAGCAAAAGACGCTATACTGTCTAGGGTCAGGGAACTCGGGCTCACCGCCTATGCAGCCAGGGCTTTCCTTTCGATACTGGAGAATCAGCCGGTCTCGGCCACCAGCCTCTGCGGCCTGACAGGCATCCCGGACTCCAAGATCTATTACGCGCTTAAGGAGCTTGAAGAGAAGAACCTGATCATTGTCCAACATGGGACCCCCAGTCTGTACCGGGCGCTGGGCGTGGACCAGATTGCCTCGAACCTTCAGAGCCAGGCCGATGAAAATCACCGAAGGCAGTCGAAGAAGGTGAAGGAGCTGACCAAGCTCCTCGAGCCGATTCGCGCGAGTGGAAAGAGCGAAGACGCGGAACTGGCCTACATCGTCAAGGGGTCCCGCAACATAGTGGAGAAAATGAAAGAGACGATAGAAGCGTCGAGAAGGGAAGTCCTGGTGATGTTCGATGACGAGACACTCCTCGCTGGAATCGCCGAGTCTCTCAAGAAGGCCCGCAACAGAGGCTCGAACATCAAGATAGCCCTCGCGGACGGCGCTTTCAAAGGAGCCTCGAAGTTGCGGATAACGCCGGACAAGACCCTCTGCTGCGCGAGCAACATCCTCATCGTCGACTCCGAGAAGCTGTTCACGGTATCTGGGGACGCGCCTACGAACTTCCGGGCGGTCGTCACCCAGGACGAGTCGATGATCTACATGAGCAGGCAGAGCTACGAGAACCCTGCCTGCTGTTCTACGTCCGGAGCCGCGGACATCCAAATCAGGTCGAATCTCTAGCTCACTCATTCTGACGAGAGCATCCGGAGGCGTGTCCTCCCGTCGCACTGTTCGACAACATGTGCATGTTGGTGAACAAAAGGGAGGAGGGCACTACGTGGCATGATGCGGATCCATCGTACCGAGTCGGCGCGTCAATCAGGCCCACTGAGGTTGAAGTAGGCAGTCTAGTCGCCCAGGGAGTGTGAACTCAGGTTCCGCAACTGTCCCTTGAGTCTCAAGGCGGGCTCCCCGACGTCTCTTGAATTCTCAAGAAGCCCTTCCACGGTCTTTTCCAGCGCTCCAAGGAGCGTTCTCCGGCCCAGTGAGCGTACGAGTGAACCCGCGAGCGGCCTCGTGACATCGCCCGGCAGGCTGTCGAATCCACGCCCATTGTCTGTGCTTAGCCCCCGTTGAAGGCACGCAAGCGCCAAGACGTAGTCGCGGGCGGCGCTGATCCAGTACTCCGCCTGCCAGAGTCGCCCGCGCTCGATGCAGAAACGCGCCCGGACCAGGTGATGGACTGCGTATCCGAAGAGGTGTTGCGGCGTAGGCTGTTGCGGCCTAGCCTTCTCTGTGGCCTTGCCGAAGACCAGCTTGAAACGAGGCCCGTTCGCGCCGAAGTCTGCCTCCGGGGTGAACGAAACGTCCACCTGCAGATTGCCGGGGAAGAGGAAGACACGATACAGTGAGGTCCAATGGGGGAGGTCAAAGAGATGAACGGCGTCGAACTCCTGTCGGAGGCTTGCGGTCCAGTCGGAGAGGACGGGTTCGAGCTTGGCTTCGGCTTTCAGGCCGAAGGTGACGTCCAAATCTGACCACCGGTCTCCTCCTGTTGCGCTCGACCCGACCAATGCGGCCGAGACTATCCGGCTATCCGACCTCCCCATCTCAAGGAGGCGGTCTTTGATGCGGTCCCGCTGTTCAGTCGAGAACAACCTATGCGGCAAACAGGCACTTTCCGAGTGATTTGACTGTTGTTTCTGGTCGGACTTGGTAGACTTGTGTGTGAATAATCCCTTTTCGCTTCTGCTGAAAATTAGTCGCCCTATCACTCAATGCCTTGTGCATTTTGTTGAACTGGCGAGCTCGGTCAGTGGCTTTGAACGGTCAGGTTTGGAACGACGCCGTCATCCCCCCAGCGTATGAAACTGGCGTCTGGGAAAGTTCCAATCGCAGTAGGCTTGGGCGCGTTGGCTGGACGTCAAGGTGAGCCTACCGCCTCGCCCTTGGATCCAGGGCTCTGTACGCTTCCAGCAACTTGCGCAGCCTTTCGCCTTCCCGTGTCAGGGCGTATTCCACTGCAAAAGGTTGAGTATTGACCACCCGCCGCGCTATGAAACCTTCACCGACCAGTTGCTTCAGCGTCCGGGAAAGGGTTCTTGAGTTGAGGGAGTCGTTCCTGCCGACTTGGAGAATCTCGTTGAACCGACGGGGTTTCTCAAGAAGATAGGCGGTCACTATGAGATTCCAGGGAGAACCTGCCCGCTTTATCCCGCGAATCAACGAACAGACTTCGGGATCGCAGGTGGCCTTCTCATCGGCTAGTGTCGCAAATGCCATCTACTGCCATGGGTGCCCGTTTCAGTTTATAAACTTGTGTTATGTTAGCGGCTAACATGATGTTAGTGCCGCCCCACGACGCGGTTGCAAAAGCAGAGCAAAAGACAAGCGCCGTCAAGATTCTTGGAATTTCGGGCAGCGGCCGCAGAGATTCCTATAACACGGCCCTACTAATCGCAGCGCAGGAGTTTTTGTCTGCGGATGTCACCCTCGAGCTATACGATGTCTCTCGGTTCCCTCTTTTCAACGAAGACCTAGAGAAGACCATGCCGCCTGCGGTAAAGGAATTCAAGGGCAAGATTCGGGCGGCTGACGCCATTATCTTCGCTGAACCCGAATACAACCTTAGCATCTCTGCTGTGATGAAGAACGCCGTCGAGTGGGGAAACAGGCCGGACGGAGACAATTCTTGGGACGGGAAGCCCGCTGCGATAGTGAGCGCGTCCACAGGGTCGAAAGGAGGCGCGAGGGCCCAGCTTGAGCTCAGGAAGATCATGGTGGATCTCAATATGCATCCGATAAACCAGCCCCAATTTCTTCTTGCCAACTCGCGAGAGAAGTTCGACCCCCAGCTTCGCCTGACGGACGAACGAGCTCGTCAACTATTGCAGGAGCTGATAAGCGCGCTTCTCCAATGGACGTTCAAGCTACGGGGAGGATTCGCAGATGTGGCCCCCCTCAGTCAGCAGCGCCCGTAACCCATGTTGGTCATTTGGGGTCCGGGAATCAAGAAGATTGGCACATAGATAACGTCCGGCACTATACTGTCTCAGCAATAATTCGCAGTACGCGTTCCAACGCAGCCTTTGCTACTCCTTCGTTCCTCCTGTCTCGGTCTACGAAAAACAGAGTATTCTCCAGTCCGGCAGGGCCAGTCCAAGCCTACAATATGCGTGCATCCGGCCCGGAAGCTCGGCCGGTCGACCGAAGAGGCACCAACCGATTAAATCTTGCCCGTCGTAGACCAGGGCCGAATGGGACTTGGACCCCGTAACAAGCTTCTTCTTGAGAGCTTTGTTCGCCGACGCACTCCCTGTTCATTTCCCCTACGGGTTATGCTGGAAGACACACCAACAGCCGCCCCACACGCATTGTACTTCTCAACAAACTTTACGAAGTCAGGCGACGTAACCGGCCCAAGCTCCAGGACCGAGAATTTCATCATGACACGTCATTCGGCAAGGGCCATCATTGCTTCTGCGAGCTCTTTTGGTTTCGTTATCATTGGCCAATGGCCGGACTTGACGAGCCTATATGGCCCGTCCAAGTTCGCTTTCAGCACTTCGTCCACTTTGCCGCCAGGAGACTGCGAAAGGTACCAGGAGAGCGTGTCGCCCAACGTGCAGAAAATGTACGCGCTCCTCACGGAGTCGAACCTTTCCGAGAGTGTAATCGGGTCGCGGAGATACTTGACGGGCGTCGGAGTGACCTTCGAAAGAAGCCACTCCCGGTCGGTCCCCTGAACGTCCTTCCCGACCGATTCGAGGAATTCCCCGGGCAGAGGCACCACCGAGCCATTGATAGGGAACTCGTCGGGAAAGTTCCCCTGAGGTATACGGACTTTCTCTGGATGGAATCCGTCTAGATAGAGGACCATCTTGATCTTGTCCGTGTCCCGGTCCGCCACGGCAGCTGCAACTTTGCCAGCAAAGCTGTGCCCCACAAGCACAATGTCGTCAAGGTCGTTGTACCTGATAACGTTCAGAACGTCTTGAATCCCCGTCTCCATTCCGACCCCTCCACCCGCAAGATGCACCCTCTCTCCAATCCCTGTAAGGGTCACGGGATGGGCAGAATGACCGCGCCTCTCTAGAAGAGGGACCACCCTCTTCCAGGCCCACGCCCCGAGCCATGCACCCGGCACCAGGACAAATTCTGCCAAGGCATTTCCTGTTCCGGCTTGCGTTCCAGTTAAAGCATCCGAATCGAGCTATTCGTCAGTACGGGGCTCTGTGAAACTGATTCCCACGTTGCAGACTTCGGCCTTTTCAACTGGAGTTTTCTGAAACGCCGGACCGCATACACATGTTCGAAGTGGATTCGTCCATGCACCCCCTGGGTCAGGACGTTGTTGTGGACGTTAAGAGACATGAAGTGGCTCCTGCCAGCAGGAAAACCTGGCTCCCCTCGATCCTCGGCGCCCGGGACCCACTTGGTCTAACGGATCCAAGGACTTAGAAGATGGGGGCATAAGCAACGTCCATCGGTACAGTTGCCTGCTGGCCGCGAACGAAGAAACATCCCAATACACCGAACCGGTAAAAAGACTCGAACCCGAACGAGTGTGGGCCCAGCGGAGAGTCCGAGTCCGTGCCGGCGATCGTTCGTCAAACAGGAGCAACCGGGTGGGCTGGAACTGGGACATGAACCTGAACAGGGCTCAGGTCTGCCTTCGTTAATAACCGAAAGAGCAGCCATGTGCATGGCTGTAGAAGATCGGACGGTCATGTCCGCGAGTAGCGACCATATCAGGCTGAGCCACGAGAATCACAGGCCAGTCTGACAGCTGTTACACTCTATGAACATAGGGGCCAATACGGAAGTCCTATTGTGCATGGGGTTCGTTGCGCCTCCAGCCGAATAGCTCACCCTGTTTCTGTCATCGCTTGAGGTGCCGGGGGCCTGGACTCTGCCTTCCCGAAGAATAGATACAGAAGCGAGTCGGAGAGGACGTAAAGAGAGCCCGTGATGAAGAACGGGAGGTCAAGGAGACCCAGCGAGAACAGGTAACCCCCCAGACCTGAAGCGTAGGCCCTCGGGATATTATCGAACATCTGGATAATGCTAGAAGAGGTTGCCCGCTCACTCGGGTCAATCCGACTCATCATGAAAGACTCGTAGATTGGGGTGTACATGTTCGCGAGCAGACTCCTGACCACCATGAGGACCCCGGCGAAGAGAAAATCAGGAGAGAACGGCATCGCGAGCAGGACCACTACCCCCGCCAGGTCCGGCACCACGATTGTGAAGATGCTTCCCTTCCGCCTTGCAAGAGCCGGAGTGAATAGCGACGCGATGGCTGTCATCAGGAAGATCGATCCGTAGAGCGGGCCGATGACAGAAACATCCACCCCGAACTTCAGGCTGTACCACAGAGGGAGAAGCGGGATGAGCATCCCCGCGCCCATCCCCGTGAGGCTGACTATCGAGAACTTCTTCACGACGCCAATCGACTTCCTTGGGAGCTTGATTGCGCCTCTGAGGGAGATACGCGGACCGCCCGGCACCTTCGGGTTCTTCTCAAGGACGAAGACCTGCGCAATCAATCCCGCGGCCAGACTCGAAACCGCTACGGCAAGGAAGAGGATTCGGAAGGCCGCGGCCTCGTTCACTCCCAAGAGTGAACCGAGCCATGGGGGGAGCCCTGAGGCGTAACTGCCTATTGAAGTCGCGATGCCGCTGGCGAAGCCCAATATCACGAACAGGTCGTTGCGGTTCTCGTTGGTCGTCGTCTCTGTAAAGAAGGCGAAGAAGGGCGCCCCGGCCGCAGCGGTCACAAAAGCGAAGACGACCTGAGCTGCGACCAGAAGTGCGAGGCTGGTCGAGTAGAAGAAAAGGAAGGAACCAAGGGCGTCGAGCAAAAGCCCATAGACGACGAACTTTTTCCTGCCCACGACATCCGAAAGCATGGCAACCGGAATCGAAAGTGCGACACCAAGGAGCCCCTGGACTGTAATCAGAATGCCGACGATTGTGGGGTCGAACCCAATTTGATAGAGGTACACTGGGCGAGCTACGATGAAGTAGCCGCCTCCGAAGTTGATCAGGAATCCGGCGGCTATGAGGTACGCTGCTTCCCTGCTGACTCCCCTGGTCGATGGAAAGAAGGCACGGACCTCCGGCACCCCCTCCGGGGGACGCCGAGGATTCTTAACGATGACATTGGTTGAGACCCTGCGTAAGGGTTCATTGCACCTGCACTAGCAGGCCCCGTTCCCGGCTCTACAGTTTGTGGATATTGAAGAGTAGTCGCCGATATCCGCCCAGCGGGGCGATGTCAGGATGTCGAGAGGCCTGAAGTGGTTTCCGGCAACGGGGGAACCCGGCTCCCTCGGGTCGCTGGCGCTCGTAACCTGTATGGACCATTGGTATCCGGGAAATCGAGAATATGGGCGCACAAATAACATCCATCACTTTCGCATGTGAGCGGCGAGCGAAGTAAATTCGCAAGCCACCGAATCGGCGAAGGGACTCGAACCCGAACTGTCTGAAGTCCGCGGGCCCGACGGCACGCGGACCCGGACGGGTTCAGGTCTCCACCCAAGCCGGGCGACCACCTCGATAAGGTTCACGCTTGGCCAAGCGGCTGCCTGGCCACGGAACCGGCGGCGAAGGTGAAGTGGAGCGGACGGCGACGCCTGGTGCCGTCGTACATTGCGGCCACAAAGCGCACATGGAGTCGCCGACTGACTAGCAGAGCATCAGTGCGGTGCAAATCACTTCGACAATCGCAAAAGATTATAAGCGGAATCCGAAGGCACGAAAAAAGCCTCGATGAATCCATTTGACGAAACTCCTTGCCTTTGTGAACATATTCGTGGAGTCGCCCCTAATGGATTCTGTGCTCAGTTCACTTAGGGTTCTACCAGAACTTGAAGAGATGTACGAGGTCACCGGGGAGTTCGACATCGTGTGCCTCGTTTCTGCTGACGACATCGAGGGCTTCAGGGAAGTACTGAAGAACAAGATCATGAAGATCAGAGGGGTCAAGAGCACCGTGACCTCTGTCGTGCTGTACGCCCACAAAGGGCACCGATACGTTGGTGAGAAGCCGAGCAGGCCTCCCCCGCATCAGTAGGCCGAACCTAGAGGCCAACCATGGAGATTATGGAATCACGAGGCACCAGATCAATTGATCACGTTACTGCAGGGGATATTTGTAGTCCTGATTCTCGGCTCCGCTCTAGCGGCAGCTAAGGCCATCGCTCCCTACATCGCCGGCGTCTACACTCGCAGACCGAGCAGGCTGGACAGGGTCCTGAACCCCGTCGAGAACGGCATCTACAGACTCGTCGGAGTGGACCCTCTCAGAGGGATGGGATGGAAGGAGTACTTCCTCGCGATCCTGTTCTTGAACGTGGCCCAGATGGCCATCGCCTTCTTCATCCTCACTTTCCAGGGCGCCCTTCCTCTGAACCCACAGGGTTTCCATGGAATGAGTTTGGACTTGGCGTTCAACACCGTCATCTCGTTCGCCACCAACACGAACCTTCAGCACTACAACGGCGAAACAACGCTCTCATACTTCAGCCAGATGACGGCCATCCAGTTTCTCCAGTTCACTTCTGCGGCCACGGGGATATGCATGTGCATAGCCTTCGTCCGGTCTTTCGTGGTGGGACTGAAAGACCTCGGAAACTTCTACGTCGATTTCGTGAGGTCGCTCACGCGCATCTTGATCCCACTCAGCCTCGTGGCCGCAGTGGTCCTGGTGGGACTCGGTTTACCACAGAGCCTGAACGGATACCAGACTGTCACCACTGTCACTGGTGCGACACAGTCGATCCTGATCGGACCAGTAGCTTCGCTCGTGTCGATCATGCAGCTCGGCACCGACGGTGGCGGCTACTACGGCGCAAACTCCGCCTACCCCTTCCAGAATCCGAGCCCCCTGACTGATATTACCGAGATATTCCTAATGCTGTTGCTCCCCACGGCCCTGGTCTTCGTCTTCGGGGAGATCCTTGGCAAGAAGCGCGAGTATAGACCGGTCTTGATTGGAGCCTATTCTCTCTTCGCGATCGACCTAGCGATCGCCTTCGTGCCCTCCGTCCCGCTCGGGCCGGGGATCGAGACGCGATTCGGGGGATTCTTCTCGACGTTTTGGACCGTGGTGACCACCGCCGTCACGACGGGCTCAGTGAACGCGTCTCTTGCTGGCATGCACCCCCTGACCATCCTTTCCGCCTTCATGGGGATGCTGATTCAGGCGACTCCAGGCGGAGATGGGATCGGGCTGATGTACATGGTCATGTTCATTATAATCACCGTCTTCGTGGTCGGATTGATGTCGGGGAGGACACCCGAGTATCTCGGCATCAAGATAACGACAAGGGACGTCAAGCTCGTCATGTTTGCTTTCCTGATACATCCAATCATCATTCTCGTGCCGACGCTTCTAGCATTCGCCAGCGGGGCCGCGGCTCAGATCGGAGTTTCTCCCACTGCCGCGGGCTTCACCCAAGTCCTTTACGAGTTCACGAGCGCTGCTGCGAACAATGGTTCTGACTTCTTCGGCGCCGCGGCGAACACGCCATTCTTCAACATCACGACCGGCATCGTCATCCTCCTTGGCAGATTCGCACCCACAGGCGTGCTGCTCGCCTTGGGTGGGTCGATGCTCGGTCGGAAGCGAAGCCCAGAGGTCGGGCTCAAGACCGACAGCATGGTGTTCTCGGTTGTCCTCGTAGGGAGCGTTCTGATCCTGGTTGTTCTCACTTTCTTTCCGTTTCTGGCGCTCGGTCCGCTCCTCCAGTATCTCAAAGGTCAGGTGAATTTCATTGGCTAGCTCCAAACACGGAGCCAGGAAGGCGAAGTCCCGCAGTCGCCCGCTTCTGAGCGCTGAGGTCTTCAAGGACTCGGTTGTAAGGTTGAATCCGGTCTCGCTGGCGTCTAACCCGGTGATGCTCATCGTCGAGCTCGCGTTCTTCATAGTCGCGGCCATGGCCATAGACCCTCGACCATTCGAGCCGCTCTCCAGTCTGAAAGATGTGGGATTCTATGCAGAGGTCGCCATCATCCTCCTCGTCACCGTCTGGTTCAGCACCCTCTCTGACGCACTGGCGGAGCAGGAAGCGAGGAACACGGCACAGAGCCTCAAACGTCTGGAAAGCGAGGTGCCTAGCAAGAAAGTGATCAGGGAAGAGTGGTCCCAGAAGGTGGTCGCGATACCCTCGTCGTCTCTGCTGAAGGGCGACCTGGTCCTGCTCGAGAAGGGTGACCTGGTCCCCACCGACGCCGAGGTCCTAGAGGGGATCGCCATGCTCGACGAGTCGCTGGTGACCGGCGAATCAGCCCCCGTCAGGAAGGCGCCCGGAGACACCCTCATCGGCGGGTCTTTGGTGGTGAGCAACACGCTCACTGTCCGAGTGGCGGTTGGCCCCGGCGAGTCTTACATCAACGGGATGATCAAAATGGTGGAGGCTGCCAAGAGGCCGAAGACTCCCAACGAACAGGCAGTCACCATGGTCCTCGTCGGCCTCACCGCGATATTCACCATCATCATCGCGTCGCTTGCCGGTCTTTCCGTTGCGCTCAACCTCGGAGGGGATTTGTCTGCGATGATAGCACTCTACGTCTGCCTGCTCCCGACCACGATAGGGGCGCTCCTCCCCGCGATTGGACTGTCTGGCGTTTCAAGGCTCTACGAGAGGAAGGTGGTAGCCAAGTCAGGGAAGGCGATAGAGGCGGCCGGAGATGCCGACGTGATTCTTCTGGACAAGACAGGGACCATCACCGTAGGAAACAGACAGGCAGTGGAGTTCATACCGCTCGATGGACATTCCCAAAGGGAGGTGGGCGAGGCGGCATTCCTCGCCTCCTGGTTCGATGACACACCAGAAGGGCGGAGTATAGTCAGACTGTCGTACGAGGCCGGTGCGATACCTAGAGAACTGAATGGCCTCGAACGTTCAAGGGTGTACGAGTTCTCCGCCACCACTCGGACAAGTGGGATAGTAGTTTCTCGGCTCGGTGGTCTGGCCTTGCCCAAGAGCGGAAAGGAGTTCCAGCAACAGCAGCGGCTCAGCAGGAAGTTCGCCGATTCGATTCTCGGGGCTGTCTCGAGTGACGAGACGGAGATAATCAAGGGGGCCCCAGACGCGCTGAGGACGATTGCACCCTGCTCAGAAGACTTCGACCGAGTCGTAGATGGTATCTCGAACGACGGAGGAACGCCGATCGGCGTCGTTAGAGACGGCGAAGTGCTGGGCGTGGTCAGGCTGAAGGATGTGCTGAAGCCTGACATCGGAGAAAAGGTGAGGGCGGTCAAGACCATGGGAATACGCCCCGTAATGATTACAGGCGACCAGCCGCTCACAGCAAAGAGCATCGCCAAGGAAGTCGGAATCGAAGAGTATGTCCCACAGGCGAGACCCAACGACAAATACGACGTGGTTCGCAGGGAGCAGGCGGAGTCGAGGATAGTCGCCATGATTGGCGATGGCACCAACGACGCGCCAGCCCTGGCGGCCTCGGACATCGGACTGGCGATGAACTCGGGGACCGAACCGGCGAAGGAAGCCGCCAACATGGTCGACCTCGAGTCCAGCCCTGCAAAAATCATAGACGTGGTGATGCTAGGCAAGCAGTTGCTCGTGACCCGGGGGGCAGTGACGACGTTCAGCATAGCCAACGACGTTGCCAAATACTTCGCCATCGTCCCAGTCCTCTTCGCAACGACGGTCCCTCAGCTCCAGTCCCTTAACGTCCTGCAGCTTGGTCTCAACACTGCGGTCCTGTCGGCGCTCATTTTCAACGCAGTCATCATTCCGCTCCTTATCCCCCTCGCGATGAGGGGAGTGGCCTTCAAGCCGTCCAGTACAATGTCGCTATTCCTGCGAAACACGTTGATCTACGGCGTAGGCGGAGTGATAGCACCCTTCGTCGGAATCAAAGCGATAGACATCTTGTTGTCGCTGGTGCATCCATAGGTGAAGAAATTGGCAAAACACATGAACTCGAATGTGAAGCACGTCAGACCAGCCGTCGGGTTGGCGTTTGTGTCTCTCCTGCTGTGCGGGCTCTTCTTCCCGTTGCTGGTCACTGGGATAGGCCAAGCGCTGTTCCCCTACCAGGCGAACGGGGAGATCGTCCAGTTCAAGGGCCACCCTGCAGGCTCTGAGCTCATAGCCCAGAGCTTCAACGGGTCATCCTACTTCCATCCGAGGAACGACTCCGCATCGGGGGTGGACCCCGACATCACCGTCCAGGAAGCTTACTCTCAAATCTCAAGGATCAGTGGGGCGACGGACATCCCGGCGGCCTCTCTGAAGCAAATCGTGGCTGAGAACACCGCCTATCTATCGGGGGTCTTCGCGGAACCATACGTCAACGTCCTGAATCTGAACCTGGCACTGATCAGTGCGTATCCCGAGGTGTATGGCTGAAAGGCAGCTGTCCCCTTATACATGCTCAGAGCACTCGCCATCGCTCCCCTGTGCCGAGCCGTTGTTGGGGACGTTGAGGAATCTAAAGCAACTCCCGGCAGCAAGAGAGCGCGGCCCCGCTCGGCCCGCGACGATCGTAGCCCACCCTGGTCGCTCAGGTCCAAGAATCCGGCGGGTGTGCGCGCATGCCTAACGTCTGTCGATTTGGTCGCCTATGGGCCCCGAACGAAGAAACACCCCAGGCCGCCAAGGCGGCAGGGGAACCCGAACCCGAACGGGTTCAGGCCCGCGGGTCCGACGGTACCAGGGCCGGGGGTGGTTCAGGTCTTCCCCACGTGATCAATCGGAAACGCCGTCACAGGGGACTAGCGCAGGGCGCGGCACGTTCATAGGCCGGTTGTGCCGTCAGATGGCGCCGTTCGACATAAGTATCGGCGAGTTTCCGCCTGGAACCTGTCAGATCTGAAAATATGTCGCGAAGGGTGGCCGTCTTTGTGTTCGACGATGCGGAGGAGCTCGACGTCGTAGGGCCCCTTGAGGTCTTCGGTGTCGCAGGACGCTTGCGCCCAGGCTCGTTTGACCCGTACACCCTTGGCAAGAAAGGGGATGCCGTGAAGTTCCGCTATGGCCTATCGGTCATCCCCGACAAGAGCCTTGCACAGCGCCCGGCGTTCGAGATTCTAGTTGTCCCCGGAGGCAAGGGCGCGAGAGAGATAATGAAAGACAGAGCGTCGCTCGATTTCGTGAGAGAGGCAGCCAAGGATTGCGAACTGGTCGCGTCCGTATGCACCGGCGCCCTGGTCCTCGCTAGCGCAGGCCTGCTCAGGGGGAAGCGGGCGACCACTCACTGGTCCGCGCTTGAGGAGCTGGCCGAATTCGATGGGGTGCGGGTGGAACACAAGAGATACATCAGGCAGGGGAACATTATCACCAGTGCGGGGATATCTGCCGGCATCGACATGGCGTTGGCCGTCGTCGGCTCCTATGAGGGGTCAACCCTCAAGCGAGAGGTCGCCCGGCGTATGGAGTACCGGATGGCAGGACCCGGGAAGGCGGCCGCTGCGCGTGCGGCCTGATGCGCTGCCGCCGCGAGTTACCCTACCGCAACTTACAAGAAGGTCTTAGGTGGGTCAGTTGACTTCGTTCCCGTCCCAGTCCCCTGGGAGTGCGCGGATGGGTCAGATGGCGCTTACTGGCGAAGACCGAGCGAAGTACTCAGACAAAGTGTGTGGCGGAATCTCTCGGTCCTCAACCTGATTCCATCCGTTGAGCGCTCCAAGGGAATGCGTCGACTTGCGCTGGAATTGGGGAATGGGACTTGGCGCAAATACGGGCACCTGCTGAAATTGAACGAGTTCGATTATGGCTTTCTGTTGGTAGTCTGGCGAAGGAGATAGGATGATTGGGACCCCATGCGCGCTGTTCAATATGGAGCGTCGGTGCAGGTCGCCACCTAGGGTTCGAATCCACCGGATTCGACGTCACCGGAAAGCCCTGAATCAGGTTCACCCGGCTAAACGGAGCTCGAATCGAGCTCTGCGGGCCCGACGGGACCCGCCAGGTAAACGGCGCTAGATTCTGACCCAGACTCGGTTTCGATTTCGGACCAAATGGAACATTGGGCGCACCAAAGAAAGCTACAGTCTTTGGAGGGACATGGTTACCCGTCTTCAATACCTCCTCAATCGTGCCTTCTTGATGATCGACTCGACAACCTTGGACTTCGCGTCAGCGTAGTTCTGAGTGTACTTCCAGTTTCTTCGGGCCAGCTCGCGTTTGGTTCTGAGGTAGAGTTCCATGTCCTCCTGGTTCTTGCGGAGCCAGTCTCTGAATGCTAGCATTCTTTCTATCTCGTCGTCACCCTTGCTGAATACATGTAGGTTGATGTTAGTGCCTTTGAGCAGACGGTGTTCATGCCAACCGGGTTCCCGGATTCTGAGCACATAGCCGATGAATTCGAGTGCGGGAACGTACGATGCTTCGTTAGCAGAGCTGTCTACTACCAACAGGATGTCGATTATTGGTTTTGCAGCAAGGCCAGGGACGGAGGTAGAACCAACATGCTCTATTGATATTGCATTCTGGGCCAGGGCACGCTTGATTCGTTGCCTCTCCTTGGCAAACAGCTTCGGCCAAGACGAATCGTATTCGCTTAGAGTTACCTGCCCGTTCAGCTTCTTGGGAGGGGCTCCTACATGAGCCCTCATGATCTCGTCTTCACGCTTTCGATGGGAGAAACCTTGCACTTTCCTGACGGCAGGACTCACATCGGGGTTCGGTGCAGAGAAGTGACTTAAGAATGCCATATCCATGACAAGTCAGCAACGTGTAGGGGACGACCCGATGACTGCGGATTCGGGATAGCCCGAAGCAACCTTTTCTGACGAGACAGAGCCTGATTCGGGCTTATCACTCGGGCCCGAATCCGAGGCGAGGGCGAGAAGCTACCGGCGGGTCGCCGGGACTTCTGACCGCACATGTGGTCGGAAATTCTCTGAATCGGATGTCTCAGGGCAACCTAAAGCGAAATCTTGCTGAGCTTCTGGAGCCCTCTGTACCCATTCAAGGCTTCTTCCTCTTCTACGATGAAGACCATTGCGTGCGGGGGCCCATAGCTCATGATGTACATGATGTTCACCCCGTTAATCGCAAGGTCTGTGGTGATTGTTGCCGCGACCCCGACTGTCTTCAGTGCAACGTCCGATAGGACCACGATTATTTCTGAAAGATCACCGAGAATCCTTACGATGTCTTTCTTTGGTATGGCACGCACAAGCTTGTCGAGGTTCTTCGAGTCGATTACCACGGATATCGACTCTGCGCCAGACGAAACCCTGAAAGTCTCCCCTCTCCCATAGTCGATTTCCTCTGAGAACCTCGCCAGAATCAGAGGTATCTCGGACGCACTTCGAATTGTGACAGCCACGATTTTGTTTTTCAAGGTCAACTTTGTGATGAGTCTGCCCGCGTCTTGGTACTTGTCTGCGCTCGCCTCGACAGGGTACCTCCTGATGGCACTCACGAGCGCCTCGAAGGAATATTGGTTGTGCGTCTGAACCTGGATATACCTTGCCAGCGCCCTCGCGTTAACCAGGCCTCTCGCCAGTCCAATCTTGATCGCTCCATCTCTTTCGATGATTTCTTTCACAACCTCGCTGGGCGGGTGCCTCGAATTTGACGTATTCACGCCTTAGGTGGACGTTTTGCACTATTTGTGCCGTTAGGCTTTTCCAATCATGCAGGAATAGAGCGTGTCATGCCTCGATACATCGACGTGCACAGCGGCCTGAAGGGGGTCAAGCTCTCGGATGTGGCCCAAGCCCATGCCAAAGACCTCAAAGTACAGAACAGGCATGGGGTGAAGTTCCTGAAGTTCTGGGTGGACGAGAGCCAGGGGAAGGTCTTCTGTCTCTCAGAGGCGCCAGACAGGGACGCACCTAGAAAGGCACATGCAGATGCCCACGGCCTGCTCCCGGACGAAACCTACGAAGTGCTAGAGGGTAGCTGAGCCGATCGAAGTCGGGGTTTGCACCAGAGTGCAGGAGGTGAGATACTCAAGTGAAAATGATCAAAACGAAAGCAGCAATCGCCTTCGGAATCACCATGCTTCTGATGCTTAGCCTTCTCTCGGCCATTGCCCCTGCGGCAAGAGCGGCAGGACCCTGCGCAGAAACTGCCTACGCCAACGGACAACTGTATTGTATCTTCATCGCGAAGATCATAGCGAATCCTAGTCCGGGTCTGCTCACTGCAGCCGAGCCAATCTACATCGCCGCCTACTTTGCTTCAGCATCTCCCACGGCGGCATTCGGATCGTTCGTGCTTCCCACTTCTCAGCTGGGTGGATGCGACATCACGAACCCGTCGAACTGTGACCCGGTGAGTCTTCCCTCAGGGTACCAACCTCTTTGCAATCCATGCTTCCACGGAGGTTTCCTAAATAACCTCCCGTATCACGACCATGTACTCGCAGGCTCGCCAGGTTTCGGTAGTAGTGGGACTGCAGGAGAAATGGTTGCCCCCTGGGTCCTGATACTCGTTGCCTACGACCCCACATACAGCAACCAGGCTGGATTCACACCATTCAAGAGCACCGTCGGCATAGTTGCCGGCGAATCCGCGGGCGACTTCCTTCCAATCAACCCGACAGCGTCCAATCCGTACGAAATCAACACCGGCGTCGTCATCATCTTCGGAGTTCAGCCCCTCGGCTAGCAACTCCCAACTCACCCCCTCCACCCCCCGGCGAATTTGAGAGCCGGGGGCCCAATCCTATTTGTCCTAGGAAAACCTGTATCTTCAGCGAAAGTAATCTTCTGTCGCCGGGACTCCCACCCAGGGTTCCTTTTTCGCTCGAAAAGGCTTGATTCAAGTTGATTCGGATTAACAGAGCTCGCTTTGAACTCCGCGGGTCCTACGGGAATCTCTTGAAGACTAAGCGAATCCTGTCGCCTGGGCATTCGATTCACCATTTGCGCAAAAAGCAGAATCGACTCAAGAAACGATTCCGGTCGTGAATCCCGGAGACCACAGACCAGCCTAATCTGATTCCGAAAGGAAGCACAATGGTCTCGTCCGACCAGAAGTCATAATAAACCCAACCGCTGGAACTGTGATGTGCCTCGCTACTTGGATATACACAAGAACATGAAAGGGGTCAAGCTGAAGGACGTCGCCGAGGCACATGCGAAGGACCTGAAGGTGCAGGGGAAGTATGGCGTCAACTTCCAGAAATACTGGCTCGATGAGAAAGAAGGAACCATATTCTGCCTCTCCACTGCGCCGAACAAGGAGGCCATTGCCAAAGCCCACAAGGAGGCTCATGGCCTTTTGCCGCAGGAAACCTTCGAAGTTCAAGAGGGAAGCTAGACCCCCCTCCATCAGATTGCGGAGAAATTCCGGCCTACATGAAATCCTGAAACCTGGTTGTCGCCTCCGCGATTCCACATGCTCATGCGGTCGAACGTACCTGGGATTCACTAGGAACGAGTTCGAGTCCAACATGGGACTCGCTTAGTAGATTGGATGAATCATAACGCGGGCCCGACGGGAACCGGTGCAAAATCGCAGCTAGAAATGGTATCGAAATGGACGGGTTCCTGACGCGAAGGAATCGAACCCGTTACCAATGCAGTCTCTGCCAGCCTCACCCTTGTCGGGTGTCTCCCTATCGCTAATCGTAGGCAGAGCCCCTTGGTGCAATCTTAAACACGAGTATCTCATCGCGGGACAGAATCGAATACAGTATCCGATAGTCTCCCACTCTGAGCCGGTACGAGTCTGGCGCGCCCTTGAGCTTCTTGCAACCGGCCGGGTATGGCGTCGAAAAGAGTTCAGAGATGACTGATTCAAGCCGGTTCTTGACATCTGTAGGTGCCCTGTCCAACCCCTTTCTTGCTCTCGTAGACAGGTAAACCTTCAATGATTGTGCTTCCTGACGAAGGGGATGGTCTTGCCCTCCCTGTGCTCCCTGATCGCTTCAGCTCTGGCTTTCTTGTCGTCGTCGGACATTTCCTCTCCCAGGGCATCTTCGATGGAGTCGAGGCGTTCACGAATCAACTTCAACTCCTTCTCAAGGGTTGTCGCCATCGTCGCTCAAATATCAGGTTGGGATAATTAAATCCCACTGTGGTTTCGGCGAAGATGACATCCTTCTAGCCTTTTGCGGTCTTCATGTGCATATAATGGCTGTAGCCTCAAGCGGGGAGGATACGGGCCCGACAGGACCCGCTGGCAATGCCCGGTCAGAAATGGAATTGAACCACCCTGCCGATGGATTCCATTCACAAGATGTCGTTTCATAGATGACGAATCACATATTTATCAGTATTTTACCGTCGTAAAATATGGCTCTGTATGACCAAATCGGCTCCTCCTACTCGAGAACCCGCCTAACCGACCCCCGAATCCTGGCAAAGATAACCAGTGCACTTGAGGGCTGTGGTCGGGTCCTGAACGTGGGAGCTGGGACAGGTTCATATGAGCCAGAGGGCCGCCACGTAATCTCAGTAGAACCCTCCTCAGTGATGATGAAACAAAGGACGGGGCCTTTCGAAGGATTGAGAGCTGTGGTCGAGTACCTTCCATTTCCAGATGAATCGTTCGACGCCGCAATGGGAGTGAACACGATTCATCATTGGACAGACCGAGTCCAAGGGCTTCGGGAAATGCGACGAGTAGTCAAGGACCGGATAGTCATCTTCGCGTGGGATCAAGCGAAGATTTCCAAATCCTGGTTGCTTGGCGATTACTTTCCTGCCAGCAGGGAACTTGCGTCGAGGCGCTTCGTTCCTCTCGGCATCTACAAGAAGGTCTTGGGTGGGTCAGTTGACTTCGTTCCCGTCCCAGTTCCTTGGGACTGCATGGATGGGTCCGATGGTGCATACTGGAGAAGACCGAGCGAAGTGCTCAGAGAAAGTGTGTGGCGGAATCTCTCGATCCTCAGCCTGATTCCTCCCGATGAGCGCGCCAAGGGAATGCGTCGGCTTGCGCTGGAACTGGGGAATGGGACATGGAAGCGCAAATACGGGCACCTGCTGAAATTGAACGAGTTCGACTATGGCTTTCTGTTGGTAGTCTGGCGAAAGAGATAGGACTATTGGGACCCCACGCGCGCTAATCTACATAGAGCGTCGGTGCAGATCACCCTCTACGGTTCGAATCCGAAGTCGATGCCACCAGGAAATCTCAAATCGGGTTCATCCGGCTAGACGGAGCTCAAATCAAGCTCTGCGGGCCCGACGGGAATCGAACCCGTTTAGGGGCCTTCGCTGACCCTCGGGTTAAAAGCCCGATGCTCTACCTGAGTCCTCTCCATCTCTGGATCTAAGCTACGGGCCCGCGCCAGCCATCGCATCATCTCCCGTATTTGACTGAATCGAGCTACCCCATGAAGGAACGGACGAGCCTGACGCTCTTCCCCATTGTCTTGTAGTCCTCGTAGGGGGTCTCCATGATGATAGGCCGTTCGCCAATCCCCGGATGACGCAGGAATGCCCTGATACCGTTGCGGCCTATCTTGCCTTCGCCTATGTTCTCGTGCCTGTCAAGCCTGCTTCCCAGGGCTCCCTTCGAGTCGTTGAGATGCACCGCCTTCAGCCGGTCCAGCCCGACGATGTCGTCGAAGAGCCCGAGGGTCCCCGTGACCGCCTCTTCGCTCGCCAGGTCGAATCCGGCGGCGAACACGTGGCACGTGTCGAGGCAGACGCCGACGCGGCGGCTCTCGTCCACCCTGTCGAGGATGGCGCGGATCTCTTCGAACCTCGCCCCGACGCAGTTCTTCTGGCCCGCCATGTTCTCCAGCAGGATTGTGGCGGACCCGTCGCTCCTGGAGAGGGCTTCCTTGCATGCGGCCGCGATGTTCCCTATCCCCACCGCCGCGCCTTTGCCCAGGTGGCTCCCCAGATGGACGACCAGATAGTCTATTCCCAGGGCGTCGCAGCGCTTCAGCTCCTCGTCCAGAGTGAACCTGCTTATCTTTATCGTCGACTTCTCGGGGGACGCAAGGTTGGGCAGGTACGGCATGTGGTCGACGACGCGTCGGAACCCCGTCTCCTTCCTCTTCTGCCTGAAGGCGGCGACGGCCTCGTCGGGTATAGGTTTGAACTTCCACTGGTTGGGGTTCCTCGTGAAGATCTGGAAGGTGTTGGCCCCGATTTCCCTGGCCCGGTCGAACGCGAGGTCCGGCGACCCAGCGGCAGACACGTGGAGACCTACCATCGGCTCGGATTCCAAAATTGCGTCAAAAGAGGAGGAGTGTGGGTTTATGAACCCACGCTCACGCTTTGTGTTTCTCGCTTAGCGCTTCTTCGGCTTGGCCAGGGTCTTCTTGACACCGGCAGCGCTCCTTACCGGAGCTGTCCTTCTCCTGTAGGTCCGGGTCGGCTTCTTAGCCAACGTCGGGGCCCCGAAGGATGCGGACGACGGCGCTGAGAAGGTCACAGGCGCAGGTGCGGGCTGGACCGTTTCGTACAGCGCTGGTGCTGGTGAAGTGGCGGTCTCCGTGACTGGCGATGGCTCTGATGCAGGGGACGGAGCAGGCTCCGCCACGGCAGGTGCCTCCGTGGCTGGGACCTCTGCCTGCTCCGCCTTCGTAGCGTAAGTGTCTATGGAGGTTACTGGAGCGGCCGCCTTCTTCTTGTGTCCAAGATAGCCCCTTGCCGCCGCGTAGATCACGACTACCGCGCCCACGCTCGCGCCAAGAAGGACTGTTGCTATTTCGAGGACCATAGCTGGCATTGATACGCCCTATCACGCCACTTCAGAGCCTGAGTCAAACAGTATCAACAAGTCCGTAATCTCGATTCGACCAAAACAGCCGGCGGCAGGTGCGCTCTATGCTATCCCGAGAAGCGCATCGAGCGAGAAGGCGCCCGCGCCCAGCAGCAGGATGGCTAGAGACAGGACCAGGTAGATGACGTCGATCTCATAACCGGGCTTTCCCCCTGCGGCCATGAACCCGGCCTTCATCTTTGACATCTTCATCACAACTATCGAAGCGAACTGCACGATGAGGAAGGCGGCGACAAGCGGGACCAAGAACCCCGCAATGAGGAAAATCCCCCCAAAGAACTCCAGGAGAGTGACGACCCTAGCGGCGATAGGTGGGACGCCCATAGTCTTGATCCATTCTCCGGACTGCTTGCCCCAGCCACCCTTCACCTTAGCCCATCCGTGCGGTAGCAGCGCACCCCCCACGGCAACTCTGAGGACCAAGGAGGTCAAATCGGGAGAGATAGTCACTGGCAATGACGACGACAAGGCACGGGAAGAATGGGAGTTCATAAAACTTACTGGTATGCTTTCACTACTCGTCCTCGCCTCCCAGCCCCTTTCTCAGATTCTTCGACCATACGGCGCCCAATGAAGCGGTTCCAACATCGTCCTCGGGGTTTGCCTTATATCTCACCGTATGCACCTAGGTGAATCGTAATGCTGGCAGTCCAGTGGGACAAGATCATCACAGAGATCTTCAAGTTCGACAGAAGGGTACGCTCCGCTCAGATCCTCGACCAGTCAGGGAGGCAGGTCGCCGGCGGCATGAAGAAGGGGATCCCCTCTCTCGAGCCGCAGAGCGAGGACATCAGGCTCATAGCCGGCATAACGATACAGATCAGCAACGATAAGACCTGGGACCGCTACTTCGGGAAGAACCAGTTCACCTTCAACAAGAGAGAAAGGCTGAACATAATGACGTTCTACCTGGGCGACAAGCTGGTGCTCGTCTCGGCCGAGCCCGACTTCACGCTCCAGCAGGCCCAGGACCTGAGGAACCAGATCATAACCAACCACTCCGAGCTGGTGAAGTAAAAGGAGGAAGAGCTGGGTCTAGTTGAGACCTAGCTCAGGGAACTTTGCCTGGACGAGCCCGAGCTCGCTCTGAAGGGTCCTGATGCGCTCGGCGTACTTCTTCATGTCTTCCGTGTTCTTCTGGACCTTGGCCACCTTGTAGCCGCGCCAGGCCTTCTTCAGTGCACCCCAGCTCTGCCCTTTGGTGTACTGTGACATGAGACAAGTCCTTTCAATGAGACGATATAAGCCTTAGCGTCTCATGCGGCTGGGGGCTCACTTCACCTCAAACGGGACCCTGTTCCCGTTGTGGTCGTAGACCCCCAGGTTGTCGACGGTCGCGTAGGGGTACCCCATTATCACCATGATCCTCCCCGTGGCGTGAAGCAGGTCTTGGTGTGAGGGGTTGTGGTTCCCCGACGGGTGAGAGTGGGCCACCCCCAGGTATGAGAGGTCGATGGGGAGCATCCACCAGTTGAAAGATGAGAATGCGGCACCGTGGTCCGCCAGCGGGGGGACGACCACCCCCGTCACTTCGACGACCCCCTTCTTCGACTTGCCCCTGAGGAGCAGTATCCCCTCGTTAGGGTAGGCCATGGCCGAGTAGGTGAAGAGGCTGTCAACGACCGCCTTGTGGAAGATTACCTTCTGGACCGGCATGGGCTGGCCGCCTACTTCAGGAGTCCGACGAAGTTGCCGACGACCTTGTCCCCTTCAGGGTTCTCCGCTGTGAAGCGCTCGGGGTGGAACTGGACCCCGTAGAGGGGCCTCTTCCTATGCTTCATGGTGGCGATACCGCTGGTCGCGCTCTTTGCGAGGAGCGAGAATTCGCCCGGGAGCGACTTCACCACTTCGTACCTTGACTCGAGCAGCATGAGGGAAGCCGGGAGGCCCCGGAAGAGAGGGTCATTCTTCAGGACCGTGGTCTCCACCATGCCCAGCACGTGCTGCTTGTCTTTCACGACCTGGGCCCCGAAGGCGTGGGCCATGAGCTGGTGCCCGAAGCAGACCCCGAGGACGGGGACCTCCGAGTCCCGCAGCGCCTCCGCTTCGGCCCCGAACTTCGCCTGTGTCTTCGCCTCGCTCATCATGTCGGGGGAGCCTGACAGCACCACGCCGTCGAAACCGCCGAACTTGGACGCGGAGACGTCGTCCCACTCCGCAGGGGTGACTGAGGCGCCGTTCCCCTCGAAGCAGGCCTCGAGGCGGACCACCCGCTCGCGGGAAGGATAGTTGTTAACCACAAGGACCTTGGGCAACAGCGGCCCGGGGGGCTTTCTCGATAAGAACTTTCGGGGACTGCCTCTGGACCTCAGAACAGTTTAAAAGGCCACGGAAAACGTTGGCAAAAAAGGAGCAAGGCAAAGAAAATGTTTGCACCTTCGGCAGGATACGACAGGGCGATTACAATATTCTCGCCCGACGGCAGGTTGTATCAGGTTGAGTACGCCCTCGAGACGGTGAGGAGAGGGAACCTTGCGGTTGGCATCAGGACCAAGGAAGGCGTGGTGCTGGCCGTCGAGGAGAAACAGAAGAAGCTCCAGAGCACCGAGTCCGTGGTCAAGATGTTCCAAATCGACGACCACGTGGGCGCGGTGGGCGCGGGTTACATCCCGGACGCGAGGATCCAAGTCGACAGCGCGAGAGTGCTGGCACAGAGCAACAGGCTCATCTACGATGAGCCGGTCGACGTCGAGGCGATCGCGAAGCGCATCGCTGACATGAACCAGCAGTACACGCAGTACGCGGGCGTAAGGCCCTTCGGCGTGTCTCTGATCATCGCGGGGGTCGACGCCGGTCCGGTCGTTTATCTCGCGGACCCGACAGGGACGTACTCTGGATTCCACGCCATCGCCATCGGACAGGGGAGCGACCAGGTGAACGACTACCTGGAGAAGAACTACTCGGGCGACCTCAACCTAGACGACGCTGTTACGCTTGCCATCGAATGCATCTACCTCGTCAGCGAAGACAAGACGGGGACGTCTCACATCAAGGTCGCGGTCGTGGAGGCCGACACCAAGAAGTGGAGGCGCCTCGGGGAGCAAGAGGTAGGCAAGAGAGCGTCCGGTGCCAAGACCAAGTCAGACAAGCCGCCGGCCAAGAGCTCCTAGAAGCGCGGGCTCCAATGAGCGGCGGGTTCGGTCACGGAGGCGGCGACTTCAAGCCCAGGACCCATGAATCTTCGAAGTTCACGACGGTCAAGCTCACGATTGCCGGAGAGCACTTTGAGATACTCGTAAACCCCGACTCGGCGCTAGCCTTCAGGCAGGGGAGGAACGTCGAGGCTTCAGCCGTCATCGCCATCGACGAAGTCTACTCGGACTCGCGGAAGGGCCTCAGGGCAACCAGCGAGAAGCTGAAGCTACACTTCGGGACGGACGACCACGCCAAGGCTGCACTTGAAGTGCTGAAGAGGGGCGAGCTCAACCTCACCCAGGAGCAGAGGAAGAAGCTGACCGACGAGAAGAGGAAGGCGATCATAGCCGCCATCTCGAAGAACTTCGTCGACCCCAGGACACTGCTGCCTCACCCTCCGACTAGGATAGACCAGGCGATGCAGGAGGCGAGGGTGTCCGTCGACCCCTTCCAGGACCCCAACGAGCAGATGAAGGCGGTGGTCGACGCGCTGAGGACCATTCTACCGTTGAAGTCTGAGAAGATCAGGCTGCAGGTGAAGGTGTCGGCGCAGTACTCAGGGCAGACCATAGGGGTGCTGAAGACCTACGGAGAGATAGTCAAGGAAGACTGGCTCGCAGACGGTACCCTGTCCGCAATAGTAGAAATACCGGCTGGCGGACAGCCCGGACTGCTGGACCGCCTGGGCTCGACGACGAAGGGCGCCGCGCAGGTTACAGTGGTGAAATAGAAATGCCAATGATACAAAGAAAACAGGTGATTCCCGGGGACGTCATAGCCAAGGGGAACCTCAGGTACGGGAGCTACATCGAGAAGCGGGGAGACGAGCTCATCGCCCTCAGGGTGGGGCTCGCCGAGGTCGGCGGGGACGGGGTCAAGCTCAACCCTCTCACCGGGCCGTATCTGCCCCGGACCGACGACGAGGTGATAGGCAAGGTGGTCGACATCAACGGGTTCGGCTGGGTCATCGACATCAACTCGTGCTTCGACGGGTTCCTTCCAGCATCCTTCGTATTCGGACGCGAGTTCTCGCCCTCGACCCACGACCTTTCGAGCAAGTTCAGGGTCGGCGACATCATCGGGTGCCGGATCGAGTCGTTCGAGAGGTCCAGGGACCCACAGCTCAGCATCAGGGGCGAAGGCTACGGTAAAATCGACTCGGGGGAAATCGTTAAGATATCACCAACGAAGGTGCCCCGACTAATTGGGAAGAGAGGTTCGATGATCAACTTAATCAGCGAAAAGACGGGATGCGACATCAGGGTGGGCCAGAACGGGTCCGTCGTGATCAACGGCACCCCCGAAGGTGTGGTCAGGGCGGCGAAGGCGGTCAAGATCGTGGAAGAGGAGACCCACGCGGCCGACCTGATGACGAGGGTGGACGCGTATCTGGGAGGGACCCAAGTTGGGTGAAGGCAAGACCAAGCTCATCGACGAGGCAGGCAAGAGGCGGGACGGCAGGAAGTGGGACGAGCTGAGGCCCATCAGCATACAGGTGGGGCTGATGAAGAACGCCGACGGTTCGGCTTACATCGAGTGGGGCAAGAACAAGATAATGGCTGCCGTGTACGGGCCGAAGGAAGTGCACCCGAAGCACCAGGTGCTCTCCGACAGGGCCCTTCTTAGGTGCCGGTACCACATGGCGCCGTTCTCGGTGGACGAAAGGAAGAACCCGGCCCCGTCGAGGAGAGAGATCGAGATATCCAAAGTCATCAGAGAGGCGCTCCAGCCGGCGGTCATCGTCGAGGACTACCCCAGGACGGCTATAGAGGTCTGGGTCGAAGTGCTCCAGTCGGACGGCGGGTCCAGGGTTGCGGGCATAACCGCGGCCTCGCTGGCGCTGGCCGACGCCGGTATCAACATGAGGGACTTGGTGGTCGGATGCTCGTGCGGCATCGTGAACGACCAGGTAGTCGCGGACCTCGACGACACGGAGGACAAGGAAGGGAGCGGAGACATGCCGGTGGCGATAATGCCCACCCTGGGCAAGGTGACGCTGCTACAGGTCGACGGGATCTACACCAGAGAGCAGTTCCAGAAGGCGTTCGAGCTGGCAATAGAGAAGGGGAGGCAGGTCAACGCGATGCAGCGGGCCGCGCTCAACAGCAGGTTCTTCGGCGGCGAAGCGACGACGTCGGAAGTCGAGGAGGGGGCCGAGTAGATGTCGATGAAGAAGAATTACGTGGTGGAGACCATCCGCAAGGCGCAGATGGTGCAGATGCTGGCGGCGGGGAAGCGCATGGACGACCGCGCCTTTGACCAGCACAGGGAGCTGAAGATAGAGACAGGAGTCATCCCGAAGGCGAACGGGTCCGCCAGGGTGTTCCTGGGGAACACCCAGGTCATCGCAGGGGTCAAGATAGCCACCGGGATACCGTTCCCGGACACGCCTGACAAGGGGATCCTGATGGTCAACGCTGAGATACTCCCGCTGTCGTCGCCCTTCGCCGAGCCGGGGCCCCCCAGCGAGGAGGCCATAGAGCTCGCCAGGGTGGTCGACAGGGGGATACGAGAGTCCAAGATGGTTGACCTCGGGAAGCTCAACCTTGTGAGCGGCAAGACGGTCATCGCCGTGTTCGTTGACTGTAACATCATGAACGTCGACGGGAACCTCTTCGACGCGACGAGCTACGCGGTCGTCGCCGCGCTCAGGACCGCGACCATGAAGAAGTACGTGGTCAAGGACGACAAGGCAGTGGCCACCGACCAGCTGGTGCCAGTCCCGGTCGAGAAGACCCCGGTCTCCGTGACCTTCGCCAGGATCGGCGACAGGGTCGTTGTCGACCCCAACACCGAGGAAGAAGCATCCATGGACATGAGGATAACCATCACGACCGAGGACGGCGGCAACGTCTGTGCCTCCCAGAAGGGAGAGGCGGACAGCATAACCCCCGCCCAGGTGCTCCAGGCCGTGGACACGTCCATCAGACTCGGGAAAGAGATCCGGGCCAAGATCATAGAGGCGACGAAGTAGTGCCGAAGGCCAGAGAGAACGTAAAGGGCCTAGGCGCGAAGTACGGCGGTACGCTCAGGAAGAGGTACGCTAGAGTCTTCCGCACGCTGAAGGCCGCCAGAGAGTGCCCCGCGTGTTCGAGCATGAGGCTGAGCAGGACGTCGTCCGGCATCTGGAAGTGCAAGTCATG
>DAHVLU010000021.1:0-4349 GCA_027320175.1 Nitrososphaerota archaeon
TCGGCAGGTCGGGCGGCTGTCCCGCAGTAGCTCAGCCTGGTAGACCCAACGGGGCCAAGAGCTTCCGGCTGTAGAGGTCGGCCATCGGCTGACCCGTCCAGCCTACTCAGGCCACAGTCACCGGAGTGTCGTCGGCTCAAATCCGACCTGCGGGACGGGTATGCTCTTGTTTGCGGTTCTGAGCCTATTTCGCCTGTTATTTCAGCGGAGGGGCATGAACTGGGCTCATACCTGGCAGGGGCCCGGATTGCTTACCCCGGTGGGAAACACGTTGCCGGCGCCGTCGACCGTGAGCTGGATCGTGGGCAGGTCTGTGGAGGCCGGCCCGCGGACCACCCTGCCAGCGCTGTCGAAGAGGGAGCCGTGGCAGGGGCAGTAGAAGGTGCTTGAAGGGGCGTCGAAGGAGCACTCACAGCAGACATGGGTGCATAGGATGCTCAGGGCCGTCAAAGAACCGTCTGCGTTCTTGATGAGTGCGTTGGGGTAGCCTGATGGGTATTCGAAGTAGACAGGGGTGCCGACCTGCAGGTCTTTCACGTTCGCGACCGAGCCCTGGACCGAACCTGTCGTGGTGGTCCTGGTTCCGCTGGTGGGGGCAGGGAGCTTGACCGAGCCGACAAGGACCCCCAGGCCGACGAGACCCGCCAGGCCCGCCGCGGCCCTGATGAACCCTCTCCGGGTGTAGTCGAGCCTCTGCGACTTGCTCTTTCTTCTGGAGAGGTATCGAGCGTGCGGCCTCCCCAGCACTCCGGCGACCACCACCCCTGCCTGCAGCGCCAGCAGGAGGTCGAAGGCGCCAAGGCCGAAGAGGTACCTGGCGAAGTAAGGGACCGTCATGTTGTACTGGGGGGCCGTGAGGACGTCCCCTGCCTGCAGGACGAACCCCAGTACCCCCGCGGCGATGGAAGGGAGGTAGACCGACTTGGACGAGGCCAGGCTGTAGATCCCCAGGACGAAGTCCATGACGACGATTATCACCAACCCTACGGCGTGAGAGACCGCGAGCAGCCATAGGGACGCGTCGGTGGCGAGGAGGTACACCCCCGCCGCCGAGGAGAGAAGCAGCATCCCCCCGGTCGCAAGCTGGATCCTGCGGAACCCTCTGACGGCCGTGTTCTTGGCGGAGCCTCCCTGGCTCGGGCCCTGAGGCTGGGATATGGCCCCTGACGCGCCTGCGGCGGCGTCTCCCTGTATGTGAAGCGTGGTGGTTTCGCCTCGCCCTCCTGGTCCGGATATTAAGATGACGAGGAGCAGGGACCCGACCCGGGGCGGGTTAACGGTACCCCCCGCACCCATAGACATATGGGGCGGCCAAAAGGGGCACCCGAAAGTGAAGCTCTGGATACCGGCCGCAGTATGCTGCATGATAGTGGCCGCATATGCCCTCTTCTACGCCCTGAGCACCGTCGAGTCTCAGGGAGCCACATCCATCGGCATCGCGAACTCGATCGGACTGGTCGGAGTCCTGGTCGCGCTGATCGGCGCCGGGTTCATCCTCCGCCGGGCGACCCCCCACCAGTGACGCTTCAACCCAGAAACCCTTAAGAAACGTAAACGCTCCGCGAGTTTTGAGCCTTGGACAAGGAGTTCGTTGCCCTGTCGTTCGTGTTTCTCATCATCGGCGTGACAGGGATACTGCTCTTCAGCAGCATCATGCCCCCCTACTACTCGCTGTCCCCTGTCATGACCCCGGCGGGAGACGGGTGCTACTGCCTCATCTCGAGCCCAGAGCCAGGCGCAGCCCAGAGCACTTCGAGCATACTCCTCGCGCTGGGCGTCATGTTCTTCCCGATGGGGCTGATGAAGGGCGGAGTCCCCACCTTCAGAAGGGCCGCCCCCACGGGGCCGGTCAAGCTCCCCACAGGCCAGGTGGTGGCGCCGGTTTCCATAGGGAGCGGGGGGTACTTCGCGCTGGGCATAGTCGTCCTCCTGGTCGGCATCGACGTGCTGCTCGTCCCCGGTTACCTGGTCTACCAGAACCTGTACTACATTGCAGCCGGGCTGATGCTGACTGCCGCCGGAGCCATCGCGGTCGTCTGGGGACTCCGGAAGCGGGGCTCGTAGCGGCGCCGGGCCGAGGAACCGTTTTATCCCTCGTCAGGGCGGGCTGCGAAAGCATTGAGTTCAGAACCTCGCAAGACAAGGAAGCCAAAGGCTGCGGCGAAGGCGGAAGGGGCGGTGAAGGAGGTCGAAGAAGTGGTCGAGAGGGCAGCTCAGGCGGCCAAGCGGGAGGTAAAGAGGGTCGAGAAATCTGCGAAGGGCAGGGCTCCCAGGGCGTCTCTGGCGCGGCCCAGGGGACGGGCGCCTGAAGCGATGGTCATGTCGAGGCACGAGACCGGGATGGTGTCCAGGAAAGCGAAGGGGTTTTCGCTTGGAGAGCTCGCAGGGGCGGGGGTCGCCCCCAGGGTCGCCGCGCGATGGGGGGCAAGCATCGACTTCAGGCGGCGGAGCGTGATCGAGGGGAACGTCGGCTCTCTCAAGGAATGGCACTCCCATGCCGTCCCTGAAGCCGTGAAAGAGGTGAGGGCGGCCGAGACCAGAGTCGAGGAGGGAGTGAAGAAGATAGAGAAGGAGGCCGTCGCGGCGGGCAAGGAAGCAGCCAGGGCGGTCAAGAAGGAGGCGAAGAAGGCGGAAGTAGCAGCGAAGGAGAAGGTCGAGAAGAAGGCTCGGCCGAAGAAGAAGAGCGCATCGTAGCCTAGGCACCCGCATCCCTGGCGGCCATGAAGAGGTACTGCTGGGCATAGCCGGCGTACTCACCGAAGTATCCCCTGACCGCGCTGGACACCCTTGCGTATTCGGCGGCGGAAAGCTTCGCTCTGGCATCCTTCCTGAGCCGGGACCGAAGCGGCGCCCCCATCAGCTCGGGGTACGACCGGGAAATGGCCCTCGCGATCCAGACGTCGATGGGGAACGACTCGTCCTTGTCGAAGGAGTAGAGCAGCACGCAGTCCGCCACCTTCGGCCCCACTCCGAGCAGCACCTTCTTGCCGAAGAGCTCGCTCAGGAGGAGCCTGCGGGACTCTTCGTAGGGGAGCGAAGCGACCCTCTCGAAGTCGACGTGCCCTGCTGAGACCGAGGCCGCCACCCTCTTGAGGAAGGGGGCCCTGTACCCGAGCCCGCTCGACCTCAGCTCGGCGACGGAGGCGCCGGCCAGGTCTCCGGGGCCAGGAAAGGCGTGGTAACTCTGCCCCTCGAACTCGAAGGGTCTCCCGAAACGCGCGCTCACCTCCGCCACCATCTTCTGGATTCTCGGTATGTTCGCGTTGGTGGCGAGAAGGAAGGAGGCCAGGCACTCCCACCTGTCCTGTCTTATCAGACGGAGGCCGTAGAAGCGCTCGATGGCTTTGGTCACAGTTTCGTCCTTCGTGATCCCGGCGAGGATCCCTTCGAGGTCTTCATCCAGCCTGAAGTACGAGGTGACGAAGGAGCTCCCGACGTTCTGAGAGCTGGCCACGCACCTCAGGGCGTCTCCTTCCTGCTTGACCTTCAGCACACACCCCGAGACCACCCCGACCCACCACTCCCCGGTCCTCTTCCACCTGAAGACCTGCCCGCTGTCGAGGGTGTAGTCGAGGTTGAACGGAGAGTCCACCGGTACGGTGAATTCCATCGGGCCTCTTCGTGTCTTCTGCGTTAATTTACTCTTGTGGCGGGAACGCAGTTGAAATAGTTGGGTCGTCGCCGGTCTCTCGGTTGCCGGGAGACTATGTACGCAGGACGGCGGGCTCGAGGCGCCTCTACCAGCGGGCGAGCCGTGTCTTCGCCGGCGGAGTGAACCACAACGCGAGACACTACGAGCCCTACCCGATCTTCGTGAGCAGGGCGAGGGGGCAGCACATCTGGGACGAGGACGGCAACAGGTACACCGACTACTGGATGGGGCACATGGCGCTCGTCCTTGGCCACTCCCCGAAGGTCGTCGTGGACGCCCTCAGGAGTCAGATCTCCAACGGGACTCACTACGGCATGGGGAGCAGCCTGTCGGTGGAGCTGGGAGAGGAGATCCGGAAGACCGTCCCCTGCGCCGAGATGATGAGGTTCTGCAACACCGGCGCCGAGGCCACCATGTACCTGGTCCGGCTGGCCAGGGGCTACACGGGGAAGAAGACGGTGATCAAGATGGCCGGGGGGTGGCACGGCTACAACACGGAGCTGAACAAGGGGGTCCACGAGCCGTTCGACAGGTCGGAGAGCGCAGGCATCCTGCCGGAGGAACAGGCGTTCGTGAAGACCGTCAGGTTCAACGACCTGGAGGCGGCGGAGAGGGAAGTGAAGGCGGCCGGGGGAGACGCTGCCGCGATCTTCCTCGAGCCCGTCCTGGGGGCGGGCGGGTGCCTGCCAGCGGACAG
>DAHVLU010000027.1:0-2808 GCA_027320175.1 Nitrososphaerota archaeon
CAAGCTCTTCGTCCTCTTCGGACATTGGAACGCCGCCGGACCGCAGGAGGTATTAACGCGTTGCAGGCCGGGCCATCGCAAGGACCAGCCGGGGGTCGGTAAGCTTGGTCATGGGGGGAGCGGTTCGGTAGCCGTCCAGAACCTGCCAGACGAGCCTGAGGAGAAGGGCTCTATCCTTCGAAGCGAGAGGATGAGACTTCGTCACAATCCTGACGGCTTCTGCAATGGTCAGTTTCTTTGGCCTCAGAGAGCAGATTGATTCGTGGTCGACCAGCTTCCAAAGGAGGTACACGTTCCCGCAGAAGTTGCACCTCTCAGTGGGATCCAGGGACATGCCCAGAACGGCCGAGGCAGGATAAAAGCAGCCCCGGGGGCGCCCACAGCTCGATAGGGTGCTACAGCCGCCACTAGCTCCAAGCAATCCAGGGCTTGTCCTTCAGAAGGGTCCCTGAGAGGTCGGCCAAGTATCCACCGTACTTCTTGCGTACTACCCGTCCATCCGCCGCTAGGACGTCCAGATCCCGCCGGACCGTACTTTCAGAGACCCCTAGCAGGCCCGCGAAGTATCCCGTCCCCCGCCATCCGTCGCTCGCCAGCAGGCGCGCCAGCCTCTCCCTCCTCTCCGCTGACCTCCTCCCCTTCGGGATGAAGTGCCATCTCAGGCGCCTCACCCCGTCCTCCTCGTATGGGTGGACGAAGTACTGGGCGTAGTGCTCCCCCCTCTGGCGCTTCGTGTAGGGACCGTAGCCCCGCCGGCCGCACTTCGGGCAGACCCGCGTGTTACCCGAATCTGACAACTTCGAGAACCGCCAATTTCGGGTAACAGCCCCTAGGCTTCGGCGAACCTGCCGTCCTCGCCGTAGACGCAGAGGCGCCCGTCAGCCTTCACCATCCACGCCTTCCTCTCCGCGCTCCAGCTCACCGAGCCGACCGTGGGCGACTTCTGCGGCAGGGGGAACCACCCCTCTTCGCCCTTCCGCCTCGCCTCGGCCCTCAGCTCGCCGTCCGCCAGGGCGGCCCAGAGCCAGAACTCCTTCCCGCACTCCCCGTTCACGCAGATGCAGCTCCTCCGGAACGACCCCTCGGGGGAGGCGGCGTCCTTCTTCGGCACGGCCGACCCCTGGAACCTGATCAGGGTCAGCTCCGCGTCCTCCTTCAGCTCGAAGGGGTTCTGGGCCCCGCAGTGGGGGCACTCCACGAAGGGGAGGCGCTCCTTGTAGGTGACCCCGGTGGGGGGCTGGGAGGCAGACGCGTTGGAAGATGTAGTAGAAACCTCCAGCGGCTTCTCGACCGGCGAGGGCGGAGGCAGCTGCTGCGGGGCCGCGACGAAATGGGCCACCACGTTCTTCTGCTCCGGCAACTCCGCCTTGTGGACGGCACCGGCGTCGGGGCCGTCCCCCTTCTCCTCGGGCTTCGCCGCGTACTCGGGGAAAAGCTCGTAGAACCACGGCGGCAACCCCGCCGCGATCTTGTCGATGGAGTTGTTCCGCAGGGCCGCCTGGAGCTCCTTCACGTTGAACCGCGCAAAAGCCACCGCCGCAGCCGCCTGGTAGAACGCCCTCTCGTCAACGAGCTTCGACAGGGCCTCGAGGTGACCGAGCTGGAACGAGGACCCTGCCCTCGTCTCTACGTCATACAGGCGCGACAGCTTCTCCCCCAGCGCCCTGGCCAGCTCTATCCTCTTCCTCACTGCGGAAGGCTCTTCTCCAATCTTGGCAGACGCAGCGACGATATCGTCCTCGTCAGCCTTCCGTGAGGCAAGGTAGAACGACCTTACCTCCTCAAGGACCGAAAGATTCCTGCGCTTCAGGTTCTCCGACATGGACCTCGAGAACAGCTCGACGAATGGAAGCCCCTCGTCCAAGAGGGCATAGTAGCTCTTGGGCTCGCCGTCCTTCTCGAAGAGCTTCTTGATCGCCAGGAGCCGCCCTATCCCCATGTAGATCCAGTATCCGGACCCGTCGGGCCTCTCGACCGCCCTTCCCGGCTGCAGCTGCCCGTGGACCCTGATGTCCTCGGCGAGCGCGTCCACCTGGTCGTACTTCAGCCGCGTCTGAAGATCAGGGTGCGGCTCGCAGAGCTTCACCGGGAGCGCTACAAGCTTCCCCTCGCTCCTCGTCTCGGGCTCCTTCCCTCTGAGGAGCTTCAACTCATCCCACCTCCGATACGCTTGAGGTCCTGGTCTTGGACGACACTCTCGTCGTAGCCCACTTCGCCCTTTAACAGAAGGCCCCTGATCCCAAGGTAGCCGCCTCTGTCCATCCCCCTGCGCACAATCAGGGACCAGACGAGGCCTTTCTGCTCCGGAGACAGGGACCTGAACACCTCCATGTCCGCGAGATAGAGGGCAGTCGCAGCCACGCTCTCTGGCGACCTTCCCCGGGCGTCGACGATCATCTCCCTGAGCAGTGAGGCGAACCTCACCTCTACCTGTCGGAGGCAGTCGGCGGTCTCCATGAGGGTCGCTGTGACAGGGAACTTCGACGGGAGGTAGCGCTTGATCAGGGCGTCGACGTTGACGTGTGAAGGCGAAGTGTTGTCAGCCCTGGCTATGCTCGCAGCCTCCTTCCGCGCTTTGAAGAGGTAGAAGCACCGCCTCGCGGCGAAGACCTTCACGGTCTGCCAGTCGGGGCGCTCGGTCTCGTACGGGGAGCGGACGTCGAGTATTGCCCCGGTCTCATCTGTCCTGATTTCTACTACACCCTCCTCATCCCCGCTCTCAATCAGGTCGCTCAGGTAGATCTGGACCCTCACGGTCTTGGGGGATGCCCTGAGCTTCGTCCCCGTTTCGCGCCTGTTTACGAGGAT